>JANRKQ010000233.1:0-6361 GCA_033763395.1 Myxococcaceae bacterium
CGACGACTTCGCGCGGCGACGTGGCATCCACTTCGTCCCGCCGGCGGTGCCGCTGACCGTTCGCGCCGACCGGGCCCAACTCGAGGACTGCCTCGACCACCTGGTCCGCAACGCGCTCGAGGCGAACCCGCGCTCCGGGCCCGTTTCGGTGCGCGCGGCCCCGGTGGTGTTGAGCGACGAGCAGGTGCGCCTGCACGCGGCGGCGAGCCCGGGGCGGTGGCTCAGGCTCGACGTGGTCGACGACGGCGACGGCATGGACGAGGCGACGCGCGAGCGCGCGTGCGAGCCTTTCTTCACCACCCGGAAGTCGGGCAAGCACGTCGGCCTCGGGCTCGCCGTCGTCAACGGGGTCGTCCAGCAGCATGGCGGGTTCTTGACCCTCGAATCCACGCTTGGCCGGGGCACACGTGTGTCGCTCTTCCTCCCCGTCGAGCCCGGCCTCGCCCTGCCAGCCAACGCCGACCTCGCGCCAGCGCCGGGACGAGGCGTCGCTCGCAGGGCGCGCGTGCTGCTCGCCGACGACGACGCCGCGGTGCGCAGCGTCGTCGAGCGGGTGCTGCGTACGGCGGGCCACGACGTCGTCGTCGCGACCGACGGTGAGGCTGCGGTCGAGCGCTACCTGGCCGACCCTGCGTCGGTCGACGTGTGCATCTTCGACGTGCTGATGCCCCGCGTGGACGGGGTGACGGCCACCCGGCTCATTCGCGCCCGGCACCCGCTGGTGCCGGTGCTCCTCTGTACGGGCTTCATGGGGCACAGCACGGAGCGGGTAGTCACCACCTCGAACCAGACGCGCCTGTTGCGCAAGCCGTTCACGGCCGCTCGCCTGCTCGCGTCGGTCGACGAGCTCGTCAGCGGGGCGGCGCCGACGTCACCCCCAGCCGAGTGAGGACGTCGGCGATCTCGAAGGGCTTGTGCAGCAGCTCGACGTCGTCCGGGAGGCCGATCTCGGCGCGGCTGGCGCCGCTCATCACCACCACCCGGAGCGCGGGGTTGAGAGAGAGCGCGCGCACCGCCAGCTCGACTCCGCTCCCGCCGGGCATGCGGGCGTCGGTGAGGAGGTGCGTCCACTGCTCGCTCGCGAGGCGGCGCAGGGCCTCGTCGAAGGTCAATGCGGCCGTGGCCTCGACGCCCTTGCGGCGCAGCGCCCGGCACACCATCTCGGGAATGAACCGGTCGTCGTCGACCACCAACACTCGCAGCATCGCGTCGCCCTCAACCGCTCAGCGTCGACATGACGGCTCGAAGCAACAACTCCGTCGTCCATGGCTTCTCGAGCACCTCGACGCCTGAGCGGCCGAGGTCTTCGTCGCGCGTATAGCCCGACACCACCAGGAGCCGGGGCGCAGGCTGGAGCGACTTGACGACCTCGAGCACCGCGCGCCCGCCCCCCTCTGGCATCTTCCAGTCGGTGATGACGAGATCGAACGCCGAGGGCCCGGTGAGCCGCTGCCTGGCCTCGACGGGCGTGGCGACGGCCTCGACCGAGAAGCCCCCCCGCGTGAGGACGCGGCTGGTGAAGCGCCGCACGCGCTCGTCGTCTTCGACCACCAGCACCCGCCCGCGCTCAGACCTCGCCCGGCCCTCGGTCCGAGCCGCGAACTCGACCGACTCGCCCAGCGGGAGCACCAGCCCGACCGTGGTGCCTACGCCGGGCTCGGACTCGATGAACACGTCACCACCGCACTGGCGGGCGATGCCATAGACGGCCGCCAGGCCCAGCCCGGTGCCCCGGCCGGGGGCCTTGGTGGTGAAGAACGGCTCCATCGCGCGCGCCTTCACGTCGGGCGTCATGCCCACGCCGTCGTCGGCGACCGTCAGCACCACGTACCGACCCGGCCCCAGCGCGTGCCGAACGGCGTCGGGGGGCGAGGCCACCTCGGCCGTGCGGACCGTCACCGTGCCACCTTCGGCGAGGGCGTCGCGCGCGTTGAGCACGAGGTTCACCATCACCTGTTCGAGCTGGGCCGCGTCGCCCCGCACGAGCCCATCGACGGGCCCCAGCTGCAGCGCCAGGCTGCGCTCCGGCCCCAGGGCGCGGAAGAGCATTCGTTGGGCGCTCGTGACCACCAGGTTCACGTCGAACCAGGTGACGTTCTGGGCCTGCTTGCGCCCGAAGGCGAGCAGGTTCTGGACGAGGTAGGACGCGCTCCGTCCGGCGTGCAGGACGTCTTCGACCAGCGTACGGGCTTCGCCCGATACGAGGCCCTCGTCGAGGAGCTCGCTCGAGGTGCCGTTGATGATGGTGAGCAGGTTGTTGAAGTCGTGCGCGACGCCTCCGGCGAGTCGCCCCACGGCGTCGAGCTTCTGCGCTTCGAGCACCCGCAGCTCGAGCTCCCGCCGCTCGTGCACGTCGTGCATCGTCCCGAGGAGCGTCGGGGCCTCGTGGCCCGGGGCCGGGGGCGCGAGCGACGCGCTGAGCCGGTACCACCGGAAGTCGCCCGTGGCCTGGCGCAGCCGCAGATCGAGGTCGGGACCGAAGTCGTCAGCGCCGGTCCGAACGCGGTCGAGGCGCTGCATGACGAGGGGCAGGTCGTCGTCGTGGACGAAGCGCCCCCAGAAGTCGGGGAGCCGCGCCGCTCCGGGGACCCCGAGGCGCTCGAGCAGCGCCGCGTCGGCTTCGACGAGGCCCGAGGCGAGGTCGAACTCGACGACCGCGATGCCGCCCTGCCGGGTCGCGACCGAGTGCCGCTCGTGCGCGCGCTCGAGGGCGCGCTCCGTTCGAACGCGTTCGGTGACGTCACGCGAGAGGTTCAAGAAGCCGAGCAGGCGCCCCGCCTCGTCGCGCACGTTGGTGAAGCGGTGCTCCGCGGTGATCTCGGAGCCGTCCTTCCGGAACCACTCGAGCTGCACGTCAGTCTCGGGGAAGACCCCGTCGCGCTCGAAGGCGGCCCAGAAAGCGCCGAACCACGCGTGGAACTCCGGCTTGAGCATTCGCGCGGGCAGCTGCGGGTCCCGGCGGTACTCCTCGAACCGGTACCCGTAGAGGGACTCTGCGGCGGCGTTGATGAGCTGCGTCGTGCCGTCGACCCCGATGAAGGCGATCGCGTCTCGTGAGGCCTCGACGAGGCGGCGGTAGCGGGCGAGCTGCGTCTGGGCCACGCGCTCTTCGGCGCGCGCTTCCGTGACGTCCCACGTCAGCCCCAGCACCGCGACCACGGCCCCGTCGCCACCGAAGAGGGGCACGTATTGCTGGCGGAGCACCAGTCGCTGAGACGCGCTCCCCGAGGTCCCGAGATCGAACACGAACTCCTCGGGGCCCCCGGCCGTTCCGGCGTAGGCGCTCTCGATGGACCGAGTCACCGCGGCCTGCGCCACGACGCTCCCGCGCCGAACGTTGAACGAGCCGTCACCCGACCTGCCGCCCGGGAAGCCGAGGCGCCGAGCGAGCGGGGCCGACACCAGCACCATGTCTCCGCTCGAGTCGAACACCTGGACCCCGATCGGGACGCCGCCCGGAAGGGGAACGCCCAACGGGCCCGCTTCGCGGCAGACCTCAAGCACGACGTCGCCTCCGACCGTCCACACCACGACGACGTCGACTTCATCGAGGCCATCGTTCTGGCGCACCCGGCGGCTCGACAGGAGCGCCGTCAGGCTGTCGCCGACCGCCGACGTCGAGAAGCCGCCACCAATCGAACGAATGACCCCCAGGCGGTCGGTGACGGCCCAGCTCGTGAGGCGAACGGAGGACGGTGGCATGGCCGCTGAGTCTCGCCGCTCAGGCTTCACTTCTTGAGCATGACTGGAATGGCCTCAACGCAGCCTCCACACGGTGGACGCATGGGACCCATGTCAGGCCGCGGCTTCCTCGTCGCGGCGGCGGACCACGATGGGCTCGGAGAGGAAGGTCATGATGCGACTGACGGACGCCGGGTCGAGCACGCCCTCGAGCGCTCCGAGCAGCTGGCTCATCAGGGCGCTCCGGTAGACGAGGCGTGGGTCGGTCGACCCCGCGGTCACCATCGCGTAGTTGAGGCGATTGTTGATGCCCTGCCAGTGCGCCCGCAGCTCGATGTACTGAAGGGCCGCGTACTGCTCGAGCTCTTCCTCGTCGACGCACTCGGCGGCGAACGCGAGAAAGTCGTCGCGCTTGCGGCGCACCCACCCGCGCAGCATCGAGCGCTCCTCGTCACTGGCCGTGCCCCAGCCGGCGAGCATCTCGTCCCAGATGACCTCGAGGACCGGGTCGGTCAGGCGTAAACGCAGCACGTCGACGAGCTTCATGACCTCTCCCAAGGCAGTTGAAAAAAGGAGTGGCCGAAAGCGCTCCCCGCGCCCCGGCCACGGTCCCAGGCTGCGTCAGTTCTTCTTTCCGACCAGCACCCAGTTCGACTTCGACTTCGGGTCGCGAACCAGGCGCAGCACCACGTTGGTCGGCTTCATGCGGTAGGTGAAGGTGTAGTTGAACTCGGCGTCGAGCGAGCCGCGCGCGACCCCGTCCTTGAACTTCCCGAAGACGAGGCGGTTGTTCGTGCAGGGCGCGACCTGGGTGAAGAAGTTCTTGCCCTCGGCATCGCGCGGGGCGACGCCGGCCATCTCGGCCTCCCAGGTGTTGTACATCTGCACGGTGCCATCGTCGGTGACCTTGACGATGCCGAACGGCTGGGCGTTGGCGAACTCCCGCGACGCCGCGGGCAGCTGACTGAGGATCTGCGGATCAAAAAACGACATGGGTCTCTCCTGAATGGGTACCGCGGGTTGAACGACGACGTCAGGGTTCGATGACGAACTGCTCGATGAGGGCATGGGTCGCGCGACGAGCGCGATCGCGGGTGCCGGCGAGCTGGGCCTCGAGCTCTCGCTTCTCGTCGAGCAGCGCCCGCACCTGGTCTTCGAGGGAGCCGACGGTGCCCTCGAGATCGGCCTTCTCGTCAAGGAGCGCCCGCACCTGGGCCTCGAGCGAGCCGACCGCGAGCGCGCCGTCCCTCGCAGCCGCCTGCTCGTCGTTCCGCTCCTCGAGCAGCACCTTCACCTGCTCCTCGAGCGAAGCGACCGCCAGGGTGGCGTCGGTCGAATCGACCTCGGCGACGATCGGTGCAGACTCGGCGCCCATGCGCTCGCGCTCCTCGTACACGTCCTTCAGCTGGGCCTCGAGGCTCTCGAGCGTCTGCATCAGCTCGCCGTGCGTCCTGCCGCCGGCGAGGGCCTGCTCTTCGTAGAAGCACGCGAGCTGCGCCTCGAGGCTCGCGATCATGTCGGTCACGGGTTCGACCGGGTTCCCCGCCGGTCTCAGGTGTTGCACTGCGCTCATGGTGTGTCTCCTCGGTCCACTGCGACTGCCACTGACGGGGGCCCCATTGCCCCGCGCACGTCACTCACGCGGCCGCTGCCAACGGCTCCACGCCGGTCCCCCCGCTGCCGCCCGGGTCCGACACCTGCGCCTTGACGAGGTCGAGCACCGCTCCCTCGTCCATCGACAGCTCGGCGACGCGCTCGACCTCGTTGGTCACCGACTTGAGGCCCTCGCTCGCCAGCGCGGTGTGCTGAGCCACCTCGGCCAGCCGCGCCGCCTGGTGGCCCGCCGCCTCACGAATCGCCCCGCAGAGCTGGCTGACCTGAACGATGACCTGCTCGACGGCGCCGACGGCGTTCACGCTCCGCTCGACCTCGCTGAAGACCGTCGAGACGCGCTCGTCGATGTCCCGCGTGGCCTTGCGTGCTTCGAGCGCCAACGACTTCACCTCGCGCGCGACGACCGCGAAGCCCGTTCCCAGCGCCCCGGCCCGCGCGGCCTCGATGGTGGCGTTGAGCGCGAGCACGTTGATCTGCTCCGAGATGCGCTCGATGGAGCGGGTGATCTGCTCGATGGCGCGCGAGGCCTCGGCCAGGGCTCGCATCGCGGCGGTCGCGTCTGCTGCGCGCGCCCTCGCCTCGGCGGCGAGGCTGGTCGATTGATCGACACGCCCGGTGATGTCGGTGGCCGCCGCGGCCACCGCGCCGCTCACCGTCGCCACCTGGTCGACCGTCGTCTGAACCTGGGACGCGATGGCAAGCGCGCTGGTGGCGTGGCCGCCAACCGTCGACGACAGCTGGCTCAACTGCTCCAGTGATTGCGCAAGCTCGAGATGTGTTGGAATCGACGCCGACATGTGCACCCCTCATCAGGGTCTTTCCATTCGCCGTGCCAGCGCAGGGCCCCGTCAGGCCTCTGACGGGCGCCTGTTCGATCAGAGACCTGCGAAACTCCGAGGGCAGGCCTCAACCGAACCTCAACACACCGTCACGCCCATGGCGCAGCGCACGAGTCACCGCCGCCCCAGGCGGGCACCAGCGACCCAGAAGGCGCCCTTCCCGGCGGGGTCATTTCGGGGCTCCGTGGGTCGACGTCGACACTGGAGTCTGACTTGCAGAGGCCTCC
>JANRKQ010000234.1:0-1821 GCA_033763395.1 Myxococcaceae bacterium
CGCGCTGCTGGCGCTCCCTGCGGGGCTTGCGGTGGTCGCGCTGGTGACCCTCATTCCGCTCCCGGCCACGCTGCTGGCCCTCGGCTCGCCGGTGAACGCCGAGCTGCGGGACTTCGCGTTGGTGCCGCTCGGGCTCGACGCCGCCCGGCCGCTCACGATGGACGCGCCGTCGACCTGGCGAGCCCTCGCGCGGCTCCTCTCGCTGGGAGCGCTGTGCTTCGTCGCCCTGCAGCTGGGTCGCCTTCACGGTGCGCGCTTGCGCCTGCTCCTCACGGTGGCCCTCACCGGCGCGTTCGTCGCGGTCGTGGGCTTCGGGCACCTCATTGCCGGAGCGGAGTCGCTCTTCGGCGTGATGCGGTACTACGCCACCCCGCCGCTGCTCTCGTTCTTCGGGAACACGAATCACCTCTCGGGCTTCCTCGCCTTCTGCGGCACGGTGGCGCTCGGGCTCGCGCTCGACACGCGCAACAAGGAAGCGGCGGTCGGCCTCTACGCTCTGGCGCTGCTCTGCGGCACGGGCGTGTTTCTCTCGTTCTCTCGCGGAGGCATCGCCACCTTCGTCGTCACCTGGGCGCTGGTGGGCGCGTTCCAGCTCGCGCGTCGGCAGGGCGGGGTACGCACGGCGCTCCCGTGGCTCGTCATCGGCGGCACGGTGCTCTTCGCGCTCTCGCTGGCCTCGGAGCAGATCCTCGATCGCCTCTCCACCGTCTCGTCGGTCGACAAGCTGGCGAAGACGAAGATCGAGCTGTGGCCGATGCTGTGGGACGGCGCGCTCGCGTTCTGGCGCACCGGCATGGGGCTGGGCGCCTTCGAGCTCGGCTTCACGCGGTTCCAGACGACGCAGCTCGACGTCACCTTCACGCACCCCGAGAACCTGGTGCTCCAGTGGCTCGCGGAGCTGGGGGGGCCGCTGGCGCTCGTCCTTTTCGCGGGCTCGGCGGTCGTCGCGGTGCAGTTGGTGCGGCAGGCGCGCGGGCGGGTGCTCGAGCCGGTGCTGTTGCTCGCGGTGCTCGGCGTGGGGTTCCACGACGTCTTCGACTTCGCGCTCGAGCTGAACGCGCTCCCGGTGGCGGTGGTGGTGGTGCTGGGCCTCGTCGCCTCGACCGGCGACGCCGAGGGTCTTCCGAAACGCTCGGTGCACCGGGGCTGGTTGGTCGCGGGGAGCACGGTCGTGCTGCTCGGGCTGGTCGGCCTCGTGAAGGCCCTGCCCACGCACGCGGACGCCGAAGCGAAGGTCGTGCAGCTGGTGCAGTCCGGCGCGCCGTCGTCGGACGTGCGGCAGGCGGCGCTCACGGCCATCGACCGGCACCCGTCGGACTGGGTGCTCTATTCGGCGGTGGCGAACCAGCTCAGCGTCGAGGGGGCGGCGCGGGAGTCGCTCGCCTGGGTGAACCGGCTCCTCTTCTTGCGGCCCGACGATCCCCGAGCGCACGTGGCGGCGGGGCGTGCCCTGTTGCGGCTCGGCCAACTGACCCAGGCGTTGCTCGAGTTCAAAGTGGCGTGGCGGCTCGGAGACTCGACGAGCATCGACGAGGGGCTGCTCCTCGCGGCGAAGCTGGGCCAGTACGACCGGCTGCTCGTCGAAGAAGCCGGGCTGCTGAAGCAGCTGTGGGAGCGCTACCAGGCCCTGGGCAAGCGGGCCGAAGCGAAGGCGCTGCTCGACGCCGTGTTGGTGCTGCCCCCGTCGGAGGCGGTGCGGGTCGAGGCGCTGACGCTCGCCGTGCAGCAGGCCGAAGTGGAGCAGCAGCCGAACGTCGCGCTCGAACGGCTCGAGGCGTTGCCAGACGACTCGCGGAACACCACGCCGATGGTGCTGCTCAA
>JANRKQ010000235.1:0-13901 GCA_033763395.1 Myxococcaceae bacterium
CCCGGCGGCGAGCGCAGCGCGATGCGTTGGGCGAGCTGCGCGGCGGCGGGCACCTTGCCGCGCCCCACCAGCACCACGGCGGCGGTGTGCAGCTCGGACGTGCTGGCCGTCTTCTTCGCCGACAACGTGTTGGCCATCTTCTCGCTCTCCTCGTCGTTGAGGCCCGTCATGTACCGGGCCCACAAGAGGTTGTTCACCAGGTCCTCGTCGTTGGTGCGGGCGTAGACGGCCTCGTAGGTGGCGCGGGCCTCGGCGTACTTGCCCTCGCGCTCCGAGACGGACGCCGAGAGCGAGGCCCACGTCGAGTCGGTCGGCGTGCGCTCGAGCGCTTTCTGCGTCAGCGCCCGCGCCTCCTTGAGCTGGCCCGCGCGCATCATCGCGCCCGCGAGCTGTTGGAAGAGGGCGTCTTCTCCCTCCGACTCGGCGAGGGGCTTCAAGATCTCCACCGCCTTCTTCGGCTGCTGGGCGCGCAGGTAGACCGACGACAGCACCTGATCGGTGAGGCGCTTCTTGGCTCCGGTGAGCGACGGGCGCGCGGCCTCGAACGCCTTCGCGAGCTCGATGGCGGTGGCCTCTTCCACGGGGCCGAAGAGGCGCGCCTGCGAGGCGGCGAACGACAGCTCGGCCGGCGTGGGCGTGCCCTGGGGAGGCCAGAACGAGCGGAACAGCCTCAGCTCCGGCAGCCGCTGGGGCACGCCGAGCTGGTCGATGCGCTCCGAGGTCCAGGTGAGCCACTTCGTCGCCTGCTCCGCGTCCTTCGCGTTCGCGGCCTTCAGCGCGCGCTCGGCGAGCGTGGCGAGGGCGCCGAGCGACTCGAGCCGCCACGTCGCGCCGTCCTTCACGAACCACGCGCTCGTCACCAGGGGCTTGCCGAGCTGCACGGTGCACGTCACGCGGCTGGCGGCGCTGCCCACGGTGTCGGCCATGCATTTGCCCCGCGTCAGCGTCGCGTCGATGGCGAGCGCGCCCGACGCGAGCGGTGCGAGCGCTTGCAAGCCGAGCCGGTCGACCTCGTCGGCCAGCGTCTTCGAGCCCACCGCCTTCACCACCTTGAGCTTCTGGGGCGTCGACGGCGCCTCGGCCAGCTGGGTGAAGAGCGAGCGCATCGCCGCTTCGGGAGAGCTCGCGTCCTTCGACACGGCCGAGGGCCTGATGCCCGAGAAGATCGACTTGAGGATCGCGCCCGCACCGCCCGGCATGGTGGGCTCGAAGGCCGCCGCCGCGAGGTCGAGCTTCGAAGCGTCTCGCTGGAGCGACAGCACGCCCAGCAGCGCCGCCGCCTCGCTCGCCCGGCTCTGCGGGTCTTCCAGGCCGCGCAGGTACTGCACGCACAGCTCGGGTCCGTCGACCATGAAGCTGGCCACGCGGCCATACACGTCCGCCTCGGGTGACTGCCGCTCCTTCTGTTTCCGCGCGAGGATGTCGCGGAAGCGGCCGAGGCGGAGCTGCGCGTCGTACAGCGGCGTCAGCGCGTCCGAGAGGCCCTCGTCGGCGAGCTGCTCGTAGAGGGTGATGGCCTCTTGCAGCTCCGCGGTCTTCGTCCACACCACCTCACCGTCGGCGTCGCGCTCGAGCAGCTCGGCGAGGCGGAAGCGTGGCCACGAGTGCCGTGGCAGCTCGACGATGGCGGCCCGCATGGCCTTGATGGCGCCGGCGCGGTCGAAGCCCTTGCCGTAGATGATGCCGTTGGCGCCGCGGCGGCGAATGTCGCCTTCGATCATCAGCGCGAGCGGGTGCCTGGGAGCGTCCTTGAGCGCGCGCTCGAGCTCGGGCCGGGCGAGCTCCTCGAAGCCGAGGTTCGACAGCGCCTGGGCGTACCGGGCCCGCAGCACGCCCTTCTTCGGGTTCGCCGCGAGCTGCGCGCGCCACGCCGCCATCGCCTCGCCCGGCTTCGACTGCTGGAACAGCGCATCGGCCTCGAGGAGCAGCGACACGCGGGCCCACGACTCCTTGTCCCACTTCCAGAAGGCCTGCCGGAACTCGGTGAGCGCGGCCCCGTCGAAGTCGACGCCGCCGGAGTCGAAGCGGAACTTCACCTCGAGGCTCTCCTTCGAGCTCGAGAACGTCTCGGACCAGCGCGCGGCCCCGAAGCTCAAGGTGCGGCTGGGCGGGAGCGGCCCGGCGACGAAGCCGGGAGCCAGCAGGATGCGCAGGGTGCGCTCGAGCACGAGCCGCTCGGACAGCTTGACGGGCCGGGCGTCGAGCTGCGCCTCGGTGAGGCCGGTGGCGTCGAGAATGTCCTTCGCGCGGCGCTCCTCGGCCTCGGGCGTCTCTTCTTTGCGCGCGCCGTCACGGCCCAGCCAGTCGTCGTCGGCGAAGCTGCCCACCACGGGGCCCGCGAGGGTGACGGTCGCGGTGAGGCCGCCGGTGTCGACGGCGCTGATCCGCTCGGCGGTGCCGACGAAGCGGGGCGCGCTGAGCGAGGGCTCGGCGTTCTCGAACTTCACCACCAGCGGGTCGTTGCCGACGACGAGCTGGTTGCTGGGGCGCAGCGCCTGCTCGAGCTCCCGCGCGTCGGCTTTGGCGAAGCGCGAGCGCATCCACCCGGCGATGGGGCCCTCGAAGGCGCGGGTGAGGGTGGCCGACGCCTCGCCGAACTCGGCCTGGCGAATGACGATCTCCTCCATCACCTTCGAGGTGGTGCCCGCGCGCGTGGGGAGCGCGGTGAGGCCCTCGGTGTCGGGCGAGATGACGAGCGCCTTGCGGTCGAGCAGCGACGGCGGGAGCGTGCCCACGGGAAAGCCTTCGGCGGTGGCGTCGACCCACACGGCCGGCTCGCCCTTCGTCGGCGGCACGTAGACGATGGCGTGGTCGAACCCCGACAGCCCCGGCACCTGCTCGTTGGTGGGCACGCCGCCCGCCTGAATGAGCGCGACGCGCGCCTCGATGCCGAGCTGGCCGAGGGCCGACACCATCGACACCGACAGATCCTTGCAGTCGCCGTAGCCGCGCTTGACCACCTCGCCGGGAGCGGTGGGCTTGAGCGCTCCGGCGCCGAGGTGGAGGGCCATGTACCGGGCGCGCTCGCGGAGCCAGGCGAGGGTCTCCTGCACCTTCTCGCTGCGCGACGGCCGCGAGGCGACGCGCGGGCTCAAGGTGGACACGTCGATGGGCGTAGCGAGGGCGGCGTTGACCCAGCTCGCGTAGCCGCTGGCGACCGGCTTCCACGACTTCGCTGTCGACCACTCCACGCGCGGCAGCTTCGCCGGCACGTCGAGGCGGGCGAGCGTGAAGAGGGGGAAGGGCGAGGGCGTGAGGTCGAGGGACAGCACCTTGAGGCCGTCGCGGGTGGACTCGGCGAGTGCCCCTTCGCCCGTGACGACGGCGACGAGCGGGAGCGACGGCGGGTACTCGAGCGTCAGCCGTGCCCGGCGGAGCGCGTACTGCCAGGTCTCGAAGCGGCCCGAGGCGGCGGGGCCGAACGACGGCTCACTGTCTTCGATGGTGACGAGCGACTCGACGACGGCGCCCACCTTCGCGCCCGGCAGCGGCGCCCGCAGCACCCGCGCGTCGGTGAGCATGTCAGACGACGAGACCCGGCTGCCCTCGACGATGGTGGCCGGGTCGAGCCACTTCTCGTCGCCGTCGGGGCCGACGACGCGGGTGCGAATGACGGGCTTCTTCTCGTGCCAGGCCGCCCAGCCGACGCGCTGGACGAGGAGCTCTTCGTCCTCTTTGAGGATCCGGTAGACGGTGTGAATGCGCTGCGTGCCCCGGCCCTTCTCGTCGTAGCGAACGCGCAGGTCGGACAGGAGCGGCTCGAGCTCGGCGAAGCGCGCGATGGCGCCGCCCGAGGCCTTCGCGAGCTCGGCGGCCGGCAACGCGAAGGGCTCACCCTTCCACAACGCTGCCAGGGCTGCGTCTGCGCCTGGGCCCGGCGTCCACCGGGCATCTGAGGCGCCGACGGTCGAGCCGGGACCCGGGCCGGTCGGTGCGTCAGGCTTCGCGGGAGGAGGGGTCGCGCATGCAAAGACGACGAGGCTCGACAGGACGCAGACGAAAGCGCGCATGCCAGCGAGCTAAGCCCACGTTGGCTGCCGAAGCGCCACGTTTCGAGCCGGGGCCAGCGCGCAGCAACTCGGCGCGCCGAACAGTGAACGGCCGCGGTGCTTCGAGGCAGCGCCCGGAGCCGGTGTGGTGCTGTTCTCCGGGGGCGAGTTCCTGTCCCCGGTCGACGGCGGCCGTACGCGATTCCAGCGTTGACGAGGTGTCTCAGGGCTGGGCCGGCCCGCCCGCGAGCTGCGCCTTGAGCTGCCGTACCGCCATGCGCAACATGGGCGGCTGCTCCGACACGGGGGCGCTGGCGAGGTAGCGCTCGAAGTTGCGCACCGCCCGCGCGGGATCGTTGTCCTCCATCGACAGCATGCCGGCGTACAGCGCGCCCGGGTACCCATCGGGGTACAGCGTCGAGAGTCGCTCGAGCTCGTTCATCGCGCCCGGCACATCGCCATCGACGGCGGTGAGGATCGCGCGGCCCACGCGGGTCTTCACGTGGAAGGGATCGATGAGCGTCGCGCGCTGCACGAAGGGCCGCGACTCGGCGAAGCCCTGCTTGCTGATGAGGTACAGCCCGGCCTCGGCCAGCGCGTCGATGTCGTCGGGGCTGCGCTGCACGGCCTGGAGCAGCTGCTCCATCTTCGTGTCTACTGGAGGCTCCTGCGGCGTGCCTGGGCCGGCTGCGCCGGGATCCATGCCGGTCACCTGCATGCCGTCGGTGCGCGGCTTGGCGGCCTCGTTCAAGCTGATCCACAGCACGGCGAAGAAGAGCACCACGCCGCCGCCCACCAGCCCGCCCTTGAGCGCCGGGTTCTTGGCGAAGAAGCCGGTGTCGGCCGCCTGGGCCTTCGCCAGCTTCTCGGCGCGCGCCTCGGCCTTCAGCTGCGAGTGTTTGATGCCGTCCCGTTGCCGCAGCAGCATGACCGCGAGCGTCTCGAGCCGGTTCTTCTCGGCCTCCCACGTCTCGGCGGGGAGGAGGTGCTTGTTGGCGGTGTGCTCCTTCAGCTCGCCGATGACGCTCTGGTACTTCGCGTCGACGTCGTCTTTCGCGCCCTCGGCGGGATCGGCGCCCGCGCGCTTCGACATCAGCAGGTACAGCACCGAGCCGATGAAGCCCGCAGAGAGCACCAGAATGCCGGGGAGCCAGTTCGTCGTCTGCGGGGCAGCCATCACTTCTCCAGGTCGGCGCGCACCTGCGCCAGCAGCGCGTCATCGGCGGTCGGAGCGGGCGCGGGGGCGGCCGGAGCCGACGTCACCGGGCTCGCCGGCTTTCGTTTCGATTGCAGGACGATCACCAGCAGGCCCAGCCCGAGCAACGCGAGCGGGCCGACCCACAGCACTGCGTTGAGGCCACCCTTCGTCGGCTCGAGCAGCACCCACTCACCGTACCGCTCGATGAAGTAGGTATAGATCTCGTCGTCGCTCTTCCCTTCGGCGACGAGCTCACGCACCTTGTCGAGCTGCGCGCGCGCCATGGAGGCGGGGGAATCGGCGATCGACACGCCCTGACAGACGGCGCACCGCAGCTGCTTGCCCAGGCGCATCACCCGGGCCTCCTTCTCGGCCTCGAGCGGGTCGAGCCCCTGCCGCTGCGGCGCGTAGCCCTGGGCGAGGACGAAGGAGAGCGCGAGGGCGATCATGAAGCGGAAGCCTTTCGGAGCAAGACGCCGACCTTGTATCCACCCTCGCCCCTCGCTGTCAGCAGGCCTCGTTCTTGCGACGATGCGGTCGAATGCACTCCTCGACGTTCTCGATGTGGCTGGCCGCCCTCGTGGTGGCCCAAGGGGCCGTGGCCGCGGAGCCGCTGGTATTGCCCACCGCGGTCGACGAGCCCAACTTCACCGGGGCCTTCGTTGCCAGTCGCGGAGAGCTCCTCGTGGCCTTCGACGGATACGGCGAGTGGGGCGGTGCACGCCGTGCGGCGTTGTGGGTGAAGGGGCGGTGGCTCCGGGTTCCCGCGGGACCGGCGTTCGAAGCGGGCGCCTGGCTCGTCTTCGATGGGCTCGAGCCGCTGCCCGCGACTTCGGGAGAGGAGCGCGAGGCCCCGCCCGTGGGGGCGAAGGCGTTTCGTTTCGGCACGGACGACGTGTTCATCCGCCGGGCCGTGGTGGTCAACCGCGAGACGGGCCTCACGTTCGAGGCCCCGGTGAACACGGCGTGGGCGACGCCGGGGGCCCGGGGGCAGTGGTCGGTGATCTGGTGCGGGCCAGAGGGCGCGGTGGCGGGCTGGTGGAACCCGCGCTCCGGGCAGACCCGCCGCCTGGGGCCCGTCACCGCGGGGTGTGATCGCTGGGCGATGGAAGGCCCACCCTCGATGCCTCGGCCTCAGCTGAAGCCGCTCAGGCGGCTCGTCGGCGGCGATGGCGAGCAGGTGCTGGTGAACGGACGGCCCGCGTTCTTCGCCATTCCAGCAGCGGCTGCGGGGCGGCCGGGAGAGGTGGGACCCATCGATCCCCACGGCGACTTGACCTCGGGCGTCGTCGTCACCACTCAGTTCGTGCTGTCGCGCAACGGCGTCTTCCAGCTCCCGCCCCGCGCGACCGTCGAGGTGACGCCGTTCCAGCCTTCGCGCGACCAGGCTCCGGCTCCGACGCCCGATGGGGGCCTGCGTTGAGGGCTACTGCAGGATCCCCTGAATCAGCGGGTCGAGCTGCCGCGGGTCGCTGAAGGGCGCGGCCACCTTGCCCTTGATGACGCCGTCGCGCGTAATGAAATACGTCTCGGGCACACCGGACACGCCGTAGTCCACCGGCACCGTCGACTTCGGGTCGAACAGCTGCGGAAAGGTGTGGCCGTTCTCGGCGAGGAAGCGCTTGGTGTTGGCCTCGGTGTCTTCGAAGACGATGCCGAGGAACACCACCTGGTTCTCGTACTTCTTCCACGCGTACTCGAGCACCGGGTGCTCCATCTTGCAGGGGCCGCACCACGTCGCCCAGAAGTTGAGGACGATGGGCTGGCCCTTGAACTGCTCGAGGGTGACTTCTTGATCGGTGTCGAGCCGCTTGATCTTGAAGTTGGTGGCCTTCTTGCCCGACATCATGAAGGGCACCTCGTGGGGGTTGTTCCCGAAGCCCTTGGCCAGCACGTAGACGAGCAGGCCGATGACGGCGAGCGCGATGGCCGGGCCGACGAGGCGTTTCATGTCGTCCCCGTGGCGGCGCCCTGCGGTACCTCGGCCTTCGCCTGGGCCACCGTCTTGCGCTGCGGCCACAGCGCGATGAGCGTGCCGAGAACGAGGAGCGGAATCGAGTACCAGATCCACCCGACGAGCGGGAACACCCAGGCGTTGAACGTCGCCGACTGGGTCTTGCCGTCGTAGGTGCGCAGCGAGACGTAGACGTCGCGGAAGAACATCTCTTGAACCATCGGCGAGCCGATGGGGTCGTTCGAGCGCTCGTAGTAGTTCATGCGCGGCGCCTCGACCGCGTGGTGCTGCCACTGCTTGCCGTCCGGACCAATCACGGTGACGTTGGCGGCGACCCACTCTCGGTGGGGTTCCTTGCCCTGCGCCAGCCCGTCGAAGCGCACCTGGTACTCACCGACCTTCACCGTCTCGCCCACCTTCAGCGTCTTTTCGGCGGCCACGCGGTAGGCCGACGACGCCGCGACGGCGACGATGATGGCGACGATGCCGAGGTGCACGACGTAGCCGCCGAAGCGCCGGCGCGCGCGGCTGGCCGAGACGACGAGGGCCGTGACGAGCGACTCCTTCTGCTCGGCCATGCGCTGCTGGGCGGGCAGGAACATCTCGCGCAACGTCACCACCGTCACGAAGGTCGCCACGCCGAAGGTGGCGAGCGCCATCCAGTCGCCGGAGCGCATGGCCGACAAGAAGCCACCGAACGACTTCTCACCGCCGCCCAGGGGGCTCCACACGGCGTAGCGCCACACCAGCACCGGCGGCAGCGTCACCAGCCCGAGCAGGCCGGGAATGAGCGCCTGCTGCGTCAGCACCTTCGAGTCGGCTTTGCCCCACGGCAGCATCGGCCCCACGCCCATGAGGAACAGCATGAGCAGGCCCAGCGGCAGCGCCATGGCGTTGAAGTACGGCTCGCCGACGCTGATCTTCTTCTGCTGCAGCGCCTCGGTGACGAGCGGGAAGAGCGTGCCCAGCAGCACCGTGAAGGTGAGCGCCACGAAGACGAGGTTGTTCACCAGAATCGAGCCCTCGCGCGAGACGACGGTCTCGAGGTGGCTCTCGGCGACGAGCAGGTGCCCGCGGAAGGTGAGCAGCAGCACGCTGAACACCAGCACGATGGCGATGAAGACGAGGAACGTCGGCCCGATGTCCGACTGGGTGAACGAGTGCACCGAGTTGAAGACGCCCGAGCGCGTCATGAAGGTGCCGATGATGGTGAGCACGAAGCTCCCCAGCGCGAGCGCGATGGTCCACAGCTTGAGTGACTTCTTGCGCTCGAGCACCATCGTCGAGTGCATGAAGGCCGTCGCGGTGAGCCACGGCATGAACGAGGCGTTCTCGACCGGGTCCCACGCCCAGTAGCCGCCCCAGCCGAGCACCGCGTACGCCCACCACGAGCCGAGGATGATGCCGATGGACAGGAAGAGCCAGGGCACCAGCGTCCACTTGCGCAGGGGAATGAGCCAGGCGTCGCCGAGCTCTCCCCGGAGCAGCGCGCCGGCCGCGATGCCGAACGGCACCGTCATGCCCACGTAGCCGAGGTACAGCATCGGCGGGTGGATGATCATGAGCGGGTGGTTCTGGAGCAGCGGGTTGGGGCCCGGGCCATCGAGCGGCGGGTTGGACAGCGCCGTCCACGGGTTGGCGGGGCCGGCGATGAGGAAGGCGAAGAAGACGGCGATGGCGGCCATCACCCCGAGCGCGAGCTGCATGTAGCGGCCGTGCTCCTTGCGGTAGGTCCACGCGAAGGCGAACAGGTAGACGCCCATGATGGCGCCCCAGAAGAGGATCGAGCCCTCGAGCGCGCTCCACAGCGAGACGATGGTGAAGATGGTGGGCGTGGCCTTGCTGCCGACGAGCGCGACGTACTTCACCGAGAAGTCGTGCTCGAGCAGCGCCTTCACCATGACGACGTTGGACAGCACCATCGAGGCCGCGAAGCCGTACACGGCGCGCTGCACCCAGACGAGCGCTCCTTCGCGACGGGTCACGCCCGTGACGAGGCCCACCACTGCCGCGAAGGCCGCGAACGCCAGGCCGAGGAGGACGAAGCCGTACCCGAGAGTCGAATTCACGAGGAGCCTCTTAACCACATCCCGCGGCGCGGACGAGCGGCAACAGGGCCCGGCCTCACCGCAGGGATGAGTTTGGGTGGCGGGCGGGAAGCCAGATGGCGGCGGTTGAGTCACCCCAGGCCGTTCCGCGACCTTCGATGACCTCGATGCCGATGAAGGCGCACACCAGCGCGTCGAGCGCGTCTTCGTAGCGCTTGAGCTCCGCGAGGGTCTGGACCTTCGCCGGCAGAGGCACCGATGCGCCGGGCAGTCGCTGCGTCACCGCGTCGTTCAACGCGTGCAGTTCGTCGAGGATTCGGCGCGCGCGGACGGCCGGCGTGGTGCCCGGCCAGTACTTCGAAGCGCGCGAGACCTTGTACGGCACCCGGTAGTCGCGGCCGAGGAGCCCCATGACGGCAGGGTGGGGGTAGACCTCGAGGAGCCGACCTTCTGGCGCATCTCCCATCGCGCCGATGGGGTACCCGTGGCGCGCAAACGCGTTGGTCAAGTCGACACTGAGCTGGCCCGGCCGCTCCGGGGTGGGGGAGTGCGTGCCGCAGCCGAAGCGGCCGAAGGCGCGCGTGATGGCGTTGTCGGAGGCGCGGCGGGCGACGGGCGGCGTCTTGCCCACCGGCATGTCGATGGCCACGGTCAGCGAGGCGCCCACAGGGACGACCGAGAGCAGCCGGGTCACGTCGAGCTCGCCGCCCCGAGGCTTCTGGTTCCAGTCGACGCGAGCGGTGACGAAGGCGTCGAGGCTCGGCGCGACGCGCTCGCAGCGCCAGCGCCCCGGCGTGGCTTCAAGGGCCAGGGCCACGCCGCTCGGCTCGGTGGTCGTCCACGCTGCGTCGATGCCGAGGACTGCGCGCACGGCGCCTCTTTCATCGGCTCGCCGGTGGCGCGCCACGGTGTCTGTGGGGTTTCGGGCTGGCGCGAGGAGCCGGTGCGTCACGGTCGGCCTCCTGTGCCGTGCGGAGCCGCCGGGCTCGCCGATGCGAGGCGCTGGGTGGGTCTTGGCCTCCTTGGCGATGTGTCCGGCCGCCCGGGCGAGCAGGCAGCACGTTTCGGCGATCGAGAGGAACAGGAGACCGACTGATTCGGCTTCTTGTGCTTCTCGATTCGGCACCAGGCACCTCGGAGCAGGAGTCAGCCTCCGGCGCGACGCTGTGGGGCCGCTGGGCGCTTCGGAAGCCGCGGTCTCGGCGATCGAGAAGCACGGGAGACCGACTGATTCGGTTTCTTGTGCTTCTCGATTGGGCGCCAGGTGCTTCTGGGCCGGAGTCAGCCTCCGGCGCGACGCTGGAGGGCCGCTAGGCGCTCCGGAAGCCGCGGTCTCGGCGATCGAGAAGCACAGGAGACCGACTGTTTCGGCTTTTCGTGCTTCTCGATTTGGCGCCAGGCACTTCTGGGCCGGAGTCAGCCTCCGGCGCCACGCTGGGGGGCCCCGCTGGGCGCTCCGGAAGCCGCGCCGCGGCGGCACGTCTCGAGGCCAGCGCGCCGAGAAGGGCTGGCCGAAGGCGACGACCGACTACGCGCGGCCCGGCTCGACGGGGCCCGCCGCCTCGGCCGCCGACGTCTCTCCACCGGCCCGACGAAGCCCAAGCGACTTCATCTTCTTGTAGAAATGGCCCCGCTCCAGGTCGAGGAGCCGCGCGGCTTCGGTCGCGTTGTCCCGCGTGAACGAGAGCGCGCCAAGAATGATTTCCCGCTCGGCGTCCTCGACCTGATCCCGGAACGGCCGATCAGGCTTGAACTTCCACGCAGGCGCCGCCGGCAGAGGTGTCGACACGGCCACGGGCAGGTTCATCGGCGCGCTCGTCACCACCGGCGTGCTGGACGGCGTCGTCACCACGGCCGCCGTCACCTCGGCCACCGCCACCCGCCGGCGGGGCCACATGGCCTCGACGTCGGCCATCGTCACCAGCGGGCCCTCGCACAGAATCGCCAACCGCTCGACGAGGTTGCGCAGCTCGCGCACGTTGCCCGGGTAGTCGTGCTCGACCATGCGTGACAGCGCGTCAGGCGCCACGCGCAGCACCTTGCGCCCGTTCTTCTTGCAGGCCTCGTCGAGGAACGCCTCGATGAGCGTCGGCAGATCGTCCTTGCGGTCGCGCAGCGGCGGCGTGTGCACCTGCACCACGTTGAGCCGGAAGTAGAGATCTTCGCGGAACCGCCCCTGGGCGATCTCGTGCTCCAGATCCTTGTTGGTCGCGGCGATGACGCGCACGTCGACCTTGATGGTCTCGGACCCGCCGACGCGCTCGAGCTCACCCTCCTGCAGCACCCGCAGGAGCTTCGCCTGCATCGCCTGCGGCATGTCGCCCACCTCGTCGAGGAAGAGCGTGCCTTCGTGCGCGAGCTCGAACTTGCCGCGACGGGCGGCGAGCGCTCCGGTGAAGGCGCCCTTCTCGTGGCCGAACAGCTCAGACTCGATGAGCTCGTGCGGCACCGCGGCGCAGTTGAGCTTCACGAAGGGCCGGTTCTTCCGCTTCGACTGCTGGTGAATGGCGCGGGCGATCAGCTCCTTGCCGGTGCCGTTCTCGCCGGTGATCAGGCACCGCCCTTCCGACGGCGCGGCCCGCTGAATGATGCCGTAGATGCGCTGCATCGCCACGCTCTGGCCCAGCATGTCGAAGCGGCCCTGATCGGCCTTGAGCTCGGCCAGCTCGCTCGACACCCGCGACAGCTCCAGCGCGTTGCGAATCGCCAGCAGCAGCCGGTCGCGCGAGATCGGCTTCTCGAGGAAGTCGCGCGCGCCCAGGTGCGTCGCCTTCACCGCCGTCTCGATGGTGCCGTGCCCGCTCATCATGATGACCGGCAGCTCGGGCCGCAGCGCCTGGATGCGCGAGAGCGCCGACAGCCCGTCGAGGTCGGGCATCTTCACGTCCATCAGCACCACGTCGACCGGCTTGTTCGCCACCACGTCGATGGCCAGCTGGCCTCCGGCGGCGAGCTCGGTCTGGTACCCCTCGAGCTGCAGCGCCTGGTTCAGCGTGAGGAGGATGTTCTTCTCGTCATCGACGATGAGGACGGTGGTCGGCATGTGGGCTCCGGACGACGGGTGTGGCCATTCTGCCGCGCTTTGGGCGTGGCTGGGGCTGTCACTGCAACCTCGCGGCCGACCAACGGCGATCATCGACTTTCTCGGGTCGGCCGCGCCGAAACGTCGTTGCCGTCTTCGGTGGCCGTCTGTAAGAGCGCATCGCCGTTGGGCCCACCACCGCCCCAAGGAGAATGACGCCATGCGCCAGAGCCTGTCCGCCCTCGTCGCCGTTGCCGCGCTCGCCCTCACGGGGTGCCCTCCGACGTACCCGAACTGCAAGAGCGACGAGAACTGCACCGAGAAGGGCGAGGTGTGCGTTCAGGGCCAGTGCCGCGAGTGCGCCACCAATGACAACTGCAAGCCGGGCTTCGTGTGCGAGGCCAACAAGTGCCAGCCCAAGCCTGAGTGTGGCTTCGGCGCCGGCGAGTGCGGCACCGGCAAGAAGTGCTCGTCGGGCAAGTGCGTCGTCGACCCGAACTCCAAGCCGGCCGGCTCGTGCACGGCGAACGAAGACTGCCCCTCGGGCCAGGAGTGCAAGGCCGGCAAGTGCGCCGCCGTCGAAGCAAAGGGCCCCGCGTGCACGTTCGAGCCTGTGCGCTTCGACTTCAACGAGTACAGCCTGACGGGCTCGGTGCAGTCGACGCTGTCGCAGTACGCCGACTGCATCAAGAAGGGCGCGCTGCGCTTCACCCTCGAAGGCCACGCCGACGAGCGCGGCACCGAGGAGTTCAACATGGTGCTCTCGCAGAAGCGCGCCGCCTCGGTGCGCAAGTACCTCATCGACCTCGGCGTGCCCGCCGGCTCGCTCGACACCGTGGGCTACGGCGAGAACAAGCCCGCGGTCGGTGGCGCGGGAGAAGACGCCTGGGCGGCCAACCGCCGCGTCGAGTTCAAGGCGAAGAAGTAGCCGTCAGGGCGGGCACATCGACACGCTGTTGATCCACTGGTCGATGACGGCCACGCCCTGCGTGTCGACGATCGACGAGGCCAGCGGCGGCATGCGGAAGGTGTTGAGCGCCTTCGTGCGGATGGAGATGAGCGACTGCGCCGGGTTCATTGGCGAGAAGAGCTGCGCTCCAGTGACGCCCGTGGTGCCGTTGCTCGGCGAGGTGCCGCACAGGTTCGTCTGTCGGAACGTGAGCGAGTACCGGAAGTCCTGCGCGCCCTGGCCGGCGCCGCTGCGGTGACAGCTCGAACAGTTCGAGTGCAGGTAGCTGCGCGCGCGCTCCTCGACGGTGCCAGAGGTCCCGAGCGGGTTGACGAGGCGGGGGAGGAAGGGCGCCGGGGCCGCCAACGGCGCGCCGAAGTAGCCGACGGCCGCGAGCGTCTCGAGCTGGTTCGCGGTGACGCCGCGCGGGTAGGCGAGGGGCCCGTTGAGCTGGGCCACCTCGAGGCCGAGCGAGCGGCCGGCGACCGAGGTGTGGCAGGTGAAGCACTGCGCGCGGCTCGGGTAGAGCCAGGTCTGGCTCCCCACCTGCTTCGTCTTGCTCGCAGGCAACAGGTCGGCGTCCGTCTGATCCGCCCGCCACTCGTACGTGTAGCCCGCCCACTGCCCGTCGCTGTGCTTCACGAAGAGGCGCGTCTCGATGCGCTGGCCGCCGAGCGTGAACGTCTTCACGGTGACCGTGCCGTTGGGGAAGTCGAAGTCGCCATCGGCGCCGATGGAGAT
>JANRKQ010000236.1:0-32096 GCA_033763395.1 Myxococcaceae bacterium
CCTGCGACTTCGAGGGGCTGCCTGCGTGGGTGAAGGCGTCGGCGAAGAAGCTGAAGAGCCCCTTTCACCTCGGCTACGCCTCGGGCTCGCTGCGGGGAAAGAAGCGCGACGCCTTCGTGGCCTGGCTCCTGGGCACGTCGCGCGGCTGACTTCGACGTAAGCTCGCCTCGATGACTCGAGACGAGTTCCGCGAGTGGCTGCTGGGCGTGATGGAAAAGAAGACCCACTGGGCGTGGCCGGCGTTCACCTCGGGCCGGGTGGCGAAGGACAAGCTCCACGTGCACCTCGAGCAGGAATACGCCGTCTTCGTCCGCGACTTCCCGGTGCTCGTCGGGCGCGCCTACGTGCAGTGCCCCATTCCCGAGGTGCGCCGGGAGCTGGCCGAGAACCTCTACGAAGAAGAGACCGGCGGCCTGCACGCCGGCCGGCCGCACCCGGAGCTGTTCCTCGAGTACCCGCGCGGCCTGGGCTTCGACGTCTCCCGCTTCGGGAACGTCAACCTGCTCCCGAAGGCCGCCGCGTACCGCGCGGTGCTCGACGACGCGACGCAGGCCCGCGGGTGGAGCGTCGCCGCCGCCGTGGTGACGCTCTTCCTCGAGGGCACGCCGCACGAGCGCGCGCTGTTCGACCCCTCGGCGCCGAAGCGGCCCGAGCCCGCGCTCGAAGCGCACCCGCTGGTGAAGCACTACGGCCTGCCCGTCGAGGCGCTCGCGTTGACGAAGGCGCACCGGGGCGTCGAAGGCGAGCACCGGCTCGCGGCGTGGCGGGTGATGCTCGACCACGTGCCGGCGTCCGAGCACGAGCCCGTCATCGCCACGATGGAGTCGGTCCTCGGCGCCTGGCTCGCGTACCGGGACGAGGTCGCGCACGCGTGCGGCCTCGTCGCTCCAACGACCTGACGATCACCGTCAGACGTACCGAACGGGCTCACCCACCTCGGGCTTCTGCAGCTCCGCCAGCACCGCGGGCGACAGCTTCGCCTTGAGCGCGTTCACCATCGCCTGGTTGCCGGCGTAGTCGTGGTGCTCGGCGTCGAGCAGCGTCTGGATGTCGCTGCGCGAGAGCGCCGGCAGGTTGTAGCGGGCGAGGAAGCTGGTGAAGACCTCGTCGTCGCGCCACGAGTCGTCGATGTCGAGCGACTGGGCGAACGAGATGACCGAGGCCAGCTTGCGGTCGACGGGGTCGAGGCGCTGCTCTCCGGACGCCTGGAGGAAGCGGTTGAACTCGAACACGCAGCTCGCGCGCAGCGCCTCTTCGCTCATGTGCGAGTACCGCGCGTTCACCTGCATGCGGTACTCGGGCTGGCCGCCCGGGCCCTTCACCTTCTCGAACTTCACCCCCTCGGTCTCGCCGGCCTTCGGCTCGAACCAGCCGTTGGGCAGCACGCGCGAGTGCTCGTTCACCTGCTTCAAGATTCCCGAGAACTCGCTCACCGTGTTGAGCACCTGCGCGGCGATGAGAATCTTGGTGCCGTCGAGCAGCTCGGCGGGGCGGTCCTGCTTCACCGGGCGGAACTCGCGCGCCGTGTCGGTGGCCACCGAGAACGTCGACACGTTGAAGTGTTTGTCGAGGTAGTCGGCCTGGCCGTCATTGTCCCGGTCGAGCACCTGCTCGCGCACCAGCGTCGAGGCCGGGGTGACGAAGTTGTTGCGGCCCCACTCGCCGTCCACCTTGTCGAGGAAGGGGTTGATGTCGGCCCACGCGGCGCGCTTCGACAGCAGCTTCGCCAGCCCGTCGATGTCGGTGTCGACGGCCGAGCTGCCGTACGTCGTCGTCACCTGCAGGTTGGGGAACCTCTCCTTGAAGGCGTCGATCTGCGACTTGCCGACGCACAGGTTCGAGAAGAAGAGCTGGCCGTCTCCGCCGCCGGGCGCGTTGGGCGCGCCCTTGATGGAGCGCACCTGGTTCTTCCCCCAGCTCGCGTGGCCGTCGTAGCCCATGATGTGCACGCTCGGGTCTCCGAGCTTGTCGAGGAGGTTCGAGCCGCTGCCCAGGCGCGTGCGAATCTCGAACTTCGTCTCGCCCACCCCAGGCTCGTTGAAGGCCTTCGTGTACACGCCGCTGCCGGCCGCCGTCTCTTTCCAGCCCTTGTTCGTCAGCATGCGCTTGAAGCCATCGACGAACTCGTCGCCAATCTGCCAGTCGAGCTTCACCGTGGTGTTGCCGCCTGCGAACCACTTCTCGTAGGGCGGCGAGAGCGGCGCCAGCTTGTCGAGGAGCGCCGTAGCCACCTGCTTCACCTCACCGGCCTGCGCCGCGGACGAGTTCGAGAGGTGGAACACGAGGTTCTCTTGCAGGCGCTTGTCGGGCTCGGCGCGCACGAGGCCCTCGTAGGCCTTCAGCATGGCGGCCTGCAGCTGGGGCTCCTTCGTGCCTTCAAGGAGGTGCAGCAGCACGGCGCCGGCCGACGCGCGCGCCTGGAGGGCCTGCCTCGCGTCGAGGCCCGCGGGCGCCGTCGTGGAGAGCAGGGGCTTCAGCGACTCGAAGGCCTTCGCGCGGCTGGCCTCGGGCAGGTTCGAGAAGACGTTCTCGCGCGCGTTGTCGACGAGCTCACCGGCGCGGAAGAGGGCCTCGCCCTGTTCGACGGGCGTGGCGGGCGGCGCGCCGTTCGCGTTGACGGTGAAGCGGCCGTCGGCGCCGAGGAAGACAGGGCGCTGGGACGGCGTCGGGTCGAGCGCGATGGCCTGGCCAGTGGGCGGCGGGCGCGGGGCCAGCACCTCGTCGATGGCCTGCTTCGCGTCGGCCGAGAACAGGTCCTTGTACGTGGTGAGCGCCGCGCGGAGCTGCGCCTTCTCGTAGGACGTCACCTTGCCGTCCGAGGTGGCCTTCGCGACGAGCGTCTGCGCTTCCTCCTTGGTGATGACGCGGTCAGCGGCGGCGTTGGCCGCGAGGCGGCGGATGGAGGTCGGCATGTGAGAGGCCCCGAGAGGTGCGGCGAGAGAGAAGTCGGTGTAGCCGAGGGGGCCTGGTGGATCCAGCCCGCGGCCGCGAGCGGGTCAGGGGCGCGGTCACCTTGCCCTGATGCGGGCGCAGTCGGTAGTCTCTCGGTAGTACTGGACAAGCCCATGACGAGTCCGACCACCATCAAGCTCTCGCCTGCGCTCAAGAAGCGGATTGCCCGCGAAGCGAAGGCGCTGGGTGTTTCGAGTCACGCCTTCATCCTGGCGGCGGTCGAGCGTCAGACGTCCGTGGCGCGCGCCAGACGCGAGATGTTCGGCAGCGCGGTGCGGGCCGAAGCCGAGTTCGACGACACGGGTCATCACCTGACCCTCGATGACCTCGAGGCACGACTCGACCAGAAGCTGGCGGGCGAGCCGGTCGGCGAGCCGGAGTTCCGAACGTGGCGAAGGTCCTCATCACCGCGCGCGCGCTGACGGACCTCGAGCGGCTCGTCGACTTCCTGCTCGACGCGGGAGCAGAGGAGACGGCCCGACGCGCCAGGGAGCAGATCGTTGATGCGTTTCGCGTCCTCGAGCGGCACCCGCTTATCGGCCGGCCAGCCCAGCGCGGCTTGCGAGAACTCGTCATCTCCTTCGGTCGGGCTGGGTATGTCGCCGTGTACCGCTACCGGCCCGAAGAAGACCTCATCCTCATCCTTGCGGTTCGGCACCAACGCGAGGTGTCGAACGACGGCTGATGAGAACGTCGCCCCGACGGCGGCGTCGTGGAGCTTCCCCTCACCGCCCCAGCCTCGTCGTCGATTCGCCCGATGCGATGAGGCGGGCCAGTTCGCCTGCGCCGCCCAGGTGCCCTTCACGAGCCCGTGAGCGCATGAAGCCACCGCGGGAGCGCCCCGCGCGTCGGTCACCGGGCCGAACAACACGCCAGCGGCTTCTGCTGGTTGCACGTCGTCCAGCTCTGCCGGGTGCCCTGCGCGCTCAGCCAAAAGGCGCCTCCGGCGTTGACGCCGCTGTCGGTCCACGGGCCGGTGGCGTTGCACGCCGTCGTGGAGCGCTCCCCGTTCGCCGCGCGGTTGAAGTCGGCCCACGCGCCGGCCGGCGTGGGAGGCACCGCGCCGCTGTTCGCGAGGTCGAACTCGGAGAACGTGCAGAAGTACGAGCCGGGGAACTCGGCCTGGCACTTCTGGTTCGCGCCCTGTGAGCCGCCGAGGTTCCCCGCCCAGGTCGCGGCGGTGAAGCCGCGGAAGACGACGGCGCTCGAGCCGCCCCGACAGCACGCCAGCGGCTTCTGCTGGTTGCACGTCGTCCAGCTCTGCCGGGTGCCCTGCGCTCAGCCAAAAGGCGCCTCCGGCGTTGACGCCGCTGTCGGTCCACGGGCCGTTCGCGTTGCAGGCCGTGGTGGAGCGCTCGCCGTTCGTCGCGCGGTTGAAGTCGGCCCACGCACCGGCCGCCGTGGGAGGCACGGCTCCGCTGTTGGCGAGGTCGAACTCGGAGAACGTGCAGAAGTACGAGCCCGGAAACTCGGCCTGACACTTCTGGTTCGCGCCCTGCGAGCCGCCCAGGTTCCCCGCGTACGTCGCCGCGGTGAAGCCCGCGAAGGTGATGGGTGAGGGGCTGGCCGACGACAGCACCACGCCGCCGTCGAGGTACAGCACCGCCCACGGAGGCCCCGCCGGCCCGACAGGCCCTTGCGGCCCCATTGGACCCGCTGGGCCGGCGCTCCCGACAGGTCCGGCCGGGCCAGCCACCCCTTGCGGGCCTGCCGCGCCGGGAGGCCCCATCGGGCCCATCGCCCCGGGTACTCCCTGCGCGCCCTGGGCGCCGTTGCAGACGGCCACGACGCCGCCATCCGCGAAGGTGAGCGAGAGCCCTCCCGCGGGACAGCGTGGGCTCATCACCGGCAACGTCGTCACCACCGGCGTCGCGCCCGCGGGCCCCGCGGGTCCAGCCGGGCCCACGAGCCCCTGCGGGCCGGGAGCTCCGTTACACACGGCGCTGACGCCTCCATCGGCCTGCTGGGTCACCCGCAGTCCGCCCGTCGGGCACGTCGCGTCTCCGGGGGGCACGGGCGTCACCAGCACCGACGCGCCCGGAGGGCCCGTCACCACGCCGCCGTCGATGACGAGCACCGCGCCAGGCGCACCTTGCGGGCCAACCGCGCCCGGGGCCCCGGCAGGACCTTGCGGGCCGGTGGCGCCGCGTTCGCCCAGCCCTCCCGGCGGCCCGGGCGGACCCGCTTCACCACGTTCTCCTCGTGGCCCGGCCGGCCCCGCGGCCCCGTCGGCTCCACGCGGGCCTTCGGGCCCGGGGCTTCCCCCGGGAGGTGGACACCCCAACAGCGCCACACACGACACGACGAAGAGCCGATGCATGTGCGCTCGACCCACGAGGCCGCCGCGACGTGCACGCTCGACAGAAGACAGTTGCCGGGGAACGTTCTGCGGCAACGGGTTCGAAGTGGCCGAACCCCACGTAGCCGCTGGTGCTTTCGCAGGGTGCGCGCCTCGTCTGCATGGTGGCAACCGAGACGCGCCCTGCGTCGATGACTGAAACGTCTACCGCGTCTCGTAGACCGAGAGCGTTCCGTCGGTCGGGCCGAACTGCTGGCCCGCGCCCGCGAGGACCTTGCCCTTCACCACGCTCACCGAGTTGGCGAACGGCGCGTTGAGGAAGAAGCCCGGGCCGAGCTGAATCACCGGAGACGTCGTCGTGCCAAGCGGCGCGCCCGTCGCCGCGTTGAAGGCCCTCAGCTGCCCGTTGTACGCCGCCTGGTACACGACGCCCTCGCTGACGGTCGGGGCGCCCAGCACATGGCCAACGAGGTTGGGCTGCGACCACAGCGTCGCGCCCGTCGCGCCGTCGAGCGCCACCAGCGTGGTGGTGTTGCCGAAGTACGAGCCGAAGATGAAGGGCCCGAAGATCTCGTCGATGCGGTTGCCGTTCGAGAGGTCGAGGGTGTTCCGCGCCGGTGAGGTGAAGTCGTTGAGCACCGACGCGTAGATGACGCCGTCGGACACCGCGACGCCCGGGTTGCCAAACACGCTCCCGCCGGTCGTCGAAATCTGGCGCTCCCACACCAGCTGGCCGGTCGCGCGGTCGAAGGCGCGAATGCGGCCCGCCTTGTTCATCGCGGCCACCAGGTCCCGCCGCACGTGGCGGTTGCGCACCGTGTAGAGCACGGGCGCCGAGCCGACGTCGACGTCACCCGAGGTCCCCGGCAGGTCGGCGTTCGCGGCGGGCGAGCCCACCCCGTTGGGGTACGCGGCGCCCCACACGCAGCTCTCGGCCGCCGGCGCGTTCGGCGGCACGAAGCTCATCACCTGCCGAATGGCGCCGTCGCTCAGGTCGATGCCGAGAATCGCGCACGCGTTCGGCGAGGCGGGCGGGTTGTAGCTCTGCCCGGTGCCGATGTAGAGGCGGCCGCGGCGCTCGTCGATGGCCGCCGTCGACCACACGCCGATGCCGAACTCAGAGGGTGACGCGTTGACGCCGATGTTCCAGGCGATCTGCCCCGTGGTGGCGTCGACGGCCACCACCCGGCCCGTCACCGTGTACGAGCGCTGACCAGGCAGGGTCGGCACGTCGGTCACCGCGGGGAGCGGCTTGCCATTGCTGTCATTGACGATGGCGCCCGTGGCGTCGCGCAGGTACGCGAGGTTCTCGTCGGCATCGAGCCCGTGGATGATCAGCTTGCGCCCACGCCACTTCGCGTACGCCGGGCTTCCCGTGGCGCGGTGGAAGGGGCTGGTCGCGAGCGTGCGCGTCCAGATGATGGCGCCGGTCGCCGCGTTCATCTTGGTGAGCGTCGTGCTGAAGTACTCGGTGGCGTAGACCGCGCCGTCGGCGACCAGCAGGGTGCTCTGCACGCGCGCCGGCTGGAACGGGGGCAGGCCGCCGGGCAGGGTGCGCTGCCACACGATGGCGCCGGTTGACAGGCTGCGCGCGGTGACCGTCGAGGCGTAGTCGCCGACGTACACGTTCCGTCCGTCGCTCACCGGCTGGCCAGTGATGGACGCCTGCGGGGCCGTGGCCCACTGCGGGAGGAACGAGGTGAAGCGGCTCCGCGACCGGGGCTTGTTCGAGTGGCTGTTCGAGTCGTTCGCTCCGAAGCGTGTCCACTGGTTGTTCTCGTCGTCATCGTCGTCGTCCTCACAGGCCTGCTGCACCTGTGAGACCTGCAAGTCATTGCGCTGGCCCGCCTCGGCTGGCGAAACATCCTCGGGTGCACACCCCCACAACACAGACACCACAGCGGCTGACAACAAGGCTCGAATCAAGGAAGACCCCTCATGCACCGCCAGCATGATTGCTGGCGACGGGTCAAAGGTGACCACAGGAGTGAACAGGGTCACAAGTCGACGATGTCAGAGCTGTGCGCGACATGTATAAAGATGTCTGACCGGCAGCCACCCCTCGCGATTTCGGGGCGTCGGTGCGCGGTGCGCCCACCTTTCGGCGGTTCGAGCGCGCATTCAGCAGGGCGGCCGACTTGTTGACATCGGCACCCACTGGGCTTGAGTGTCGGCCAAGTCGTTGATCAGCCACCATGAGGGGTCGTCTCTGAACCAGGCCGAGAACTTCATTCCAGTGATGCGGTTGGGGCCGTCGGTCTTCGTCAGCGTTCCCGGAGAGCTGAGCGACTCGCAGGCCCGCTTCCTCCAGGAGACCGTCAGCCTCAGGTTGTCGAAGGCCAACGGGGTGCGGGGGCTGGTCATCGACGTGTCGGCCTTGAGCCTCATCGACAGCTTCGCGGCGAAGATCCTCGGTGAGACTGCGAGCATCGCCACCCAGTTCGGGGTCAAGGCCGTGCTGGTGGGCATTCGCCCCGCGGTGGCCATGACGCTCATCGAGCTCGGGGTCGACCTCAGGCAGGTCGAGACCGCGCTGACCCTCGAGCGGGCGCTGTCGAAGCTGAAGATCCGCATCGTCGAGACCGAATAGCGCCATGCCGAGCGTGCTCGACAGCCTCACCCCCGTCCTCAAGGGCATTCTGGGCCGCAACGCGGAGCGGGTCCTCAAGACCTCTCCGGCCTTCGTCAACTCGCCCGTCGGCTCGCTCGACGTGTGCGAGGTGCGCGAGCTGCTGGTGCAGCTCGACACGGCTGGAAAGCTGTACACGCCCGGGGGCCAGTCACTGCCATTGAAGGTGCTGCGCGACACCGTCACCCTCGGAGGTCTCGCCAGACCCAACGAGCAGCACCTGAAGATCCTCACCGACACCGACGTGCTCTCGGCGCAGCGGGCGACGCAGTTCCTCGTCAAGGGGTACTTCTCACCCACCGAGTGCGTTCGGCTCGCGACCGCCGTCTCCGAGCTCGCGCGAAACATGTACATGTACGCTTCGGGAGGAGACCTGACCCTGAAGCTGGCCGAGGAGCCTAACCGGGTGGTCTTCACCGTCGTCGCCGAAGACCACGGCCCGGGCATTCCGCAGCTCGACCTCATTCTGTCGGGTGGTTACCGCTCCCGCACGGGGCTCGGGCGCGGCCTGCTGGGCGTCAAGGCCCTGCTCGACCAGCTCCACATCGAGACGAACGCGGGGCAGGGCACCCGCATCAAGGGCTCGAAGGCGGCGAAGAAGCCATGAGCGTGTTGCGGCTCCGCCTCGAGCGCCGTGTGCGGCCCATGGCAGGGCTCTCGTCGTGCGGAGACGCCGTGGTCGAGGCGCAGGCGCCGGGGTGGCACTTCATCGCGGTCATCGACGCGCTCGGGCACGGGCCGGACGCCGAAGAGAGCGCGCGCGCCGCCGAGGTCGCCATTCGTGCGTCGGCGGGCCAGGCGCTCGAGACCGTGTTCGACGCCGTTCACCGCTCGTTGGTCCGCCGCCGCGGGGTCGTCATGGCGGGGGTGTTGGCGCAGGCGGCCTCGTTCTCGTTCGCGGGCGTGGGCAACGTCGAGATCTTCACGCCCCCCGACGTGAACCGCCCGGTGAGCATGACCGGCACGCTGGGCGGAGCTGCCTATCGGTTCCGCGCCTTCGACCTGCCGCTCCGACACGGCCAGCGCTGGGTGCTCGCCTCTGACGGCATCAACGCCAGGGCCGCCGTAGCGCTCATCACCCAGCTGGGCCGCAAGCCCGCCGTGGCCGTCGCCGACGCGCTGATGAAGGACGCGGGCCGCGAGACCGATGACGCCTCGCTCGTCGTCATCGACGTGGAAGGAGCCGCGTCGTGACGCCGTGGCGGAGAGCAGCAGGCCACCCCAAGGAACTGGAATCGCGCCGTCTTCGCTGAGGTGAAAGGACCCATGGACATCGACCCCGAACGAATCGAACGCGTCGTCGAAGTGCTGGCTCGGGCCGCCTGCAAGGAGTACCAGCATCGCATCGACCTGCCGGCCGAGCCCGTCGAGGACCAGTTCCTCCACGTCGAGCTCGGGCTCAACATCATGGTCGAAGACCTCGAGGCCGCCGACGCCGCGCGGACCGCCTACATCGCCGAGATCGAGAAGAAGAACGAAGAGATCGCCAACCGCGCCGAGCAGGCGCTCCGCGAGCTCTCGACCCCCATCATCTCGGTGTGGGACGGGGTGCTGACGCTGCCGGTCATCGGCAACGTCGACACCATTCGGGGCTCCGAGATGACCGAGGCGCTCCTGAGCCGGGTGGGGAGCGAGCAGGCCGAGTACGTCGTCATCGACATCACTGGCGTCTCGGTCGTCGACACCCGCACGGCCGACAGCTTCATTCGTATGAGCGAGGCGGTGCGGCTCGTGGGGGCCACGTGCTTCCTCACCGGCATCAGCCCTGCCATCGCCCAGACCATCGCCCAGCTCGGCATCGACACGTCTCGAATCAGGACCCTTCGCAGAATGAGCGACGCGCTGAAGGTCATCTTCGCAGAGCTGGGCGTGAAGCCCATTCACGGGTGAACACACATGCCAATTACGTGGGAAATCAGGAAGCTGCCGACCGGTCACGAATATGTGTATATTCTGACGTCTGGGATTGCCACGGGCGACGAGGCGTTCGCGCTGCGCAAGGTGGTCGGCGCGGGGGCTCCGTACGAGGGCATGCCCATCATCTCGTTCATCGTCCCCGGCTCGTCGTTCTCGCCCGAGGCCCGACGCAACCTGGGCACCATCGGCGAGGGCAGCACGCGTAAGACGACGCCCAAGTGCGCCATCGTGGTGTCGAACACGGCGGTGCGGGTGACGCTGGGGTTCGTGCTGCGCGTCAGCCGCTCGACCTTCGTTCGCCTGGTGGGCACCGAGGCCGAGGCGCTCGGCTGGCTCGAGAAAGAGGTCAAAGACCTGCCGCTCGACTTCTACAAGTCCGACCAGTGACTTCAGCGGCCGAGCATCGACTTCAGCTCGCCTGATGCGATGAGGCGGCCGAGGTCGCTCGCGCCGCCGATGAAGGTGCCCTTCACGAACACGTGGGGGAACGTCGGCCAGCCGACCCACAGCTTGAGCGCCAACCGTCGCCGCCAGCCCGACAGGTAGCTCCCGTACTCGAGGTAGCGGTAGGGCACCTGCTGCTCGTCGAGGAGCTTGCGCGCGCGCTTGCCCGGCTGCAGGCCCGACACGCCCACCACCACCACGTCGTGCTTCGCCACGGCCGCCGCGACCTCTTCCACGAGGTCGGCGTGGTACTTCGACTGGGCCTCGGTGACGGCAGGGTGCGCGGGCGGGCGGGGCGGCGACATGGAGGGCGCTCTACCGGTGCCAGCGTCTCGAGACATCCACCGAGTGGAGGGGTGCTCCCGGCTTGGCGGTCCGCCCGTTCGTCGCCATCACCAACGCATGCGAAGGCCATGGCTGTGGGGTGCGCTGCTGTGTGGGGCCGCGTGCGGAGCGCTCTCGCCGGGCTCAGATGCTGGTGCGGCCTGTGCGCAGGGTGGCTTCGTCGTCGACGATTTTGGTCTCGCCCTGTTCGGGCCACAGGACGTGGGGGTGGTGGGACAGCCCCTCGTGCTCAGGCTCGACCTTCCGGGTGAAGGGTGCCCCTCGGGCCTGCCACCGCCCATTCGCCTCGAAGCCCCCACCGGCATCGTTCAATTCCTCGAGCCGGAGCGCGTCTCGGAGAGCGCGTTTGGCGTCGTGACCGTCACTGTGCGCTTCACCCCCCTCTGGAACGGGGTGCATCGACTGACTGCCCAGCGCGACGAGTCGAGCCCGCCCCAGGAGCGGTCCATTCCTGTCGCCTACGAGCACGCCCCGGGCGCGCTGCCGCTGCCCACCCGGCTTTCGGGGCTCGACGGCCGCAATCTCGCCATCACCCGTGGAGGCCTGGTCGTCCGCGAAGGGGCTCGTCTTTCGCGATGGCGGGCGGCTCGAGTCGTTGACGTTCGATCGCTTCGAGTCGGCGGCCGCGGTTGATGACGTGATGTGGGTCGTGGAGCGCGCCGACGCGGGGGTGACGGTGAGCCGCTGGGACGATTCGGGGCCGGCGCTCGTTCGAACGCATGCGCTCAACCTCGAGAGCAGCTGGGGGCGTGTGGCGTTCGCCGATCGCAACCGGGCCGTCGTCCGCGGGCGCCAGACCTTCGAGGTCGTCACGAACGGCGCCGTGAGCCGGGTCGCGGTGCACGACGCGTCCCGCACGCCGCTCGAGCTCCCGGTGGGCCGCCGGGTGCTGGGCGGTGGAGAGCAGCCCACCGAGGTGTGTGACGAGGCCGACCGCTGCGAGACGTTTCGAACGCTCGAGGGCGTGAGCGGCGAAGGCCCCATCGTGCGAACGAGCGTGGCCGAGCGATGGCATGTCGCGGGCCAGCAGGGCTCCGCGTGGGTGTTCGAAGGCAGGGCGTGGCGGGCGAGGTCGTTCGCCGGCCTCGGCCAGGCGTGGACCGCTGAGGTGCCCGTGGTGCTCGAGCCGGGCTTCGTGAACCTGAATCGGCCGCAGTCACCCGCCGTGCTGTTGATGACGGCTGGGACGAACGGGCTCGAGTTTCACCGGGTGCGATTGGGGCCCGACCTCGCCGCTGGAGAGGCGCCTCGTCGCGTCGTCGCCGTGCTGCACGACTGGTTGCTCGTGGCACCTGCGAACTCGTCAGAGCGGCTGCTCGTGCCGCGCGTCTGGTGAGGCCGGGAGCGCTGGGGGTCCTCGACTCCGCCTGGTGGTTCAGCGCGAATGTCGGCGGCGGCGCACGGCCAGCAGCACGACGGCGCCCACCAGCGCGGACAGGCCTGTCGCAGCGTCGCAGCCCACGGCGAAGCGGCCCTCGTCGAGGCGGGGCGACAGGCCGGCGTCGGGTGTGGAGCCCCCATCGAACGTCGCGCCGGCATCGAAGGTGCCGCCGCCATCTCCGGGGCCGTTCATTGGCCCGGCGTCGAGGTCGCTTCCACCATCGCCAGGTCCGCTCGGTGTTCCCGCGTCGACGCCCGCGTCCGGCACGCCGCCGCCGTCTCCGGGGCCGCTCTGCAGCCCCGCGTCGATGCCCGCGTCGGGTGCTGCGCCGGCGTCGCCGCCTGAAGGCCCAGCGTCGACACCTCCATCAGCCGGTCCAGTCGCGACTCCTCCGTCGGTCCCCCCGTCTGCGCGGACCCCGGCGTCCTGGCTCCGGCACCCGCACATGCCCGCGTCGAGCGTCACCAGCGCGCCTCCCCGGCACGTGGCCGAGCAGGGAGCCGCCGTGACGTCGCAATCGCCGAGGCACTCGACCGCGCAGCTTGGCGCGCACGAGACGGTGCTTCCCGCGCCGACCGTCATCACGCACGACATCGTCGAGGTGCACGAGACGCGGCTGTTCGCGCCGAGCGCCGCCACGCAGGCGCCGCCGCTGCACGAGAGGACCCCGTTCGGCCCCATGGACACGGACAGCGCGCTGTTGGTGGCGATGCCGGTGCTGCGGGCGCCCAGCACGCCGGTGCACCCAGACTGCTCGCACTCGAGGGACGAGTCGCTGCCCGCGTCGAAGCGGCACGAGGCGCTGGAGCGGCACTCGAGCCGCGCGTTGGCTCCAGCCGTGGCGGTGCAGTTCGCCACGTCCCGGCAGCGCATGCGGCCACCACCGCCGAGCGAGAAGAGGCAGGGAGACGTCCTGTCACACCGAAGGTCACAGCCCGACTGAAGGCAGCCCAGCGAACACGGCGTCGTGCACTCGCAGAACGTACCGCCCGTGCACGGGCAGGACTGCGAGCCTGACAGACACATCACCTGCGCCTGGACGAGGCCTGCCAGCAGCACGGTGAGGAGCGACACCAGACGCACGACTGCACTCAAGCGCGAACGGCACCTCTCGCGCGAGGGGGTGGGTCCGTCGACGTTGCTCAATCGACACCTTCGCCGGGCAACCTGGCGCAAGGGTCCTGCAGACACGACCGCCCGGAGACGCGCTTCCTCCGGCGGTCCTGTCAGCCGCGTCAGCCCTGGGCCGGCTCGAAGCCCGAGAACGTCATGCTGACGACGCCCCGGCCTTCGGTGCGGCTGCGCAGGCTGGTGACGAACCCGAACGTCTTCGCCACCGGCATGCGCGCGCTGATGACCTGCCCCTCGCCCACCTGCGCCAGGCCCTGCACCTTGCCGCGCCGGAGCGCGACCTCGCCGAGCGCCGCGCCCAGGTGCGACTCGGGCACCGACACCTCCACCGCCGCCACCGGCTCCAGCCGCACCAGCCCGGCCTGCGCCACCGCCTGCTGCACGGCGAGCGAGCCGGCCACCTCGAACGCGAGCGCGCTCGAGTCGGCCACGTGGACCTCGCCGTCGAGCAACGTCACCTCGACGTCGATGACGGGCGCGCCCTCGCGAACGCCCCTCGAGAGCGCGTTGCGTGCGCCCCGCTCGACCGCGGGAATGAACTCGGCCGGCACCGCGCCGCCCTCGACCCGCGAGACGAAGTGGAAGCCGCTCGCCCGCGGTCTCGGCGTGACCTGCACCGTGACGACCGCGAACTGGCCCGGCCCGCTGTTCTGCCGCACGTGGCGGTACGTCACCGTCGCGTCGCCCGAGACCGTGTCCCGGACGGAGACGGCCGGCGCCGAGGCCTTCACCTCGAGCCCGTCGCGCCGCGCGAGCTTCTCGAGCCAGATGGAGAGGTGCAGCTCTCCGACGCCGCACAGCACCGTCTGGCCCGTCTCGACGTCCACGCGCACCGAGAGCGACGGGTCTTCCAGACACGCCCGCCGCAGGGCCTCGCCCAGCTTCGTCTGCTGCTCCGACGACTTCGCCGTGAGCGCGAGCTCGACGACGGGCTCGGCCGTCACCAGCGGCTCGAGGGTGACCTCGACCTCTGGTGCGCACACGGTGTCACCCGTCTTCGCCGACTTGAGGCCCACCAGCGCCGCGATGCCGCCGGGGCCCAGTCGACGCATGGGCTCGAACTGGCCGGCATGGAGCCCCAGCACGCGGGCGACGCGCTCCCGACGGTTCGCCGGGCGCACGACGAGCGCGTCTGAGGGCTCCACGACGCCCTGGAAGAGCCGGGTCCACGCGAGGCTGCCCAGGTGCGGGTCGACCTCGGTCTTGAAGACGAAGCCACACGCCCCGCGCTCCAGGTCGGCCCGAAGGCCTTCGGGGAGCACGCGCTCGAGTGGAGACGGCAGGTAGTGGACGATGGCGTCGAGCACGAGCGGCACGCCGCGGTTCTTCAGCGCCGCGCCGCACAGCACCGGCACCAGCTGGTGGCTGAGGGTCGCGCGACGAAGCCCCGAGCGGAGCTGCTCGACCGACACGTCTTCATCGGCCGACCAGCCCTGGAGGACGGCGTCGTCGTGCTCGGCCACTGCCTCGACCAACCGTTCGCGCAGCGTCGACATCGTGCCCACGTCAAGCACTGGCAGCCCCTGCGCGGTGCCGTCGGGGGTGAAGGCGAAGCGCTGCCGCGAGACGAGGTCGACGAGCGAGCCATCGTCCAGCACTGTCTGGAGCAGCACGGGCCTGACGCCGAAGCGCTGGCGCAGGTCGTCGAGGCACCGCTCCACCGACGCGCCGGGAGCGTCGAGCTTGTTGACGAAGACGAGGCGGGGCACGCCCGCGCGCGTGACGTGCCGCCACACGCTCTCGGTCTGCGGTTCGACGCCCTTCGACGCGTCCAGCACCACCACGGCGCCGTCGAGCACGCGCAACGAGCGCTCGACCTCGATGGCGAAGTCGACGTGCCCGGGCGTGTCGATGAGGGTGAGGTGGTGGGGCTCGAGGCCTTGAGGCTGCCAGGTGAAGCTCGAGGCCGCGGCGGAGATGGTGATGCCGTGCTTCTTCTCTTCCGAGGTGTGGTCGAGCGTGGCGGTGCCCTGGTGGACCTCGCCGAGGCGATGAATGCGGCCGCTCGCGAACAACATGCGCTCGCTCACGGTGGTCTTGCCCGCGTCGACGTGGGCCAGCACGCCAAAGAGACGGCTTCGGTGAAGAGGGGTGGTCATGGAGGACTCCAGGCGCCGCGCAGGTGCGCGGCGAAAGTGGTGAGGGACAGGAAGCAGCCGCGCGACGTGAAGCCGCGGGCCGCGTGTGGGCGGGAGCGTCAGCGCCGAGCGCGCGAGCGATGGCCGGCCGACGTCACCAGGACGTGACGGGCCGCGCGCTCAGCGCACCAGGGCTGCGAGGAGGACCTCGCAGCGCTGCGTGGCGACGACGATGGCCCGACGGGGAGTCATACGGCAGGGGGCGACGGCCGGTGGCTGTCGTGCCTGACGAGCGGCATGCAGGCCAACCGGCCCTGTGCTCGAGTCTTCCGCATGAAGCACTTCAACGTCTTCTCGAGCGCGGCAATGCCCACCGCGGTCGTGGGTGCGCTGCGGGCGCTGCCCGGTGTCTCCGTCGAGGTGGTGGTGGGCACGGCGTCGTACAGGCCATCGCCACCGCGCTCGACGGGCTCATCTTCGTGCCCGGCGCGCTGGTCGACCCGTCGGGCCGCGTCGCCTGTGGGACCCGGGCGCCAGCCGACCCACGCGCCCGGTTGCCACGCCCAGCGCCGCCACACCCGGTCGTGCGTGCCGACGGAGGGTTGTCGGACCCGGCGAACGCGGCGCGGCTGCGCTGGCCCGAGGTGCGCCGCGAGAGCTGTCGCCGACTGAGCGCCGCGGGCTTCGGCACGCCGTATGGGTTGCCACAACCGACCGAGGCGGCGCTCCGCCCGACCGTGGAGATTGCGAGGCGGGTCGTGGCGCTCCGCGCCCGGTTCATGTGGGTCTCGGCCCCGGCGGTCACCGATGACGAGGTGAACGCGCTGCTCGAGAGCGATGGTGTCTTCGATGCCCTCACCGAGACCGAGGCCGCCATCGTGCGGCATCGCCGAGACGACGTGCACGCGCGGTACGGCAACGGCATCGGCTGGCGGCTCGAGAACCTGTGGCCGCTCGCGTGGGTGCTCGGGTTCCCCGACGAGCCCGGCTTCTCGGACGGCATGATCAGGGGCCGACGATTGGCGCCTTGATGGCCTTCGGCGCGCCCCGCGGAGACTCCGCCACGGCGTGGATTCACCACGCCGCCGCACGCCCGCTGAGCGACCTCATTCAGCTCGAAGACCTCTTCTATTGCGCGCACAACGACGTGCGCTCGGCCCAGCTCGGGTACGCCACCGTCCCGGCCGCCTTTCATCCCGTCTTCGATGGGGGCGTGGTGCACGAGCGGCGGCACGCGCTCACCTGGGCGCTCTCGCCCGGCGTCCCGTGGGACGAGACCGACCTGAGCACCTGAGCCTGTGCAGGCCGCGGTGTGCTAGCTGCGCCCGCATGACGCGCTCCCTCGATGAGGTGCTCACCGCCCGGCGTGAAGACGACGGCCTCGACGTGCTCGACGTGGCCCAGGGGTTTGGCCAGGGCAAGGCCACCTTCGGAGGCCTCGTCGTCGGCGCCTGCGTGCGCTCGCTCGAGGCGCGGGTGACGGACCCGGCCCGGCGGCTGCGGACCGTCTCGGCGCAGCTCCTCGGCGCGCCGCAGCCGGGAGAGGCGCTCCTTCGCATCAGGCTCCTGCGGAGCAGCGCCACCGTGACGACGCTCGCCGCCGACCTCGAGCAGAACGGCACGGTGATGACGCACGTCGTGGGCGTCTTCGCCTCCGACCGGCCGGTCGACCTCGAGTGGAACACGCTGCGCCCGCCGCCGGCGCCGCCGTGGCGCGACGTCGAGCCGATGGACCCCGACAACCCCTTCGCGCCGGAGTTCACGAAGCAGTTCGAGTTCAGGCCCGTCGGCGCCGTGCCGTACTCGGGCTCGAGCGATGACCCGTTCGGCTACATCCGCCCGCGGGTGCCGTGCGCGCGGCGTGACGCGGCGTACGTGGCCTGCCTCGTCGACGCGTGGTGGCTGGCCGCGCTGTGCCGCTTCGACAGCATGCGCCCCGCCGCGACGATGACGTACACCGCCGAGCTGCACACCCCGGTGAGTGAGCTGCCCGGGGACGAGCCGTGGCTCCACGTCGGCCGTGGGCTCGTGTCACGTCACGGCTATTCGGTCGAGACCCGCGAGCTGTGGAGCACCGACGGCCGCCTGGTGGCCACCGGCACGCAGGTCGTCACCATCATCAAGTGACCCACTACAGGTAGTACTTCAGGGCGACCGTCGAGGTGAGGAAGCTGAGCAGGTCGGTCGGCAGTGGCACCTGGAAGGTGAACGAGTTCGTCAACACGCCCGAGCCGGTGCCATCGAGCTGGCGGGTCGCGATGAGCCGGGCGCCCAGCCGCAGCGAAAACTCGAGCGACAGCCGCGGCACCTGGATGAAGCCGAAGAAGAGCTCGCCCGCGACCCGCACGGAGAGGTCCGTCACCGAGCTGCCGATGGGGCGCTGGGCTGGCCCCGGCGTCGTCGGCACCAACGGTGAGCTCGGCGTGGTGTTGGGCTCGACGACGAGGTGCCGCACCTCGGGTGCGAGGTGGCCGAGGAAGTGGGGCGTGCTCACGAGCGCGATGGGCAGCGCGCCGTGCACCGCGAACGCCCGAATCGTCGGCGCTTGCTGAATGACTGCCATGCCATTGCCGACCACGTCGGTCGAGGCGCCACCGACGCTGAAGCCGCCCGCCAGCTCGACGCCGACGCGTCGCACCACCGGGCCTCCGAAGGGGGTCCAGTAGCGTGCGCCGACGAAAGGCACGAGCGTTCGAGTGACAATGGGCATGAAAGCGCCGAAGGCCGACTGCACCGCCACGCTCTCGGCACTCCCGAAGGTGCCCAGGCCGAGGGCCCCGGACAGCCGCGTGGCAGCATCCACCGGCGCTGGAGGGGGCGGGGTCTGGGCCAGTCCCTCGGTGCCGGAGGCGGAGCGCGAGGGCGCGTCGACCTTGCGCGGGTCAGGCGTCTGGTTCGGGGTCGCCGTGGGCCTGGCTGGCTCCGCGACGGCGCTGCCAGGTAGCGCGGGTTCAACGGCGGAGGGAGCGTCTGGTGTCTGCGGGGCCCGTGGTTGTTCTGGCCCGTCACCGATGGAGCCGTCGGCGTCGTCGCGCCGCGCCTGCGACGTGGCTGTTGACGGGGTGATGACGTCGTCCACGGTGACGCCAGGCGGGGGGGCGGCCACCGGCTCGGCGGCCAGGCAGAGGCTCACGACGAGGGTCAGCATCACCGGCCTCCCATCGGCAGCGTCACCCACACCGTCCTCGGCGTCGGGAGCCCCGGGCCCGCGACGAGGAGGACGTGCGCGGTGTTGGTGTCGTCGACGAAGACGTGGCGGCCCACGAGGGTGCCGGAGAGGGTCGTCATGCGCGAGGGCAGCGCGCGCACGGACGACTGGAGGAGCGTGTCGCGGCGCGCACGGATGAGGACCGGCAGCCCGGGCCCGGTATTGAAGCGGTCCAGGGGCTGTTGGAGCGCCACGAAGGTGCCGCCGTCGTCGGCCTCGTCGAGCCCCCGGTAGGTGGCCTGAGGCAGCCTCCCGCCCGCCGTGAGGTCGCTCGCGACGAGCGCGGAGAGCCGGTAGAGCGAGCCGCACCCCGTCACCAGCTGGGTCGAGTCCCGCGTCATCCAGAGTTCGCTGCAGTCGAGGCCGCTCTGGGATGACTCGAACCGGTTGAGTGAGCCGAAGGACCCACCATCGGGGTACAGGTCGATGCGTGTCACCGTCGACGAGAATCGGGCCTCCAGCACGTAGAGGCGCTCTTCATCGGGGTGGAGCCGCAGGTGCTGGGCCGAACGGCCATTCATGAAGCCCTCGACTGCGCCACTGCGGAGGTCGAGGCGCCCCAGGCCGCCACTGCCGCTCATCGTCGTCCAGTACGCATGCGAGGTTCCCACCCCGAGGGACTCGGCCGTCGAGGCGATGGGCCAGCTGACGACGGTCGGCGCTGCTCCACTCACGAACGACACCACCTGCACCTGCGACACCTGACCTGCCACCAGCTGGGCACCATCGGGCGAGAAGGCGAGCGCCAGTGGAATTCGCATGAGGGGCACGGTGACCGCCTGGCCCGTACGGACGTCGTAGAGTTCGATGCCCGGCGGTGAGTCGCGGCCGAGCGCCAGCCGGTGTGTTTCGCGGTGGTGCGCGACGGCCGTGGGGGTGAAGGGCAGCACCCGCGCCTCGACGGCGACGAGCGGAAAGTTGGTCGACGCCTGGCCGTTTGAGTTGGCCGCGGTGACGTCGACCCGATAGGTGCCGGGCGCCCGCGGGGTGAAAGACGGTGTGTCAGTCGACGGTGCCGTCACAGCCTCGGCGCCGCCGTCGGGGCCAGTGACGGTCCAGCTCCAGCTCGTCGGGGTGCTCATCACCTCGATGGAGAGCGTCAGCGGCTGCCCCACCACCACCGTGTAGGTGGGCGGCATCGTCAGGGTGGGCGCGCCGCCCGCGAAGCCGGGGTTGCCACCGCCCCCAAAGCCGAACGAACCACCCGCCGACGCGAACCCACCTGCTGACGAGAACCCACCCGCCGCTGCGAACCCGCCCGCGAAACTACCGCCCGTTCCAAAGCCCGGCGCGCAACGGCAGGGGTCGAAGTAGCCGTCGGAACGGCACAGCTGCGAGCCCATCGCGCCGGTGTTGCAGGTGCAGGCCTGCTCGGCTCCGGGAGTGCACAAGGGCACGCACGCGGGTGCCGAAGACAGCAGACCGCCGAAGAGGAGCCCCACCATCATCCACGACGCGAGCCGACGCATGCCGCCGATGTACTCCGGGCGCTGGCCGACGAGCGAGGGCGCTTTCTGCCTCGGCCCGGTGGGGCGATGTGCGAGTCTTCCGCGCGCGCATGGAGAAGCTCGTCTTCAGCCACAGCATCGAGGGCTACCTGCGCGCGGTGCGGCCGGTGCTCGACTCAGCGCTGACGGAAGAGCTCCAGGCGCTCGGCGTCGACCCGACGAAGCCCCTGCTGCCGGCCTACCCGGTGGACGTGCTGCGCAACGCGCTGGTGGTGGGCGCGCGGCGGCTCTCTCCGGGGAAGTCGGACGCCGAGGCGCTGGTCGCGCTGGGGCACCGCTACGTCGAGGGCTACGGCGAGACGATGGTGGGGCGCGCGCTCAAGACGGCGATCCGCCTCATCGGCCCGCGGCGCACCCTCGAGCGGCTCGCCAAGCAGTTCCGCACGGCCAACAACTACTCCGAGACGAAGGTGACGCACCACGGGCCGGGTCGCTCCGAGCTGTGGTGCAACGACGTCACGCACCCGAGCTGGTACGTCGGCCTCGTCGCCGGCACGCTGGGGGTCGCTGGCGGCAAGGACGTGAAGGTGTCGCTGCGCAGTCACGACGCGGCGGGCGCGGTGTTCGACGTCGAGTGGCGCGACTGAGGGAAGGCGCCTCACCGGCCGGGCGAGAGCGGTGGCGGCGGCACGTCGTACGTCGTCCGGAACCAGCGCACGAAGCACTCGGGCCACGCGCCCAGCCGCTGCGCCTGACGCGCGAAGGCCTGCGTCACGTCGAGCGGGTCACCCGAGAGCCGGCGGCACTCGGCGTCGACGTCGGCTTCTCCCGCCTGGCGGCAGCTCGCCGTCACCTCGCGCACCAGCTGCGTCAGCGGACCATCGAGCGGCCCGGGCCGGCTCTCGGGCGCTGGCAGGTCGAGCAGCACGTCGCTCGCCTCGAGCCGCTTCGTCGTCACCTGGCCGCCGCACGTCACCGTCACGTCGGCCCGCACCTCGAGGCGCTGGAGCGACGACTCGAACTCGAACGTGCGCATCGCCGCGTCCTTCGCCTGGGTCGCGTGCGCGGTGCCCGCCGTCTTGCGGCAGAAGGCCACCACGCGCCCGGCGGCGCCGGCCGGGAGCGTCGGCATGGTGGGCTTCGGCGTGGGGCAGTCCCACCGCACGGTGTCCCAACGGCCGGGCTCGAGCGGAGGCAGCGGGAGGCGCTCTCCGACGAAGTGCGCGGCGAGCGACAGGTGGACGGCGCGGGCGAGAGGGCGGGGCCCGGCGTCGGCGGCGAGCTGATGGTGTTTGCGCGCGGCCGACCGGCAGAGGGGCTCGGCGCGTCGGCGCGTGACGTCGACGAAGAGAAAGGGTCGGGCGAGGGTGGCGGCCCGCTCCACGAGGCCCGCGCTCGCCAGCTGCTCGGCCTGCGGCAACACCCGGCCCGCGAGCTGCTCGAGGGCGCGGACGAGCGGCGTGAGGGCCGGGCGGTCGGACGAGAGGCCCAGCCCCGAGAAGACCTGCCCCAGGTGCTCGGCGCGCAGTGCATCGGAGCGCGGCTGCAGCTCGGCTTCGACCCGCGTGACGAAGGCCTTCAGCACCGCGTCGAGCTCAAGCTGGTCGGCGCCATCGCGGTTCCAGTCGCCGAGGCAGGAGGCCGCATCGGCCGTGCTTCGTCGAAGGCACTCGGCGCCCCGCCCCGTCTCGGCAGCCGAGGGGAGCGTCGGCCGCTCATCGCCGCGCGGGTCGTCGGGCACCGTCGGCGCGGGCTGTTCGGGGGTCGGCCCGGGCACGTATGCCGCCGAGCTCACGTCGGGCGCGAACTGGTCGGCGCCGGGGCCCCACCGCGCCGCGAGCCGCTCGAGCGTCGGCGCCGCGCCGAAGGCCCTCGTCAGCGCCTGCACCTCGGTGGCGGCCGCGGCACGCCCTTCCCGCTGCTGGAGCTCGAGGAGCCGGTCGACGGTGACGCGCGCGCACGCCTGCCGGGCGGCGCTCAAGGCCTGACTCGCCGGCACCAGCTCCGCGCCGCTGGCTTCGTACGGCAACGCCTCGCGCGCCTTCGCCAGCCTGGGTTCGAAGGTCGAGAAGCGGTCGCACGCGGCTCCATCGGCCTCGAGCGCGCGCGCCCGGCTCAGCGTCGTCGGCGCCGCGCACGCCATCGTCATCAGTCCCACCAACAGCGGGGCTCTCACGGGGGCATCAGGCGCCAACCGGGGCGAGCGCGCAAGAAACCGAAGGGTGGGGCGCGGCGCGGGGACTCGAGGGCCTGCAACCATCTCGTTTCAGGGCGGCCTGGGAGGCGCTCTGAATCCGAGGGGTCACCGGCTGGTTCTCGAGGGCGCCGTGGCCTACTTGCGCCGGCATGCGCGTGTCCCTCTTCGTCCTGCTCGCTGCGTGCGGTGTTCCGTCGGCGGGGCCGTCGTGGCCTTCCATCGTCACCATCGCGGGGAAGAACGCCGAGAGCTACGGCTACCGCGACGGCGTGGGCGTGGAGGCGCTCTTCGCGGGCCCCGAGGGGCTCGCCTACGACCAGAAGCGAAACGCGCTCTACGTGGCGGACCCGGCGAACCACGTGCTGCGACGAATCGACCTCGCCTCGATGGAGGTGACGACCCTCGCTGGCGTCGGCGAGAAGGCCGGAGCCATCGACGGCACGGCGGCGCTCTTGAGTTGGCCGCGCGCGGTGGTGCTGCACCAAAGGGAAGACGCGCTCTACTTCACCGACACCGGCAACCGGACGATTCGTCGGCTCGACCTCTCGACGCTCGCGGTGACGACGCCCTTCGGCACGGCGGGCAAGTCGGGCACCACCGACGGCGTGGGCCCCGACGCGCGCTTCGGCACCAGCTCACCCTTCATGTTCTGGTCAGGCGGGCTGGCCCTCGACGCCGAGGCCGACCAGCTCTACGTCGCCGACAGCGCGAACCAGACGCTCCGGGTGCTGGACCTGCGGACCCGCGCCGTGACGACGCTCATCGGGAAGGCGCGCGTCGCTGGGTACCGCGATGGAACGGCCGACGAGGCGACGCTCAACAAGCCCACGGGCCTGGCGCTCGACGGCCGGGGCGGCTTGTACGTCGGAGATGCCAACAGCCTCACGGTGCGGCGGGTCGACCTCGCGGCGCGCACCATCACCACGGTGGGCGGCAAGGCGCCGGTCGACACCAACACGTTCTGTGAGGTCATCAGCCCGACGCTCCCGCCCGAGTGCGCGTGGGTCGACGGCGCGGCCTCCGAGAGCCGCTACCGCTTCCCGTTCGACCTGCTCCCGCGCGGCGAGCGCGGCCTCTTCGTCGTCGACGCACACAACAACGTCATTCGGGAGCTCGACTTCGCGACCAACACCGTCAGCACGGTGGCGGGTGTGCAGCGCACCATCCTCGACGACTTTCCGCACGCGAGCACCGAGTCGACCGCCTCCGAGCCCGGCACCTTCTGGCACCCGACCCACGCCGCGTTTCGCCCGCCCAACACGCTCTACGTGGCCGACCGCGCGGCGAACTGCATTCGGCAGGTCGAGCTGCGCTGAAGGCGGGTGAGTTGTCGGCGCAGCAGGACAAGGTCTCGGCCGGGCAGTTCAAGGCGCTTGTGGAGCGCCTCGCTCCGCGCGTGAGCACGCTCGAGTAGCGCCCTGTTCGAAAGCGACGTGAGTGGAACCCGAGACCGCTGCGAGCGCGGTGCTCAACGTCGAAGCCAGTTCACCAGTCTCAGGCCGGGCATGTGACGAAAGTCGTCGACGTCGTTGGTGACGAGGGTGGCGTCGAGCGCTCGGGCATGTGCGCCGATCAGCAGATCGTAGGGCTTCGTCGGCTTCCCCAGCGACTTCAGCGCTGCCTTGATCTCGGCGTAGTAGCGAGCGGCCGATTGCGGATAGGCGTCGACGCTGATCAACGCGACGAGGTCATCGAGTGCGGCGCGGTTCTCATCCCGGTGACGGCTGTTCTCCACGCCGTACTCGAGTTCCGAGAGCGTCACCGACGACATCCGGACTTCTCCTGGAGATCTCCCCGAGAGCCTGCGTGCGATGCCCTCGTAGCCCTTCGAGCGGTTCGCGAAATAGATGAGGCTGTTCGTGTCGAGCAGCCAGATCATCGCCAGTCACGCTCCTGGTCTGGGTCCTGCCAGCGACGCAGGGTGCCCTGGAAACGACTCACGGCCGCCAGCGCGTCTTCGTACGAGATCTTCTTCGGCCGCAAGATGATGACTCGGCCAACCCTCGAGACTTCGACCTCGTCACCCTCGACCCGGAACTCCTTTGGAAGGCGAACTGCCTGGCTGTTGCCGTGCTTGAAGACCTTGGCCGTCGTCATGATACGAAAAGTATAGACGGGAAAGCAGCTCGAGTCAGTGGCCCGGTTGCGGGCCAGCGGAGCCGCCTCCGCGACCTCGAGGTGCTTCGGTCCGCCCTGGCGCAAAGACGTCGAGCCACGGGGTAGGTGCACGTCGGTCGGTTGCGCACCCGCTCGAAGTGTCTGAAACAGCGCCGCTTTCAGGCGCCTGAGCCGTCTGATCCACCTCGCGTTTCCCACCGGGTGCATGGCACCCGAACCCCCTCGCCACCTGCCGCCTTCCAGTCACAGCGAGCGGGTTATGCTGGGGCTTCCCCGCACGCGCTGGAGTCTCGAGATGAGAACGTCGGTGTTGGCCCTGGCTGCCGTGGTGGTGTCGGCGTGCAGCGGCTCCATCATGGGCGGCGCGATCGACCCCGTGGTTCCATCCACAGGTGGTGGCACGACGGGCCTGGGGACCGGCGGCGGTGGCAGCACCTCGGGGACCGGCGGCGGCACCCCTGGCCCCACCTGGGAGGTCCCGCGCTTCGCCTGTGACGCGCAGGCCACGCCGGCCGAGCTGCCGCTCCGTCGACTGACCCAGCGCCAGTACCTCAACGTGGTGAACGACCTCATCGCCCGCTCGGGCCTCAGCGCCACCGACCGCGCCGCCGTCACCACGGCGCTCCGCGACGACCTCGCTCCGTTCCCCGCCGACCGGCTCGTGGGCGTGCCCGGCGAGAAGCACGGCGGCTTCACGCGGCTCGACCAGGCGCTCCAGCAGGGCCACGTCGACACCAGCTACGCGGTGGCCACCGCCGCCGGCCGCGAGCTCACCTCCTCCAACGCGCGCCGCGCCGCCCTCGTCGGCGCCTGCGCCACCGACAGCAACACCGCCAACGACGCCCAGTGCCTTCGTGACTTCATCACCCGCTTCGGACGCCTCGTGCACCGCCGGCCCGTCACGCCCGAAGACGTCACCTTCTACACCTCGGTCGCGGGCACGACGCCGGTCGACGCCGCGGTGCTCGCCGACGTCATCGGGCTGATGCTCACCTCGCCGCAGTTCCTCTACCACTTCGAGGAAGGCGACCCGATGGCCGCCGGCCCCACGACCCTCGATGCCTTCGCGCTCGCCAGCCGCTTGTCGTTCCACTTCTGGCAGACGATGCCCGACGACGCGCTCCTCACCGCGGCCCAGGACGGCTCGCTGCTCACCGAGGCCGGTTACGCGGCGCAGGTCGAGCGCCTCTTCACCGACGCGCGCACCAACCAGGCCCTCGACGACTTCTTCTCGCAGTGGTGGCGCAACGACGAGCTGCCGCCCCTCAACACACGCATCGGCACGCCCATCTTCGACGCCTTCGCCGGCGCCAACGTGCCCTCGGCCACGCTGCACGACGAGATGAACGCCGAGGTGCTCGAGCTGGCGCGCCACGTGGCCCGCACCAACGCGTCGGTCGACGAGCTGCTCACCAGCCGGAAGTTCTTCGCCCGCTCTCCCGCGCTCGCCGCGCTCTATGGCCAGCCCGCGTGGGACGGCACCGGCTCGCCGCCTGACTTCGTGCAGCCAGAGCGCCACGGCCTCCTCACGCGCGCCGCCTTCCTCGCCTCGGGCAGCGCAAACACCCGCCCCGTCATGAAGGGCTTCCGCGTGCGCAACGGGCTGCTGTGCACGCAGATTCCGCCGCCGCCCCCGGGCGCCATGGCCACGCCAATTCCGCTCTCGCCCGACCTCACCACCCGCGAGACGGTCGAGCAGATTACCGAGCAGCCGATGAGCTCGTGCCGCGGCTGTCACATCGGGCTCCTCAACCCGCTCGGCTTCGTCACCGAGAACTTCGACGCGCTGGGCCGGGTGCGCAGCACGCAGCGCCTCTTCTCCGACGACGGCATGGTGCGGCTCGAGAAGCCCATCTCGACGCGCACCGCGCCCAACGTCGCCGGGTTCTTCGAGCCGGTCGACCACGCGGGCCAGGTGCACGAGCTGATGGGCCGAGGCGAGTTCCAGACGTGCTTCGCGCGGCAGTACTTCCGCTTCACCTTCCAGCGCATGGAAGACGACGTGAAGGACGGCTGTCTCTTGCGCTCGCTGCAGGACGACGCGCTGTCGGGCAAGCCGATGGCCGAGGTGCTCAAGGCGGTGGCGCTCGCGCCGTCATTCAAGCGGAGGGACGTGCGATGACGCTGTCGCGGCGGTGGGTGCTCAAGGGCATGGGCGCGACGGTGGCCATTCCGGTGCTGCCGTCGCTGCTGGGCGCGGGCGACGCGCAGGCGCAGGGCATGATGGAGGCCCGCAACTTCATCAACCTCGGTACGCACCATGGCGCCTGCTGGGAGCGCTTCATGTGCCCCACGCTGCCCACCGCGGGCGTGACGCGGCAGCAGTACGCGGGGCGTGAGATTCGGTCGTTCCCGCTCACGCGCACGGTGTCGGGCAGCGACGCGGGGGTCTCGCCGGTGCTCACGGCCTCCGAGGCGCGCTTCAGCGAGGCGCTCAAGAACAAGATGTTCGTCGCCCGCGGCTTCGACGTGCCCTGGTACATCGGTCACCACACCGGCGGGCACCTGGGCAACTTCGCGCGCAACGACGCCAATGGCATGGACGGCTCGGTGGCGCAGCAGAACGCGGTGCGCGCCACCATCGACCAGGTGATGGCGTGGAGCCCGTCGTTCTACACGGACCTCGCCAGCGTGCGGGAGCGCGTGCTCGTGCTGTCAGGCCGCATGTCGTACGCGTGGCAGAACCCCGACACGAAGTCGGGCGCCATTCAGGAAATCACCCCGCAGGCCGACTCGCCGCAGGCGCTCTTCCGCCGGCTGTTTCCGTCGACGGGCATGCAGCAGCGCGCGCCCATCGTCGACAAGGTGCTCGAGAACTACCGGCGCGTGCGCACCAACCCCCGGCTCTCGCGCGTCGACCGCGACCGGCTGGACGACCACATTCAACGCGTCAGCGAGCTGCAGCGCCGCATCGGCTCGATGAGCGCGTGCACCCCGCCGACGGCTCCCGTGCCTCCGTACGCGAACGCCTCGATGGGCGCCGTCATCTACAACGCTCCCTTCGCCCGCAACCCCTCGGAGCAGGCCGCCTGGTTCCGCGTGATGAACGACCTCGTGGTGGCGGCGCTGGGCTGCGGGCTGACGCGCGTGGTGGTGGGCCTCGTCGGGCCGAACATGTCGAGCTACGCGGGCGACTGGCACCAGGACGTCGCGCACCAGGCCGACGCCGCCGATGGCATGCGCCAGGCCACGCTGTGGAATTCGTACAACAGGTTCTTTCGCGACGTGTTCGTCGACCTCGCCGCGAAGCTCGACGCGGTGAGCGTGGGCACCGGGCAGACGCTGCTCGACCGCTCGCTGCTCACGTGGACGCAGGAGTCCGGCCACCGCACGCACGACTTCCGCGACGGCGTGGTGGTGGGCTTCGGGAGCGCGGGTGGCCGCTTCAACACCGGCCTCGCGGTGGACTACCGGAACATGAACCTGCGCCTCGAGGGCGCCAGCGAGATGAACATCATCACGCGGCCCGGCCTCTTGTGGCACCAGTGGCTCGGCACCGTGCTGCAGACGTTCGGCATTCCGAAGGCCGAGTGGGAGCGCCCGCAGGTGAACGGCGGCTACCCCGACTACAACTTCGCGAACCTGCAGTGGCAGTCCATCAACGCGCAGACGGCGTGGCCGCAGGCGGTGTGGAGCGCGACGGGTGACCGGCTGCCGCTGTTGAGTGTGTGAGTCGAGACGACGGGGAGACGTCCCTGGACGTCACGCGGAACAGGCGAAGAGAGGGCTCGATGCGGGGTGATGGTGCAGCGGGTTCCATCGGGGCATTGAACGCAGGGCGCTCGGTTCGACGAAGAGTCATCGCGCGCTCCGTTGAGCTCATGAACGCAGTGAACGTTGGAGGCCGCTCAATGATGAACCGCACCGTGCTGTTGTTGGGAGTCATCGCGCTGGGCGTCGGTTGCGATGCGACGGTGACGGAGGCGCCCTCGGGTGGTGGCTCGGCCGGCGGGACCTCGAGCGCGGGCGGTGGTGCGTCTGCTGGAGGCGATGCGGGCGGCTCCGGTGGCGGCGAGGGCGGCGAGGGCGGTGGGGGCGCCGGTGGCGTCGCGGGCGGGAGCGCGGGAGGCGCAGTGGCGGGCGGTGGGAGTGGCGGAGGTGTCGCGGGCGGGACCTCGGCTGGCGGGGCGAGCGGCGGAGGCATCGCGGGCGGCGGCGCAGGCGGAGGCGGAGCCAGCGGGGGCGGCGGCGCGGCGGGAGGCTCCACGACTCCTGGCGCCATCGGCCTCTTCGTCGCCATCGGGCACGTCGAGCGGTCGACCATCAGCTGCGATGACGGGCGCACCTGGGTGGCGAACCAGTCGGGCAACGACGGCATCCGGTGCTTCACCAGCGCGCCCGACGGCGGCAGCTCCGACTGCGACCACAAGTACGGCTCGGGGCGCGGCATCACGTGGACACCGCGCGCGGGCTTCGTCGGCAACTGGGGGTGGGGCGACCCCGGCGTCATCCGGCAGAGCCGTGACGGCGTGTCGTGGAGCGTGGTGGACCGCGGCTCCAACTTCGCCAGCATGGTGGCCGGCGCCGACGGCACGCTCTTCGCAGCCTCGCGCTCGGGCAAGGTGTCGCGCTCCGACGGCGCGATGTGGACGTCGGCCGGCACCGCCAACCTCATGGCCAACGGCATGTCGGTGTGGAACGTGCGGCGCGGCGGCTTCGGCGGCACCGGCGCGGGCGTCTACGTCGTGGTGGCCGACTCGAACACCGCGATGGTGAGCGACAACCTCATGACGTGGCGCGCGCCCATGACGTACCCGTCGACGTGTGGCGCCAACATTCAGTGGGAAGGCGGCGTGGCCTCGGGCAACGGAGTGCTCGTCATCCTCGGCGGCGACGGCGTGGCGTGCCGCTCCACCGACAACGGCTCGACGTGGACGGCCCACACCCTGGGCGGCGACGTCGACTCCCGCCTCGTGTGGACGGGCGCCGAGTTCGTCACCTTTGGCTCCGTGTCCGGGCAGCGCCGGCGCTTCACCAGCCCCGATGGCATGACGTGGAGCTCGGCCGCCACCACGCTGCGTCGCAACGGCATGCCCGTCAGCGGCAATGGCCCCGCCATCGGCGCCGTCGCGCGCAGCGCCCAGGGCACCTGGGTGGCGGCCAACGCCGGCTGGCAGGTCTGGTACGCGAGCCAGCGGTTCTACCGCTCCACGGACGGGCTCGCGTGGGACGAGCTCCCGTCTGGCGCGTTCGTCGGCAGCCACCCCATCACCCACATCACCTTCGGCGAAGGGCCGAGGCCCGCCGCCTGCCCTTAAGGTGACGGCGGCTGAGTCGCATGGTTGGGAAGCTGTGCCTCGACGTGTCGTTTGAGCTCGGCGTTCATCGTGGCGAAGCCGGCCTGGGCGCCGGCCATCATCGGCAGGCGCTCCATCAGCGGCGCCAGCACGCCCGAGTAGCGCTCGCGGTTCACCAGCTTCGTCCTTCCATCGCTCAGCCGCTCGAGCTCGAAGTGGTGGTGGCCGTCGAACACCCGCGGCAGGCCGGTGCGGCCGAGCCAGGCGAAGTGGGTGGGCGCGTCGAGGTGCGTGACGTCGGCGGAGAACTCGTAGGGCTCGGCGCCGTCGGCCGACAGCTTCAGGCGCACCGGCTCTCCCACCGCCACCGTGCCGCCGAGGTGCTTCAGCTGGTGGTTCCACGCGCCGTGGCCGGGCAGGTCGACGACGACGGCCCACACGGCCTCGGGCGGCGCGTCGATGACGACGTCGGCGCGCACCTCGAACGAGGCGAAGCTCGCCGCGAAGAGGCCGAGCCCCAGCGCTGAGGCGACGCCGAGGCCGACGCGGCGGGCCCGGCTCACCGCCCCCAGCCCGTGCGCCGCAGGAACGTCTCGAGCGACTCGAGCGCGGGGTGCAGCGCGCGCAGCCCGGGAATGAAGGCGTCTCCACCCAGCGAGTCGAAGGCCTCCCACATGAGGCCGAACTCCTGGCTGTACTGCTTGATGGCGGGAATGGCGCGCTCGTCGGCCACCGAGGCCACGGGCTTGCCCAGCACCTTCGAGAACACGGCGGCCACCTCGCCCGGCGTGAGCGCGTCTCCGGCGAGGTCGAAGGCCGCGCCGACGAAGTCCTGCGGGCGCCCGAAGGCGAGCGCGGCGAAGGCGCCGATGTCCTCCGTCGACACCATCTGGAGCCGCTGGTGCGCCCGAATCGGCAGCTCGATGCGGCCCTCCCGCGCCTTGGCGCCGAAGTCCATCATCGGCGAGTTGTAGTTCTCCATGAAGAAGGCGGGCCGAAGCACCGTGGCGGGCAGCTTCGAGTCCAGCAGGTAGCGCTCGACCTCCTGCTTCGAGCGCGCGTGGGGCACGGGGCTCGGCCACGCGAACGACTGCCCAGCGGACGAGAAGACGACGTGCTTCACGCCGGCCGCCTTCGCCGCGTCGACCAGGTTCTTCCCCTGCCGAACCTCTCCATCTGCGCCCAGGGGCTTGCCGCTGGCCATGCCGTCCCAGAAGTTGGTGACGCCGAAGAGCGCGGTGGCGCCCGCGAAGGCACGCTCGAGCGAGGCGCGGTCGAGAAGGTCGGCCGACACCACCTCGACGTCCTGCGCCGCGAGGGCCCGCGCGGCCGGCTTCGAGACGTCGCGGGTGACGGCCCGCACGTGGAAGTGCCGTGGCAGGTGGCGGATGACGGCGCTGCCCTGCTGGCCAGTGGCGCCGGTGACGACGATGACGGGACGCTTCGGTTCCATGGTGACTCCTTCGATGGGGTGAGACGCCGCAGATGTACCTATGGTGCGCCTGTGCAACAATGCGGGCAGATGGAACTCATCGTTGCGTGAGGGGAACCATGCGTGACTGGAACGAGGTGGTGGTGTTCGAGGCGGTGGTGCGGCAGCGCGGCTTCACCGCGGCGGCGCGGGCGCTGGGGCTACAGAAGTCGACGGTGAGCCGCATGGTGGCGCGCCTCGAGGAGCGCCTGGGCGTGCGGTTGCTCGAGCGCACCAGCCGGCAGGTGGCGGTGACGCCCGCGGGGAGGGCGTATGTCGAGCGCTGCGCAGAGGGGCTGCGACTGCTCGAGGCCGCCGAAGGAGACGTCGAGCCGCTCGACGAACCCGTGGGCACCGTGCGCCTCACGGCGGTGCCGGACTTCGCGCAGCGGTTCCTCGCGCCGCGCATCACGGAGTTCTCTCGCGCGTTTCCGAAGGTGCACGTCGAGCTGGTGTTGACGACGCGGGTGGTCGACCTCCTCGAGGAGCGCGTCGACCTGGCCATCCGCTCCGGGCCGCTCCCGGACTCGTCGCTGGTGGCGCGCCGGGTGGGCACGGCGCGGAGGTACCTGGTGGCGAGCCCCGGCTACCTCTCGACGCAGGGCCGCCCGCGCAGCGTCGATGACCTGCGCCGGCATGTCTGCCTCGGCTACCGCACCACCGATGGCGTCGCGGCGTGGCGGCTGTTCACCCGCGCGGGGCCGAAGACGGTGCGCGTGAAGGCGCGGCTTTCGGCCGACGACTTCGAGGTGCTCCACGCGTGGGCCCGGGAAGGGCTCGGCATCGCCATGCTGCCCGGCTTCGTCTGCGAGGCCTCCTTCGCCCAGGGAGCGCTCACGCCCGTGCTTCAGCGCGCCATCGACGACGAGGTGCCGCTCTTCCTGGTGCACCCCGCCGGCCGTCACCTGCCGGCCCGCGTGCGCGCGCTGCGGGACTTCCTCGTCGAGCGGCTCGATGGGGCTCGAAGGACTGCAAGTGCCTGAAATCGCGAGATGTCGATGGGGATGTCAGCCCTCTGGTCTATGACGGGGCGAGTCTGATACGAAACAGGCGTTCAGGTGAACCCGCACGGGAGAGGGACGAAAGACATGGCGATGAACCAGGAGAAGGAAAAGGCAATCGAGCTCGCGCTGCAGGCCGTCGAGCGGCAGTTCGGCAAGGGCAGCATCATGCGCCTGGGCAACGACGAGCCCATGGCGAAGGACGTGGCGGCGATTCCGACGGGCTCGGTGTCGCTCGAC
>JANRKQ010000237.1:0-19071 GCA_033763395.1 Myxococcaceae bacterium
CGCGCAGCAGGCCTTCGACGTCGTCATCCTCGATCTCGACATGCCCACCGTCGATGGGTGGAGCGTGCTCGGCGCGCTCCGTGACGACGTGCGCACGTGGGACACGCAGGTGCTGCTCTACTCGGCGCACGACCAGTACCGCGAGGTGTTGCTGCGCGCGGGGCCGAGGGTGCACGCGGCGATCCCGAAGACGACGAAGCTCGCGGAGCTCGAACGAAACGTGCGCGAGCTGGTGGTGCCGCGAGTGGCCTTCGAGCGACGGCTCCAGGGCCGGGCGGTCGACGGGACGGTGCGCCTCGACGGGCTCGACCGGGTCGGGCTCGGACGCGCGCTCGCGCTGCTCGAACGCCACCACGTGACGGGGCTGGTGCGCGGCGACGTGGCCACCGCCCGCTTCGGCCTGTGGTTCGTCGACGGCCGGCTGGTGCAGGCCCAGGCCGCCTTCACCGATGGGCGCTGCGCTGGCCTCGATGCGCTGCGGCTCGTCTTCGCATCACGCCCCGAGGTGCTCACGCTCGAGCCGGGCACCGTGCCGCCCGGTGAGGGGTTCGAACGGCACCCGACGGGCAGCATCCTCTCGGTGGTGGTGGAGCGCCTCGCCATCGAGCAGTTCCATCTCGGCGAGCTCGCCGCGGCGCGCATCGCCGCGGTGTCGGTGAACGATCAGCTCTACCGCCTCTACTCGGGGGTGGTGCCGCTGGTGCACCGGCAGGTCGCCCACGCGCTGTGTGAAGAGCACGTCTCGCCGTCCGACCTGAGCCAGCACCTGGGGCTCCCGCAAGAGACCGTCACCCTCGTGCTGCGCGACCTCGTCCGCCGGGGCGTGATACGGCTGAGCACCGTCGAGCACGCGGGTTAGTCGAGCCGGCGCCACCACCGCCGCGCCTCACCGCGCCGGAAGTGGGCCTCGTCTTCGGCGCGCTCGGGCGGCGTCCTCCACGGGCGCAACGAATGGCCCACCTCGGCGCGTCGCAACAGGCTGCGCTTGTCGACGCGGTGCTCGAGCAGCCGATCTTCGAGCACCGAGAGCCCTTCGAGCGGGTGAACGCCCGCGGGCCACAGGCCTTCCCACGTCGAGGGGAGGAGGGCGTCGTGGGTCCACAGGTCGTTCACGAGGCGATCGACGAGCCGATGTGTCACCGCCTGCAGCACGCCGATGGTGGCCGCACGCGACAGCGGGAGCGTGGGTGCCACGGCGTCGAGGAGGGCGGCACGGAAGGGCGCCAGCCCCTGGAAGCGATGCGCCGGGTCGTGTGAGAGGGCGCGCTCCAGCACCGTGACGAGGGTTGGGCTGGCGGCGAGCTTCCACCCCGCCGCGAGGGGGCGCTCGCCCCGCAGCAGGCCGCCCACGTGCCCCTGGGCCTCGGCCTCGAGCGGGTGCCAGCCGGTGAGGAGCCAGGTGGTGGCCACGCCGAGCTGAAACACGAGCGTCCGTTCGTCGAGGCCGGCGGTGGGCGAGACGTGCTCCGGCGCACCGAGGATGAACGTGTCACGCACGTCGTCGGACCAGGCGAGCACGGCGTTGAGGCACAGCGGCGCGAGGACGAGCCGGCCGTCGAGCGTCCACCCGATGCCGCGCGGCCCGAGCGGCTCGGCCAGCACCGTCGCACCGTGCCGCTCGAACGCGTCGAAGACATCGAGGGTGAGGCGCAGCCACGCGGCCGGCGGAAGCACCCAGCGCTCCTCGGCGAGGTTGCGCACGACGTCCGAGAGCGTCACGCCGACGAAGCGCTCGATGACAGCCGTGAGGCTCGCGTTGTCGCGCTGCAAGTCAGCGTCGATGACGTCTTGCCAGGGCGGCCCGCGCCGGGCGTAGCCCTCGAGCCAGCGGCCCAGTGAATCGAGGACGACGGGCGCGAGGGGCGCCGAGATGAACTCGAGCGCGAGCGGCGCGGCCACCCCATCACGCGGCTCGATGGCCCACGTCTCGGACAACGTCGTGCTGAGCAGGTGCTGGGCGCCCACGGGACCGGCCGAGTGTACCCCGTCGCGAGCGCCCGTCGCCGCAAGGCCACACTTCGCCACACGCGCCAGCCAGGCCCTTCTGTTCCAGCGCCGTCGAGCGAGTGGCCGCGACGTACCCGACCCGGCTCCGGCCGGACCGGGCGAGGGGCCTTCAGCGGCTGACGAGCGTGGTGTTGAGCGCGTGCCCCACGTCGGGCTCATACCCGTTCGTCGCCTGGCTCCAGTGGAAGCGCGTGATGGCGACGCGATGGGCGCCCGGGTCGATGTCGTAGAGGTTGTAGCCGCAGCGCATGTGCAGGTCCGTCGCGCTGCCCGCGTTGATGACGTGGCGCCGCTTCGTGCGCAGCGTGAAGGGGCGGTGCAGGTGACCGTGGAGCACGAGGTCGACGGTGACGTCGTCACGATCGAGCAGGTTCATCAGCTCGACGTCGTCGCGGAGCCCATGGGTGCGTGAGTCGCGCTGACCGTTCATGCGCAGCAGGCCGTAGTGCAGCGCGACGATGACGAAGCGGTCGCGCAACGATGGGTCCGTCAGCAGCGAGAGCAACGCCGAGCGCTGGGCTTCTCCGACGAGCCCCGACGAGTCGATGAGGCTGGTAGGCCGGGCGACGTCGAGCAGCACGAGCGTCACGTCGCCCGTGAGGCGCTTCACCGCGGGGAACCGGGCTCCCTCACAGAGCGGGGCGAAGTGCCGCTCGAAAGCGCCGCGCGCGGACCCGACGTAGCGGTCGTGATTGCCCGGGATGACGGTGAAGCGCTCTGGCTGGGCGAGCCTGGGACCGAAGAGCTCCGCCGCGCGCGCCAGCTCGGCGTCGGTCGACACCCCGGTGAGGTCGCCGGTGCACAGCGCGTGGTCGACCCCCTGCGCGTCGACGTGGGCGAGCAGCTTCGCGATGCGCTCGTCGCTGCCCTCGAAGTGTTTCCCGCGCCCCGCCAAAGAATAGCTGGCCACCGCCGCCAGCCGCTTGAGCGCGAAGGACCCCGAGAGCGGGAAGTGCGTGACGTGAATGTCGGAGAAGTGGGCGAGCTTCATGGTCAAGGCCGTCAGGCGTTCACCGTCGCGCGGTAGAGCGTGCCCTCGCCGTCACAGGTGAGCGGCCCCTCGTCGAGCCCGGCGAAGCCGGCGACTCCGCGCGCGAGCATCAGCCCGTTCACCTCGACGGTGCCGGCGGTGCACACCATGACGTCGGCCCCGAGGCGCGCGAGGGTGAGGGGACCAGACACGTCGATTCGAGAGAGCCTGAAGTCGGGGAAGCCCGTCGGGTACACCGCTTCGGGCTGGCCCTGGGGGCGCACGATGGGCGCGGGCCCGCTCGAGAAGTCCAGCACGCGCAAGAGCTCTGCGACGTCGACGTGTTTGGGCGTGAGCCCGCCCCGAAGCACGTTGTCCGAGTTGGCCATGAGCTCGATGCCCGTGCCTTCGAGGTAGGCGTGCAGGTTCCCCGCCCCGAGCGCGAGCGCCTCACCTGGCGCGAGCTCGACGAGGTTCAACAGAAGCGCCCCGACGACCCCGACGTCACCCGGGTACACCCGCGCGAGCGCCACCGCGTTGCGACACTCGGCTTCGAAGCCGCGCACGGGACGGGTCGCGCAGGCCTCGGCCACGTCCGCGACGAGCGCCGTGGCGTCCGGGCGCGGGAGCGTCATCACCTGCTGGAAGAACCCGGCGAGCCCGGCGTCGAGGGTGGCCAGGAGTGGTCTCAAGCGGTCCACCTCGAGGGCGCGCAGGAGCGTGCGGGTCGCGTCGAGGGCGCGGAAGCCGCACAGCGCGCGGAAGGGCGTCAGCGCGCACAACAGCTCGGGCTTGTGGTTGTCGTCTTTGTAGGTGCGGTGGGGCGCGGTGAGCGGCACCCCGGCGGCGTTTTCACGCGCGAAGCCCGCTTGTGCCTGGGCGCGACTGGGGTGCGCTTGAAGGGACAGCGGCTGCGCGGCGGCGAGCACCTTGAGCAGGAACGGGAGCCGCGGCCCGAAGCGCGCGACCGACGCGGGGCCGAGCAGGGCCTGTGGACGCTCCGCGATGATGGCGTCGAGGGAGCGGCCCTCGAGGCGGGAAGGGGCCAGAGGGTGCGCGCCGATCCACAGCTCGGCCTGCGGCGCGCCCGTCGCGGCGACGCCGAGCAGCTCGGGAATGGCCGTCGCGCTGCCCCACGCATAGGCCTGCGTCTGGTTCTCGAGTCGCCTCACGAGGAAGGGGTTCTGCTCCACACGCCGTTCGTGCGCCACCGATGCGTACGCGCGTCTCGACTGGCTGCAGGAGAGCACTGCTGCTTCGTGGAGCGCGCGCTCCGCCGGGCCGACGGCTCGCGGTGCTTTGTCGACGGCGGAGCGTCCTTCCAGCGTTCGGCCTCGCGGCGCTGGGGCCCTGGGCGGGCTGCCCGTGCCCCCGACGCTCACCGGGCGCGACTGCCTCGTTTGGACACCGGCTTGCGAGGCGCCTGCTCGGTCTTCTGCCTGCCCTTCGGCGACGTCGTCGGCTCGTCCGAGCGCTTGAACCGCAACACGTCGCCTGTTTCGAGCTCCGTCTCGGGCACGCGGTTGACCACGCCGACGAGCAGCTCGATGGCACCAGCGAGCAGGAGGAGGTCATCGCGGGTCGGTTTGCGGGGCAGCATGCCCCTGGTGGTGATGACGACGGGGCAGGGCACTTTGAGCGGGTCGAACGCGTTCGACAGCGCGCCGGGGTCCGCGAGCACCGAGCGGTTCTTGCCCTGCATTCCTTCGCCGTCGAAGAGGCGGTCGAAGTCGTCGAGGTCGTCGTAGACGGCGGCCCCGAACTCACGGCCCGACTGCCCCAACACCGAGACGGCGGGCCGTGACGTGCGGCCCTTGCGCAGCCGCTCGAGGGGAAACGCCATCTCTGGAGGCACCTGCTCCCACAGCGCCATCGGCGAGAAGACACACCACGCCTCGATGAGGCGCTGGAGCACGTCCTGCCAGGTGGGTGGGAACTCCGAGGCGATCGACAGCGCCAGCGAAGCGCGAAAGAGCAGCTCGTCGCGGGTCAGCGCCCGCACGGTCCAGTCGAGCGCCCGGCCTACGAAGGCGAGCGGCTCTTCACAGACGACGTCCCGGTCGAGGCGCCCTGCGAGCTGGCGGGCGGCCTCGGAGAGCGTCGCGTCGATGGCGAGGTCGATGGTGCCGTCTGGTTTGAGCGCCACCACGGCCTCGGCGCTGCCGCGCGCGACGTCGAGGCTCCCCAGCCGGAGGACGAGCGTGGGCATTCGTCACGCCAGGAGGCTGCGGAGCATCCACGCGGTCTTCTCGTGGATCTGGAGTCGCTGGGTGAGCATGTCGACCGTCGACTCGTCGCTCGCCTTCTCGGCCACGGGGAAGATCTTTCGCGCCGTGCGCGCCGCCGACTGGTGGCCCTCGACGAGCAGCTTCACCATCTCGGTCGCCTCGGGCACCCCCTTGGTCTCGGGAATCGAGGTCAGCTTCGCCAGCTCGCTGTAGGTGGCCTTCACCGGGAAGCCCAGCGCCCGAATGCGCTCGGCGATGGCGTCGGTCGCCAGCCACAGCTCGTTGTAGTGCACCTCGAACATGAGGTGCAGCGTCTGGAACATCGGCCCTTCGACGTTCCAGTGGAACGCGTGGGTCTTCTGGTACAGCGCATAGGTGTCAGCGAGGAGCGCGTTCAGCCCCTCGGCGATCGCCTTGCGGTCGACCGGAGAAATCCCGATGTCCACCATGGGCTTCGACTGCGCCGTCACCGTCACCGCCTTGTTGCTCTTCGCCATGTCGTCCTCCTCGAAATCGGGTTGCCCTATCGATGCCGCGTCGTGAAACAGGTTGCGGCGGCATTTCGTGTTGCACTCGTCAAACTCTGGATTAAGTCTAAAGCCGAAATGAGTCCGAACCTCTCGCAGCGCCTGAAAGACTCGGGCATTCAGCCGTCGGCCCAGCGCCTCGCGGTCGCCCAGTACGTGTTGTCGACGGAAGACCACCCGTCGGCCGACCAGGTGCTCGCGAAGGTGCAGTCGCTGGTGCCGATGCTGTCACGGGCGACGGTCTACAACACGCTCAACCTCTTCGTGGAAAAAGGGCTGCTCCGGCAGCTCGTGCTGGCCGAGGGCAAGGTGGTGTTCGACCCCGTGCTCTCGCCGCACCACCACTTCATCGACGACGACACGGGCCGGATCGAGGACGTGCCGTGGGACGCCATCAGGGTGTCCGACCCGGCGAAGCTCGAGGGGTACGACGTCACCGAATACATGGTCGTGATGCGAGGCCGAAAGCTCGGCGGGCCCCGCAGACTGGCGAAGAAGCGCTGAGCCGTTTTTCCCCGCAGCACCTTTCCTGAAAGAGAGAGTCACATGCTCGTCCCTGGTTCGAAGGCCCCCGAGTTCAACGTTCCCGCCTGCGTCAGCATCGAGAAGGGCAAGGAGTTCAAGAACGTCACCCTGAAGGAGAACGCTGGAAAGTGGGTGGTGCTGTACACCTACCCGAAGGACTTCACGTTCGTCTGCCCGACCGAGATCGTCGAGTTCGACAAGAAGCTGAAGGACTTCTCTGACCGCGGCGCCGTCGTCCTCGGCGGCTCGACCGACAACGAGTTCTCGCACCTCGCGTGGCGCCAGCAGCACGCCGACCTGAAGAACCTGAAGCACCCGCTGCTCTTCGTCACCGGCTCCATGGCCCAGGCGTACGGCCTGCTCCACCCGGGCGCCGAGGCGGCCCTGCGCGCGACGTTCATCATCGACCCCAACGGCGTGGTGCGCTTCGCCACCGCGAACGACCTCTCGGTCGGCCGCAACGTCGACGAGGTGCTCCGCGTGCTCGACGGCCTGCAGACCGAAGAGCTCTGCGCCTGCAACTGGAAGAAGGGCGAAGAGACGCTGTCGACCAAGCTGAAGAAGGCGAGCTGAGCGTCGCTCCCCGCACCGGGGAGCGGTCGAGCCCGGGCGTGGTGTGGGGCCCGCTCCCGCCACGCCCGTGGTGTTTTTCGGAGAACGACCGTCGTGGGCCGGTGCGGCTCACGCGGCATGCCCGTGTGGAAGCGTCCGGCGAGATGACGCTCCGAGGAGAACACCGTGGAGAACACCGACAAGCTGCGCGACTCGTTCCCGGACGCGGCGCGTGACATCAGAATCAACCTGCAGAACGTGCTGCAGCCGGCGACGCTGAACCTCGAGCAGACCTGGGGCGTCGCGGTGGCGTGCGCCTGGGCCTCGCGCAACCGGCCGCTGGCCGACGCGCTGGTCGCCGACGCGAAGGCGAAGGGCGTGGCCGACGCGGTGCTCGAAGACGCCAAAGCCGCCGCCGTGATGATGGGGATGAACAACGTCTACTACCGGTTCCGCCACGTCATGGGGAAGGAGTCGTACGAGCAGAAGCCCGCGCGGCTGCGCATGCTGCGCCTCAAGCAGGTGGCCTCGAACCAGGTCGACTTCGAGCTCTTCTCGGCGGCCGTCTCGGCCATCAACTTCTGCGAGGCGTGCCTCAAGTCGCACGAGCACGTGGTGCTCGAGGGCGGGCTCACCGAGGACCACGTGCACGACGCCGTGCGCATCGCCGCGGTGGTGCAGGCGGCGGCCGTGGCCCTCGAGTCGGCCTGAGGTTTCCTTGAAGTTCAAGGGACTTCAGCGTCGGCTTGCAAAGTAACTGACTGCTCAGTTATTAACTTCGGCATGGCGCGACCCCGTGTCATGTCGGACGAGCAGCTCGAGGCGGCGGCCCGCGAGGTGTTCCTCGAGCTGGGCCCCGCGGCGCCGGTGGCTGACGTCGCGCGGCGCCTGGGCGTCACGCAGGCGGCGCTCTTTCACCGGCTCGGCTCGAAAGAGGCGCTGATGCTGAAGGCGCTGTGCCCTGGCGCGCCGCACGCGCTCGCCGCCTTCGCGCAGACCCCGCGCACCGACGTGACGGCGCACCAGCAACTGGCGCCGACGCTGAAGGCGCTCCTCGACTTTCTGAGGCAGGCGATCCCCGGGCTGGTGATTCTGCGGGGCGCCGGCATCGCGCTCGAGAAGGCCTTGCCTCCGGGGCCTCCGCCGCCCATCGCGATGCGCGCGGCGCTCGCGTCGTTCCTGTCGATGGCGGCCGAGAAGGGCCTCGTGGCGCTCGACGACGCCGCGGCCTCGGCCGACGCCGTGCTCGGTGCGCTCGAGGCGCGAGTGCTCAACGAGTTCCTTGGCGGCCGCTCGTTTATCGAGCCAGACGACGACGACTTTCTCGCGCGGCTGCTCGACGCGACCGTGCCGCGCGCACGGCCTCCTCCCTGAGTCTTCTCGCAGCACCACTCCAACCCAGCACGCCACCATGCACCTCGCCCTCCTCGGAGGCACCGGACGAACCGGTGTCCACCTCGTTCGCCGTGCGCTCGACGCCGGCCACACCGTTCGCGCGCTCGCGCGTGACCCGAAGAAGCTCGGGCTTTCGCACGAGCGCCTCACCGTCATCGCCGGCGACGCCGGCACGCCCGCGGACCTTGCGCGACTGGTCGAGGGCACCGACGCGCTCGTCTCGGCGCTGGGCCCGGTGAAGGGGCTCGAAGACATCTGCAGCCGCGCGACGAAGGCCGCGCTCGACGCTGGCGTGCGCCGCTACGTCATCACCTCGGGCGCGGGCCTCGACGTGCCCGGCGACCAGAAAGACCTGCCCGGCCGCATCATCTCGAAGCTGATCCGCTTCGTGTCGCCGGCCATCGTCGCCGACAAGGAGACGGAGCTGAAGCTGCTCCAGGGCAGCTCCTGCGAGTGGACGCTGGTGCGCCCGCCGCGGCTCGTCGACGGGCCGGCCACCGGGAAGTACCGCGTCGACGTGAAGACGGGCCCTGGGTCGAAGCTCGTTCGCGCCGACCTCGCCGAGTTCCTCCTCGTTTGCGCCACGGAGAAGCGCCATGTCCGGGAAGCGCCGTTCATCGCGAATTGACGTCGTCCATCAGGGGGGGCTCGCGCCCGACCGCTGCCCGGGCTCGACGTTGGGTCGTGCCGTTCTCGCCAGGTTCCTCGTCGTCTGTGCCACGGAGAAGCGCCATGTCCGGTAAGCCCCTTTCCTCTCGAGCAGACGTCACGCTCGTCTACGGGTTCGACCCCATCTGCGGTTGGTGCTTCGGCTTCCGCTCGGCGGTGGCGTCGCTGCGGGCCTCGCTCGCGGGGCGCGTCGGCTGGCGCGTGGCGTGCGGTGGCCTCGTCACCGGTGAGCGCATCAAGCCGATCGGCGAGACGCGTGACTACCTCGTGCACGGCATGGCGATGGTCGAGTCGCGCACCGACGCGCGCTTCGGTGACGGCTTCAAGAAGGGGCTGCTCGCGCGGGGCTCGTGGGTGTCGACGTCGGAGCCGGGCTGCCGCGCCGTCCTCCTCGTGCAGGAGTTGTTCGGGAGCGAGAGAGCGCTCGACTTCGGAGCCGAGCTCTCCCGCGCCTTCTACGTCGACGGCCGGGCGACGGACGACGTCGACTCGCTGAAGGCCGTCGCGCAGTCGACGAAGGTGGACCCGGTGCGGCTCATCGAGGCCTGGAGCGCCCCCGGCGCCGAGCACCGCACGTGGGAGGCCTTCACGAAGGCCCGCAGCGAGGGCGTGGTGTCGTACCCATCGATGTTCCTCGACCGGGGCCGCGGCCTCGAGCCGCTCTTCTCGGGCTGTCTGCCCGCGAAAGAGGCGTTGGCCCTCGTCGAGCGGGCGCTGGCGTGAGCCTCGTCCTCGTCACCGGCGCGAACGGGAACGTCGGGAGAGAGGTCGTTCGGGCGTGCCTCGCCGCGTGTTTCCAGGTGCGCGCGGCGGACATCGCTCCGCCTGCCGAGCCCGGCGTTGCCTTCGCGCGGCTCGACTTCACCGACCCCTCGACATGGAGCGCGGCGCTCGTCGGCTGCGACTTCGTGTTCCTCCTGCGCCCGCCGCCGCTGGGCGACATGGCGACGACCCTGAACCCGTTCGTGGACGCGGCGTTCGCGAGCGGCGTGCAGCACGTCGTCTTTCTCTCCGTCTCAGGGGCCGAGTCGAAGACGTGGGTGCCGCACCGCAAAGTCGAAGACCACCTCGCCACCGCGCGCGGCTCGTGGACGGTGCTTCGGCCCGGCTTCTTCGCCCAGAACCTCGGCGACGCGTACCGGCTCGACCTGCTCGAAGACGACCGGTTCTACGTGCCGGCTGGGGACGGGAGCGTGGCGTTCCTCGACGTGGCCGACGTGGGAGACGTGGCAGCTCGCGTCTTCGCGCAGCCGGAACGCTTTCGTGGAAAAGCGCTGCGGCTCGCGGGCCCCGAAGCCGTGACGTTCGGCCAGCTCGCCGAGAAGGTCTCTGCCGTCGTGGGGCGCCGCATCACCTACGTGCCAGCGAGCATCGCCGGGTACGTCTGGCACCTGTGGCGCAGGCGGCGCCTGCCGTTGATGCAGGTGATCGTTCAGACGGTGCTGCACGTGGGACTCCGCTCGGGTGAGGCTGAGGCAGTCGACGACGTGCAGCTCGGCCTGCTGGGTCGGCCCGCGTCTCCGCTCGGCGGCTACCTGGCGCGCACCCGGGAGCGGTGGGTACGCCGCGCTTGACGGCGACGACGTGGGAAGGAGAGGTGCTTCTGAAAGTCAGGTCGCCGCCCACGGCAGCCGCCACTCCGGCTCGCGCTCTTTCTCCAGCAGCAGACGAATGAACAGCGTCACGCGAGAGCGTCGAGGCTCACCAATGACAGGAGAGTGTATCTGAACGAGAACGGCGGGTGTCCCGAACCGGAGTCACGCGGTTGCCGCCGCTGGAATCGGCGTAGTACCGATCTGCACGTGATCGCCCGCTCGCTGCCAGGCCTCGTCCTCTTCGCGCTCGCTGGCTGCGCGGCGCCGACGCCGACGTGCACCTTCACCGCCGACACCGGCCTGCCCGATGCGCTCGTGAAGACCGACGGCACCTGCATCACCTCGGCAGCCGAGTGGCCAGCGCGTCGCGCCGAGCTGCTCGATCTCTTCGCGGGCTCCATCTACGGACGCGCGCCCGACCGGCCGGAGCAGCTCGACTTCGCCGTCACCTCGCGTGACCCGGCCGCGATGGGCGGCGCCGCGACGCTCAAGCGCGTGAGCCTCACCAGCCGACACCAGGGCCGAACGCACACCTTCGAGCTCATTCTGTTCACTCCCAACGCGCGTCCGCCGCAGGGCGTCTTCCTGCTCCTCAACAACCGGCCCGACCGGCACACGGACCCGACGCGGGCGGAGCGCTCCGAGTTCTGGCCCGCCGAAGACGTGATCGCCCGCGGCTATGGCGTCGCAGCCCTCCAGACCAGCCAGCTGGCGCCCGACGATCCAGCCACCTTCACCCGCGGCGTCATCGAGCTCTTCGAGGGGCCAGTGCCGGAGTCTCAGCGGAAGCGCGACGCGTGGAAGGCGATCGCAGCCTGGAGCTGGGGCGCGCGCCGGGTGATGGACTACCTCGAGACCGACGCCGAGGTGGACGCCTCGCGGGTCGCCATCGTCGGGCATTCCCGCGGAGGGAAGGCCGCCCTGTGGGCCGCGGCGCAGGACGAGCGGTTCGCGCTCACCGTCTCGAACCAGTCGGGCTGCGCTGGCGCCGCGCTCAGCCGTCGCCCTGTTGGAGAGACCGTCGAGCTCGTCAACGCGCTCTTCCCGCATTGGTTCGCCGACGCCTTCCGCCGCTACAACGGCAAAGAGCACGAGCTGCCGGTCGACCAGCACCAGTTGTTCGCGCTCCTCGCGCCGCGCGCCGTCGCCGTCGGGAGCGCCGTCAATGACGAGTGGGCCGACCCCGAAGGCGAGTTCCAGGGGCTCGCCTACGCCTCGTCGGTCTACGCCCTGTTCGGCCGCGAGCGCATCGACCCGGCCGCGTGGCCGAAGGTCGACGAGCCCCTCTTCACCGCGCCGCGCGCGTACCAGCTCCGGCCGGGAGACCATTCGCTCACGAGCCTCGACTGGAGCCGCTACCTCGACGTCGCGGATCGGCTCTGGCGCTGAACGCCGCAGGCAAGGCCATGGACACCCGCCGCGCCTTCCGCGAAAGGGGCGAGCGCCCGTGCGTCGCCACCTGCCAGGAGCCCTCGCCAGCTTCGCGTTCCGCTACGCCTGTTACGGCGTGATGGTGTGGCTCGCGCTGTGGGCCGAGGCGCGGCCGGCGCCGTCGTTGCCCGACTTCGTGCTCGAGCGCGTGCCGTACCTGCCGTGGGTCGATCGCTGGAACTACATTCTCTGGCTCGTCGCGTACGTGCCCATCGCGCTCGCGTTCTTCGTGGCCGATGGCCCGCGCTTCATTCGCTACATGGTGTCGTCGGGGCTGGTGGCGCTCGTGCGCGGCGCCTGCATCGTCGCGACGGGCCTGGGGCCGGTGCGCGGGCCCGACCTGCACGTCGGCATGGACTTCGAGGCGCGGTGGCGGGCCTTCCTCGACCTGATGACGCCCTTCGGCTTCTTCGCGCCAGACTCGGGCGCGCGCGTGTACCTCATCAAGGATCTGTTCTTCTCTGGGCACACCGCGACGACGCTGCTCCTGCTGCTGTACGTGTGGCCGCACCCGAAGCTGCGCTGGCCGATGCTCGCCTCGCACCTGCTGGTGGTGACGAGCCTCTTCTTCGCGCACCTGCACTACACCATCGACGTCATCGGCGCGTACGCCATCACCTTCAGCCTCTTCGTCTTGCGAGAAGGGTGGCCCGTGCAGCGCTCGCCGGCGGCGCCCGTCGACCAGCTCGGCTCGACGAGCTGAGGGTGGCTCCGACTCCCTGACAGCGCGGCCCGTTTCTGCTTCGGTGCCGCGCCCATGACGTTCCTCCTCGCGCTCCTCGCGGCCGCGCCCTCCTTGAGCACCCACGCCGAGCGCACCGGCTTCACCGAGACAGGCCGGTTCGCCGAGGTCGAGGCGCTGTGTGCCGCGTTCCCGAAGGCGTTCCCCCGCAAGGTGCGCTGCGACCGGTTTGGCGTGACGCCGCTCGGCAGGCCGATGCTCGCGCTCGTCGCCAGCGCCGACGGCGTGCTGACGCCCGAGGTGGCGGCGAAGAAGGCCCGGCCCGTCGTGTTCCTGCAGGGCGGCATCCACGCGGGAGAGATCGACGGCAAGGACGCGGGCTTCTGGCTCCTGCGCGACGTGCTCGAAGGCCGCGTCGCGCCGGGCGCGCTGACGAAGGTGACCATCGTCTTCGTGCCGGTCTTCAACGTCGATGGCCACGAGCGCTTCGGGCCCAACCAGCGCCCCAACCAGGTGGGCCCGAAGGAGATGGGCTGGCGCGTCACCTCTCAGAACCTGAACCTGAACCGCGACTACGCGAAGGCCGACGCGCCCGAGATGCAGGCGATGCTGCGGCTGCTCCAGCGGTGGGACCCGATTCTGACGGCGGACCTGCACGTCACCGACGGCGCGAAGTTTCAGCACGACGTGTCGATCACCTTCGAGCCGTCGACGCATGGGCCCGAGGGGCTCCGAGCGCTCGGCGTGTCTCTGCGTGAGGGACTGTTCACGCGCCTCGAAGCGAAGTCCCACCTGCCGGTGAACTTCTACCCGTCGTTCAACAAGGAGGACGACCCCGCGAGCGGCTTCTCGTACGGCTGGCCCCCGCCGCGCTTCAGCAACGCCTACTGGGCGGCGCACAACCGGTTCGGGTTACTGGTCGAGACGCACTCGTGGAAGGACTACCGCGCGCGCGTGGCGGCGACGTACGACGTGTGCCTGGGCCTGCTCGAGCTCGCAGCGACCAACGGCTCCGCGTGGCTCACCGCCGCGAAGGCCGCCGACGCAGCCGACGCGAGGCGCCCCGGCGAAGACGTGGTGCTGCTCTGGGAGCCGACGAAGACGTCCCGGCTCGTCGACTTCAAGGGCTACGCGTACACGCGCGAGCCATCGTCGATCTCGGGCCAGCCGTGGGTGCGGTACGACGAGACGAAGCCCGAGACGTGGCGGGTGCCGTACTTCGACGAGCTCAAGCCATCGCTCACCGTGAAGGCGCCCAGCGGCGGGTGGGTGATTCCACCGCCACACGCGGCATGGGTGGCCGAGAAGCTGGCGCTCCACGGGGTTGCCTTCAGTCGCCTGCCGAAGGAGCTCAAGGCCGTCGCCGTCGAGCGGTTCCGCCTGAGCGAGCCGAAGTTCCGCGCGACGCCGTACGAGGGCCGGCTGACGGTGACCGCGCGCGAGGGCCTCTGGGCGCCAGCCGAGCTCGACCTGCCCGCCGGGAGCCTTTTCGTGCCAACCGCGCAGGCGCGCCTCGTCGTCGCGCTGCACCTGCTCGAGCCTGCGTCTCCGGAGTCCTTCCTCGCCTGGGGCTTCTTCAACGCCCACCTCGAGCAGAAGGAGTACCTCGAGGACTATCTCACCGAGGCGTTCGCGCGGGAGTTGCTGCAGGACGCCGGCGTGCGCGCGGACTTCGAGGGGCGCCTGAAGAACCCCGACTTCGCGAAGGACCCCTCGGCGCGGCTGCGCTTCTTCTCGTCGCGGCACCCGTCGGCTGACCCGCTGCTCAATGTCGTGCCGATCTACCGGGTCGCGTCGCCGCTCTGACACCTCGTTCGGGGTCGGCGGCCCGTTCACCACCGCCTCGATGCCAGCTTCATCGCCTGGGCCTCGGGGAAGGTGATGGGCTTCGGCACGACGAGCGGCGGTGGCGCGGTGACAGGTGAGCGCCTCGCCACGCACGAACGCACCGTCGCGCACGAGGCGGCCCACCGTCGGTCGCTCCAACGAGACGTCCAGGTGCCGAGGGCGCTGCGCGTGGGCGTCGGTGCGTCTGGCCGGCTCCGGGAGACAGACGAAGCCGGCGCTGCCTTCTCGATGGCGCGCGCTGGCGCTTCTCCGACCATTGGCAGGAGGCCGGGCGCGCGCGTTGGGTGCCAGCTCACATCGGGGGAGCGGAGCGCAATTTCACCACGCCTACTTGATGCACCCCCACTGCCCCATGCGCTCGAGCCACTCCGGCAGGCCGTCGACCTCGTCCCGCAGGCCCTGAACGACGTGCTCCTGCGCTGGCACCGGCAGGTCGCACGACGCGGGCCGCGACCGGCACTCGCGCTCCCAGGTGGGCCGAGACAGGTTCCGACTCCAGCAGACGTCGAGGTACCGCTGGCAGGGCTCGAACTCACGCTTGAGGGCGTTCAGCTTGCCTTCCGCTTCCTTCAGCGCGGCCCGTCGCTGCACCGCGTGCTCGAGCGCCTTCTTGCAGGCCGGCACGTCGCGTCGCCAGAAGGGCTTGTCGAACGCGCGCAGCGGAGCCTCGTCGGTCTCGCTCGTCTTCTTCGCGTCCTTCGACAGCAGCGTCGCCGACGGAGCGGCCGAGCGTGGCACCTGCGCCAACGAGTCGGTGAAATGAACGACGCCCTCGTCGTCGGTCCACGAGTAGACGGTCTGGGCGAGGGCGGCCGAGGCGACGCAGACGAGCGGCAGGCTGAGGGAGCGCATGAGAATGCTGGGCCGACGAAACGCGCGCCCGAATATTCACGGGTGCGGCGGAAACGGCTGGCCCAACCACTCCGCGTAGTGGCGCTCGAGCGTGCGGGCGAAGGCCTCGTCACTGTCGGTGGGCCCGGGGGGCGGAATCGGCGGCATCACCGTCACCCGCACGTCGCTGCGCGCCGCGAACGTCGGCCCGTCTTCGAACACCAGCTCGCCGGTGCCCTGCACGACGACGGGCACCAGCGGCACCTGGCACGTCTGCGCGAGCGTGAAGGCGCCACGCTTGAAGCGGAGGCGCTGTGGCCCTGAGGCGTAGGTGCCCTCGGGGAAGATGAGCACCGGCTCTCCGGCGCGCAAGAGCGCCTCGCACCGCACCAGCATCTCCTTCGTCGAAGGCAGCTTCCCCCGCTCGATGGCGACGTACTGCATGCGCCGCATCAGCCAGCCGATGAAGGGAATGTCGAACAGCGACGCCTTCGAGACGAACTTGAACGGGTACCGCAGCCCCATCAACGCGAGGACGTCGGCCATCGACTGGTGGTTGGCGATGAGCACGCAGGGCCCCTTCGGCAACAACTCGCGGCCCGTCACCCGCACGCGCCACAGCGGCCAGCAGGCCCGCAGGTACTGGTGACACCAGAAGCTGACGACGTGGTGCAGCACCCGGCGGTGCCGGTCGAACGGCGCCGTCACCAGCAGCACCCCCACCGCGAGGCAGAAACACACCGGCAGGGTGAGCGCGACGACGAGCCAGAACCAGACGGTGGTGAGGCCGCGCACGCTAGAGCTTCGATGACAGGTACATCTGGTAGTTCACCTCGAGGCCCCCATCGACGTTGAGCGTGGTGCCGTTGACGTACTTCGAGCCGTCCAGGCACAGCCACTCGATGGTCGAGGCGATCTCGTCGGCCGGCGCGATGTAGCCGTTCGGCACCTGGGTCTTCATCTCGGCCTCGAGCTTCTGCCACTGGTCGCCGACGTAGAAACGCGACGAGTCGGTGTCGATGTAGCCGGGGTTCACCGCGTTGACGCGGATCTGCTCCGAGGCGAGCTCGGCGGCGAGGTACTTCACCAGAATCTCCATCGCGCCCTTCATCGCGCCGAGCAGCCCGTGGAAGGGCAGGGGAATGCGCGAGTCCATGCCTGACACGGCCACGATGCGCCCGCCGCGGCCCTTCATCAGCGGCACCGCCTGCTGCGCCGCGAGGAGGAAGGACTTCACGGTGACGTTGAAGGTCTTGTCCATCTGGTGGGCCTTCACGTCCATCAACGGCGAGAACTTCGTCGAGGCGGCGTTGGCCACGAAGACGTCGAGGTGGCCGAACGTCTCGGCGATGCGCGTGAAGACGGGCGTGAGCGAGTCGGGCTCGAGCTGGTCGGCCACCAGGGTGACGCAGCGCCGGCCGAGCGCCGACACCTCGGCCTCGAGCGCCTTCGCGGCGTCGACGTCACGGCGGTAGGTCGAGACGATGTCGAAGCCCTGCCGGGCGAGCCGCAGCGAGAGCGCGCGGCCCACGCCGCGGCTGCCGCCGGTGATGAGGGCCACCTGTTCACGAGGGAGCGTCATGGGCGGTGAGGCCTAGCAGGGCGGGCACCCAAAAACACGACGTCTGCCGAAGGTGTGGAATGCTGCCGCGACGATGCCGGAGCGAAGCTGGTCGAAGCTGTGGAACGCCGCCGAGAAGGCCCGCCGGAAGGCCCACGCGCCGTACTCGAAGTTCCACGTCGGCGCGGCCATCGAGTGCGACGACGGCTCCATCGTCTCGGGCTGCAACGTCGAGAACGCGAGCTACGGCCTCACCGTCTGCGCCGAGCGCAACGCCATCGGCGCGATGGTGCTCAAGGGCCGCACGCCCCTGCGCGTGGCCATCGTCGTCGATCACTCGCGGCCCGTGCCGCCCTGTGGCGTGTGCCGGCAGGTGCTCGCCGAGTTCGCCGAGGAAGGCGTGCCAGTGCGCTCGCGCACGCTGAAGGGTGACGTGCTCGAGACGACGGTGGGAGAGCTGCTCCCCTTCGCGTTCTCGGGCGACTTCCTCGACGAGGCGGACGCCGCGCGGCGCGCCCGGGCGAAGCGGCGGTGACGTGATGGGCCCGGGTCCCGTTCTGCTCGTCGGCGCCGGCAAGGGCGAGGCCACCTGCGGCATCCTCTACCTCGCGGGCTACCTGCGGCGGCACGGCGTCGAGGCGTACGTGCGGCTGTACGACGGCGACCAGACCGAGGAGGACCTCCAGCGCACCCTGAAAGCCCTCATCGCGCACGTGAAGCCGGCCGTCGTCGGCATCAGCCTCAAGTGGTACCTGCACGTGCACCGCGCCTTCGTCATCGCCCGCACCGTGCGCAAGGTCGACCCGCGCATCCGCGTCGTGCTCGGCGGCAACTCGGCGGCGCTGTGGTGGCGCGAGCTGCTCGCCTTCGACTGCTTCGACGACGTGGTGCTCGGCGACGGTGAGGTGCCCTTCCTCGCGCTCTGCCGCGGTCTCGCCGAGGTGCCCAACGCCGCCCGCCGTGGAGACGACGGCACGCCGCGCAAGTCGGCCTTCGACTACGTGCAGGGTGAGGCGAACGCCGACGTCTTCTATTCGCACTTCGACGACATCTTCCTCTCGCAGCTCGACCTCGGCGGCTTCTCTGGCTGGGTGGCGCCGGGCAAGGGCTGCGATCAGTCGTGCGTGTACTGCGGTGGCCGGCGCGCGGCGCAGCGCTTGTCCTTCGGCCGGCCGAACCCCTTCCTGCGGCCCGTCGAGCCGGTGCGTCAGGACCACCGGGAGATCGACAAACACATCTGGCAGTACCGCTACGACTTCCCCGGAGGCTCCACGCCGTACCTCTGCGACGTGTGGCCGGGCCTCGAGCTCAAGCACCGCGCGACGACGTACTTCCTCTGGGGGGTGCCGGCGCCCGAGCTGGTGCGTCAACTGTCGGAGCGCTTCGACCGTGTCGCCCTCATCCTCGACATCGGCTGCTTCGGCGAGTCGCAGCGGCTCGAGCTCATGGGCAAGGGCCTGCTCAAGCCGTGCCCCACCGACGCGGCGCTGTTTCGGGCCATCGACGACTGTCTGAAGTACCCGAACCTCGAGCTCGAGGTGTGCGGCATCGCCGGGTTGCCCTTCGCGACGTCGACGAGCCTCGCGCAGGAGCACGCGCTCATGGAGAAGGTGCTGAGGCGCGGCTGCAAGGTGGGCTACCAGCGGCTCCAGTCCCAGCCCGGCGCGCTGGTGACGTCGCACCCCGACCGGTTCGAGATGCACTCCGACGCCGTCACCTTCGACGACTTCCTCGGCTGGTTCTCGAAGCGGGGCACGGTGCGCAAGGGCATTCCGATGATCACCTTCCGTGACGCGGCGCTCGAGAAGGCCGTGCAGCAGAACTGCGCCCAGCTCGACGCGACCATCGACGACTTCACCGCCGCGCGGACGCCGGTGGTGACGGGGCGCTCGAGGGTGAAGACGACGCTGCTCGGCCGCCGCGAGGTGCCGCTCGGCGACTGGCTGGGCCGCTACAAGGTGCCGGCGAAGGCGCAGGGCGTCCCGGTGACGGTGCTGCGCTCGTACCTGGGGCTCGGGCTGGCCGTCGCGCCGACGCTCGACCCGCGGACCTTCGACGACGCGATGGTCGAGCCGGCCGAGAACGGCGCCGTGGTGTTGGCTGCGCTCGAGGCGTGTCAGCGTCCGGTCACGCTCGATGAGGCGACCGGCCGGCTCATGCGCACGCACGGGCTCGATCCAGACTCGGCCGGCGAGCTGCTCGGGCAGCTGCGCGACCAGCGCTTCATCAGCCTCGTCTGATTCGGTGTCG
>JANRKQ010000238.1:0-32566 GCA_033763395.1 Myxococcaceae bacterium
AGGGGACCTGGACTGTGGGTGTGCGTGCGGTGTCATCGGCTCGTTGGGGGTGTCTCGTGAGGACGGAAACCGAGGAGGCGCTGCGCACGGCGCTGCGGACGGAGGACCGCGAGCAGGTGCTGTTCGAGGCCCTGGCGAGGGAGGAGGACGAGCATTCCTGCACGCTGGCGGCGCTGGTCGCGCGGGAGAGGTCTCTCGCGTACGTGCTGCTCCAGCTCCGCGCGATGGCTGCGCGGTACCGCGATGCCCGGCGGCTGCTGGAGACGCTGCAAGCGCAGACCCCAAAGCGGCTGCACCCGGCGGTGCCGGTGGAGGTGACCCGTGACTGACGGACAGGTGGCGACCCCAGAGCCGCGGTTGGCGTTCCTCGCCGCGCTGGTGAGGGCGCAGTCGGCGCTCGGCGCGGCTGCGAAGTCCAGCAAGGCGGACCGCTACCGGTACGCAGACCTCGACGAGGTGTGGAGCGCCATCCGGGAGCCGCTGGCGGCGAACGGCCTGTGCGTCCTCCAGCAGGTGCACGTGGCCGACGGGGCGGTGACCGTCACCACCCGGCTGTGCCACGTCGCCGGCCACGAGGAGCGCCTGGACCTTGAGCTGCCCGTCGCCCAGCGAACGGCGCAGGGCATCGGCTCGGCCATCACCTACGGCCGGCGGTACGGCATCATGGCGCTGGTCGGCGTGTCCACCGACGACGACGACGACGGGCAGGCGGCGGGTGCGCCTCCGCCGCCGCAGCCGCCCGCGGGGCGCTCGCCGACGGGCGGCCGGCCTCCGCCGGCGCCGACGGCTGCACCGGCGTCGAAGGCCGCCGACGTGCGCGCGCAGGCGACGACGCTGGACCCCGCTGCGCAGCGCGAGAAGGCCGAGTGGGACCAGGCGCAGTCCGACGTCGCACAGGAGGCGCGGGCGGCTGAGCTGCAGGCCTGGCTGGAGCAGGCCCCCGCGAGCGACCTCCCAAAGGTCGCGGCCGCGGTGAAGGCGGCGCACCAGGCGAAGGCGATCACCGACGAAGCCCGGGCACGCCTGCTCGTGGCCTACAAGGCGCGGACGGCGCCGCAGCGCCAGCCGGGCGAGGAGGGGTGATGCGCCTGTCCGGCTCGTCCTTCGAGCGCGCGCGGCGCTGCCCGCGCTCGGCAGTCACCCCCGACGTGGTGGTCGAGCGCGACGACTCGGCCACCGAGGCACGCACGCGCGGCTCTGCCATCCACCGCTTCCTGGCCCTGGTGCACCAGGTGGGGCGCGAGGCGGCGCTGGAGTTGCTGGAGCCCGCGCTGCGGCCGTGGTGCGCGGCGCTCGACGTCGAGGCTCTCCCCCATGCGGACCCCGAAGCATGGGCGGTGGAGGTGGCGCTGGCCTGGAACGTCGAGACGGGCGAGGCGCGGGAGCTGGCCCGTGGCGTCGGGGAGCGCCCCTACGCGGGCATCGAGTACCCATGGATTCCCGGGACGCTGGACCTGCTCTCGCTGGTGGAGCGCGAGGACGGCGGCACCACCGTGCTGGTGCCGGACGTGAAGTCGGGCTGGCGCCCGCTCGGCCGTCCCGAGGACTCCCTGCAGTTGAAGTTCTACGCGGCAGCCGCGGCTGCCGCGTACGGAGCCGACGCAGCCCAGGTGTCGTGGCTGCGCCTCACCGACGGCGAGCCCCGGTGGGAGCACGGCTGGCGGACGAGCTCGACCTCTCTGCCGCCGCCGAGGAGCTGCGCGCGGTGGTGGCCGCCGTGCGCGAGGCAGGGCCCGACTCGCCGCCGGCGCCGGGACCGTGGTGCACCTACTGCCCGGCCTACCTGCGCTGCCCGGCGCAGGCGACGCTGCTGCGCGAGCTCCTGCCGGTCTCCGCCGAGCAGGTGCCCACGCTGAGCGCCGAGCAGCTCCCGGCGCTGTACGAGCGACTCGTGCTCGTGGAGTCCGTCGTCGAGGCCGCCCGCAAGGCGGTGGACACGCTGGCGCGGTCCAACCCCATCCGGCTGCCCGACGGCCGGGTGTACGGGCTGCGGGAGGAGGTCCACGAGACGCTGGACCCGGACGTCACCGAGCGGGTGCTGAGCGAGTTGTGGGGGCCCGAGTACGCGGCCAAGGCCGTCCGCGCCGAGAAGGTGGCCACCGGCGCGGCCCTCGAGGACGCAGCGCGGGCGCGCGTCGAGAAGCTCACCGCCGAGGCGAAGGCCGCGACGCTGGGCGGGAAGGCGCGGCGCGTCACCGTCTCCAGCCAGGAGGAGGCGGCGAGGGCGGCGATCCGCGCAGCTGGTGGAGCTCGGCAGCGGGTGGTGGCGCGCCTGCGCGCGTTTCGGCCTTGACGCGCCGCCGCGCCGACTCTGTGCGCTAACCCCTCGCAGGCGTTGGGCTTTTTGGCCGCTGCCGATTCTCGCTTGACGTCGTTTTGAATAGTGCTATCTATATCTCACCGGCACATGATGCGCCGGCCGGCCGGGAGGCCGCACACGAGGAGACGGACATGTCGGACACGACGGACAGCATCGAGACGGCCGAGCAGGTGGACGAGCTGGTCAGCGCGCTGGACCTGCGGGCAGAGGCTCGCGCGGCGCTGGCGCGTGGCGAGTCGGTGAGGCTGGAGAGTGGACTCGACGCACGCGGGCAGGTGTGGGAGTGCCTGATCGTGGACGAGACGCGCGCGGGCGTCGTGGCCGGCGCGGACGCACAGTGGGGTGACCTCTGTGCGGCTCGCGGCGGGCGGGAGTACGTGCAACTGGACGACGGTGCCGTCGTCGCGCTGGACGGCAGCCAGGTCGAGGTGCACGAACTGGTGCCCGACGACGTCGAGGAGGCGAGGAGTCACTCGGTGTGAAGGACACCGGCGCTGTGCTGGCGTGCCGGCGCATCGAGGACGGGCTGTGGGACTACGTGCCCGACGCCCAGGAGAGCCTCTACCGCGAGGAGCTCCAGCGCGAAGTGCGCACGGTGTACCTCTGCCCCAGCGTCAGCGAGGCCGACGTGCAGGCGGCGGCCGGGGAGGTGGAGCCGTGAGCGCGACGAGATGGGCGGCAGTGCTGGACGGAGACATCGAGGGTGCAGACCTCCGCCGCACGCGTGCGGAGGCGGGGGCTGACGCGCGCTGGCTCCTGGCGCACCCTGCACGCCAAGACAGGGTGCGCCACGGGCACGGACGCAAGAAACACCCCGGCGGCAGGCCCTCCCGAGGGCTCACCGAAGCGCAACGGCTGGTGCGGCTCCCTGCGCTGCTGGACGCCGCGGCGTCCCGGGCAGCGCGCGAGGAGGGCGTGCCGGTGGCCGAGTGGTGGCGACGAGCCGCGCGCGTCCGACTCGGGTGGGTGGAGGTATTGCCCGCACCCGGGACGAGCCGATGAGGGTGCTCACCGTTCGGCAGCCGTGGGCCTGGGCGCTCGCGGCTGGCCTCAAGCGGCAGGAGATGCGCTCCTGGCGCGTCGCGCCCGGGCCGCTCCTGCTGCACGCCGGCAGCTCCGTGGAGCCGGACGGCCTCGACGCTGTCGTCCAGCGCTGGGGCTGCGCCCCTGACGCAGCCGTGCTCGCTGCGCAGCGCGGGCGGCTGGTCGCGGTGCTCGACGTGCTGACCGGAGAGCCTCCGGCCTGGGACGTGCGCGTCCTGCTCGTGCTGCCGCTGCCCACGGCGCCGCGTCTCCGTGGCAGACTCGGGCTGTGGCGACCCCCCGCCGAGGAGCTCAGCCGAGTACAGGGCCTGTTGGCCTCGTCGCGCCGCTGACGAGCGACGAGCTGTGTGCGCTGATGGTGGCGAGGGGCCCTGTGCCTCTCGCCTTCTCGCGCGGCAAGGACTCGCTCGGCGCCTGGCTCCAGCTGCGCCGCCACGGCGCGACCGTCGTCCCCTTCTACCGCGAAGTCGTTCCTGGCTTGGCCTTCGTCGAGGAGTCGCTGCGCTGGGCCGAAGACTTCTTCGCCACGCGCATCCTCCGGTACCCGGACCCAGCGCTGCTCGCGCAGCTCGACGACGACGCGCTCCAGACGCCGTCCTCGTCCGCCTGGTGGAGCCGCCCGACGTCTCCCGTGCTGCCCTTCGACTGGACCGCAGAGCGCATCCGCGACGACGCCCGCGCGGCCGCTGGGGTGCCCGGCGGCTTCGTGGCCGTCGGCTGGCGCGCCGCGGACTCGTTCGGCCGGCGGCGCGTCTTGCGCAAGACGCGCGGGCTCGACGTGTCGGGGCGCGCGTGGATGCCCATCTGGGACTGGACGCACACGCGCCTCGAGGGCGAGCTGCGGGCCGCGGGCGTTCGGCTCCCCATCGACTACCGCTTCTGGGGCAGGAGCTTCGAGGCCATCGACGGACGCTTCCTGCCGGCAATCAAGCAGCACATGCCCGAGGACTGGCGTCGCATCTGTGCGTGGTTCCCCCTGGCAGAAGCCTACTTGGAGCGCGAGCGGTTCGCGCAGGAGCGCAGCACGTGAAACGTCCGACTCTCAAGCAGCTGGCCCGAGCCGCCGTGCGTCGCCAAAGCCAGCACGCAAAGGTGGCCGCCGCAACCGCCGCCGCCCGGGAAGCGGTCGAAGGACACGCCGGGCTCGCCGACACCAACGCGAACCAAGCAGCCCACGACGCCTCAGCCGACAACGACTTCATCGCGGTGCTGGTGTTCGAGTCGGCCGCACAGCGCGACGCCTACCTTGACGCCGTCGGCGCTCCCGGCCGCCGGTTCGTCGATGGCGTCCGTCTCGCTCAGCTGGCAGGAATTGCGCTGCCGGTCGCCCCGTCCCGTAGCACGACGCGGCCGGCAGCGCGGTGGTCTGCGCTCACCTGAGACGGCTCAGCTGTCGCTGCTGGCGTTGGTCTGCCCGCGGCGGGCCCGACGGTTGTCCGCTCGCCGCAGCGCCCGTGCCGCTGCCGGCGTGGGCTGGCGAGTCGGCACGTTGCGCACGTTGGCGTTTCGTCGACGCATGGTGTGTTCCTCCTTTCTCCCTCAGTCTACCGTGACGGGGCTCCACCGTCGCGCACGCCGCACAGCAGCCAGGCGTCGCGCGCGTAGCGCTCGAGCGCGCCCAGGTGGTCGAGCACCTGGTGCGTGCCGGCCGTGTCGAGGCACAGCTCGACGGGGCACCCGCCGTCCCAGGGTGCCGGCAGCTCAGCCGCCGGGGGCGGGGCCTGGAGGCAGGGTCGCACCGTGACGCTCAGCGGCTCGTGCACGCACGCGCTCCCAGCGAGCACGGCCAGTCCCAGGAGTCTCGCGGTCCACCGCATCGATCAGCTCCCTTCGCAGTTCGTCCACCAGCACCTGCAGTCGTTCAGCGTCCTCGGAGGCGCGCGCCCTGGTGGTGATCGCCGCGACCTCCGAGGCCTGCGCCGCGGCGACGCGCCCATCGGCGAGGCGCCACAGCAAGCAGAACACCGCGGCCAGCAGCGCGAGCACCACGCACGCGCCGATGAGGGCTTCAGTCATAGGGGCCACTCCTGCAACGGCACCGACTGGTTGGCCAGCGCGTGTTCGCAGTCGCCGAGGTACTGCAGCACGCCGTCCGTCAAGAACAGGTGGCACCGCGGACCTCGCCCGGTCCCGTCGTTCTTCGAACGCTGCAACAGCAGCGACGGCGCGAACGTCGGCCTCTCCTCATCGCCGTTGAACGTCCACTTCGCGTTCGGCCCTGCGACGTAGAACGGGTGCGCCTCATCGCAGCCAGGGCACCAGAACATGTAGCCGAGGCGCTCTCCCTCGGCCGAGAACGCCCGCAGCAGCTTCACGATGCACCTCGAGGCCACTCGTCACCGGTCGCGGTGTGCATCACCACGTAGGGCAGCGTGCTCGGCTCCCTGGAACCGCGCACCACCTCGCGCGACGGCGTGTGCAGGAAGAGGTACATCCCGCGGCCGTTCCAGCCCTCCCGCGCGACGCACGCCCGCGCGCGCAGCGCCTTCACCGCGTCGCCGATGTTCATGGCTGCGGCCCCCGCAGCGAGCCGGCGGAAGCCGCGACGCGCGCGCGCCCGAAGCTGATGCTCAGCGAGAGCCCGAGCGCCGTCACCAGCGCCGCGCCCAGCGTGCGCCCGGTCGACAGCGCCTCCACCGTCTGCTCAGCCCACAGCGCCGTGAAGTTGACCGCGAAGACGCCCCAGCCGCTCCTCAGCGCGTCGGTGGCTGCGCCGGGCGGCAGCAGCGGCAGCAGCACGTGCGCCCACAGCAGCAACAGCGCCACCAGCGCCGTCAGGATGAGCAGCGGCCAGGCGCTCTTCTCGCCCGCGGCCACGCGGCCGATGTAGTTGACCAGCTCTTGCCCGAGGTCCGTCGGGCGCTCGACGTACCGCGAGGGCGGCAGCTCCGGCGGGAGGATCTCCACGCCGCCGTCGGCCTGGAGCTGCACGAGCTGCACGGACGGCGTGGTGCGCGCGTCGACGTGAGACGCGGAGAACTGCGAGAGCAGCAGAGCGACGAGAAGCATCGGGGTGTTCCTCCTGGCGGTTACGACGTGTGAATCCAGAACCAGCATGGCAGCGACTGCACCGCCGTGTACAGCGGCGAGCGCGTCATGTTGTGGCGACCGGCCTGAAACACAAGCATGCCCCCGCCCGCGGAACTGTCCGGGTGCACGATGAAGACGTGACTGCTCGGGCCGGTGCCGTCCATCTTCGCCGCCGGGTTGAGCCAACCGCCCACCACCAGCTCTCCGTGCGACGCGGCGAGGACCGCCTCGGGCGCGTGCTCTCGCGTCCAGGTGTTCTGGCGCTCGAAGAAGTGAATCTGCTGCGTGGCGCGCAGCCCCCGCGGAAGCGACGCCCCGCGCAGCAGCAGCACGTCGCGCACGAGCACGTTGCACTTCGTCGCCTCGCGCCCGGCGATGCCGGTGCTTGGGTTGCGGTCGAGGTCTTCGGGTTGGTACCGGCGGAAGGAAGTGTTCGTCAGCGTCGGCGCGAGCAGCTGGAGCGCGTACCGCGACGCGTCCGGTGAGATGGGCGCGGCCTGGCGCAGCTCGGCCGTGGTGAACTGCGGGTCCGTCCAGAAGTCCTCCAGCAGCAGCATCACGCCTCCCGTGGGGCCCGGCCCCGCATCTCGTCTCGCAGCGCCTGGATGGCGTCGCGGTGCGCCTGCGCCTGCGCGTCCTGGCGCTTCTCCAGCGCGTCCATCCGTGCCGTCAGGCTGGCGATGTCCCGCGCCGACAGCCGTTGCTCAGTCTCCAGTTCCGTCAGCTTCGAGAGGATGGCCTTGATGTCGGTTTTCATTTCCGCGCGCCACTCGGCATCCGCTTGGCTCCCGGAAGCCAACCACCGGTTGAGCGCTGCGCCGAGCGCGCTCGACACGCCGGCCAACACCACGCCACCCACGTAGAGCTGCAGGTCCGCCGTTGGGTCGCTCATCGCTTCCGCGCCTTCCTCACCTTCACCAGCAAGCCGGGCGAAAGCGCATCGAGAATCTCCGCCTGGCGTTTGAGGATGCTCTCAAGCATCGGGCCGTACGCGGTGAGCCGGTCGGCCATGCGGTCCAGGCTCAACTCGATGCGATGCACCGTCTGTCGGAGCCCGGCGATCTCATGCGCATGCTGGTGGAGTTGAGTTGCCACGGTTGCCTCTCCTGGCTGGTCAGTGCCAAGTCGCTGCTCGACTGCTTCCAGTCGCGCGGTGAGCGCTCTTAGTTCTGCCAGCAGCGCGGGGGACATAAGTGCTCACGGGCTCCAGGAGTCGGCGAGATGTGCTTCGTACTGGGCGAGGCGCTCGTACCAACCGCCAGGGCCGGTCCACTCCGGCGATGTGTGGGTGACGTCGGTCACGCCGCGCGTCTCCAGCTCGTGCGCGTGCACCAACTCGTGCGCCAGCGCCGCGAGCGACGGGCCGACGAGCAGCACCTTGCGCTGCGGGTTCGTCTCGCCTGCCACCACGACGCCTGTTGCGTTCGCCCACCGCTCCTGCGCGCGCACCGCCAGCCGGTACCCGCTGGGCCACTCAAGGCCGAGCGCTTCGAGCGCCGCGTCGATGCGCGACGCGAGGAAGGCCGTCTGGCCCAGCGACAGCGCCGCCCCGTCCTCGCGCGCGACGTCCACCACAGCCCGCCGGCTGGTGATCCGCGTCCACGCCGGCTCCCGGGTCTGCACGATGAACAGCACGGCCATCACCGCGCCTGCGATGACGATGGCCACCAGCACCGGGCCCACAACCAGCCAAGGCGTCATGGCTCGGGCACTCCGTCCTCGACGACGCACGGCGCAGGCTCGCACCCCGGTCCGCTGCTCTCGGCGCGCGAAAACACGTTGCCGGCACAGAAGCCGGGCAGCTCGTACGACGCCCCGCCCCGTAGGCACGCACCGCCGCGGAACCCGCCGTCGGGCGAGCAGCGCTGGCGCACGCACCGGGACGGCACCTCCGCCACGCCGAGCCCCGGGGACGCGCAGAACTCCCCGCCGTCGGGCAGCAGGTAGGGGCACTCGTGGAGCTCGTACCGGCCGCCGACGGCGAGTCCGTGCGTCTGGGCCTGGCCACAGGTGGAGAGGTACAGGCGCCCGCCGTCCGCGTCGAGGTAGCCCACGCGCGCCACGTAGGCGTACTCACCCCGCCCGCCGAGGGACTCCTTGAGCCGAGAGGTGCGCCGCTCGTCGGAGGTCACCACGACGCGCCGCCCGAACTTGGCGATGCCGGCATCGGCGACCTCCTCGAGCGACACGTCCTTGAGCCGGCAGATGAGCGTCGCCTCGCCGCCGGGCAGCACCACCTCCGCTTCACGCCGGGTGAGGGCGTTGATCGCGATGCGCTCGTCTCGACTGAGCTGCGCCCAGGCGTGGACGGACAGGGCCAGCACGAAGCCGGCGGCGAATGCATGGCGGCTCATCGGCAGCCTCCAGGACGACGCGAGAGCTGGACGTCTCGGATGGTCCCGCCGAACACAGAGAAGCCGGGCAGCTTGCCGATGCTCACCGTCGCAGCGCTGGACCCCATCGTCCCGTCGAACGTCGCCGTGCCCGTCTCGGTGCCGTCGGTGATGGCGAGGCCGCTACCCCAGACAGACCGCACGCGCTTCGCGACGGCGCCGAACGGAAGCTGAAGACGCGCAAAGTTGACGTCGTCGGTCGTCCTGTACTCGCCCAAGTTGATGATGAGGGCAGCGCCTGCCGCCGAGATGCCGACGATGCCGCGCAGCCCAAGGCCGACGGCCGTCGCCGAGTCATACAGCGGAACGGCGGTCGCGCTGGCGCAGCCCTGTGCGGTGGACAGCACAGACAGGTTCTGCACCTGCAAGTCGTCTTCGTTGTAGGCCACGCTCGCCGCCGTGGTGCGCACGTACTGGCCTTCGTGCGCAAGCGGCCAGACACCCATCGCGCCGACGTAGACGTTCCCGCCGCCGGCATCGGGGATGCCGCAGGCCACCTGCACCGTGGCGGGGTTGCTGACGGTGTGGCTGCACGTCGCTGGCGTCCACCCGCCGTCGTCGGGAAGCGCGTTCACCACGCAGTTCTTGCCCGTGGAGCCGCTGGTGCCCGCGTCGATGGTCAGGCGGATAGCTGTACCGGTGCCCGCGCGCGCCAGACAGCCCAGCGTGAGACTGGATGCGGTGCCCACCGTCACCACTTGGTTGAGTCCGCCGTCGAGAATCAACGCGGCCCCGAGCGTGCCGAAGGGGCCGACGTTGCCCGCGTCGATGGTGGCTCGGTACCAGACGCTCGCCGTGAAGGTGTCGCTCTGCAGTGCGAGCTGTGTGCTGGCGGGGTCGGCGCGGTAGCCGTCGGGCGTGACGCACGGCGTGCCCCCGTCGACGTAGGTGCCCTGCCCCGAGGTGGTGGCGAACTTGTACGGATAGCAGCCACGAGAGGAGGCCCGCGTGAACGTCAGCGCCTCGCCCCGCGCCCCCGTCACCGGTGCCGCAGTCCAGCCTCGCCCGTCCGGCGGGAACAGGCGCAGCTCCGCCTCGCCGCCGGAGAAGGCGCGCCCGCCGGCGCGCACGCAGCGGTCGCGCATGCGCGAAGTGCACGCAGGCTCCTGCGTCAACAGGAGCAGCGTGAGCAACGCGTTCACTGCCATGTGTTCTTCTCGTTGGTGATGTAAAACAGACACCGTCCGGCATCGACCTCCGTGCGCACCGACACGCTTCGGGCGTTGCGCGGCATGCGCAGGCGGTATGGGTCCGGGTTCACCGTGAAGTCCATCACCGTGCTGTTGGCCGTCGCCGGGATCGCGTCCTGGATGCCCGCGTCGCTCAGCGTGCCGCTCGCCTCGGCCGAGTAGTTGACGCGGATGCCGGTCGACGTGACGACGCCGACGGGCGAGTCCCAGCACTGCACCTCGTACACGGCGCCGAACGGCATCGCTGCACAGACGCCGCGGACAGGACACGGCACCGTGCACGTGCCGGCATCGCAGCCTGCGCGCCACGGGACGCGGTAACAGATGCCGGCGTCGAAGCCGCCGAAGAGGCCGCCGTCGAGCTGGCACAGCGCGCCCGCGTCGAGTCCGCCACCGTCGTCGGCGCCGCCGAAGCCGTCGCCGCCGTCGTAGAGGTAGAAGGCGACGCCGTCGCAACCGCCGTCGGTAATCGGAATGGCCGACGCCGCGTCAGGCGGGCTCGCCAGCCGCGTGCGGACGCAGCCACCGTCGAAACACCCTGCGTCGGCATACAGGCGCGCCGTCGAGTACGGACCTCCATCCGCAGACACGGGCAGCACGCAGAGAGGGTTGCCTCCCTGGTAGATGGACTCGCGCGGAGCCTGGCTCCATGCCAGAGTCCACGCCATGGCCACACCAACCACCACCACGAAGCGAAACGAAGTCATGACGCCTCCGAAGGAAACACAGCAGGTGAAGGCGCCCAGCACTGTGACGCCTGCGAGACGAGTGCGTGCCATCCGTCTCGGCGACAACCGGTACCAGGTTGTCGAGGAGACGTTTGCGGGCCCTCCGACGTCGGTCCGCGTCCTTCGGCAGGCAGGGAGCGCCCTGGAGGCGGCGTACGACGTTCGAACGTGGATCGCCGACTTCGCGGGGCCTCGAGGCCTCGGAGACTCGGGGTTGCGATGAGCGCCGAGCTGCTTGCGCTGGCGCTCATCTGCTGGGCGGCCACGTCGGTCGTCATCGCCATCCTCGCCCGCAGCGCCTTCATCGAGTGGCTGAGGTACCTCAGCGCTGCCCGCGGCCCCACGCTTGAGGCGCTCCAGGCCGACGTCGCCCGGCTCCAGAGGGACGTCGCCGAGCTCGTCGACGCCCGCCGCGCCGACTCGAGGGCTGCGCTGGCGCGTCTCGGGAAGTGACTCACAGGCCACCCCCGTTGCCGGCCTTGAAGGCCGCCGCGGCCCGCCGCTTGCGCTGCTCGGGCGTCTCCAGGGGGCCTTCCAGCGGCCGCGTGTCCTCGGGAGGCGTCCACGGCAGGGGCTCCGATGCGGCGAGCGCGACTCCGCGCGCGGCCAGCGCAGGAGGCACCGCGCCGACGGCCCCGCCGCCCACCGCGCCCAGGCGGTCGAGCGCCGCCGCCGCCTGTCCGCCCCGGTTCAACCCCCAGGCCAGCGTTGCCGGGTTGAGGCGCGCCCGCAGCGCCTGGTAGCCCAGCGCAAGCGGGTACCCCGCCGCCGCGCCGACGAGGGCGCCCTCCGGCCCACCGAGCGCGGTGCCGAGGCCAGCGCCAGCCGTGGAGCCCATCGCCCAGTCTCCGAGGCCCGGCTTGCGCGCCGTCGCCCGTCCCGCCTCCTCCTCCAGCATGTCGCCCAGGCGCGTCGACAGGCTGTAGTCGCGGCGTGCGGCGCTGTACTCCGGCGCCAGCGAGGGCGTGGACGTCTGCGCGGCGTAGTCGTCGAGCGCCTTCGCCGCCTGCTGGGTGTAGGAGCGCCCGAAGCCCTCCTCGGCGTTGATGAGGTAGCCCTTCGCGCCGACGACGTCCGCCCCCGGGCTGTGCGTTTCGCGGAAGCGCTTCAGCCCTGCCTTGGCGGCCTGCCAAGAGTCCGCCGGAGCAATGCCGCCACGCGGGCCGAAGCCAGGACCGCCCGCACTGAAGGCGTTGTTGGCGACCTCCTTCAGCGTCGCCTGCGCCGTCGCCGCTGGAGACGGCAACGCCATCTGCCCTTGGCTGCCTGGCGGCAGGCCCGAGAAGCGCCACATCGCGTCCTCGCCGGCCTTCTGCGCGGCGCGCGAGTCGAACGGCGTGCCCGTTGCCGCGAAGGACGCCTGCCGCCGCAGCGCGGCCTCCGGGGCGTCCATCCGCGCGCCCGCGGTACGCTGGACGTTGCGCATGCGCTCGAGCGCCGGCGCGACGGTTGGCTCGAAGGGGCGCAGGACGTCGTTGTCCAGGATGAAGCGCCCGGCCTCCGTCACGTCCTGGGGCGTCTCGAAACCGTACGACGCGAAGGGCTTCTTGATGCCGGCGCTCGTCGCGGCGTTCATCGCGCGCTCCGGCGCCTCGCGCGCCGCCCACTGCCCCAGCTTCGACGCGCCCCATCCGAGGCCCTCGACGGCACCGCCGGCCACCAGCGCGCCGCCGCCGCCCAGCAAGGCGCCGCTGAGCGCGTCGTCCGGGTTGCGGGCCGCGCCGTCGACAGCGCCGGCTGCGACGTTGACGCCCAAGCGCCCGAGCGACTGGCCGGCTGGTGTTGCGGCGGCCCGGCTCGCTGGAGCAACCAGGCCTCCCGCCAGCGGCACCCGGGACGCCAGCGACGTTACGGCGCGGGACGCGCCTGCAGCGAGTCCGGCGCCACCGAGCAACGGGGCGGCCGCGGCCGATGCGAGCCCGCCGGCCAGGTTGGCCACCGGCGCGTTGGAGATCGCCTGCCGCGCGCTCCCCTCCATCGCCTTGCCGCCGAGAGCGCGCGCGAGCGGCACGGTGAGGTTGAGACCAGCGCCAGAAGCGCCCGACACGACGCCTTCGAGGTTCGACACTGTCGCGCCCTGCTGCGCACCGCGCCGGAGCTCGTCGACCTCCACGTCGGTGAAGAGCCGCGTGCCCTCGGGCGTGAAGTAGGCCGGCCCCTGCGGCGTCTCGACTTCGACGGCGCCGGGCGGCATGCCGGGCACCGCGTTGCCGACGACGCGCGCCCCCGGCGGGAGCGGCCCTGCGGGGCCGAACGTCCGCCCGAGGGCGTCGCGGGCCGGGATGCCGGCCTGCCCGTACACGCTGCCGGGCTCCGGCTCCGTCTCGGAGGGCGGGCTCGACAGCGCGACGCCCCCATCGACGGCGCCACGCGCCTTGTACGCGCGGCTCAGCTCGAGCAGCTCGCGCTGCTCCGACGCATCGAGGCTGTCGCCGGCCTTGTAGCGGCGCTTCAGCTCCAGCAGCCGGCGGGCCTGCTCGGGCGTCATCGCATCAGCTCCTCGAGCTCTCGCTGCTCTTCGGCGGTGAGCGGTTGGGCTGCGGCGGCCTTGGGCTTGAGCGCCTGCCCCAACACCTGGGCGTTGCTGCGCTTCGGCTTCGGCGCGGCGGCCGCTGGCGGTGCGAAGGACTTCGGCGCCAGCGTCTCTTCGGGCTCGACGTTGAGCGGCCGCAGCTTCGCCCGGTAGCCGCGGAAGCTACGGGCGGCGTAGTCGTCGATCAGCGCCTCCGCGTTGGCGAGGGAGGCGAGGTCGCTCGACGAGGCGTTGCCCACCTGGCGCGCGACTCCGGCGAGCTCGGCCGCCGAGGGCACGCCCGTCTCGTTGCGCTTGCGCGCCTCCGTCTCCACGTCCGCGTACCTCGCAGCGGCCAGCGCCTTCTTCTCGTTGAAGGCGGCGGGGGTGAGCTTGTCCGCCAGGCTCAGCTCTTTCACGGCTTCGCGGTAGGCCTCGACGGCAGCACGGAAAGAGCCGAACGCGACCGCGGCCTTGCGGGCTTCAGCAACCTGCGCAGGCGTCGGCGAAGTGCCGGCGATGGGGCGGTGGTCGAGCAAGTCCCACTGCGGCGGCGTCGGCCCCCCACTGCGAGAGCGACTCATGCGCGCGTCGAATTCGGCCTGCGCCCGCGCATCCGCCCGCCGACGCAGGTCCAGCTCCGCCTCGGCGCGCTCGTTCGCCGCACCCTTGCCGCTCAGGTCCGCCGCGAGCCGCTCCCGCTGCGTTCGCGCGTTGTCGGCGTTCGTCTGGGCCTTCAGCCCATCGAGGCCGACGCCGAGCTGCTCGTTCTCCGCTCGCCGCTGCCGCTCGACGTCGTCCGCAAGGCGCCCCCCGGGCTGGTACTGCCACCCCGGACGCGCGGCCCCGCTGGCGCCGAGCGGCGTCCCGAGCGCGGCGGTGATGGTTGCGCTGCCCGACGAGAGGCCGCCCAGGGCGTCGCGCATCGCGTCCGAGTCCTGGGCCTCCTGGAGCAAGCGCGTCCAGTCGGTCGAGGCGTTGGCCAGCGCAGCTGGCGCGCTCGCAGGAAAGGGCTCCGCCACGCCAGCGGGCGGGGTGCCGGCGGGGGAGCTGGGCCGCCCGGTGGGGGGACCGGCGGCCGTAGGTTGTGGCACCCCGGACGACGCGCCTTCGGGGCGCATCGCTGCCCACTCCGCGCTGCTGGGGCGCGCCGGGCCCATCATCGGGCGCGGAGCGATGGTCATGCCTTCCAGACGCAGTGTGCGGTCTCTCGGCGCGCCGACGCCCGTCACGTCGGTCTCCTGCTCCGGGCCCCGCTCCGCGAACATCGACGGCGGGCGCTCCGGCCCGACGAGGGGCCGCATCGGGCCCGCGTTGAGCGGCCCCAGGAATGGACGTGGGTCCCGCGCCTCGACATCCATTGGAGCGAACTGCATTGGCCTCGGGGCCTCGCCCATGTCCGACAGCACCTCGTCTGCCGTGGCGTAGCGCTTGCCCTCCGACACCTGGACAAGGTTGTCGAGCGCGGCCCGCGTCGCGGCGTCCATGTCCTCGGGCTCCACGTACGAGCGCCGCTTCATCGGCGCCTCCGGAACATGTCGGCCGCCGCCGAGCCTGCCTGTGTGACGCCCTGGCCGATGCCGGAGGCGGTTGCGACCGTCTGGTTGCCACGGTTGACGTAGTCGTCCGCGACGTCCCTCAGCGCGTCGTTCCGGCGGTCGAGCAGCGTCAGTCGGTTGCCGTACCGGGTCTGTTCCACCTCGTTGTTGGCCAGCGCCGTGCGCGTGCGCGCCTCCGCGTTGAACTGGCTGATTGCATCCTGGCTTGAGGCCTTGTCCGAGGCCGCGCGGTAGTCGTCGCTGCGGATGCCCCGCGCGAGCTCGCCGCCGGCCTGCAGCGCCTGCAGTGCCCGCTGGCGCGCCGACACCTGCGCCTGCAGCGCCTGCTCGCCCGTGACGGCGGCGGCCTGCTGTCCGGCCTGCGAGTACAGCGCCGCGAGCACGCCGCTGTTCGCCCCGAGCCGCTGCCGCGCCCCTGCGGCGAGGCCCTGGTACTGGCCGGCTGCCTGGTTGCTGCCGGCACGCTGGGCGAGCTGGAGCGCCGCCTCGTCGGCCGCGCCCATCCCTTCGTTCTCGTACACGTTGCGCAGCTCGCGCATCGTGGACGTTGCCTCGTTGCGCAGGCCCGCATCCTCGCGCAGCGCCTCGAAGGCGGACGGCCCCACCTCCTGCGCGACCAGGTCGTCCAGCACAGGCAACAGGTTGTCCCCGTAGCTGTCGGCAATCTGCTGGCGCAGCCGGCGCGCCTCTCTGAAGTCGCCCTCGGCGAGGGCGCGGCCGATGGCTCCGATGATGGGGCCCAGCAGCGCTGACGCACCAGCGATGATCGCGGACACCGGCTCCATCAGCCCTCCTCCTCGTTGTCCAGCGGGTCGCGGTACGTCTCGTCGAAACGGCGCGTCAGCTCCGCCGTCTGCCGGTCCTCCAGCGCCTGCTTGTTGCGCCGGTACCGGTCCTCCAGCGCCTGCTTGTTGCGCCGGTAGGCGTCGTGGTCCCCGGTGCGCTGGAACTCCGCCTCGGCCTCGTCCAGGCTGACGACGCGGTCATCGCCCTGGCCCGTGCCGCCGACGTTCGGGTTGTCCAACGGCCGGCGGTTCTTCGCGAGGTACGCCTGCAGCGCCTGGTTCCTGCGCTCTGCTGCCAACCGAGCGCGCTCGGCCTGTTCGACGCGCCTGCGCTCCGCCGGCTCGTGCTGCTGCCGGAAGCGCTCTCGCTCGTCCACCTTCGCGCGCCGTCGGTCCAGCGATGCGAGCGTCTCGTTGCCGCTCACGTCCCGCATCCGGAAACTGCGCGCGTCCTTGTTCTGCGCCCGCGCTGCGTCCTCGTAGGGGTTCGTCGAGGCCGTGCGCAGCCTGGAGTAGGCCGCCGTTGCCGCGTCTCGCGCCGCGACGAAGTCGCGGTAGGTGCCGGTCGCCTGCAGCTTCTCGCGGCTGTACAGGCCGATGCCCATGTGCAGCGAGTCCTCGCCGCCGTCGAACTGCCCGTTGCGCGCCTCCACTTCGGTGGTGTCGATGCCGGTCCCGGCGCTGTACATGCGGCCGAGGGCGTCGCGCTTCGTCAGGGCCTCCTCCTCTGCACGCCGCGCCGCAGCGAGCGCTTCCGCGTCCAGGCGCGCGAGCTCGTCGCCGGCGAGGCCCATGTACTCGCCGAAGCCGAGAAACCTAGGGGGCATACACCACCCCCAACGTCACGCGTTGACGGCCCGCGGGCACCCCGGAGATGCAGCGGATGCGGATGCGCGAGGAGCCGACCAGGTCCCACGACACCGCCACCGCTGACGACGTCGGCGGGGCCTGGAGGACGATGACGCCCTTCACCGGCAGCCCGGGGGACGACTGCAGGTAGAGCGGGAAGGGGGAGGCGTCGACGGCTGGAACGCCCGGCGCGTCGTACTCGAGCGTCGGCAGGACGTCGATGCGGGGGGCTTCCGCCTGGGCCGAGATGCGCTCGACCATCTCGCGCACCGCCTTTTCCAGCTCTCCGTCGCCGCGAGGCCGAATCATCCGCCTGCCCTCCGCACCGTCGGCGCAACGTCGCCTACCCGCGGCACCACCAGGCCCAGCCCCATGAAGGCCGCGTTGCTGTCGTCGATGCCGATCAACAGCGAGCCCGCGCGTCGATGAGTGGATGGCACCTCCACCCGCAGGAAGTTCGTCACCGGCACGACCGACAGCCCGGCAGACTCGGCAACATCCTCGGTCGTGAAGCTCACCGCGAGCCCGAGCGACAGCGGACGCCACGTCAGCTCGCCGCCCTCGAGGTACAGCACCAGGTGCTGCCAGTGCGCCGCGAGCGCTGGGTCCTCCGCAAGGAACTGAAACCGCAGCGACGCGGCGACGGCTGCATTCACCAACGAGGAGCCGTTGTCCCCGACGTGCGCGTCCAGGTAGTCGTCGGCCGTGTAGGTTGCTCGCTCGCGGAACAGCATCGTCTCCGAGGCGTCATCCCGTGCCTTCGCTCCCTGCCCGAGGATGAGCTTGTCGTCCGAGACACGCACCGCGCCGCAGCTCCGCGACTCGGGCCGCAGGTTCCAGTCGACGTAGGAGCCGCCGACGTTGTTGACGCCGCCCTGTGTCCACTTCTGCGTGCGCGTATCGAACTGCAGGTACTCCGTGCACCCAGACGCGTTCGCGTTGGTGTCCGTCGGGTACCAGAACAACACGCGATGGCGGAACGCATCCGCAACCACAAAGGCAAACGTCTCGAAGATGGTCCGCCCGACAACGCGGAGCAACTCTTCGAGCGTTGCCTCGATTGGCTCCGAGATGACGTCTCGTCCAGCCTCGGTGATGCGGACGATGCCCTCCTTGCACCAGGCGTAGACTGCATCCTCGCAGGGCGCGACCAGCTCCGGCGAGAAGAGCCGCAACGTCAAGTCCAACGGCTCAACGCTGAAGTCGAACACCGACGAACCGGTGACGCGGTACAGCCCTGCAGTCGTCCACACCAGCAGCTGGTCCCGGAACGGCGTGAGCCGGAGAATGGTTGAGTTGGACGGGCCAACGGCGAGGAAATTCACCGGAGGTACCGCATCCGGCCGCCCCACCTTCGAGAAGTACAGGCCGTTGGTGAACGTCTCGCTGGCCGTCTGCGCCAGCGTCGGCAGGCCGACGTCGGCCGCGGCGATGACCCACGAGCACGTCACCGCTGCCTGCGTGGGCGTGTTGTCGACGAGGACGAAGTTGCCGGAGAACTGCCCTGGAAGGCTCGTGTAATAGGCATACACGCCGAGGTTCGCTCGGTTGATGGCCTCGCACAGGTTGCGCACCGTCGCCTCGACGTTCAGCTCCAGCGTCGCCAGCGAGGTGACGACAGCGAACTGGTTGCTCGCAATGGTGGGCGTCGTCTTTGCGACGAAGTCGGTGCCGGCGACGGTAAACTTGTCGTCCGCGGCCAGCCCGCCGGTGCCGACGACATACAGCGTTTCGCGGAGGAACCGGCGCGACGTCGTGTTGCCATACCAGGTGATGTCTCGCCACGACGCGATGGCCTTCGCGAAGGGCGGTGGATCGTCCGCCTGCGACAGCCCCTGCGCCACCGAGGCGTCGGCGGGCGGGAAGTCCCGCAGGTTGGTATGCAGCCGCGGGCCGCCCGGAAGCACGGCGTTCGGCGTCGAGTCGGTGACGGTTGCGTACCCTGCGGCCAGCTGCCCGACCGTCAGCGGCGGCGACTCGTAGACGAGGTACATCTCGTCGTCGGGGTTGGCTGCGGCGAGGCTGCCCCAGAGGCGGAAGTAGTAGTTGTCGCCGACAACCGGCGAGTCGTCGCCGTCGCCGTGCTCGCTCGGGATGCGGATGCGCAGCGTCGCGTTCTTCGTGACGCCCGTCACCCATCCCGACGTGCCGCTGATGTTGCGCAGCACCAGGCGGCTCGACGGCGGTCCGCCGAGCTCGAGTTTCTCCGGCGTGCGGCGATGCCACGTGACGCGGTACGCGCGCGCCTGCTGGTCCGGGATGGCCGTCCCTGGGCTGCCCGAGAGGATGGTGTACCCGGGCGCGCCGGTCTGCATCGAGTACGTGTCCGGGGCGAGCCCCATCGGCATGCCAGCGAAGCGCAGGAAGCCGGACAGCACAGACGACTCAAGGCGCCGCGGGCCTTCGGCGGACGTGAGGTAGACGCTCCCCGCGCCGTCGCACGCCTGCATGCGCGCCGTCGCTGGCGCCGACACCGGCAGCGAGACGGACGGCACGGCCGTCCAGGCGACGTTGTTGTCCGGGTTGCCGTAGAACAGCGCAGTGCCTGCGCCGGCAATCTGCGGCCCGGCATGGGCGAGCATGTTGCTTCCCCAGCTCGCCGAGGACAGCAGCTTCCAGATGCCCTGGGCGCTCACCGTCGACAGCGCGAGGCGCGCCTCGAAGCCGCGTCGCTTGCGGATGACACCGGGCGCCTCGATGGTCGCGTTCCACGCCCGGCGCAGCGACGCGGGGGCGCGCGCCCATTGTCCGGGAGAGGTGACGAGGCCTGCGAAGTCCAGCAGCCGCGGCGCCATCACCAGGCCCCTCCGATGCGCTGCAGGACGCCCCGGCGGATGCCCTGGGGGTTGCCCGAGGCCCGCGGCGTCAGCCCGGTGAGGGCTCGCTGCAGCGCCGCCAGCGCGCGCTCCCGCATCTGCGCGCCCTGGGGGTAGCCCTTTTCCTCGAGGATGCGCGCGGCGACCATCTCCACCAGCGTCCCGCCGAGCTGCTCCGGCAGCGGCACGACGCACGTCTGGCCCGCAGGGCAGATGTAGTCGCCCACCTGCGGGAAGTCGTCCCACCACCCGGTGATGCGGGCCGTCGTGCTGCCCGTCATCGCGCCGTCGGTGAGGACGTACTGGTGCGCCGAGTCCTTCGAGATGACGTCCACGGGGGACACGACGGTCGTCGTTGTCCGGCCGAGTTGTCCTTCGATGCCCGCGGCGTACAGCGCCGACGGCTGGCCGGGAAGGGACGTCACGGCGTCGCAGGCCGACACCAGCGCGAGCTGCCCGGGGCGCGACTGGTACCAGACTCGGATGCGCGGGTTGCCCGACAGCCCCACCAGGCGGATGCCGCCGCCGTCGAAGTACCAGGCCCCGAAGGCCGGTGCGACAGCAGCCGCCGACTCGTAGTGCGCCCCGTCCGACAGGGACAGGCGCTCCAGCCGCCGGTAGCCCACCTGCCCGGTAACGGCCACCTGCACCAGGCGGACAGCCCCGTAGACGCTCCGGGGCGGAAGGCGGATGCGGTTCTGCGCCGCCTCGACGTCGAGGTACCGCAGGAGGAAGTCCTCGCGCACCGACACGACGCTGGGGAGCAGCGTCTCCTCGAGCTCCAGGTCCGCCCGCTGGAGGATGTCCGCGTCGGCGACGTCAGCGCCGGCGGCGGACGACACCTGAGCGGCTCGTCGCACCTGCGTTAGCAGCGCGGGCGTCAGCACGGCTCACCCGGCCTTCGACGTCGAGGGGCTGGCCTTCGGCTCCTGCGGCTCCTGCGGCTGCGCTGCTGGAGCGGCCGGCTTCAGGTGCGCCTCGAGCGCTTCGCGCAGCGCGCGCTGGCGCACGGCCTTCGCGAGCCCCTTCATGTAGGCCAGTGTCACCGCCTGGGCCTTGGTGTTCGCACCCATGGTGTCAGAGCGCCTTCTGCAGCCGGGCACCACCGAGCCCGCCGCCCAGCTTGCCGGAGCCCGCGCTGACGATGGTAATCGCCGTGTTGCTGTTCGACTGCGTTGCCGACAGGGAGATGGCGTTGCCGACGGCGCCGAGCACGTTCGCGACGACGATGACGCTGGTGGTGACGGTTGCGATGGTGACGGTGGCGGCCGTTGCCGTCGGGACGCTGCCGTAGCTCTCGTCGCGCCACCGGATGATGTGTACGGCGTTGGCCACCGCGACCGCGACGAAGTCTCGCGTCGAATCGGGGTCCGCCATGATCGCCGCGGCCAGCGCCGTCGCGTCCGCCGAGTCGTTGCCCGAGATGGAGAACTCCCGGCGCTGGCCGGTGGCCGTCGACGTCGCGCGGAACTCCCGTCCGTCGATGACGATGCCGGTGCCCGCCGTGACGCTCGCCAGGGTGAGCGTGTGCACGTTGCGCCGAAACGCGCGGACCTTCTTCGAAGCCACGGCCGCCGCGTTGATGCCGGCCGCCATCGTGTTCGCGTCCGCGACGCGGGCGGCCGTCGTGCTGCCCGCGTTCGCGGTGAAGCTGATGGTGTTTGGGCTGTCCCCGTCCACCGTCGCGGTCGCCGTCTCGCCCGCCGTCACGCCTGCGCAGGGGATGACGGCCACCGCAGGCGCTGCGGGCGTGGTGAGGGCGTCGTCCACCGTCACCACGAGCCCGCGATGCTGCTTCTTGCCCGACAGCGCGGCGGTGATGATGTTCAGCACATCGTTCACCTTCGAGCGCCCGGACTCGCCAACTCCGGGCGCCTGCTGCGCTCCGACTGCGTACCCCTGTTCCGTTGCGAGCTGCACAGTCAAGAGCGCCATAATGTCCTCAGTAGGTGATGCCGGTGATGGAGATGCAGTGCCGCGGGCACTCGACGTAGTTGACGAAGCTGCCGAAGACGCGGATTTCGCTCGAGGGCGCGTCCGCCGACTCCAGCACCATCCGGCTCCCGCCCTTGCTCGCCGTCGAGATGTCCTGCGCGCCGACTCGCTTCGTCTCGCTGGGGACGTAGACCAGGATCTCCCCCTGCTTCTGGTAGGGGTGCGAGAGCAGCTCGAGGGTGTTGTCGCCGTCCATCCCGAACATCAGCCGGCCACCGAAGCCGTTCATCGCCTGGCCGCGCTGCTGCTCGCCTTCGCGCGCCTGGACGCTGCGGGCGAGGTTCTGGGCGAAGTAGTCACCCGAGTACCGGCGCAGCGCCGCCTCGTCGGACGCCACCTTCATGTAGTAGCGGCTCGGGACGATGGCCGTCACCAACTCAGACATGCAGTCGAAGTCGGGCAGCGCGGCGCAGTAGTCGATGAGGCTGGCAAGGTTGATGTTGCCGGCCGCGTCGAAGATGTTGCCGCGCCACAGGTCGAACGTCTCCGCGTTGATCGCGAACAGCGTCCCGGTGTTGCGCCCGAAGATGGTCAGCCCCGGCATCTCCTGCCACGTCGAGCCGACGACGCAGCCCTCGAAGACCAGCCCCGAGTCGACCGCCAGCGCGTCGATGCCGTTGGTGGTCGCCGTGTGCCAGAACTCAAGCACCCGGTTGTCGGTGTACGCCTGCGCGTTGACGCCCGTGCGCTGCGTCGACGGCGACACGGCGGTGAGGATGAGCCCCGTCTCGTTGTTCCCGAGGAGGGTGTTCGCCGCGCTCGACGTCTTGGTCGGCGTTGCGCCGGACAGCGTGACGACGTCGAAGGCGCTGCGTTGCTGGCGGCTCCACAGGCCGCGGCTCCAGCTCGAGGGGGTGATGGACACCTGCCGGTAGTTGCCGGCCACGCCGTTGTAGTTGCCCGAGCGGGACGACGTCTCGATGGACTCGATGATGCCCAGCGTGCGCTGGCCGTGCAGCGCGAGGATCTCCACCTTCTTCGCGGTGCCGAGCCCCAGCGACTCCATCGTCGTTGCGCTGGCGGCTTTCACGGCCTTCTTCGTGTTGTTCTCGGTCGAGTCCAGGTTGAAGTCGCTCGTCCCGAGCAGCGCGTTCGCCGTGCGAGCGATTGCCTCGTAGTCGATGCGGGAGCGCGCGCCGAACTGGTACGGCGTCATCTCCGCGTCAGGCACGCTCCCGGCGATGGGCCGGTTGTACGGGTTGGTCGCCGTGCCGACGGCGGTGCCACCGGGGGCGGTGGTGAAGCTGCCCTCGTATGCCAGCATCACCGGCTGGTGGTACACGCCACCCAGCGAGGCCAGGCCTCGCGAGAGCGGCAAGCGCGACATGATGGGCGTGCGTCCGGCGCCCACCGTCTTGATGTCATCCGCCCAGACATCCTTCACGATGCCGGCGATCTCGGTCATGTCAACAGTCGTCTGGCTCATCTCATCTCCTCAGGTGCCGCAAAGTGTGGAAGCTGCCGGGAAAGCAAACCGTCTGCTCGCCAGGTAGACCGCCCTCGCTTCGGCGCCGGAGAAGACCGCGCCCCGAGGGGTAGGCGGTGCTCGCAGCTCGATGAGTCAGTGCCTGCTGTGCCAACCCTACCCGACCGACTTCAGCGAGTCCAGCGCCCCCAGCCAGCAAGCGGCGCCACCGGGGCGGGCGACGGCGCAGGCGCGGCCGGCTTCGCGGTCGGCGCGGGCGCGCTGCGCAGCTGCAGCCCCGCGAGCTGGCGCACCTTCTCCGGGCCCAGGGCGGCGGCGACAGCCTCGGCGGGGAGCCCCGCCAGCCACTCCTTCACGAGCGGCAGCGCGCCGGGACCGAGGGCCGAGAGCGTCTGGGCCGTCGACTCCTTCACGGTGTCCATCGCCCGGCGCACCAGCACGGCCGGGGGGATGTCGCCGAAGCGCTCCCGCAAGGCGTCTGCGTCTTCCATCGCCTGGGCGACCGCCGGCAGCGCGACGGTCGGCGGAACGCCGTGCAGCGCGAGGCCTTCCACCACCTGCTGTGCGTAGGACTGCGCCTCCTGCAGCGCCCCGTTGTACTCGGCTTCCTGCTGGGCCTGCTGCTGGCGCTGGAGCAGCTGGGCCTGCTGCTGGCGCAGCTCCTCCACCATCTGCCGCATCTGCTGAGCCTGCTGGCGCGACTCCTGGAGCTGCGCGTGCAGCGCGCGCTCCGATTCCGTCATCGCCTCGAAGCGCTCCCGCTCTTCCTGCGCCGCACGCGCACGCGCGGCAGCGACGGCGGGGGCGTTCTCGCCGAAAAGCATGTCGTACGCCTGGCGGTCCCCGTTGCGAGCGGCCTCCAGAACCTGCTCCAGCTGCGCCGCTCGCTGCTGGGCCTCGGCCGCCTTCGCCTCTCGCGCCTTCGCCTCCTCGACGAGCTGGGCCGCGCCGTACCCGCGCTGCGCGAAGTCGAGCGCTCGCTCGAGGTCCGCCTGCGTCTTGATAGGGATGTCCTTCCCCTTGTGCCGGAGCCGCAGGTTCTTCTTCGCCGCAGCCTTCGCCAGCGCGGCCTCCCACGCGGCCTCGTCGAAGTCGTCGGCCTCGCCAGCGGGCTGCCCCTCGGGCTGCGCGGGCTCCGCCGGCGCTTGGGCCTGGGCCGGCTGCTTCGGCTTCGTCGATGGCGGGCTGCCAGCAGGCGGCGCCTGCGTCGGCGTGGCAGGCGTCGTCTGCCCTGCGCTCGGTGCTGTTGCCTGTCCCTCAGCCATGCGCGCCTCCCTTCGCTTCGTCGATCGTCTCGCGCGCCACCACCTCGGCGATGTGCGGCGTCCCCTGCGCTATCAAGTGCGCATGCCGCACGTCCGCGAGCGCATGGTGCGTTCCGACGTTGCAGCCGCAGTACCGCCAGCGCCCGCCCTTCCAGCGCACGCCTGTCCCTCGGCAGCACCACCCCTGTTCTTCGGCCAGACGTTGCTTCACGCGAGCCCTCCTAGGGCATCCGGGCCTTCCTGGGCTCCGGTGATGGGGTTCGGCGGCGGGCGCGGCATGCCGGCCGCCGCCTCTGTACGCTCCTCGGGCTCGCCCGCATCGCCGGGGACCGCCTCGTCGCCCTCGTCGTCCGGCGGCGGCGCAAGGCCCATCGAGCTCGGCAACGCTGGCATCTGCAGCGCCATCAGCTCGTCCGGCGTCAGCGATGCCCAGAGCCGCTTCGTCTCCTCCAGGACGCCCGTCACGGCTTCGACGACGTCCGCCTTCTCCCGGTTGCCGGGGTCGTCCAGCACGCTGGCGTACTCGGCATACGCGATGTGGTGCGGGTCCGTCTTGAGGAGGCGGATGTACTGCTTTCCGGGCTCGCCCTGGAGGAAGACGGGCGCGACCGACGTCGGCGGCAGGCCCGCCGCAAGGGCGGCCTGGAGCTGCGCCTGCGTCGCCGCCATGTCGATGGGCGGCAGCCCGCAGCCTTGGCGCAGCATCTCCTTGTGCCTCGACAACAGCTCGAGCTGCGACGTCGGGCGCTCGAGCGCATCCTCGATGCTGCCCGTCTGCAGGAGGGACAGGTAGCCTTCGCGCGACACCAGCCCCTTCGCGAGCAAGTCGTCCGCGAGCGCCAAGCGTCCCTCGTACGTCGTCGTTGCGGGGTTGACGGCCTCGATCTCGAAGCGCTTCACGCCACCAACCGCATCCGCGCTCCACTGCTTCAGGCGCTCCGCGCCCGCAACGCCCAGCAACTCGCTCGTCCGCTGCGTGGTTGCAAACCGCTTCATCAAAGACAACCAGGCCGAGGCGTTGAACTCGACGAGCGCGAAGTACTCTGCCTGCGTTGGCTGATGAAACTGCACAGACTGCGCGCGCAGTAGCGCCATCGCCTTGGCCGGCATGTTCTTGTCTGGGTTGCCGGTGATGACGTTGTTAATGCCGCTGTTCGCCTTCATCGTGTCGCGCAGCATCTCCACCAGTTGCGGGTGCTCCGGCTGCAGCGACGGGAAGTCCAGCGCCTCCGGCTTCGTCGCCGTCTTGATGATGCGGCCGGCGCCCTCCAGCTCTTCGACATCCACCGCGGAGCCGCGCGGCATCCACAGGTTAAGGTTCGCGAACAGGTTCGCGTTGGTTGCGATGGCAGAGGTGATGCCGTCGAGCAGCTGTTGCGTCGCAAGCAGGTCCTGCGCGCCCGTGTGGCCGACCGACGTCCCGACAACGCGCTCTGGAGCAACCTCGTGCACGAGGAGGTCATCATACGGGTAGCCCACGTCCTCCCCGTCGAAGCTCATCGAGTCGAACAACACGACGTCGGGCGCGGCCCAGCGCAGCAGGCGGCCCTGGGGCAAGGCGGGCGTGGGCACGTGGCGGAACTCGAAGAGCCACGTCTCGTCCTGCGTGAGGGCGTCGCCGAGCAGCTCTGCCAACTCGGTGCCCATCCAGACGCCATTGAGCGCTTCGGCGACACGGTTGCCCCAGCTGTTCGACGCGGCGGCCTGCGTGCGCACCGGCTGAATGGCGTTGGCCTGGGCGGGGTACTGGGCGCGTAGCTCGTGGATGTCGGCCGCGGACGCGTACACCGCCCAGCGGCGCAACTTCTGCGTGGACGCTCGCGACGTCGCAACACGCCACGGCGGGAGGGAGTGGTACTCGACGTCGCCCTCGTAGATGAGTCGTCCGTCCGCGCCCTTCGTGTACGGCGCGCCCATCGCCTGCTGCCACGCGGCAACGACGTACCAGCTGTGCGCGAGCAGCGAGCCGCGGAGGCCGGCCATCTCCAGCACCGGGAGCCCGTTGCTGCGCCGCCAGGCCGTGAGGAGCTGGTCCGCAACGCGGGCTTCGGCCTCGCTGGCGTAGTCGTTGTTGCCGGCGACGGCCTTCAGCCCGGGGCGCTCGGCGGCCACCAGGGCCACCAACTGCTGGATGATGGGCCGCACCTCGTTGACGCGGTGTATGACGGTGCCTCCCGTCGACTGGCCGAGACCCGTGCGCCCCGCGCGCGTCGACGAGTAGTACTCGCGCAGCAACGCCGTCGCCGAGTCGAGCCGCCCCGTCAGCCTCAGACGGTTGATGTGCTGCTCCAGGCGCTCGCCGGCTTCGCGCGCGGCCTCCTGCGACGGCAGCGCTGCCCAGTACCGGCCCGCGACGACGCTTTCGCTCTGTTGCACTGGCACGTCGGGGAGGGTACGCCCAGAGTGCGCGTGATGCAAACCCATTACGCACTTGGAGTCGAAGAGCTGAGGGCGCTCGTCGCCGAGGCGTGGGCATCGGGCGAAGCGTCGATGGCGCAGCTGGACGAGGGCCAAGCGGAGTGGTGCGCGGGACTGCGGCGCGCGCCCCCGCAGTCCGCGTCCGTGTGGAACATCGGCCGGCGGCGGGGGAAGACGTTCGCCGCGCTGGCGCATGCCTGCTGGCTTGCCTCGCAGCAGCCCGGGCGGCGGCTGCTGTACGCGGCGAAGACGGGCAAGTCGGCCCGGGCCATCGTCGAGCCCACGATGGCGGCCCTGTACGCCGGAGCGCCCCCGGGCCTCGCCCCGGAGCTCCACCGCGACAGCGGCAGCTGGCTATGGCCCAACGGGAGCCGTCTCGTGTGGGCCGGCGTCGACAACGACCAGTTCGACCGCCTCCGCGGCCCAGGCGCCCACCTGTTGCTGCTCGACGAGGCTGCCTTCTACCCGGACCTCCCGGGCGTCGAGTCCGCGCTGCTGCCGCAGCTGATGACGACGGGCGGCGTGCTGCTGTACCTCTCGTCGCCGCCGCTCTCCCCGGACCATCCCTACGCGGGCCGCCTCCGCGCAGCGCGCGCCGTCGGCCTGTACCGGCACGACACCGTGCACGGCAACCCTCGCCTCACGGACGTGGACATCCTACGCCTGCAGCAGTCGGAGGCGGACCGCCTCGGGCTCACCGTCGAGCAGCTCGTCGCCTCCACCTACTGGCGCCGCGAGTACCTCGCCGAGCTGGTCGCAGAACAGTCGACGGCGGCCGTCCCATCGTGGACGCAGGAGGCGGCGGCGGAGCTGGTTGGCGACTGGCAGCGCCCCGAGTACTTCGACGCCTACGTCGCGGCCGACTGGGGCTACTCGCCGGACCCGTCGCTGCTGCTGTGGGGCTTCGTCGAGCACGGCACCGGCATCCTCACCGTCGAGCACGAGCTCGTCCTGCGGCGGGCCACCATCTCCCAGCTCGCGGCGGCCGCGAAGTCCGCGGAGGACACCCTGTACGGGCCTCGTCGGTGGGACGGCACCGTCGCAGGCAACGCGACGCGGAGGCTCGAGGAGCTGCCGGACTGGCTGCGCTACCTCGCGCACGAGAAGGCGCCTCGTCAACCTTGGCTGCGCGTCGGCGACAACGACCCACAACTGCTCGCCGAGCTCGCCACGCACGGCTACGGGATGCTGCCCAGCGACAAGCACCACAAGGCGATCGCCGTCGACGCGGTTGTCCAGGCCGTTGCGCAGCGCCGCATCCGTATCCACACCCGCTGCATCGAGACGCAGCGCCAGCTGATGTCAACGCAGTGGAACTCTGCCCACAACGATTGGGTGCGGACGGACAGCCACCACGGCGAGGCCGTTGACGCCCTCGTCTACATGTGGCGGTCCGTGGACTTCTCCAGGGACTTGCGTCCGAAGCTGCTGCCCCCCATGGGCCGGTCGCCGACGTCACCCGGGCGCAACCTGCTCGGCCTCCTGAGGGCGCGGTAGCCCGGCCGCCGCAGCGAGGAGGGCCCTCACCACCGCTCGCCTCTCCTCGGGCGACTCCGTCTGCGCCAGCAGCTCCTTCAGGCCTGCACTGCCCGTCGGCGCCGTCGGCGTGATGTCCTGCACCTGCACCGCGCTGAGCTGGGGCAGGCAGTACTTCGCCCACCAGTCCATCGCCCGCTGCACCTGCTCCAGCGTCGGCTTCATCTGCACGACGACGCCCTCCACCTCGACGTCCTCGGGCACCCCTCGCATGATGTCCATCCACCTCGCCCACACCAGCGGCCAGCCTTCCTCCCGCATCTGGCTTCGGGCCACCGCGACGAAGTCATGGCCTCGCACCATCACGCGCTCCGTCGTCGGCACCAGTGCGCCGGATGGGGCCTGCTTCACCTGGACGGCCTTGACGCGGGGCGTCCAGTCGCGCTCCTGGCGCTTCCTTTCCCGGTACGCCTTCTGTCGCTCTGCCGCCGTCTTGGCCATACGGGCAGCCTACCCGATTTTCGTTACGTGACGCGTGACGGTCTGTCCGTCGTCGTCGAACTCGACAGCGTCCATCAGCGCCGCCACGTGCCGCGCCCAGCGCGTGGTGTCGTCGTTGGGTGGGCGCCGGTCCAGCGCCGTGCGCAACGTCCGTAGACGCTGCTGCATCCGCCTCTCGGCCTCGAGCAGATTCCAGCGAGCTGCCTCAGCGCGCATCACCACCTCTGCGTCGGGCTGGACGGGCTCCAGCGACCCCGGCTTTTCCTCGGTGGTGTCGCCGCTCGCCCAGGCCACCGTCACCCTCTGGCCCGCGGGCGTGACGCGGGTCACCGCGCCCACATCCAGGCAGCGCTGCCCAGACCAGGGGTCCCAGTGTGGCAGTCGACGCTTCTGCACCCTGTCATTCACTTTCCAGCTCATGGCCACACCTCCAGCGGCGCTCGCCGGTCGCTGCGACACCGCCGGCAGACCGTCAGCGCCCGCACCCCTGGCGCTACGGGTCGCTGCCACGTGCGGCCGCACTTCGTGCACGTCGAGTCTCGCTGCGGGCTCTCCGCCATCTCTCGTCGCAGCTGCGCCTTGCGCGCCCGGTACGCCGCGTCGAGCTCGGCCACGACGTCTCGCCAGTCGGGCCTCACGCTGCAGCCCTCCCCGCCACGTCGAGCATGTCGCCCACCCACGTGGGTGAGTATCACGGCGTGCCTCCCTTCGCGGCGGCCACGGGCAGCAGCTCCCACCACGGGCCAATCGACTGCAGCCGGCCGGCCTCCCAGTAGGCAGCGCACCCGCCTCTCGCGTACGGCTCCACGCACCACCTGCGGCGCCCGACCGTGACGGTCTCCCCGCCGCACTTCGGGCAGCCCGCCTCACGACGCACAGCCGTTCGCCCCTCGCTCATCGCCCCCGCCCCTTCGACGAACGAGGCGCATGGCTCCACATGCTCCACTCCGGCGGGCGCGGGTCCGGCAGGGGCGGAGGTGGAGGCGGCGGCGGAGCACCTCGCTCGTCCGCCCGCCCCAGCAGGTACCCGCACACCGCCGCGCCCACGATGGCCGCCCACGCCAGGGCGATGATCGCCACCGTCTGTCCGAGCGGCGTCATCGGCGCCACCCAGCACGAACGAGGACCAGGGCGACGTACAGAGCGTTCGTCACCGCAGCGACTAGGCACGCCCCCTGCGCCAACGCCGCGTCTCGAGAGCACGCCCAGAGCGCGGCGGCCATCGCCAGCGACAGCGCGACGTCCTTCCACCTGTCGGCCGAGAGCGGCGTCACGGCGTCACCTCCGGCGCGCAGTCGGCGGCGATGCACGGTCTCACCCAGCACACCGCTCGTTGCCAAGTTGGCCACCCAAACCAACAGTGCCTGTACCTCGCTCACGCTGCACCTCCTTCGTCCGGCCACAGGCCAGGGTCCCCGGCGTGCGGGCTGCGCACGACCCTCGGGCCCACGTACCTCGCCCAGGCCTTCTCGCTCGCGACCAGCACCCGCAGCGGCGAGAAGCGGTGCAGCAGCTCCGGCAGCACGCTCGGCGGGGAGCATGTGTGGTTCCCCTCCGGGCCGTTCGCCGCGAGGTCGTCCAGCGTACGCTGGTTACCCGTGCGCACCACCGTCGCTGCACCCCGCAGCTCCCACTCGTCTCCTTCGACCCGCACGGCCCAGCCCACGCGCGTCACGGCCCAATACCGCCCGGGCACCTGCACCAGCAGCAAGCCCTCACGCATCACTTCTCCTTTCCAGTGTGTGTTGTACTGCTTGGCGACGTCGTCGTCGTCGGCGGCGTCGTCGTCGGCGTAGTCGTCGGCGGCGTCGTCGGCGGCGTCGGCGGCGGCGTCGGCGGCGTCGGCGGCGTCGTCGGCGGCGTCGGCGGCGGCGGCGTCGCGGGCGGCAAAGGCGGCGGTGTGCTGGGCGCACCGGAGCAGCCAGCCCCAAGACAGCGGCCGACCCGCGTCCTCGGCCTGGTCCGACAGCACCGCGCGCACGTCGGGCCTGGACAGTTGGCTCATACAGGCCTGCCGTCTCTGACCGTCTGCCTGTACGTCGTCGCGGCCCCGCGCTCGGGGCCTTCCATCTCCCAGCGCTCCATGGACCCGTGTACCCCTCGGCGCTCGAACCACTCGTTCCGCGGGCCCCACACGCCACCCCACCTCGTCAAGAGGTGCTTGCGCTGGCAGCGCGCGATGGTGTCTGCGCTGGCCTGCTGGGCCGACAGCGCCTCGTCAGGAGTGGCCGTCACGGTCGCGCTCCTACCCAGACTTCGACTCTCGGGTTTTGCTTGTCGTCATGTCTGTGTGCCGAGAGCTGCACGACCTGGCTGTCATCGACAAACGCGAAGCCCTTCAGTGCGTCCATGAGCACCTTCAGTGCGTTGTCGAGGTCTCCGATGCGGCGCGGCCGGTAGACATGAAACTCAACAACCACCTCGCTCGTCTCGGGCGCCAGGCCCGCGAGCTGCGCAGCAACGGCCTTCTGGTAGCTGCGCGCCTCCTCGCTTTTCAGCACGCGCGCAACCCACTTCGGGCCCGCGCGCACCGCGACGCTGCGCCAGTAGTTGTTTGCAGACGGCGGGTACGGCAACACCAGGTGTCGCTTCATCGTCGCCTCCTGCACTGTGGGCACCTACGGTGCGGTGCGCGCGGCTGCCTCGGCCACTCCCACGTCCCGCCGCACAACTCGCACGTGCGCAGCCTGGTGCGTGCCATCACGCCACCCCAGCTCGTGCCCTGCCGGTGGTTGGTGGGCGTGCGCAGGTCGAGCGCCAGTTCCACCTGGTCGATGGGCTCCAGGATGGACACCTGGAGCGCCACGCGGGCTCGGTCCTCGAGGGCCGTGGAGATCATGCAGCACCTCGCACGCGCTCGGCCCGAGCCAGCGCCAGCCACGCCCGGGTGCGGCGCGTCCACTCGGCGGCGCGGGCGTCGCCCCACCAGCGGCTCCACCGCACATGCGCCGGCGTGCCGGGCTGAGGCTCCACCGTGGCCGGGAGGGCCTGCTCGACCTCCGCCACGGTGACGCCCGCCTCGCGATGCCAGCGGCCCCAACAGAGCCAGCACAGGAGCACGTCCCACGCCTCGGTGTCCGACGGCACGCCGCAGGCGGCGCAGGGAGGGGTCGGTGGGGCGGCCTGCTTCAGGTCGTCGAGGTTCATCCTGCGGCCCTCCTCGGGCGTGCGTAGTTGGACCACTGGGACGCGAACGCTGCGAACGGCCAAGGCGGGTCGGTGCTGCGCCATTTCGGGTCCGCGGCGAAGCGCCCGACGGCCTCGCGCAGCACGTGGACGTCCACGCCGGGCGTCATCAGGCACGAGCTCCACCACGCGCTCAGGTTCCGCGGCCGTCGGCGCTCGGCGAGCTGCGGATGCTGGCGGTCGGTCTGCCGCGCGTGCTGGAACCAGGCGTAGAACTCCTCGGCTCCCCAGGCGTCAGGCGGCGTCGTCGGCGCCTCGTAGACGACCACGCCCGGGATGCGTTCCAGTGGCGGCGGAGGTGCCGCGCCGGCAGGCGCTCCACCCGGACGGCCTGACTCCTCCGAAGGTCCCGACGGCACGACGGTCCCGACGGCATGAAAGGCCTGACGAGAGTGAGGATCTCCTTGGTGCCCCTGTGGGAGGGCCTTGGTGCTCCCTGGGGACAACCTTGGTGCTCCTACAGGTGGACCTTGTGTGTCGGGCGGTGGCCCTTGGTCCTCCTTTGGCCAGCCAGGAAGCTTGGAGGGTTGCTCGTTGGGGTGCGGCCGCTGGTGCCGCTTCCATGCCGCCGGCGGGAAGCAGAGCAGCTTCACGCCAGCGACCTGGTACCTCACCAGCAGCCCCGCCTGGACGAGCTCGTCAAGCATCCCTGCCACCGCACGCGGCTCCCAGGGCCGCACCTGGACGCCGATCTCGAACGGCTTATCCTCCAGCCGCCCCTCGCGGTCCGCCACCTGCCACAGCCCAGGCAGCAGCAGCCGCACCGAGTCGGACGACAGGTTCCAGACCCGCTCGTCCGACCAGAAGGCCGGGCTGATGTCGCGCTTCCTCACGCTCCGCCCCCACTCTCTTCCTCGCGCCAGTTCCGCAAGATCCCGTGGAAGTACGTCGCTCGCTTCGAGAACGGGCTCATGGCGCCGTGGAGCGGCAACACGTGGTGCAACCCGCCCTGGACCGAGTCGGGCCCTGCGGGGTGAGAAGACGGTCGAGCTCCGACACAGGGATGAGGACCTTTCGCCCGAGCCGCACCACCATCAACAACGAGTCGGCCATCAGCCGATTCACCGTGGTCA
>JANRKQ010000239.1:0-12293 GCA_033763395.1 Myxococcaceae bacterium
GACCTCGACAGCGAGCGCGCCGGGCCTGCCGTACGGGGCTCGGTGCAGCACCCGACGGACCCCGCCCTGCACCAGCGCCTCGACCGGCCCGATGGCACCACCGCGTGCACCCTCGAGGAGCTGCCCTCATTCCTCGCCCACTTCGAGCGCGAGCACGACAACCCGTGGGTCTGGCGCACGGTCACCTCCCGGCACCTCAGGGGCCACCGGCTCGAAGCCTTCCTCGCCTGGTTGTCGAGCACCGGCGCTCCGTGACGGCTTCATCACACCGGCGACGCTCCCGGCCGGTCCTTCGAGGCCCGTGAGGGGTGACGCAGCGCGGGCGTTGACCTATGGGCCTGCGCGACATGATTCGCCTCGACTCCATCGGCGCGCAGCACGGCCGTCAGATTCTCTTCATCGGTGCCTCGGCGGCGCTCCACAAGGGCGAGAAGGTCGGCCTCGTGGGCCCGAACGGCTCCGGCAAGTCCACCCTCTTCCGCTACATCATGAAGGAAGAGACGCCCGACGAGGGCTCGGTGAGCATCGATCGCGGCGTCTCCATCGGCTACTTCCGGCAGGACGTCGGCGAGATGAGCGGCCGGCCCGTCATCGAAGAGACGATGGACGGCGCGGGCAACGTCTCGGAGGTCGCCCGCGAGCTCAAGCAGCTCGAGCACGACATGGCCGACCCGGACAAGGCCGATCAGCTCGACGCGCTCGTCACCCGCTTCGGCGAGGTGCAGGCCCGCTTCGACGAGCTGGGCGGCTACGCCCTCGAGGGGCGCGCCCGTGAGATCCTCGCGGGCCTCGGCTTCCGCCCCTCGATGATCGACGGCGACGTGGGCGCGCTCTCGGGCGGCTGGAAGATGCGCGTCGCGCTCGCGCGCATTCTGTTGATGAAGCCCGACGCGATGCTGCTCGACGAGCCGTCGAACCACCTCGATCTCGAGTCGCTCATCTGGCTGGAGCAGTTCCTCAAGCAGTACGACGGCGCGCTGCTCATGACGTCGCACGACCGCGAGTTCCTCAATCGGGTGTGCACGCGCATTCTCGAGATCGACGGCGGTGAGCTGACCTCGTACTCGGGCGACTACGAGTTCTACGTGCAGCAGAAGGCGCTCGCCGAGGCGCAGCAGCAGGCCACCTTCGAGCGGCAGCAGGCCATGCTCAAGAAGGAGCTCGCCTTCATCGAGCGCTTCAAGGCCCGCGCCTCGCACGCCGCCCAGGTGCAGTCGCGCGTGAAGAAGCTCGAGAAGATCGAGCGCGTCGAGCCACCGCGCCGGGTCGAGAAGGTGCGCTTCGAGTTCAAGCCACCGCCGCGCAGCGGTGAAGACGTGGTGAAGCTCACGGGCGTCTCGAAGGCCTACGGCGATCTCGTCGTGTACAAGAACTTCGACTTCCTGCTGCGCCGGCGCGAGCGCTGGTGCGTGCTGGGCGTCAACGGCGCCGGCAAGTCGACGCTGCTCAAGATGGTGGCCGCGCACGGCCAGGCCGACACCGGCACCGTCACCATCGGCGCCAGCATCAAGCTCGGGTACTTCGCGCAGCACGCGATGGACGTGCTCGATGGTCAGAAGACGGTGTGGCAGACCCTCGTCGACGCGTTCCCTCGGAGCAGCGAGGGCACGCTGCGCACGCTCGCCGGCTGCTTCGGCTTCCCCGGCGACGAGACCGAGAAGGTGGTGCGGGTGTTGTCGGGCGGAGAGAAGGCGCGCCTCGTGCTCGCCCTCATGCTGTTCGACCCACCGAACTTCCTGGTGCTCGACGAGCCGACCAACCACCTCGACCTCGCGACCAAGGAGATGATGATCGACGCGCTCAAGGGCTTCGAAGGGAGCCTCCTGGTGGTGTCGCACGACCGGCACTTCCTGGCCGAGCTGACGAACCGCGTCCTCGAGCTGACGCCCGAGGGCCCGCACACGTTCGGTGGTGGGTACACCGAGTACGTGAAGTCGACCGGCCGCGAAGCGCCCGGCCTGCACGAGGCGTGACCCCGACGCGGCCCCCAGGAGTCCGTCCCACCCTCTGCAGCTCCCGGTACCGAGTCGGGCTGTGATGAACGACGCTCCGCCCCACCCTCTCGGAGTGCACGCATGAACGACCCCATCGAACTCGACTGGCTGGCGCGCTGGGCGACGTGGGACGGCGCGAGGACCGCGCTCATCGACGCCACCCGGGATCGGCGCTGGACGTTTGCCGAGCTCTTCGCCGCGAGCTGCCGACTGGCGCGCCTGTTGGCTGCGCGCGGTGTTCGTCGAGGCGACCGCCTCGCCGTGCTCGCCGGGAACGACGTGGGCTTCGTGCCGCTGTTCTTCGCCACTGCCCGGCTGGGTGCCGTGCTCGTGCCAGTCAACTTCCGCCTCGCGCCGCGCGAGATCGATCACGTGCTGTCCGACGCCGCCCCGGCCCTCTTCCTCGTGTCGAAGGCCTACGAGCCCACCGCCGCGCAGCTGGACCCGGCGCACGCCACCATCCCGCGGGTGGCGTTCGACGAGCTCGAGGCGCTGGCGGCGCGCTTCGACGACGGCCCCACACCCTGGGAGGCCCGCTTCGACGACGCGTGCATGGTGCTCTACACCTCGGGCACCACCGGAGCGCCGAAGGGCGCCGTCATCACCCACCAGATGATCTTCTGGAACTCCGTCAGCACGGGCCTGGGCCTCGACCTCACCTCGGCCGACGTCACCGTGAGCTTCCTGCCGTTCTTCCACGTCAGCGGCTGGCACGTGCTCAACACGCCGTTCCTTCACCGCGGCGCCACCATCGTCTTCCTCGACAAGTTCGACCCGGGCCGGGTGCTGGAGCTGTGCGCGCGACACCGGGTCACCGTGCTCTTCGGCGTGCCCACCACGATGGACGCGATGGCGCGCGCCCCCTCGTTCGCGACCACGGAGTTGCGCTCGGTCCGCTTCGCCATCGTCGGGGGTGAGCCGATGTCGCTCGACTTGATCACCACCTGGCAGAGCCGCGGCGTGGCCATTCGGCAGGGCTTCGGCATGACCGAGGTCGGCCCGAACTGCTTCTCGCTCGACGCGAAGGAGTCGGTGCGGAAGATCGGCTCCATCGGGCGGCCCAACTTCTACGTCGACGCGAAGCTGGTTCGAGACGACGGCGCCGAGTGCGGAGTCGACGAGGTGGGAGAGCTGCTCCTGCGCGGGCCCGCGGTGACGCCCGGCTACTGGCGCAACGAGCGCGCCACCGCCGAGGCGATTCGTGACGGCTGGTTCCACACCGGAGACCTGCTGCGCCGTGACGCCGAGGGCTTCTTCTTCGTCGCCGGCCGCAAGAAGGACATGTTCATCAGCGGCGGCGAGAACGTGTACCCGGTCGAGATCGAGCGGGTGCTGTCGACCCACCCGAAGGTGCGCGAAGTGGCCGTCATCGGCGTCGCCGACCCGAAGTGGGGCGAGGTCGGGCGGGCCTTCGTGGCGCCCGTCGAGGGGGCCTCGCTCACCGAAGACGAGGTGCTCTCGTTCCTCTCGGGCAAGCTGGCCAGGTACAAGATCCCGAAGTCCGTCGTGGTGCGCGCCGAGCTGCCCAAGAGTGACTCGGGCAAGATCCTCAAGCGCGCGCTCAAGGAGCTCTCATGAATTGGCTCGCGCTCCTCCTCGCGGCGAACCTCGGCCAGGTCGACGAAGCCGTGGCCGCGCGGTTCGCGAAGCTCGCCCTGGCGTGCGTGCACCGGGAGTACCCGAACAAGCTGGCCCACGTGCTGTCTGGCCCTGCCGACGCGAAGGTGCCCTCGAAGCTCACCCCGGCGTTCTACGGGTGCTACGACTGGCACTCCTCGGTGCATGGGCACTGGCTCCTCGCCCGCCTCGCGCGCACGTTCCCCGGAGCGCGGTTCGCGACCGAAGCGAGGCGCGCGCTCGACAAGAGCCTGACGGTGAAGAACCTCGCGGCCGAGGTGGCCTACGTCGAAGGCAAGGGGCGCGTGAGCTTCGAGCGCCCGTATGGCCTTGCGTGGCTGCTCCAGCTCTCGCTCGAGCTGCGCGAGTGGGACGACCCGGACGCGCGGCGCTGGGCGAAGGCGTTGGCGCCGCTCGAGACGGTGGCGGTGAAGCGCCTCATGGAGTGGCTGCCGAAGCTCTCTCGACCGATTCGCGTCGGAGAGCACGACCAGACGGCCTTCGCGTTCGGCCTGGCGCTCGACTGGGCACGCGGCGCTGGCCATCGCGAGCTCGAGGCGCTGCTCACCGAGCGCGCGCAGACGTTCTACTCGAACGATGTGTCGTGCCCGCTCGCGTACGAGCCCGGCGGCCAGGACTTCTTGTCTCCCTGCCTCGCAGAGGCCGACTTGATGCGGCGGCTCCTGCCGAAACCGCGCTTCGCGGCGTGGCTCTCCACCTTCCTTCCAGCCTTCGGTGCGTCGAAGTCACTCGAGCCGGAGCAGGTGACGGACCGCTCGGACCCCAAGCTCGCGCACCTCGATGGCCTCAACCTCTCGCGCGCGTGGATGCTCGAGGGCATTCGGGCGGGCCTGCCAGAGGATGACCCCCGACGAGCGATGCTCGAGACGGCAGCACAGGCACACCGCGTCGCGGGCCTCGAATCGGTCACCGGAGAACACTACGAGGGTGGGCACTGGCTCGGGAGCTTCGCGACGTACCTCGTCACGGCGCGCGGCCTGAAGTGACCCCGGCAGGGAGCGACGCGACCGGCCCCACTTCTGGCGCCCGTGATGACCTCGTGGCGCTACCGCCGCCCCGCGAGCGCCTGACGCAGCTTCGCGCCGATGGGGTTGCCCTCGAGGACGAGCTGCGACACACGTTTCAGGTTTGGCGACTGCACGAGGGCCTCTCCGCCGGTGACGCCGATGCCGTTGGCGTGCAGCCAGAGCCGCTCGACCGTCTTGAGGCCGAGTGCCTGCGCCAGCACCGCGGCGCCGTCTGAGCCGAGGCGGTTCTGCCCGAGTGACAGCCGCTCGAGCCTCCGGAAGCGCACGTCGGCAAGCTCGGCCGCGCCGTCGGGACCCAGCTCGTTGCCGTCGAGCGAGAGTCGCTCGAGCCCCGCGAACCACCGGGTGCGCGCCAGCGCCCGGACCCCCACGGCCGAGACCCGGTCGCGCGTCACGGCCAACTCGACCAGCGAAGGAAAGGCGTGCGGACCGTCTCGCGCGAGCAGGGCCATGCCGTCATCGCCGAGCGCCTGGCCATGAAACCCGAGGCTCGTGAGCCCCCGCAGGCGCCGGGTGCCCAGCAGCGTCGACAGCCCCTCGAGCGTCAGCGCCGGCCGGAGTTCATGTGACGCCGAAAACTCGAGCGCGCGCAGGCGAGACACCCACGGCAGCGTCAGCACCCGTGCCACGTCGAGCCGCTGGCGCGTCATGAAGACGAGCTGGCGAACGGGCTCGCGGCGCAGCGTCTCGTCGGCATCGAACAGTGACGAGACATCGAGCACCGTCAACGCATCGAGGAAGCCGCGCGCGAACGAGGCGCGCACCGCATCGGCCGCCAGCCGGCCCAACCACCGCGGGCCGTATTCCGAGAGCAGGCTCACTTCACGGGCCTCGAGTTCCAGGCGACGCGCCTCGGGCAGCCCGCCCCTCGCCAGCTCGGTCTGCACCGCGATGAGCTCGCCGCGAGGGTCTCCGCGCTCGAGCAACCAGTCGGCGTACACCTGCCGAGGCGCTTCCTCGTCGGGGGCCTCGAGCACGGCGTCGAGCAGCTCGGCGGGGTCGTTGGAGCGAGTCGCCCGCTGGAACGGCACCAGGCGCCGGTCATCGCGCGCGCGCCGCGCCCACGCCTCGGCCCGCACCACGTTGGCCATCGGGTTCCACGCGTCCCACGCTTCGAGATCGGCGAACGCGCGCGCGGGCGTCACGCCCTGGGTCCGCCCCGCGCCCAGCCCCACCACGACGCCGTCGGCCGTGACGACGGCGAGCGCCACCGTCGTCCATTGCCGCGCGTCCTCGACGTCGCCGCCCGTCGTCACCACGTAGCCTTCGGGCGCCACGAGCGCCTGTTCGGCGGAGCGCTTCACCTGCTCCACCGAGAGCCTTCGCGCCGTTCGCCGGCCGTGCACGACGTCGAGCCGGTCGACGACCCAGCGCTCGAGCTCGGACGACCACACGAGGGACCGCCCCGACACGGCTCACCCCACCAGCGCCGCGGCGACGCCGGCCAGGAGCACGAGCGCGAGCAGCACTCCGATGCCCACCGAGAACCACGCCCGGCCGAGGCCCTTCGAGCCCGGGGTCGCCGCCACGCGCCGCTTCGCCAGCACCCCGAGCCCGATGGGTGGCAGCACACCGAGGAGCAGCGCCGCCACGAACACCCCGACCTTCACCCCGAACGCCGGGCCATGGTCGGCGAGCAGGAGGGCCGCGACCGCCGTGAGCGGGCCACCGAACAGCAGCAGCGACCCGAGCGACAGGTACCCGGCCGCCAGCGCCGTGGGCTCGACCTTCACGGGAATCAGCACCCCGAGCGCGTCGTCGGAGCTGCCTGCGAACCGCTGCCTGAAGACGACCAACGCGGCCGACCACGTCGCGCCCCCATCGAGTGACACGGCGGTCGTCGGTGGAACGGTCTTCTCGATCACCGCGCGCTTGAACTGCGCCTCGTCCCACTCGACGTCGCCTGTCGGAAGCCTGACCCGGATCACCCCACCCGCTTACCCCATCGCCGCCCCGCGCAGGGGTCGAGCCGAGCGCGACGGGCGCCCTGCATCGACGGTCTCACCGAGGAGGAGGCGTGTCGACCACCACGCGGGCATGGTGTCGCGCGTGTCCCATGCGCACGGTGACGCACGCCGAAGGCCCCGGTGCGTGAGACTTTCCCGGCATGCCGGGGACTGGATTCGACGCCGACGTGACGTCGCTCTTCGGGGCGACCTTCGCGCCTGCCGACGTCTCGGAGATGCGAGTCCACCGGGCGAAGGTCGCGACCGGGAGCATCGAGGGCCTCATCACCGCCGGGGTGATTGGCCTTTCACCGACGACTGTCTCGATCACCCTCGCAGACGGGCGCACGTTCAAGACCGGCAGCCGCGGCTCGGGTAAGGACCACGAGCCCCTCGAGCGCGTCGTTTCAGCCCTGCGCGCGCACCGCCTCGCGCTCTCGCGCCGCCAGCTCGCGCTGGGTGAGCGCCTCGTGTTCGGCGATGTCACGCTGAGCTCGCGCGGCGTCGAGGTGAACGGGCGCTCTTATGCCTGGGACGACATCGTCGGCCACCGCCTCCGCCTGGGGTGGTGGCTCTTCGACACCTCGGGCGGCCTCGCAGGGGAGGTCCCGGTGGGCTCGCTCCCGTGGGGCGATGTCTTCATCGCGCTCGTCTTCGAGCGGCTGGGCGACAAGGACTACGCGCAGCAGACCGCGTCGCAGTGGCCGAGCTTTGGTTTTCTGAGACTCACCGCCTCGACCCGCATTCCCGGGACGTGGCGGTACCAGCTGCACTTCTTCTTCGGCCTCGTCGTCCTGGCGGTGCTCGGTGGCCTCGTGTTCGGCGCGGCGTCCCTGTTGCGCCGCGCGGGGTACGCAGAGGACGCTCGGCAGCGCCGGGTCCAGCGAGATGCCGGCTTCACCGCCGCGGTGACGTCCATCCGGTCGGGTGCGCCCCTTCCAGCGTGCGCCCCCGCTGGCGCGACGATGCTCTGGCGCGTCATCGACGTCGAACAGCAGCGCCCCCGCGAGCTCCAGGGCGTCGGTCACGCCTCGACCGCGGCCTCGGTGCTGTATGGCGGCGGCGAGTTCTTCGTGTGGGGCGTGGTGGACCGCGAGGTTCGAGTCGCGCGGTGGGATCGAGTGGTCTCGTGTCTGTCGAAGGCTCCGGCGGGAACGGACGCAGAGGCGACGGCCTTCTCGCTCATCACGTACGGGGTCGAGGCCACCCTCGCGCGCACCCCGCCCCCTCCGCCGGCCCCGCCGGAGCCTGGCCCCCCGACCTTCGACGACTTGCTTCGCGCGCAGTCCGAGTCAGTGAAGCCCTGGGCGATCGGAGACGCCGTGCGGGTGACGTGGAAGGACCAGCCCTGGGACGCGACCATCATCAAGGTCTTCAGCCAGAAGAAGGTGCGGGTGCACTACGACGGCTGGTCGAAGAAATGGGACGAGACGATCTCCGTGTCGCGCATCGTCGGGCGCCGGTGACGACCCCCGCCGGGCCACGCATGCGAGCTCGAGGGCACGCCGCGGCGCAGGCTCACGGCGTGAAGAACCCCGCGTTCACGCCCGGCGCGACCCGGCCCTGGCTGGCGCGAATGGCCGATCTCGAGACGAGCTGGAACGTCTGACGCAGGCCCGAGGCGGTGGCGTCGCGCTGCACGTGCACGCACCCGGCTGGAATGCCCATGGCGGCGGCGATGAGGCCGAAGTCGACGTCTTTCCCGACGCCGACGAAGGCGAGCGTGAAGAGCTCACTGGCGAGCAGGTCTCTCGACAGCGCGGCGCAGTCGCGGCTCGTGCGGGTCGAGCCCACGTCCTCACCATCGGTGAGCACCACCACGACGGAGCGCGTGGGCGTGCCACCATCCCGGAGCCGCTGCGCGTAGGCCACATTGGAGGTCAGCGCGTCGCACCAGGTGTCGTAGAGCCGCGTCGCGCCGCCAGCGCGGTACGAACGCGCGTCGAGCCGGGTGGCGTCGTAGACGGGCACGTACGCGTGCACCACCTTCTGCTCGTTGTTGAACGTCCACAGCGCGAGCAGCACCGAGTCCTTCTCCTTCGCGCCACCGAAGGCATCGAGGAGCGCGTTCTGGCCATCGCGCACGGCCTGCTCGAGGCCGCGGTCGGCGATCGAGCCGCTGGCATCGACGAGCAGCGTCACCAACGTCACGTCGCTCGCGGTGATGTCCTCGAGCGCCTTGCCCGCGGCACCTGCGAGCACCAGGGGCCCGAGGTGGCCGGTCACCAGGCTCGACGTCTTCGCCGACAAGACGCCGGTGGCCACGGCGCTCGAGAGGGACTTCGTCACGTCATCATCGTCTTTCGACATGGGGCTTCCTTCGCGGCGACAAGCCGCGTGGTGTGGGGTGGACTTCAAAGAGAGACGGCGCGCTTCAGATCACGACCGGGTCGGTCGTCTTGACCACCTTCATGCCGGCCCTCTTCCACTGCGCCAGGGCCTCGTCGGCGATGCGCGGGAAGTCGAGGTGCGCCGGGAGCGGGTTGAGCGGCGGCGCGGGCACCGGGCTCATGGCGTCTTCGAGGATCCAGATCTTCTGCGCGAGCCCGGGGTCGTGCTGCATCACGTGCTGCTGAATGTCGTTGAGCGTCGACAGCACGCAGTGGCTCTTCGCCTGGCCGAACACGTAGACGCGGTCGTGCTCCATCAGCATCTTGAAGAACGGCGTGTTGAACGAGCCGACGACCTGCCCCGACAGCTCGGTCACCTCGGGGGAGAGCACGGAGTAGTTCTCGGTCATCGCGTGCGTACCCTTCGTCTCGAAGTGCGTCTGGTGCTTGCGGGCGGCGGCGTGGAAGAGCGAGGCCTCCATCATCGCGGGCACCAGCGCGTGCGACAGCCCACCGAGCAGCGTGTGGTACGGCCACACCGTCAGCACGTACTTGCCGGTCGCCTCGAGCTTCTTCACGTACTCGAGCGACTCACGCGGGTGCGCCACGGCCGTCCATTTTCCGGCGCGCACCTCTTCGTGGAAGATGGGCGTCATCGGCGCCGGGTGCTGGCCCTTCGCGTCGACCCACCATGCCGGGTGGAAGATCTGGAACATGCGGTGCGTGTCGAGCGAGAAGAAGAGCGACGTCACCTTGTCGAGGTTCCGGTAGAGCCACTCGACGGTGCGCGTGGTGTCCTCGACCGCGCCGGGCACGAAGAGCGAGGCGCCCGGCGTGCAGAAGCCCACCTGCACGTCGATGCCGAACGCGGCGATGCGGAACTTGTCCGCCCCCGAGGGCGAGAGGCGGTGCTTCGCCGCGAAGGCCTCTCCGGCGTCGGCCACCAACCCGGCGCGCTCCAGGTACAGCTGAGAGACCTGCTTGGCTTCGTAGAAGTCGGGCAACGGCAACATGGGCACCTCCTCGGTTGAAACGGCGACTACGACAACGACAGCTGCAGCACGTCCCGGGCACCGACGACGACGAGGCTGCCGTCGGACTGGGGCAACAGCTCGTCCTGCGCGGACACGAAGGGCTGGGTGTCGGTGAAGCACGTGCCCTCGACGAGCACGCCCGACGACACGCCCAGGGACACCAAACCGGCGTCGGTGCCGATGACGACGCGGCCCTGGAGCAGCGCGCCGTGCCCCGCCCGTCCGTCGTGGCCCGCCGCCAGCACCTCACCCGTCTCGGACAGCAACCAGCGATGGACGACGTCCCGGCCCGACGTCTCGGTCGTCACCGTGAGCAGCGCGTGCCTCGCATCGAAGGCCGCGTGGGCCGAGACGAGTCGGCCCGACCAGCCCACGCCGGGGAGCTGCTTGAGGCCCGCGCGCCCCGTCTTGAACAGGAAGGCCACGGTGACACCGCCCGCGCGATAGAAGCCGAGGCCCAGGCGCTCGCCCGTCCACAGCCAGGTCTGCCCCTCGAGCACCTGCCCCACCCGCGCGCCCGTCACCTGGTCGATGAGCCACTCGTGCTCGGTGCGGTACACCGCCTGGGTCGCGGCGGCGAGGATGGGCCCGTGCGGCGCGAGCCCCGTCTGCGCTCGCTCGACGACGCGGCCGTTCTCGAGACGCACCAGCCCGCCCCGTGCGTCGGAGAGCCACGTCGAGGCGCCCGCGATGGCGAGCCGCTCACCCGCGTCGAGGCGTCGCTCGAGCACGAGGGAGCCGTCCTCCCGACGCAGCACGCCGTCTTCTTCGATGACGAACCGAACGCCACCCTGCATCGCCGCCGTCACCATGCGCCCGGTCGTCTGCCGCAGCACGCGCGCGGTGCAGCGCCCCTTCACACGCACGGCCGGCCGGGTCGCCAGGGGCCCCAGCGCATGACACGCAGGGCACGCAGGCCGCGCGTGCTCGAGGCCGCACCGACAGGTGGTGAAGGCCGTGCGCCAGAGGACGTCGGGCGCCGGGCTGCGCACGTCGGCTTCGAACACCCCGCGGAACCAGTGGAGCGCCTCGTCGGGCAACGTCTTCCACGACGCCGCGACCCGGGGCAGCACGACGTCGTCGCGCAGCACCGAGTGCCGCGCCTCGGCCCGCCGCAAGAGCGTGCCCAGCTTCGCGTGCGTGCCGCCGAACGGGTGCACGTAGAGCCACGACGAGAAGAGCATGACCGCGAAGGCGAACCAGTCGGTGCCCGGGTCGAACCGCGGCACGGTGGAGAGATCGACGCCATAGAGCCGCGGGTCGAGGAACCGCTCGTGGCCGACCGCGCAGGGCAGCCCGTCGAACTGCATCGAGTCGGCGTCGATGAGGAACGGCCCTTCGTCGCCCGACACCAGCACGTTGCCGTCGTTCAGATCGCCGACGACGACGCCCCGCCCATGCAGCACGGCGAGCGTCTGCGAGAGCCGCGCGAACACGCCCGTCACCGCGTCGTTCGACACCCGCCCGTCCCGAAAGCGCCGCTGCGCCAGCCGGCCCGCGTCGTCGCCCTGCACCAGGCGCATCACGAAGCCCAGCACGTCACCGCGCGCGCTCCGGGCGAGCTCCTGGGGCCCGAGCACGGTCGGCGGCAACCCGGTGGGGAACCGGCTCAGCTTCTCGAGCTTCTTCGCCCGCACCGCGCGGCCCACGGCGTCCTGCGGCGACACCGGGTGAAACACCTTCACCGCCCGGCCCTGGTGGCGAAAGACGCGCGCCTCTCCACCCTCGCCGACGAGGTCGGCATCGCCGAGGCGCACCCGCCCGCTCGAGAGGTAGACGTCCATGTCAGGGCCTCTCCGTCGAGAGGAGCGCGAGCGTGGCGTCGTCGGCGAAGCGCTGGGCTGCGTGCACGACGTTGAGCCGGCGCTGCAGGTGCGCCGGGTTCTTCCACACCCGCGCGTCGTCGAAGAGCGCGGCGATGCCGCCCGAACTCACGAAGCCATCGAGCCCGTCGGTGCACAGCGCCACCTGCCGCGCCGGGCCCAGGTGATGAACGCGCGCCGGAACGGTCTCGCCCAGGAGCCGGTAGCCCACGTAGGCAGGCGCGTTGTCGTCACCCGACGAGAGCCGCGTCACCCGGCCATCGACGACGATGGCGCCATCACCGCTCCCGAACACCACCGCCTCTGCACCGCGCTGAACGGCGCAGAGCACCGTGAAGAGCCCGTAGGCCTGCAGCACCGCGCGGCCGTCGTCGACCTCGACGCCGTGCACGAGGCGCGACAACCACGCCGTCAGGTGATCGAGCGCGACGTGGGGCACCTCGGCGAGCGGCACGTGCGCGAGCGACGCCGTCATCACCGCGAGCGCGCGCGCACCCAGG
>JANRKQ010000240.1:0-9502 GCA_033763395.1 Myxococcaceae bacterium
AGCGGCGCCACCACCACCGTCGTCACCTTGCCGTTGACGGTGACGCGCCCGTCGCGAATGGCGCGCTCGGCCTCGGTGGGCGGCAGCACGCCGGCCCGAGAGAGCGCCCGCGAGAGGAAGTCGCCCTCGTCCGCCACCCCGCCCCGGGCCTTCGCCGCCTGGAGCCACTTCGGTTCCTTCCGCCGTCGCATCGAAGGCGCCTCCTCGCACCGTCGGGCCCCGCAGGTCCAGCGCTCGCGCAGGCGCGCTGATCAGCCCGACTTGCTTGAACCCGTGGGGCCCCAAGGCTACACCCCACGCGCCATGGAATTCCGCATCGCCGCCGATGAACTGAAGAAGGCCCTCTTCCGCGCGCAAGGCATCGTCGAGCGGAAGGCCACGATGCCCATCCTCTCGAACGTGCTGGTGAATGCCACCAAGGGCGGCGTCACCGTCACCGCCTTCGACCTCGACATCGGCATCGTCTCGGAGCACCCGGCCGAGGTGATGAAGCCCGGCTCGCTCACCGTGTCGGCCAAGACGCTGTTCGACATCGTCTCGTTCCTCCCCGAGGCGTCGCTCACCATCAAGAAGACGGCGAACAACTACGCCGAGATCGCCTCTGGCGCGGCCCACTACAAGATCGTCGGCATGGCGCCCGAGGAGTTCCCCAAGCTCCCCAAGGAAGAGAACGCGCCGCTGGTGAAGGTGCCCGGCACCGCCCTGCTCGAGATGATCAAGCGCACGTCGTTCGCCATCTCGCACGACGAGACCCGCTACATCTTGAACGGCGTCTTCTTCGAGCCCCGCGAGGGCGGCAAGGTGCGCATGGTGGCGACCGACGGCCACCGCCTGGCGATGGTCGAGCGCGACCTGACCGGCGAGTTCAAGCTCAAGGGCGGTGTCATCATTCCCCGCAAGGGCCTGTTCGAGCTCAAGCGGCTGCTCGACGAGGCGCCCGAGGCCGAGTGTCAGTTGGGCTTCGCCGAGAACTCCGCGCTCTTCAAGAAGCCGGGCCTCTCGATGGTGATGCGCCTCATCGACGGGCAGTTCCCCGACTACCAGCGCGTCATCCCCAAGGAGAGCGACCGCCAGTTGCTGGTGAACCGCGGCCGCTTCCACGACGCGCTCAAGCGCATCGCGCTCCTGTCGAGCGACAAGTCGAACGCGGTGAAGCTCTCGCTGTCCGAGAACCTCTTGCGCATCACCGCGAACAACCCCGACCTCGGCGAAGCGAAGGACGACCTCGAGGTGGCGTACCGCGGCGGCTCTCTCACCGTGGGCTTCAACGCCCGCTACCTGATGGACGTGCTGTCGGTGATGGACACGGACGAGGTGGCGCTCGAGCTCGGTGACGAGCACAGCCCGGGCGTGGTGCACGCGCCCGGCGACCGCGCCTCGACGTCGGTCGTCATGCCGATGCGGGTGTGACGCGAGGCGGGCACGGCACGATTCAATTCGCGTCGACCCGATTCAAGTACGGCTGCCACAGCCCCTCCCTGAGGAAGTACGCCAAGCTGCGCAACGGCACGGGCGGTGCTCTTGGGAAGCCTCGTCTCCAACCGACAGGTGCTTCCATGACACGTTTCCCCATGACGACTGGCCGCGTGGTGCAGGTGGTGACCGCCGCCTCGACGCTCATCGCCATCGGAGTGACCGCGATGGTGGTGCAGATCCTCCAGCACGCCGCGGTGCCGGTGCTCTCGGTCGCCGTGTCGTTGCTCGTGCTGGGCGTGGTGGGGCTCACCATCGCCTGGGCTCCGCGGAGCGTCCGCCTCGACGACGACGCTCTCGTGCTCGAGCGGCTCGCCTGGCCCGAGCTCCGGTTTCCCCTCTCGGACCTCGCGTCGGCCGAAGAGGGCCCGCGCCTGGGCGCGCTGGGCGGCGGCGTCTGGCGCGTCGCGGGCAACGGCGGAGTGATGGGCTTCACCGGGCTGTTCCACGTGCGCGGCATCGGCCTGGTGCGGCTGTGGGCCACGCAGCTCGGGACCCCCACGGTGCTGCTCCGGCGCCATACCGGACGCCCCCTGCTGCTCGGCGTCGACGACGCTCGAGGTCTGCTCGAGGCGCTCGCCCGACGGCTCAAGGGCTCGGCGCCGCATCGCTGACGCCGCTTCGTCCGTCACTGGGACGTCCAGTGTCGCCGCGGAGCGCCGGCCAGCGTGGGTGGGCAACCAGGTACGCTCTCCTCCGGGGGATCTCGCACCGTCGCCTTCGAGCGCGTGCGCGGCGCGTGTGGGCATCGACGCCGCCGTTCGAGCGATTCCCACCTGCACCCGCGCGTCGAGCCGCGGCGCCGCCACCTTCGACCTCGTCACGCAGAAGTCCATCGAGACGGTGCAACCGGGGTGCGACGTCACCTTCCTGAAGTCACGCGCCGTGCGCCTCAGCGCACGCCGCCGGAGGTGACGGCCTCGGTGGACTTCCGCCAGCCGAACCCGTCGGCGAGGTCGGTGCGCCCCTGGCCTGAAGCGCGGGGCAGGCCCAGCGGCCCATCGAGGGTGCCGTAGGGCCTGCCTCGCTTGCGAATCGCCTCGGGGTGCTGCCGCAGGAACATGTCGAGCAGCTTGATGACGCCCGCCTCGTCCTGCGGGCCCACGTCGACGATGGCGCTGTCGGCGCGCTCGAAGTCCACCGAGGCGTTGGCCACGTGGAGCCCGAAGCGGAGCTGATCGGCCCAGCGGCTGGAGAACGCCTCGACCAACGCTGGCGCCGCCTCGTACGTCACCGGCACGTACAGCTTCGCGTACCCGTGCGGCAGCACCGGCCCGCCCTGCCCGCCGTGCAGCGTGAAGCGGTGGGGAAACAGGTTCTCTCTGGCGCGCGGCAGGCGCACCGCCACCTGGTCGCCCGGCTTCGCGTCGTGCGGCACGAACTGGCCGGGCTCGTCGAGGAAGAGGGTGAGCTTGCCATCGGACACGAAGCTCCAGCCGGCGCCCTGGCGGACGAGGCGAAAGCTCCAGTCCCACCCGGTGGCGCCGTGGGTGCTGACGGCGAGGTGCGCCACGAAGCCCGAGTCCCCCGACGCGCGCGCCAGCGCCGGCGCGGTGCCCTCACGCAGGCAGAACATGCGGTCGCGAAAGGCGCGCACCCGCTCGTCCGAGACGATGGCGCCCATCAGCCCGCCCCCCACAGCACCCGGGGCCAGTCTCCGGGGCGGCCCAACATGTCGAGCGCATGGCGCGCCACGCCGAGCGCCCGCGCATCGAGCACCTGCTCGTAGTGCGAGATGCCGTACACCGCGATGAGGAGCGCCGCGCCCACCCACCGCACGACCCGGTGCTCGAAGGCCTCGTCGAGCTTGAAGTCCTTGCCGCGCTCGGCCGCGTAGGCCTCGAGCATCGCGCTGGTGAACTGCGCCAGCGTCGGCCGCGCCAGCACCTCACTGCGGTGCTCCGGCGCCAGCCAGCCCAGCACGTAGTCGGACAAGAGGCTGCCGAGGTCGCGCGCCGGGTCGCCCCAGAAGGACAGCTCCCAGTCGAGGAACACCACCTGCGACTTCTTGCCCGGCGGCGCCACCCGCAAGAGGTTCGCCTGTCGCAGGTCGCCGTGCAGGAGCGCCGACTCACCCTCCTTGAGCTGCTGCTCCGAGAGCGCCTGCAGGCCCTGCATCGCCGGGCCGTCGGCCTGCACCGAGGCGAAGAAGTCGATGCCCACCTGCGAGAGCCGCGCGTAGAAATCCGGCCGCATTCGCAGGAAACACTCGAGCAGGTCGGACTCGTCGCGAAACGCGTCAGCGAGGGCGTAGCGGCTGCGCGACTCGCGGCTCTCGCGGTGCAGGTAGCCCAGCGCGTTGCCCACCTCGGCGGCCAGCGGCACCGGGTACTCCTGCGAGCGCCGGTGGAAGTGGTGCAGCGTCTCGCCATGGTTCAGCCACTCGAGGCCGAGCAGGCCGTTGGCGGGGTCGAACGCGTAGACGGTGGGCAGGTGGAGCGGCGAGTTGCGGTTCTTCGACAGCGGCGAGACGCGCTCGAGAATCGAGCCCTCGCGCAGGACGCCGACGTTGCCGCCGCCATCGGCCACCTTCACCAGCACGCGCTTCTTGCCGCTCTTGCAGACGACGGTGCGGTTCTTCGACGGCGGCGGCGAGACGATGGAGCTGTCGCGCACCAACGACAGGGCCGCCAGGCGGCTGTCCAGCTCGGCCTCGGTCAGGGGCGCACGCACGACGGGGTGAGCGTCTGCCGCGAGTGACTCTCGGAGACAAGCGTCACGTCGCGCCGAGCCACCGGCGCGAAAGCCATCGCAGCGCCGCGCCCGCGAGGGTCACGACCGGGATCGACCACCCGACAAACGGGCGTCCGCGTCGGGCCCGTCGACGCTGGCCCCCCGTTCACCCACTTCGGCCGGTTCCAGCGGCGGGGCATCGAACCCCGAGCGGCGTGCTCGACCTGACGTGGCCCTCCACGCCCGGGGAGCGCCTGGCGGGGAGCAGACGTCGCACTGGACCCCGGTGGACTCCGACGCGGCGCTGGCGCGACGACCAGCGGCTCCTCCGCCTGCGGCGCGGCCATCAGCCTCGTGCCCGACGCCCGCGCTGCTACAGTGCAGGTCGCGTGACGCCTCAACCGACGCCCTGGCTCGAGCCCTTCGAGCGCGCGATGAGCCGCGACCGCCCCAACCCGCGGGTGCAGGTCGCGACCGTGTCACCCGATGGCCTGCCCACGCTGCGCACCGTGGTGCTGCGCGGGCTGCTCGGCGATGGCACCCCGTGGTTCCACACCGACGCGCGGTCGCGCAAAGTCGACCACCTCGACTCGGAGCGGCCCCACCTGGCGATGCTGGCGTGGTTCGAGGCGACGCAGCAGCAGTTTCGACTCACCGGGCGCGGCGTGGTGCACGGCGAGGGCGCGACCGAGCCATGGGCCGCCGTTCGACGCTCGGCCTGGAGCCGGCTCACGCCCGAGAACCGCCTCCCCTTCTTCGGCCCGCCGCCCGGCCGCCGCTATGTGGAGCCGGTGGAGCCTTCGTCTCTCGAGGCGCCGCCCCAGCCCTTCGTGGTGGTGGCGCTCGAGGTCGACGAGGTGGACTGGCTTCGCCTGGGCCCTCCGCACCAGCGCGCCTCATTCCGAAAGGTGGGCGCGACCTGGCTCGTGCAGCAACTCACGCCCTGACGGCGCGTCACCGCCGGGCGAGGCGCTGGAGGCGCGGCACCGGGTCGACGGCGCGAAGGCCCCGCCACCCGATGCGGTACATGCCGAAGTGCAGGTGCGCCGGCGTCGTACGGGCGTTGCCTGAGTTGCCGACCAGCCCCAGCGTCGTGCCCCGGCGGACCTGCTGGCCCACCTCGAGCCCGTCGGCGAACTGGTCGAGGTGCGCGTAGTAGTAGAGCGTGTGGCCCTCGCCGAGCACCCACACCACGTTGCCACCGAGCCGGTCTTCGCCGACGCGCCAGACGTGCCCATCGACGGCCGACACCACGGGCGTCCCCTTCTTCGCGAAGACGTCGGTGCCCTCGTGCCGGCGGCCTCCAGAGCGCGGCGCGTGCCACGTGCTGGCGAGCTGCGTGGGCCGAACCCCCTCGACGGGCACCGTCATCGTCACCGGCTCGCGGCGGTACTGGGCGGCGCTCCACACCAGCCCTGCGTGGCGGAGCGGCCACGAGGCCCATGGCAGCAGCGCCGCGCCCACGAGCAGCACCAGCCACGGCCATCGTCGCTTGCGGAGTCGGCGCATGTCGGCTTCCCACCAAGCACCGGCCATGCCTAAGGCCCGGCACACCGTGTCCGACTTCCTCTTTCATCTGACGACGCAGGCCGAGTGGGAGGCCGCGCGGCCGAGGGGCGAGTACCGCGCCGGCTCCCTCGCCACCGAGGGCTTCATTCACCTCTCGACGGCGGCCCAGTGGCGACGCTCGGCGGCGCGCTTCTTCAGCGGCCAGCAGGGCCTGGTGCTGCTCGAGCTGCGGCCCGACGGGCTCGACGTTCGGTTCGAGCCGGCCGACGGCGAGCAGTTTCCCCACCTCTATGGGCCGCTCCCGGTGTCGGCCGTGCGCGACGTGTTCGAGCTCGCGGTGGGCGCCGACGGGGCGCCGGTGTTCCGCTCGATGCAGCCGCGCTGATGGCTCACGCGCCCAGCGAAGCCAGCCAGTCGACAGCGCGGTGCTCCGCCCACCACCTGGGGCGCGTGACGGAGCCGCTGGCGAACCCCACGTGCCCGCCGTGCCGGGTGCGCAAGACGTGGAGCGCCGGGTTCTGCGTCACCGTCGGCGGCATGGCCCAGGCCGGCGCGATGGCGTCGTCGTCGGCCGTGATGAGCAACGTCGGCGCGCGCACCTCGCCCAGCACCGGCCCGCTCGAGCACTTCGCGTAGTAGTCCTCGGCCGACGCATACCCGAAGGCCGGCGCGGTGAGGTGGTGGTCGAAGTCGCGAATGGTGCGCACCCGCGCGATGGCCTGCGCGTCGAGCACCTGCGGAAAGCGGCGGGCCGTCTCCAGGCCCTTGCGCTTGAGCGAGGGGAGGAAGTGGCGCAGGTACACCGGGCCGAAGTCACCGCGAGCGTCGATGGCCTTCGCGCTCAGCGCGAGCTGGAAGGGCGCGCTCACCGCCACCGCGCCATCGAAGGGAACCTGGAGCCGTGCCAGCCCGTTGAGCAACACGCTCGCGCCGAGCGAGAAGCCGATGGCGAAACGTGGCCGGGGCAGCTGCTCGACGAGGAAGGCGAGGTCGCGGGTGTCTCCGGAGCAGTACGCCGCGAGCGCCCGGTTCGGCTCCCCCGAGCACCCGCGGAAGTTGAGCGCCCAGCCGTTCCACCGCCGCGCGGCGAGCAACCCCAGCACCTCGGCGATGTACGTCGCCGATGACGAGCCCTCGAGGCCATGGAGGAGCAGCACGGTGGGCTTGTCCGCGTCTCCCTCGAGCACGTCGACGTCGACGAAGTCACCATCGGGTGTGTCGAAGCGCCGCCGCACCGTCGGCGGCTTCAGGGGCCTTCGACGCAAGGCCGCGAAGAACGTCTGCGCGTGCCCGTTGGAGAGGCCCCACGCGGGGCGGAAGTCGTCGTGCAGCACCGGCATCGGCCGGCCGCAATAGCCACGTGCCGCGAGGAATGAAACCTCGCGCTGGCGTCGCCGCGGCTTTCTGGCCAGCATCACCGTCATGGCTGCTTCGACGGAAGACAGGACCTGCTCGGCGTGCGGCGCGACGTTGAGCGCGCGCGACCTCAACCGCGCGCTGGGCGTGGGCACGTGCCACGCGTGCGGCGCCGTACTGGCGATTGGAGATGAGGCCCCCGCGCGCGCCCCCAAGGCGAAGGCGCCGCGCCCGGTGAACGCGGTGGTCGACGAGCGCGACGGCCGCTTTCAGGTGAGCTGGCCCATGGTGCCGCGCGGCCTCTCGACGCTCGCCGCGCTCTTGGCCGTCGCGTGCGCCGCGGGGCTCGTTCTCACGCTGGGCCTCCCGTCGCTGCGGGAGCGCGCGCCCATCGCCATCGGCCTCGTCGTCACCTTCGTCGTGGTGGCCTGGCTGGCGCTGACGCTCGCGCTCAACGACACGATTCTCCGCGCCGAAGAAGACCGCCTCGTCATCGCCTACGGGCCGCTGCCCCGGCCCGGCACCACCGTGCCACGCAGCGCGGTCGCCCAGCTCTACGTCGAGCAGACGAGCCCCGAGCAGTTCGCCGTCATGGCCCAGCTCCGTGACGGCGAGCGCGTGCGACTCGTCGACGGCCTCACGCAGCGCGACGAGGCGCTGTGGATCGAGCAGTCGGTGGAGACGCGGTGGAACATCGTCGACCGCGAGGTGGGCGCCGCCAACGAGGTGTGGCGCTGAAAAAGAATCGGGCCGCCTCCCCATGACGAGCGGAGGCGGCCCTTGAAATCTTCAGTCCACTCCGCGGAGTCACTGACGCCGCTGCGTCAGAGGGTCACCGCGGAGATGGTTCCTTGTTCGTAACAGTGCAAGGCACCACCTCCTTTCGTCGCCCCGAAGGGCTGGACGCATCATCGCCAAGCCCGCGGCCCGCGCAAGGTGTCGGCTGTACGACGAGGTAGGTCCGGTGACTCACCATTCGTTCAGGCGTCACTCCTCGGTCTGCCGCACCTGGCAGTCGGGGAAGTAGCGGGCGAGCAGCCTCTTCGCGTCGAGGCCCTCGCCGGCCAGCGCCTTCGCGCCGTGCTGGCAAAAGCCGACGCCGTGCCCGACGCCGCGACCCTTGAAGGTGACGGTCGCCTCGACCTCCTCCGCCGTGACCAAGAGGCTCTTGAGCGCCTGCCAGCCGAAGGCGTGCCCGACGCGCGAGGCGAAGGCGCCGCCGTCCATCCGCTTGCCGAAGGCCGACACCTCGAGCACCCGGCCACCGCGGTCGCGGGAGAGGGGCACGAAGGCGTCTCCTTCGGGCTTCGTGTTGAGGGCGCGCGCGAGCTCGACGCGGTCGACCTGCCAGCTCCACTCGAAGTCGGGCGCGTCACGACAGGCGGGGCCCTTCTTCGTGCCGTCCTTCACGCCCGGCCCGGCGCCGGCTTCGCGAAAGACATCGGCTGGCGCGCTGGTGTGGCCTCCGCACGAGGCGTGGAAGAAGGCCGGCTTGAGCGCGATGCCGCCCACCATCAGCACCTGGCCCTTCGTCTTCGTGACCGCGGCTTCGGCGGCGGCCTGACCGTCTTCGAGCCCGCGGTACCACTGGCAGTGGGTGAGGTCGCACAGGTGGTAGCCCGCGCGCTCGTGGCGGTGGCGCCCGGTGAGCGCGAAGGTGCGGGAGACGATGGCCTGGGCCTCGAGCGCGCTCGCGGGCGCCCCCGACAGCTCGGCGTGGACAACGGACGCGAGGTACGTCTCGACGTCCACCGTGTTGATGAGGCGGAGCAGGCCCCCTTCGAGGCTGATCGACAGCGAGCCCGGGTAGCGCCGCTTGAGCTCTCCCACCGTCACCACCACGCGGCCCTCGGCGACGACGAGCGCGCAGGGCTCGGCCTGGCCTGGCACGGTGACGCCGTCTCGGCCGACGGAGAGTTCGAGGGGTGCAACGAGAGACGTGGCCCCGCACCGAATCCGCTCGGCGGACAAGCGCACCGCGACGGGCTTCTCACGCTCCAGCACGCGCACTTCGAGCGGCGCAGCAGCGAGCGGGAGAACGAGCGCGAACGCGAGGACCATGACCCGGTGGTATCGCGTCCTTGCGGGAGGACGCAATCGGTCACCGTGCTGCGCGGAGCGCCCCCCTCAGCTTCGCCCCACAGAGGCCCTCACGCTTCGGACCGACACGATGGGGCGAAGGCCGGTGCTGGTCGATCGTTCGGGCGAGGAGGAGCGACTGCCCAGCGTCCTCGCCTGGCACGAACTTCACGAGGACGAGGCTGAAGACGCGAGCGAGCCCCTCGATGACGACTGAACGAATCAGCCGGCTCACCGAGTCGCTGGCTTCGACCCGACGACGTACGCGGCCCGCCGCCACTCCGGCTGCCGCGGGGCCACCTCGATGCCGTCGTCACGCACCGTGACGTCGATGAGTGGAGTCGGCGCCGGAACTCCATGGCGCGCCGTCACGGCCGCCCGCACGAGCGCGAGGCTCATCGGCAGCACCTCG
>JANRKQ010000241.1:0-74076 GCA_033763395.1 Myxococcaceae bacterium
ACTTTCAGCGCCTCGGCGAGCGAGAGGTTCACCTGGCGGAAATGCTGCCGCGGGAGGTTGTTGTCGATCTGGTTGCCATTGCCCCACACACGGAAGCCCATGGTGCGCTCGATGGCGCGCGAGACGCCGGTGGCGCAGAGCCCGAGGCCCCGGTAGCCGCCCATCGACAGCGCGACCGAGCGCCCGTTCGCCACCAGCCGCCGCATCTCGTTCGTCACCTGGATGCCGCCCCTCGCCTTCGAGAGCGCCTTCATCTTCGCGAGCTGATGCGCTCCAATCTTCCCGTCGCGCTCGAGGTCGTGCTTGCGCTCGAAGGCCTTCACCGCCTGCTCGGTGGCCTTCGTGAAGTGGCCGTCCACCTTGCCCGGGTCGAAGCCCAGCTTCTTCAGCAGCTGCTCGCTCTGCTTCACCGCGGCGCTGCGCTCGCCGAGGGCTTGCGCGGGGCTGGCGGCCTCGTTCGAGAGGATGAAGCTCGTCTTGAGGCGCTTCCAGGTGCGGGCGTCGACGGTGCCGGTGTCGGGGAGGCCCGACGCACGCTGAAAGGCCTTCACCGCGCCCTCGGTGCGCTCGTCGAACTGTCCGTGCACGTGCTCCGGGTCGTACCCGGCGGCGCGCAGGTGGCGCTGCACGTTGACGACGACGTTGCCCTTCTCACCGGGCGCGATGCCGTTCGCCGCGGCGCGCGTGGTGCGGGCGTCGAGCTGCTTCTGCACCTGGGTGGGCGCGAGGCGGCGGCGATACGGGTCGTGCTTCAGGGCGGCGACCTCTTCGCGGAGAATGCGCTGGCCCCGCTGCCCGAGCGCGCCCGCGTCGTTGCGAATGTTCGGCTGGTCCTTCTTGAAGGCCTTCACCGCCTCGAAGGTCTCGCGCGAGAAGACGCCGTCGGCGCGGCCGACGTCGTAGCCGAGCGTCTCGAGGCGGCGCTCGATGGTCTCGATGGCGCCGCTCTTCTGGCCGACGGAGACGAGGCCCTTCGACGCCGAGTCCATGCGGCGGTCGACGTGGACGAGCTTCGCGAGCGTCGCGCGGTCGGCGAGCGCGGTCTGCGGCAGCTCCCATGCGGCCTGGAACTCGGTGAGCGCACGGGTGAGGGCGGGCGTGACGGTGCCGTCGACCGAGCCGGGGTTGAAGCCCGCGCGGCGCAAGAGCCGCTCGGCCGTGCGCACCTCCACCCGAGTCGGGCTGGGAGGCGTCGGAATGACGGGGGTTTGGGGACGAACGGGAGCGATGGGACCAGGCATGGCGACCTCCGTGTGCGGATGTACGGAATGGTCGGCGTGAGGCGATTCTCAGTCCATGCGACACCTCGTCAACGCCGCTGACAAACTGCCAGGAATCTTCTCGCAACCATCTTGAAGGTCGCTTCGCCTCGAAAAGACCGCTCGCGGTACTGTCTTGAGCCTCCAGGGCCCTCCATGACACGTCTCCTCCCCCTCGCCCTCCTCGCCGCCTGCGCGGGCCCCGCCTCGAAGGCCGAGCTGCCGGTGGCGAAGCCCGCGAAGCCCTTCACCACCTCGTGGCACCGCGACGTTCAGCCGCTCGTCGAGCTCCATTGCCGCAACTGCCACACGGTGGGCGGCATCGGCACGTTCACCCTCGACACCTTCGAGCAGGCCCAGGCGGTGCGCGACGCGATGGCGTCGTCGGTGAAGCAGGGGCGCATGCCGCCGTACCCCGCGGCCGCCGACTGTGGAGGCCCCTTCGTCGACGAGAATCGCCTCACGCCGGCCGAGGTGGCGCTCTTCGAGACGTGGGCCCAGGAAGGTGGCCCCGAGGGCGACCCGGCGGACGCGAAGGTGGTGATGCGGCCCGCGCCCGAGGTGCTCTCGACCGTCGACCTCACGCTGCAGGCGAGCGCGCCGTACCTGCCGAAGGGCGTCGACGACTACCACTGCTTCGTCATCGACCCGCAGCAGACCGAGTCGCGCTTCCTCACCGGGTACGAGGTGGTGCCGGGCACGCGCACGCAGGTGCACCACGTGAACCTCTTCTCGGCGACGCGCGCCGAGGCCGTCGCGAGGGACATGGGTGAAGCCGGAGAGGGTTACACCTGCTTCGGCAGCTCGGGCCTGGCCAGCCAGAACATGGTGGGCGCGTGGGCGCCGGGCGCGGCGGTGGTGAACTTCCCGAAGGGCACCGGCATTCAGCTGCCGCCCGACCGCGTGCTGGTGATGCAGATTCACTACAACGTCAGCACCGGCGCGCCGCTGGCCGACCGCACCACGGCGCGCTTCTCGTACGCGACGCAGGTGGTGCAGAGCGCGCTCGTCATTCCCATCGCCGACAACAGCTTCACCGTGCCGCCCAACGTGACGGACTTCACGCCGCGCAATCACCCCTATCCGCTGGTGAATAACCTCATGTTCGGAGGCCTCCCCATCACCGCGCGGCTGTGGGGGCTGGGTGCGCACATGCACACGCGCGGCACGCGGGTGACGGTGGCGCACGACTCGGGCTGCGTGCTCGACATTCCGAAGTGGGACTTCAACTGGCAGCGGCAGTACTTCCGCAAGACGCCGCTGACGGTGCGGCCCGGCGACCGCCTCACCATCACGTGCACGTGGACGAACGAGACGAGCCAACCGCTGCGCTGGGGCGAGAACACCGAAGACGAGATGTGCATCGCCTTCCTGTACGTGACGACGTCGACGTGACGCCCTACAGCCCGCCCATCTCGTAGCTGGTGGGCACGTCGACGCGGAAGGCGAAGTCGATGGAGCGCTTCTCCTGGGCCTTCAGCGGCACCTTCCACGTCGCCACGCCCGAGGCCTTGTTCACCTGCGCGCCCGCCGTCGTCTTCTCGCCGAGGGCCACCTCGATGTCGTTCACCTCGGCCACCGGCAGGTGGTCGGCCACCGTCACATCCACCGGGCCCTTGCCGTAGTTCGCCAGCTCGAACCGGTACGCGTAGGTGAAGCGCTTCTTCGAGTTGAAGACGCCCGTGTCCTTCTTCAGCTCTTCGACGACGGTGCGCTTCACCCGAATCGAGTCTTCCAGCCCGAAGGTGAGCGTGAAGGCGGCGCCCTGGGCCACGCGCTCGAGCGCGTAGCGGCCCACCATGCCGCCGGAGCGGAACGCGTCGACGGGCCCCGGCAGCAGCGGCCAGCCGCCGGTGTTGGACAGCTCGGCCACGCGGAAGGCCACCGGGTACAGCTTCGGCATCACCTTCAGCTCGAACGCCGCCGCCAGCTTCGTCGCGCCGACGAAGAGGCGCACCGCGGCGCCATCGCCGGGCACCTTCGCCGCCTCGGGCACCTCGAGCTGCACCGACAGCCCCTGGTTGCGTGCGACGAGGCCGCCTTCGCCACCCGAGGGCGCCACCGAGCCCGCCACACTGGCCGTCTCGACGTACTCCTCGCGGCGCGTCAGCACCTTCTTCGTTTCCTGCCGCTCGCTGGCGCCCAGCAGCAGCTTCGTCATCGAGGGCGGCGTCGCGTTCTGCGAGGGCACCGCCGTCGACAGCGTCAGCTTCACGCCCTGCCAGTCCTCGCCCGTCACCTGCGTCACCGTCGCGTAGGTGGACAGCTCCACGGCCTTGCCCGCCTCGTTCGCGCGCGCCTCATAGGCCGGCGTCCACGAGGCGCCAGCCACCAGGTAGGTGAGCGACAGCGTGGTGGAGCGCCCGGCCGCGCACGACACCAGCACCTCGACGCGCCACGACTGCTGCTCGGCGCCTGCGCGCACCTCGTCGAGCTGCCGCCGGACGTCTTCGAGGGTGCGGTTGAGGGCGCGTCGCTTCGCGCGGAGCTCCGCCGCGGTCTTCGCCATCGCCACCTGGAGCGCCAGCGGCGTGTCGAGCGCGCTCTGCCAGGCCTTCACGTCCGGGCGCTCGGCGGCGAACTCCTTCATCAGGCCCTGCTCTGCGACGCTGAAGAGCTTGCGGCCGAGGCTCCGCTGCGACTCGGTGCGGATCAGCTGGTCGTCGAGCGCGCGGGCCTCGTCGCCCAGGGCCTCGAGCCGCGCCTCGAGCGCCTGGGCCTTCTCGCCGAACAGCTTCTCCTGCTTCACCAGCTCGGCCCGCAGCCCGTCGACGGTGCCCTCGGGCACGGTGGCCCGGAACGAGTCCTGGGCGGCCGAGGGCGGCACGTTCTCGAACACCGTCCCCGTGCGCGTGCCACACGCCACCGACACCTGCCGCGTCACCTGGGCGCGGTCCGGGTACACCACCACCACGTCGGGCGCCGTCGTCGACGAGAGCACCACCGTCACCAGCGTCGTCATCATGGGCGCACCTCGGTCTGGTAGAGCTGCCAGCTCTTCGGCCGCTTCACCTGGTAGCTGAAGCGCAGCGTCTGCTTCTCGTTCGCCTTCAGCGTCAGGCGCCACTCGAGGTGGCCCTTCGCGGCGTCTTGAATCGCCAGCGGCGCCGACTCGAGCAGCTTCGTCTCGACGTCCTTCTGGTTGGGCTGCGGCAGGGGCCACTGGTCGAACACCCGCAGCGCCACCGGCGCGCGGTACGGGTTCACCAGCTCGAGCGTCACCGTGTACGTCGACACGTCTTCCTTCGAGACGAGGCCCTGGGTGGCGTCGATGACGGCCACGTTGCGCACGGCCTTGATGGCGCGGTCGAGGCCCAGGGGGAGGGTGACGGTCTCTCCGGGCGAGACGAGCTTGAGCTGCGCGGTGCCGGCCGGGTCGGCGCCCACCGAGAGCGTGGCGGGGCCGCCGGGCAGCACCTGCTGCGAGGGGTTCTTCAGCTCCGCCGAGAGGAACGCGTCTTTCGCGAGCGCGGGGTAGAGGCGGCGCTCGACGACGACGGGCCACTGGCCGCTCCACAGGGCGACGCGCCGGGCGCCGCTCGCCGAAGGAATCGTCTCGCGCTGCCGGGACGGGAAGGTGAGGTCGTACCCGCCCGCGAGCGTCACTGGAGAGTCGGCCCCGTAGACGGGTGGGCGCCAGGACGAAGGCGGCGAGAGGCTGAAGCTCGCGACGGGCTGGGGCGGGCCGCTGCTGCGTGAGAGTGACGAGGTCGAGGCCACCGTCACGCTCTCGGCGCGGTCGAGCTCACCCTCGACGTCCTCGTCCGCGAAGTTGAAGGGCCTGCGCTCGGCCTGCGCGGGGGCCCGGCCGGGCGCGAGCGCCAGTGGGGCCGGTGGAGGGGGTGGTGGCGCGGCTGGTTTGGGCGGTGCCTCTTTCTTGCGGAGCTTCTGGGCCGACCGTTGGGATGGCTCGTCGTACCTCGGCTCGCTCGGCGCCTCGGGCGTGCGCAGCGGAACGGCCTGGCCTGTCACCCGCGCCAGCCACCCACGCACCAACACCTCTTCCGAGCGCAGCATCGGCGCTCTCGGTGGCGTCGGCAGGGGCCGCACGTATTCCTGCATCGGCGTCGGCGTGGGGATGAAGCGGTCGGTGGTGCCAATCTTCCAGGTGAGGAGCTTCGGCGCCTTCACCGCGAGCGCGGGAATGGCCGTCGACAGCGTCAGCTGCGCGTCGTCCCAGTCCTCGCCGGACTCCTGCGACACGAGGCCCGCGAGCGAGACGGTGACGACGCTCTTCTCGGGGTCGAGCTGCACGTCCCAGGTGGGGGTCCAGCGGGCGTTGCGCATGAGGTACGAGACCGACACGGTGGCCTGGCCGCCGCCCGCCAGCACCGCGCGCACCTGCCACCCGCTGCGGGACTCGGGGTTGCCCAGCTTCTCGGCGCGCAGCTGCAGGGCCTCGCGCTTCTTCGTCACGGCGCGCTGGGCCAGCTCGACGTCGCGCAGCTTCTTGAGCGCCGCCTCGAGCTGCGCGGCCTGGAACTGGAGCGCCTGGTTCCACCCCTGGGGCGCCAGCCGGGGCGCGGGCTTCACCTGGTCCATCACTGGCAGCGTGGGCTGGAGCTGGCCGAGCAGGTCGCGCTGGAGCCGGTGCGCGTCGGCCTCGTGCGAGAGCCGGTCGAGCTCGGTGTCGACGGCCTCGAGCTCGGCGAGGAGCTGCTTCGCCTCCGCCGTGCGGAAGGCCTCGGGTGACAGCCGCTCGAGGTCGACGCGGCGCACCTCGGCGCCCTGCGCTTCGACCCGCACCGAGGCGGCGTCGATGGTGTCGGGCAGCGGGGGGAACTCGATGGTGCCCGGGGCGGTGACGGTGGCGGTGCGGGTGACGCGCGCCTGGTCGGTGAAGACGGTGACCTGGCTCACCGGCGCGGGCACGGCGACGAGCAACAACAGCGGTGAGAGTGGAATGGGCATGGGCTCCCCTTCGGCTGGCCGGCGGGTGAACGCCCTCGGGCCGGCCGGGGTTCCACCACGGAGCGAGGGCGCTCACCACGAGATGATGCGGGCGCCACCGAGGCAGTCGGCCCCGGTTGTCGCAGGGGCCACGCCTTGACACACTCACGCGCGTGCAGGAGCCCACGCAGACCGGAACCACGGCGGCGAGGTGCCCGGTTCACGCCGCGAACGCGACCGGAAGCTGCCACCGCTGCGGTCGCTTCGTGTGTGCGCAGTGTGCACGAACGCTCGGTGGCGGGACGTTCTGCGAGACGTGCGAGCCCCAGCCCCGCGCCTTCGGCGGCTGGTTGATTCTCGCCCTGGTGGTGCTCTTCGCGTCGCCACTCAAGGTCGTCGCGGTGGTGGTGCCACTCGCGCTCGAGGTGGCGGACCTGGACGACCTGGCGATGGTCTTCGACGCGGAGAACGCCGAGTGGCGCCGCGTGGCGGTGTTCAACGTCGCGACGAGCCTGCTGTCGGCCGTGGTGGCGGGCGTGACCCTCAACCACGCGCTCCGCAAGCGCCAGAAGGCCATCGGGTGGTTTCAGGCCTTCTTCGCGACCAACCTGCTCGTGAACCTGTCGCTCCTCATCTTCGAGGCCGTGTCGCGGTCGCCAGGCGCTCCGGTCCCCGCGTGGGGAAGTCTCGTGTGGCCCTTCGTCGTCTCCATCGCGTGGCTCCAGTACTTCCAGAGCAACCCGCGGGTGAAGGAGACCTTCGTTCGCTGAAGGGGTTGGCTCACCGGCACTTTCGTCGGCCCCGCGGCAGAAATTGAGGCCCGTGCGCGCTTCGGCAAGGCGTACAATCGCCTGATGACGACGACTGCCGCAGTGCTCATGACGCTGGTGTTGTCTGCTCCCGGTGATTGGACCCGCGTCGGTCCGAAGGGCGCCTGGGTCGCGACGCTCGGAGGCACCTCGCTCGACGGAAAGCTGTACACCATCGAGTCGACCGGAGCGCTCTACTCGACGGATCCCAGCACCGGCGCGTGGAAGCGCATCGGCAAGCCCGAGTTCGGCAACACGCGGTGGATGATCGGCGTCGCGGGAGCGCTCTACTCGATCGAGGACGACGGCTCGCTGTACCGCATCGATCCCGACAACGGCTCGTGGAAGTCGGTCGGCGAGAAGGGCGCCTGGCGGGGCACCATCGCCATCACCGAGCTGGACGGGAAGATCTACACGGTCGAGTCGAGCGGCATTCTCTTCGTCACCGAGCCCGCGACGGGCGCGTGGAAGAAGATCGGCAAGCCGGAGTTCGGCAACACCGCCGTGCTGCGTGGCCTGAACGGCATGCTCTACAGCATCGAGAAGGACGGCAGCCTCTTCGCCATCGACCCCAGGACCGGCACGTGGTCGCAGAAGGGCAAGAAGGGCGAGTGGGGCCCGACCATCGCTATCGCAGCGCTCAACGGGAAGCTCTACACCGTCGAGACGAGCGGCAAGCTGTATGTCACCGAGCCAACCACCGGGGCGTGGAAGGCGATCGGAAAGCCCGAGTTCGGCGCCACCAGGCGCATGTTCGGCGTCGGCAAGAAGCTCTACACGCTCGAGAACGACGGCAGCCTGTACGCCGTGCAGACCGAGTGAGCTGCTCGGCGGAGGTGCGCGGTGAAGGGCGCCATCGCGAACGGAGCGTACCGACTGCAGCAGTCGTGCGCGTCAACGACGACGGTGTGACGTCACTGGCAGCCCGTCACCCCCATGACGTGCCTCCGCGGCAGGTGAGGGAGAGGGTGCCTCCGGACGCGAGCGCGTTGCAGGCCCCTTCGCAGGTGATGGCGCACGTGCCCGACGTGCACGTGATGTTCGAGCCTGCACCCACCGTGTGCGTGCACGACTTGCCGTCGCAGCTGACGCTGCAGTTCGCCCCGCAGGTGCCGGTGCAGGTCGCGTTCGAGCCGCACGAGAAATTACAGCCTGACGTCGACGCGCTACAGGTGTCGAAGCCGCACGACTGGTCGGCTGCGCAGACGCAGTTCGAGCCCGAGCACACCGTGCCGCACGCGGAGCCGACCAACACCACCAACGACAACCCAACGAACAGGAGTTGCTTCATACGTTCCCCTCGAGGCAGGCCGGGCGGAAGTCGCCCGGTCGCTCGCTTCTGAGCCGGTCGGAGAACGGCAGGGTCTGCTCATCACACTGGTGCCGAAACGTCAGCGACCGTGCGCAGGCATGACGGCCATCATGTCTTTCGCCTGGCTCACGCCCCTGGTCCGGGAATCGGCTCGTCGTCATCACCGGGGATGGTGGGGAAGCGCCCGTGCTTCCAGTCGAGGCGGGCCTGCTCGAGGCGCTCGCGGCGGCTCGACACCCAGTTCCACAGCATGAAGCGCGGCCCGTCGAGGGGCTCGCCGCCCAGCACCGCGACGCGCGCAGGCGTGAGCGCGGTGAGGCACGTCTCGGTCCCTGACTCGAGCACGCCGAGCCGGTGCGCCCCCAGCGAGGTGCCGTCGACGCCCACGTCACCAGCCACGACGTACACCCCACGCTCGGCGACGTCGGCGGGCAGGTCGAGCGTGGCGCCTGGTTCGAGCTCGGCGACGGCGAAGAGGGTGGGGGACGCGAGGCGAATGGGAGACGTCAGGCCGCGGAACGAGCCCAGCACCACGCGGCAGCGGGCCCCGTTCTCCTCGAGCACCGGCAGCGCCTCGGCGTCGGCGTGCTGGAAGGACGGCTCGGACTCCTCGAGGTGCGCCGGCAGGGCGACCCACAGCTGCAGGCCGTGGAGCGTCATCGGCACCCCGAAGCGGTCGGGCGGCGTGCGCTCCGAGTGCACGATGCCGCGGCCAGCGCTCATCCAGTTCACGTCGCCGGGCCTGATCCGCTGCACGGTGCCCAGGCTGTCGCGGTGGAGCGCTTCTCCGTCGAACAGGTACGTCACGGTGGCGAGCCCGATGTGCGGGTGCGGGCCGACGCCCGACCTCGCGTGCCCCACCTGCGTCGAGGGGCCCATGTGGTCGAGAAAACAGAACGGCCCGAGGGTGCGGCGCCCGGCCTTCGGCAGCGCGCGGACGACGTGGAAGTCGCCGACGGGGGCGCTGGTGCCTTCGAGGACCTGGCTGAGCGCGGGCATGGCAACCACGCTGTCAGCCTCGGGCCTGCCTCGTCACGGAAAAGCGTGGCGGCCGCCCACTCACTCGGCCACACAGATGGTCACCGGCGACGCGGCCGCGAAAGAGCTCGAGGGCATTCTGCTCGAGTGCCCATCGAACGATTCGAACTGCCTCACCGTCACGGCGCGCGCATGGGAGGCTCGTGCGACACGAACGAAGCACCCCGATGACAAAGCCGCCGCTGCGCGGGCCCGCGCCACGCTCGAAGCAGCTCTCGAGGTGCCCTCAGAGCCTCGTGCGGCCGGCCACGTGGCGCTCGATTCGACTGGTCGCCACGCACCACCACCCGTGATGATCGCCGGCGAGCCGGTGATCGACGCCCCGCATCGTTGAGCAGTCCTGTCACCTTGCTGGCCGCTTCGGAGGGGATGGCGAATCGTGGGCACACCGTTCCGTTCTCGCCGTGCAGCACCTCTCTGGCCGCGGCAGCGGCGCCCTGGAACAGCGCACAGCCCGCGGGAGACCCTCTCTCAACGAGCGCACCGCGTCGTCGACGGGCGGAGCGGGCTCGACGTCAGCCCCCCAGGCTTCGCAGCGCCCACGCGGTGAACAGCCCGACGTACGTCCCGATGGCGAAGCCGGCCAGGCCCAGCGTCAGGCCGGGCCCCAGCAGCGCCTTGTTCTTCAGCGCCGCCGTCACCGGCGGAATGAACGCGGGCCCGAACACCGCGGCGGTCGAGCTCACCAGCGCGCTGTCAGCGTCGACGCCGAAGAGCCAGCAGAGCGCCACGTGGAACACCACCGCGAGCGCCAGCACCAGGAAGACGAAGAAGAACAGGCTCGACGCGCCCGAGAGCTTCGAGACGTCGGCGAGCGAGCCCACCGCCACGCAGAAGACGAGCAGCAGGTATTCGCCGACCTCGAAGGTGGTGGGCAGGCGGCGCACGCGCTCGACGAGCGACAGCGCGATGCCGAGCGTGGTGAGCACCAGCATCACCACCGTGCCGTCGAGCTTGCCCGTCGCGCCCATCGCCGCGCCGGCCGACACGAGGACGCACGCCAGCGCGAGCGCGAGGCCCGTCACCATCGACGGCAGGTTCCGTATCGTCCACACCGTCGCGGGCGCGGCCTCGTCGACGGTGGCCTCGTCGCGCGCCGCGGGGAAGGGCTTCATGAAGCGCAGGAGCACCCGCTGCGCGACGGTGAGCAGCACGAACAGCCACGCCCCGCCGAGCACCACGTCTGCCGCGTTGAGGAGCACGAACGTCTCGCTCCGCGTCTCGAGCGCGATGCCGATGGCGTTCAGGTTCGGCGTGCCGCCGATGTACACGCCCACCAACATGCCCGAGATTTTCCACCACTCGTCGGTGGAGGCCCTGAAGACGAAGCCCGCGATGCTCGCCGCGGCGATGGCCGAGAGGCACGCGAGCCCGAAGGCCTTGAGGAGCGTCGGCCCCAGCGATAGCCACTTCTTCACCTCGGTCGAGAAGAGCAGCAGCGGAATGGACAGCGCGACGGACACCTCGTTGAGCGTCATCGCGGCCTTCTCGTCGACTGGCACCACGCGCAGGTTTGCCGCGAGAATGCCGGCCGCGTAGCAGACGACGACGGGCCCCAGCGCTCCGAGCGGCTTGATGCGCGCGCACAGCCAGCGCGCCACCGCGGGGAAGACGAGACACGAGAGCACCTGGAGGGCGGCCATCACCGGAGCCCCGCGTTGTCGCACGAGCCCCGGCGCGCGACAGAAGAAAGCGGTGTCCCGTTGCGGCGCGAAGGGTCTTCTCGTGGGTCGACCGACCGACCTTCCGTGGAACCCCCCGCCAGGCCGCAGCATGGTGGGCGCCATGGAGCCCGCGCTGCCTCAGCCCGCCGTCGCCTTCCCCGACGACGCCGTCTCTTCACGGCTCGCGGGGCCGGGTGGAGCGGTCGCTGCGCTCGTCGTGAGTGTGCTGGCGGTGGCCTGCGCGCCCGTCGATGACGTCGCCACGCAGCGCGCGGCCATCTATGGCGGAGTGAGCGCTGTGGACGACCACGCCGTCTTCATGCTCGAGCCGCTGCGCTGCTCGGCGGCCCTCATCGCGCCGCGCACGCTGCTGACGGCCGCGCACTGTGTCGACGAGCCGACACGCTTTGCCACCAACGCCGTCGACGGCGTCTCTGGCCCGCTCTACCCGGTGGTGAAGGTGCAGTCGTACACGGGCGTGCGCGGAGACTGGTCTCCAGACCTCGCCCTCGTGCTGCTCGAGCGTGCACCGCCGGTGACGCCGCTGCGCTGGCAGGCGACCGGGCCATTCCCGCCCATCGGAGCGCAGCTGCGGCACGTCGGCTACGGCCTCACCGAAACGGGCGTCTCAGGCCAGCGCCGCACGGTGACGGTGCCGATTCGTGGCACGGGCACCCCACAGGGCTTCGGCGTCAGCGTGATGAGCGGTGAGGGTGGGCGCGGCATCTGCTTCGGAGACTCGGGAGGCCCCGCGCTGCTCCGCGACGACCAGGGCGAGCGCGTGGTGGCGGTGCACAGCTACGGGTACGAGTGCGGTGGGCTCAGCGGCTCGGCCCTCGTGTACCCCTACGCCGCCTTTGTCAGCCGCTGGCTGGGAGAGAACGAGCAGCCTTCGTGCGCGCGCGACACCCGCTGTGTGCCCGGCTGCGCTCCTGCGGACCTCGACTGTGTCTGCGGCCCCGACGGCCAGTGCAGCGCCGCGTGCACCGATGGCGACGACCCCGACTGCCCGCCCGGCTGTCGCCCCGACGGCGTGTGCCAGCCCGTGTCGGTGTGTCCGGCCGACCTCGACTGCCTGCCCCCGGGGACCCGCTGTCTGCGCGAGCTGCAGTGTTCGTCGCGCCTGTGCGTGGCGGATGCCCAGAACCCGACACGCTATTGCTCGGTGCCCTGCGAGGCGGGGCGCTGTCCGGCGGGGTTCCAGTGCGACGCCGCGCGCATGGTGTGCATCAAGTCACAGCGCGCGACGGTGGCGCCCGGGTTTCCGTGCGTGGCGGGCGACCTGTGCGCCGACGGGTACCGCTGCGCCGCGCCGATGGGCATGACGGCCCGGTGTGAGAAGGCCTGCGTCGCAGGGAGCGAGTGCCTCGCGGGGTTTCGCTGTGACTTCTCGCTCGGCGTGTGCACGCAGCGGGCGCCCGTCACGCTCGACGCCGGCCTGGAGTGGACCGAGCCCCTTGCGCCCCAGGGCTGTGGAGCGGCTCCGGCGGGGCCGTTGGCGTGGGCCATCGTCGCGGTGGCGAGGCGTTGGCGGCGGCACCCGTCGACGCGCGTGGCACCCTCGCGCGGCGCGTGACACGCTGCGGCCCACCTATGACCTCGAGCAGCACCCGGCCCGTCTCCGCGGAGTACCCGAAGCTGCCAGCCCGCCTGCGCCTCGTCGCGCGCGCCGACGGTGTGCTGCTGGCCCGGCACGAATTCACCCGTGGGCGCGTCACCGTGGGCAGCGCTCCGGGCAACGACCTCGTCCTCGAGCACCCGACGGTGTCGCGCAAACACCTCGAGCTGTCCGCCGAGGGTGACGCGCTGCACGTGAAGGACCTCCAGTCGAAGAACGGCACGCGCCTCTTCGGGCTGAAGCTCACCGAGGGGTTCGTCTCGGTGGGCCACGTGCTGGTGGTGGGCGTCGTCGAGCTGCGCGTCGAAGACGGCACGAAGGCCGACGCGGCCACGTTCGGCGGGCTCGTCGCCGTGTCGGACGTGATGCGCGACGTCCTCGAGCGGCTGCGCGCGCTGGCCGCGTCGACGAAGCCCGTGCTCCTCACCGGAGAGCCGGGCGTGGGGCATGACGCCGCTGCGCGCGCGCTCCACCTCGGCGGCCCCCGCGCGACGAAGCCCCTCGAGCTCGTCAGCGGGCGCGCCTTCTCCACGGCCACCGGCGAGGCGGCCCTCTTCGGACACGCGAAGGGCGTCGTGCCCGGCGCGGGGGAGCGGCCTGGCGCGCTGTCGAAGGCCTCGGGTGGCACCCTCGTGCTCGACGGCCCCGAGGCGCTGCCGCTGCCTCTCCAGGCGAAGCTCCTGTCGGCGCTCCAGGCGCGCACCGTCGAGCGCCTCGGTGATGGGGCTCGGGCCCCCCTCGACGTCCGCCTGGTGACGACGTCGGACAAGGACCTCGCCGCCGAGGTGAAGGCCGGCCGGCTCTCCGGCGAGCTGGTGACGTTCCTCTCGGCCGAGACGGTCGCGCTGCCGCCGCTGCGGGAGCGGCTCGACGACCTGCCGGTGCTGGTGCGCCAGATGCTCGAGGCCCTCGGGCCCCGGGCGCGGGGCTTCTCGGTGTCGGCCGAGACGCTCGCCCGCCTCGAGGAGCACCCGTGGCGGGGCAACGTCGCCGAGCTGCGCGACTGGGTCGAACAGGCGCTGGCTGTCGGCGGCGTCACGGCCAACCCGGGCGCGACGCTGGACGACGAAGAACCAGATGCGGCGCCCGCCACGCCCCAGACGCTCGACTACAAGCGCGCGCGTGACGAGGTGCTCACCTCGTTCGAGAAGGAGTTCGTCACCCACCTCTTGCGCACCTTCGACGGCAACATCTCGAAGGCCGCGCGTGAGGCCGGCGTTGACCGCGCCTACCTGCACCGCCTCATCAAGCGGCACGGGCTCGACGCGAGCTGACGGCCGGCCCCGCGTCAGCGCGCGATGAGCGACTTCTCGTCGACCCAGCCCTCGTCGCCGAATTCGTTGCGCACCCTCGCCTGGCCGTCCCGCCGCTCGAGCACCTTCACCTTCGCGCCGGCCTTGTTGGTGCCCACCGGCGGCGCGGCGGCCGCGGGCTGCGCGCGCAGGGGCACGGCGACGCCGCTGGTGAAGTTGTAGGCGCGGTCGAGCTCGGCGTTCTTCTTCTGCTTGGTGGTGACGACGTTCGTCGTCATGCGCTGGAAGGCGTAGCTCGACTCGACGTCGCCGATGGTCGCGGTGGCCGCGCCGCTCGCCGCGAAGTCCGCCGCCTGCGCCGCGGTGAGGCCGTCAATCTTCGCGTCCTTCGCCGCGACCGCCGGGCCCGTCGTGGCCATCTGCCGGACGAAGTGGCTCACCACGTGAATCACCTCGCCGTCCTCGTAGGGGAAGCGCACCACGATGGGGCTCGAGCCGTACTTCTCGCCGAGCACCTTCGAGTGGGCGAGCACCTTCACGCGCTTTCCGTCGAGCACCTGAATCGGGTAGCTCGAGCCCTCGAGCCACCACTGGGGCTCGCTGCCCTTGCGCAGGAGCATCTGCGACATCAGGTTGTCGCTCTTCTCGTCGACGAGCACCGGCACCACCTCGTTCCCGGTGCTCTGCCCGTTGTGCTTGATGGTGTTGGGGAACACCTGCTCCACCACGTTCTTGAGCGCCCAGTCGGTGGTGTAGAGCAGCCCGCCGGCCCGCACGAAGCGCTCCACCCGGCGGAGCGAGTCGGCCGGCATCACGCCCGGGCAGTTCACCATCAGGATCATCGACGAGCTGAGCTCGGTGGTGGCGACCTGCGCCGGCTGAATCATCGTGAACGGCAGCTTCGCCGCCGCCAGGACCTGCTCGATGTGGTCCATGCTGCCGGCCACCACGACGATGTCCTTGCCCTTGACGGCGTCGAGCATCGCCCTGGCCTGGGGGTCTTCGTTCGCGAGGCGCTTTCGCAGCAGGTCAGCGGCGGCCGCTTCGGACCTGGGGTCTCCGGCGAGGGTGGTGAACGCACACAGGACACATCCGACGAGGAGGGCTCGGGTCATGGGCGGCTTGAAACGCGCGAGCCTCGAGATCGATCTTTCGCCCGCGCAGCGCCGCTCAAACGAGCCATTTCACTCAGGGCTCGGCCCACGACAGCCGGCCGGCGCGGTCGTTGATGAAGAGCCGGCGGCCGTCGAAGCTGAGGGGCGTCGCCTCGAGCGGCACCGTGACGTGTCGGCCCTCGAGGCCGCCGTCGCTTCCGCCAACGGCGACCCACACCACCCCGGTCCTCTGGACGGTGACGCCGACGAAGAGGGCTGGGGCGCGTGACGGGAGGACGAGCGACGGTGCGCTCAGCGGCACCCCGGCTGGCCGGCGCACGACGTCACGACCGCCATCGGGCCGAACGAGGGTGACGACATCGGACTGTACGAGCCACATGCCGTCGTCGCTGCTCATGCAGGGCAACGTGAGGTTGACGGGTGGCGTCGGGTCTCTCCTCCAGGACGCGGGGAGGATCAGCTCGTCGACGCGGCCCCGGCGACAGAGCCGCACACGACGTTCCCCACCGCTCAGGGCCTCGACCTCGTCGGGAGCGACCGCGTCGCGATACTCCACGCGTCCACCGTCGAGCCCGTACGCCACGAGCCGGAGCCCGTCCGCGACGAACAAGCGCCCATCGACGAGCCCGAGCGCCGAGGGACGCAGGGACGAGTTCGTGGGCAGCCGCACGGTCGACGGACTCCATGCCATCGCGGCCATGGGGTCGACCGTCCACAGCGTGGTGGGCGAGAGGACGAGCCCGAAGGTAGCGCCCGTCGAGAATTCGCCTGACGGCGTCTCGAACTGCACGCCCCGACGGCTGTACCAGGCGCGGCCGGCGTCGCTCTCGAGGAAGCCCTCGGCCGGGCGGGCTGTGTTCGTCCACGTGAGGGTCCGCAGCGGCTCGACCGGCCAGACCCATCGCACCACGCCGAAGCCCGGCTCGACGGTGGCGCTCGCCCGGACCGACGACGTGGCCGGCACCGTGAACTCGAGCCAGACGAGCACACCCTGGAGGCGGCGCTCCCACGTCGAGGTGAACTCGAGCGGCACGCCGTCACCGTCGGAGAGCGTGAGGGCGACGTCATCGGGCTGCACAGCCGTCTCGGAGCAGGTGCGCACGGCGCGCAGCTCGAGCTCGAGCCGAACACGTTGGCCGGGCTCGAGCACCCAGGGCGAGCTGAAGTCGGTCAGCTCGATGGTGCAGGCCTGCAGGCGGGGGCCGGTGGGGCGCCCTGCGTCCTCCGTCGTCGCCCCGGGGCTGCAGGCCAGGGCGAGCACGGTGACGAGGGCGAGGCGCTTCACGGCCTGCATCCTCTTGGAGGCGTTGCGTCGCCGCAAGTCGCCACGTTCTCAACTCCACCACGACACCAGGAAGGAGTGCCCCATCGGCCTCCGTGGTCCGAGCGCCGCGGCGGTGTCACCGTCTCCATCTTCGGCCCGGAGCCCCTGGCCGCCGCCAGCACTGCCGTGGTTCGCCGCACGCGTTTCCGGCGCTGCTGCGTGGCGACGCCGCTCGTGTTCGTGCAATCGCCGGCCCCGCGTCGTCGCCGAAGCGCTCCGCCATCGCCCGCGGGGCCCGGGTGGACGATGACGTTGGCTGGACTTCTCGGTCCGGCGCCGACACAACCGGCGTCATGTCGTCCGTCGCGCCTGCCCGCCCGCTCGTCCCCGAGACCTTCACCGCCCGGCTCGTCGAGGCGCGGCTGCTCGGCCCGCGCGTGCGGCACCTGGTGTTCGCACGAGTCGACGAGCACCCCTTCTCCTTCGAGGCCGGGCAGTGGGTGCAGCTCATCCTCCCGTTGACCGACGAGAAGGGCCGGGTGCTGCGGCGCTCGTACTCCATCGCGTCGGCGCCGAACGGCAGCTCGCGCTTCGAGCTCGCCGTGACGAAGGTCGACGGCGGCCCGGGCTCGACCTGGCTCCATGCGCTCGAGCCTGGAAGCCCCGTCGACGTGAAGGGCCCCGCAGGCACCTTCACCCGGCCGCTCGACGCTGCCGCGCCGTCACTCTTCATCGCCACGGGCACGGGCGTGGCGCCCTTTCGGGGAATGATTCACGACGCGCTCGCGAAGGGCCGCGCCGAGCCGCTGTGGTTGCTGTTCGGAGTGCGCACGCCCGACGAGTACCTGTTCCGCGACGAGCTCGAGGCGCTCTCGGCGAAGCACCCGTGCCTGCGCCTTGAGCCATCGCTCTCGCGGCCTCCCGAGGGATGGAATGGCCGCACCGGGTACGTGCAGACGCACGTGAAGGCGCTCTGGAGCGAGCTGACCGCCAGCCACCCGGGCGCGCGGGCGTACATCTGCGGCGTGAAGAAGATGCTCACCGCGGCGCGAGAGGTGCTGCGCGTCGAGCTGGGCGTCGACCGCAAGCAGGTGCACCTCGAGGCCTACGACTGAGCTGACGTGAGGCGTGCGCGCACCTCACCGCACGTCGACCCACCGAAACCCCCGGGTTTCAGCCCGCCGCCCGATGTTGTGAACGTCTGTTCTGTCAAACACACTGACAGCCGTGACGCGGAGTCCTCTTTCTCACGCGCCGAGAATCGCAGAGCCTGTCTCCGGGGAGTCATCATGGCGAGGACTGATCAAGCAGCTGCCGCGGCCGCACGCGCGCGAGCCGAGGCGCAACGCCGGCGGGCCGAGGAGGCCAAACGTCGAGCGGACGAGGCCCGGCAGAAGGCCGCCCAGGCGGCTCAGCAGAAGGCGCTCCAGGCCGAGCGTGCGGGCGCGCGCGCGGTGGCGAAGACGGAGCGGCTCGGCATCTCGGCGAGCGCGAAGGGGAAAGGGTTCAAGACGTCGGACGAGCTGTCGACGGGCCGGGGCGCGGCGCTGCGCGACAGCGTGCTGCGCACCACCGGCGGCACCTCAACGGCCGAGCGCGTGTCGTCGAGCGCGCCGCGCTTCTCCATCACCCAGCTTCGCGCGGCGCAGAAGTCAGGAACGCTGCCGACGCCTGAGTCGTTGCGCGCCCTCCAGACGACGGACGTCGCGCCGGCCACTCCATCGGTCGCAGCGGCGGGGCAGACGGGCGCCATCGACGCGCGCGTGCGCGCCGCCGTGGACGGGGCCTTGTCCACCCGCGCGACCGACACGCAGCGCCAGCAGGCGTACGAGGCGGTGAAGGCGTCGGTCGAGAAGCTCGGTGGGCTGGGAGACGCCGGCATCACCGCCGAGGCCCTGCCTGCGCACGCCCGCGAGGTGCTCCGGGCGCAGGGCCTGCCCACGGCCGCCTCGAGCGAGGCGGTGGAGTCCGCCGTCGACCTCGTGCTGGGAGACGACGCCACGCCCGCGCAACGTCGCCAGGCCCTCGAGCGCGTGCAGGCCTACGTCGACGAGGTGGGTGGCGTGGGTGACTCGGGCATCACCGCCGAGGCGCTGCCGGAGCGCGCGGCCGAGCTGCTGGAGGCGGCCGGCCTCCCGGTGGTGGCGCAGGCCGAGGTGCGCGACGTCGTCGACGCACAGCTCAGCCCCGACGCCACGCCCGCCCAGCGGCGAGAGGCCTGGGAGCGCGCGCAGACGTACCTCGACGAGGTGGGTGGCTTCGGCGACGCAGGCATCACGCGCGAGGCCTTCCCCGGGCGCGTGGCGGAGCTGCTCCGCGAGGCCGACCTGCCCTCCGTGGCCAGCGCGCGCGCCGACGACGTGCGCCGCGCGGCCGAGACGGGCGACACGCAGGCCGTCATCGACGCGCTCGACGCGGCCTCCGAGGGCCTCACGCCGGAGCAACGCACCGCGCTCCTCACCGAGCTCGAGCCCGTGCTCGAGGACGTCGCGGCCGACCTGCAGGCGCGCCTCACGAAGCCGCCGGCGCACAGCGGCGAAGCGCACCTGGCCAACGCCGCGGCGCGAGAGGCGGCCGACTTCACCGACGCGCTCTTCCGCGCCGCCGATGGCGCCACCCCGGCCGGCACCGAGGCCGCCGCGCGGGCGCTCGCCGCGGGCTTCCCCAGCGGCGGCCACGACGCCCTCTCGGACGCCATCGAGCGCAACGTCGCCGAGGGCCGCGCGCCGGCGCTGGCGGGCGCCCTGGGCACGACGTTGACGGCGTTGGGGAAGACCGCCGCCGCCGAGTCCGTCGGCGCCGCGTCGGTGAAGGGCCTCGAGGGTGCCACCGAGACCGCGAAGTCGGCCCGCGAGGCGCTCGCCGAACACGAGCAGATGCTCGCTTCTGACCTCGCTGCCCTCGGGCCAGCGCTCACGCCGGAGCAGCGGCAGGCCTACACCGAGGCGTTCTGGAAGGACCCCGACCACAAGGCCGTGCTGGACGCGTCGAACGCAGCGGCAGACGCGCTGGCCGAGACGCTCGAGGCCACCGACGTCGAGCGCCTCGCCGCGCAGGGTGGTGACGCGGCGAAGGCCACCTTCGAAGCGTACGAGGTGCTCGCCCAGTCGACGGCGCACGCGTCTGAGGCGCTCGAGTTCGTCGAGACGCTGGGCCGCTCGCCGCAGCTCCTCGAGGCGATGCGGGCTGAGCTCGGCGACGACTTCGACACGCGGCTCCAGGAAGGCCTGGTCGCGCCCGCGCTCCAGCACGCTCAGTCGGCGGCGCTCGCCGAGGCCCTCGAGTCGGACGACCCCGGGGCGCTCGACGCCGCGCTGGCCGGGTTCCAGGCCTCCATCGACCGCCTGGGGCAGGTGGCCGACACGTTGAATCTGCCGGCGTCCGTGCGGGAGCTCGGCGCAGGCGTCGCGGCCCTGCGCGCGGGCGACGTCGACGCGGCGAGCGCGGCGGCCGAGCGCATGACGCAGTCTGGAGACGCGCTCACCGGTCCCCTCAAGGGCATGTTGGTGGCCGTCGGGCTCGTGCAGGCAGGCCATGGCGCCATCAGCGAGCCGGGCCTCGAGTCGTTCCTGAGGCTCGCCGACGCGGGCGTCGGCGCCACCAGCACCGCGCTCAACGTGCTCGCCGACGCGGGCAAGGTGTCGACGGCGGCGGCCGAAGGCTTCGCGAAGTTCGCGGGGCGGCTGGCGCCGGGCATCTCGCTCGTCCTCAACGGCAAGCAGTTCGTCGACGAGTTCGCCGCGCTCCAGCGAGACGGGAACGCGGGCGACGTCATCAAGCTGTTTGGCACCGGCATCAACGTCATCGGCGACATCGCGGGCCTGGTGCCCATCGCCGGCACCGCGGTCGACGTGGGCCTCACCGTCATCGGCACCTTCGTGCACACGGTGGGCGACCTCATCGACACCGTCATCACCGGCAACCGGGAACGGGACGCGCTGGAGGCGGAGCGGCGCGAGCTGTTGACGGCCGCCGGCGTCTCGTCGGCCGACGTGGAGCTGCTGCTCGAGTCTCCGGGCACGCCGGGCGCGTTGAGCGCGTCCGGGCTGACGCCCTCGCAGGTGAAGGACGTGATGCGCAAGCTCGACGCCGACGGCATGGCGGGAGAGCTCGCGTACATCGCGCTCGACGTCGGGGCCGCGCATGGGCTCACCGGCCAGGCGCTGCTCGACCTCGTCGACGACCTCACCGACCCGGCCATCGCCGAGCGGCTCGAGCGCGAGGGCGTGGCCTTCAACTACCCGCTGGGGATTCGGGACATCACCGAGGGCGGGCTCGAGGGCGAGTCGCTCAGCTACGCCATCGAAGGCGCGAGGCTGGGCTTCATGCACATTCTCGAGACGGTGGCGCCCGAGGTGGCCGACGCCTGGCGCGCGCGGCTCGAGGGCGCGGGCGAGTTCACCTTCAACTCGCAGTGGTTCACCGGCGTCGAGTCGCAGCGCGGCCTCTGAGGGGGCCGAGGTGACGTTGGCCGCGGGGCCGTCATCGTCGTGGAGGGGCCTTCCCACCAACCGGTGACCTCCGGCAGGGTGCGCCGCCATGACGTTCTCCCGCTGCCTGGTGGTGTCCTTGTTGGCGTGTTCCTCGTGTGGCCGCGTGGCCCCCGAGGGGCCTGACGCCAGCGTGCCCGAGGCCGCCGACGGCTCCACGCCCAGCGACTCGGCCGACGCGAGCATCGGCACTGACGCGGGGCTCCCCGAAGACGCGGGGACGCCAGACGACGCGGGCCCCTCCCTCGACGGCGGCGCCCCCGACGCGAGCATCACCGATGCCGGAGGCCCGTTCGACGCGGGCCAGCCCCCGAGCGACGGTGGCCTGCGCGTGCCTCCACCGTTCCCCACCTACGCCGGCACCTGCCCGACGCTCGTGAGCGCGCCGCTCGCGATGAACGCCCGCAACCGCGCCTTCATGTCCCGCGGGGACGCGCGCGAGTTCCTCTTGCTGGTGCCGCCCACCTACGCGCCTGGCCGCCGCTACCCGGTCGTCTTCGGCTACCACTGGCTCAACGCCTCGGCGAACAGCGTGGTGCGCGACGCCCAGCTCGAGTCCGCCGTCGCCCAGTACGACTTCATCGCCGTGGTGCCCGAGAACCTCGAGACGCGCGGCATGTCGGCGTACCGGTTCAACTGGCCGTTCGTCGAGACGATGTTCGCGCCGAAGGAGCTCGGCTTCTTCGAAGACCTGCTCGCCTGCGTCTCGCAGCAATTCACCATCGACCCCGCGCGCGTGCATGTCTTCGGCGCCAGCGCCGGCGGCTTGTGGACGGCGTACCTGTCGACGACGCCCGCGGTGAACCGGGTGGCCTCGGTGCTCACCATCTCGGGAGGCCTCGGCGAAGAGAACCTCACTGGCCTGTGGCGCACCGACTTCGTGCCTCAGCCCAACAAGTTCCCCGCGCTGGTGGTGTGGGGCGGCTCGACGGACTTCTTCATCTTGAACTTCGACCGCGCCTCGCGCCGCTACCGGGACGCGCTCCGCCAGGACTCGCACTTCGTCGCGCAGTGCGTGCACTCGTCCGGCCACGGCATTCCGCCGTTCCAGCAGCCGGCCGATGGAGGCACGAAGTTCGCTCCCTTCTGGGAGTTCTTCCGCGACCACCCGTACGGCCTGCCGCCGAACGCGAGCCCGTACCGGCAGACGGGCCTGCCGCCGTCGTTCCCCTCGCTGTGCAGCGTCGTGCCCTGAAATGAGCGCGATGCACAGCGGTGAGCGCCGGTCGCAACTCGCCTCGAGAAACTCCAACTGGTCGAGTCGGGCGTGGAGGGAACTCGTCGCTTCGGCCCCCGACCTGGCCGCCTGAAGCGGTCCCGAGAAGATCGACCCTCCGCGCGCGGGCCCTGCTACACCGCTGGCTCCTGAGAGGCGGGGAGCCACATGACACGACGGTTGGTGCTCGGAGCGCTGGTGGCCGTCTGTTCGTCGTGTCTCGACCTGGCCGTTCCGAAGCCAGCCGGCCCGGGGACGATTCAAGGCACCCTCGTGGTGGCGCTCACCGGCCGGCCCGGGGTTCAGCCAGCGCCAGGAGCGAAGGCGCTCGTCCTCGGCGCGGGCCTCGAAGCCCTGGCTGATGGTGAGGGGCGCTTCAACGTGACCGGCGTGACGTCGTCGAGCGGCCGGTTGCTCCTCTCGTCGGACTCGAACGGCGACGGAAAGCCCGAGCGTCAGCGCCTCGTCTCGCTCGCGGCCATCGGCGCCAGACCCGGGCGTGACGTGTTCGTCGGGCAGATCGCACTGTCCGTCAATGGCGCCATTCGTGGGCGCGTCGTCCGCGAGGGCGTCGTCGGCCCGGGAGGCCTCGGTGGTACGACCGTCTTCATCCCCGGCGGCACGTGGAACACGCGGACGGGTGACGACGGCTCGTACGTGCTCGGCGACCTGCCCGAGGGCGCGTTTCAGGTGGCGTTCTTCGAGCCGGGCTTCGAGCCAGCGTCGCTCGAGACTTCGCTCGGCCCCGCCGAAGACAAGACGCTGCCCACCGTTCGCCTCACGCCTGGAACGAGCGCGCCTGCGTCCGTCAAGGGACAGGTGCGGACGGTCACCGGCCCAGCAGCCGACGCGACGGCGCGCCTCCGCGGCGCTGCAGGTGAGCGTGCGCTTCCCGTCGATGCCGAGGGCCGGTTCACTGCGACCGGGCTGCCGGTCGGGCTGTACTCGTTCGCCTTCGAGCGCCCCGGGTCGATTGGGGTGAGCTTGATCAACGTCCTGCTGCCTCCGGGCGAGACCGACTTCGGTGCCATCACCCTCGCGGACGGCACGACGCGGCCCATCGCGCTCGTCGACACGCCACCGTTCGATGGAGGCGTCGGAGCCGGTGGCGGCAGCGCGGGCGGCGCAGCGGGAGGGAGCGCGGGCGGGAGCGCCGGCGGCGTCGCGGGCGGCGCGGCTGGAGGAAGCGCAGGTGGCAGCGCCGGCGGCGTTGGAGGCGGGACGACGGGCGGCATGGCCGGCGGGAGCGCGGGCGGCTCGGTCGACGCGGGCGTGGTGCCGGTCGCGGTGGCCTCGGGGCCGGCCTTCGTCGCGGCGAACTCGATGGTCACCGTCACGGGCGTCGCCAGCACGGGCCTCTTTCCGCTCACCTACCGTTGGACGCAGCGGACCGGCCCGCCGGTGATGCTGACCCCGAATGACTCGTTCATGGCGCAGACGACCTTCGTGGCGCCAGCGGTCGGCAACGTCGTCGAGCTCTCGCTCGTGGTGGTCGACCAGCTCGGGGTCAGCAGCCTGCCGTCCGTCGTCCGCGTGGGCGTCGGTGGACCGCCGGTGGCCCGCTTCGTCCCCGACGGCGGGCTCGTCGCTGGCGGCCAGTTGCTCACGCTCACCTCGACGTCCTTCGACGACGCCGGCCTCCCCATCATCGGCTACGACTGGCAGCTCGTGGCGGGCTCGGGCGGCGTCCTCACGGTCGATGGCGGCGCCGCGACGTGGCGCGCGCCCGCCGTCGCCTTCGGGGCCGTCGATGAGCTGGGCGGCGTGAGCCTGTCGGTCACCAACTCCATCGGGGTGCGCTCGAACACGTTCTCCCAGCTCTGGACGGTGCGAGGCGCAAACCCCAACAACTGGAGCCTCGACGCCGGCGTCGCCTCGCCGATTGCCGTGGGCCGGCCAACCCCGACGGTGGTGCTCCGCTCGGCGGTCTCGACCTCGGTGGCGCTGCCGCAGGTCTCGCTCGCGTGGAGCTGCACCCCGTCGATGCCGCTCGTCGGCGCCACCCTCGCCGCGCCACAGTTCATCGCGCCCGTCGTCGTCGGCGCCGAGGTGCCGGTCACCTGCCAGGTCGTCGCGACGGGCCAGGCGCCGCTCGACCCGCCCATGCTGTCGAGGTCCGTCGCGTTCGTCTTGCGCGACGCCGCCGACCCGCAGCTCGTCAGCGCGACGCTCGAGCTCTCGCGCGCGAAGCCGTTCGGTTTCCAGGTCACCGGCGACGAGCGCCTGTCGTCGGGCACTTCGACGGGGGGCTGCTCGTCGACGGTCCCGCTCGTGGTCGGGCGCTCGGTGATGTTCGGCTATCGGAACGCGGCGACGGCGCTGGCGACGTGCGCCCCGGTGACGGTCTCGCTCTCAGATACCGTGCCTGCCCCCAACACCAACACCTCACCGGCGCTCCCAGTCGGGCCGTCGAACAACACCGTGGCGCAGTTCCTGTGGACCGGGCCGTTCGAGTCCACCGACACCTTCGATGACCCGCGCCCGCTGGTCGTCAGCCTTGGCGTGCTCCCCGAAGCCAGGCAGGAGCTCTTCGGCGTCGACCCGGCGATGACGCCCGGGTTCGAGCTCGTCGCCACGCAGGGCGGCCAGCTCCTTCGGTTCAGCGGCATCGACCTGTCTGCCCAGCCGACGTGCGCGCCGACCTGCCCCCTCACCTCGACGCCGGTGCTGTCTGGGCTTCCTCCTGGCGCCCCGCCTCGGCTCACCCGCGTGAGCTGGAGTGGCGCTGAGCTGCTGCTGGCCGCTGCGACCGACGGAGGCGTGGCTCCGGCGCTCGCCAGACGGAGCCCCACGGGCACCTGGTCGACCGCCGCCCTCACCGGTACGCCGGGGGTGTGGGACGACGAGCTCCACAGCGTGCGGGTGAGCGGCACCGACGTGCTCGTCGACACCTGGAGCACCGACCTGCAGACCGTTCGACGGACCGAGGTCGCCGCGACCGGCCTCACACAGGTGTCGCAGGTCGAGAGCGCGCAGAACCGCGTCTTCATCGTCTCGGGCCCGACGAACCAGCTCATCGTGCGCGAGCGGAACGCGAGCCTCTTGACGTGGACCACTCGAATGACGGCCTTCTCGAACGTCAGCGGCATCTTCCTCGGTCCGGGCTTCGGGGCGGTGCAGTTCCTTGGCATCGAGCACGGCACACCCGCCTCGCTGACGGTGCTGCGCGTCGACCCGCCGGGGTTCGGCAACGCGTACCCGATTGGAGTCGTCGAGGGCTTCGACGTCCTCACCTTCGGGAACACGAGCTTCCTGGTCTCGAGCGCCGGTGGTGACGTGCGCTTCAGGGCGGTGCGCGCCGACCCCCTGTCGGGTGGCTCGGGCTTCAGCGACTTTGGAGGCCCGCCACGCTCCGGCTTCTCGCCGCCCTTCCCGGTGATGCTCGACGCGACGCCCGCGTGCGAGGCGGCCTGGCCACGCTTCACCTTCGTCAATGAGGCGTTGGTCATCACCTGGCAGGAGCGCTGCGCGCCTGCGACCCGGTGGAAGGTCATGGCGCGGGTGCTGCGCTGAGCGGCGACCCCCGGCGTGGCGTCGTGCCCTGACGGAACGGCCTCGTGTCGTGCACGGCCCATGTCACGGCCGTCGCGGTGTGCTCGTCTGACCTGCACATGGACCCGTTCGAAGCCCATCGCCGGAGGCTGCTGACGCTGGCCTACCGTCTGCTCGGCTCGTGGAGTGACGCCGAAGACGTCGTGCAGGAAGCGCACCTCGCGTTCTCACGCCAGCCGGCCGGCAGCCTCGACAGCCCTGGCGCGTGGCTCGAGCGGGTGGTGACGAACCGCTGCCTCGACCAGCTCAAGAGCGCGCGCAGCCAGCGAGAGACGTACGTCGGCCCCTGGCTGCCCGAGCCCGTCGTCAGCGAGGCGCTGGTGGCGTCGCCCGTCGACGTCGAGGGCATCTCGGTCGCCTTCCTCGCCCTCCTCGAGCGCCTCTCACCGCTCGAGCGCGCCGTCTTCGTCCTCGCCGAGGCCTTCGACTACGCCCACCATGACATCGCCCGGGTGCTCGGCCGCGACGTGGCCGCGGTGCGACAGCTGCTCCACCGGGCGCGCGCCCACGTGCAGGCTGGCCGCCCACGCTTCGCGAAGGACGCCTCGGCCCACGAGGCGATGGTGACGCAGTTCCTCGGCGCGGTGATGCAGGGCGACGTGACGGGCCTCGAGCGGCTGCTGCGGCACGACGTCACCCTCACCACCGACGGCGGCGGGAAGGTGCGCGCGGCCCTCAAGGTGGTGCAGGGCGCCAACCGCGTCGCCCGCTTCTTCCTCGGTGTGGCGATGAAGCAGCCGCCCGACACGCGCCTCGAGCTGCGCAGCCTCAACGGGTGGCCCGCGGTGCTCGTGTACGTCGGTGACGCGCTGTCGTCGGTGCACCACTTCGAGACCGACGGGCACGTCATCGACGCCATTCGCTCGGTATCGAACCCCGACAAGCTCGCGGCGCTGAGACGGCAGGGCGTGTCAGGTGACGTCGGGTCGAGCGCCGACCCGCGTCCGGCGTGAGCCTGGCCACCGCTCGAACACCTCGCCCCAAAGAGACGAGGAACTGCGGGTGCTTGCGTGTGCGTGCGACAACGTCGGGCCTCGCTCGTCGTTCACCAGGACTCTCTTGAAGGAGCCGGGCATGGCCATCGAAGGCATCAGCGACAGCAGCCGCACGCAGAGCCGGACCACCGAGCCCGCCACGGCGCGCGTCGAGAAGCAGGCGCCCGTCGAGCGGACCACGCCGGCCACCTCGTCGAACCCCGACGTGCTCGCCCACGCGGGACACAGCACCTTCGGCCCGACGCCGGCCGGCCCCCAGCGGCCCGTCACCGAAGTCGAAGCGATGGACCGGCTCTCCGTCACCACCAGCAATGTCTCCCGCGCGACCGCGGCGCTGGAAGCCGCGAACGCGACGGTGCGGACCCACGAGGAGCAGCTGGCGAAGGAGCTGGCCCAGCTCGCCCCGTCGCTGAGCACCGAAGACCTGCAGGCCTACGCCGATTCGTACCGGGCCGAGCGGGCGAGCGACTACGACCGCGCGAAGGACGCGGCCCACCAGCTGAGCGAAGTGCTGCGCAACGAGGTGCCGGGCGCTCTCGAGCGGGCCGCGCAAGTCGGCACCGTGCAGACCGGGTGGGGCGCCAGCTACCTCGAAGCGGGCGTGGGCCGCGCGACGGAAGCGCTCGGTCAGTACGTGCGCCAGTCGCCGACGGGAGACGACGCGCTCCAGCGTTCGCTCGAGTCCACCGCGAACGTGCTCGAGCAGGTCTCGACGGCTGCGGGCGCCGCCGGCGCCGGCCTCTCGGGCCTCGCGGAGATGGGCGGTCGATTCTCCGAGCTCGCCCGCGTGGCCGGAGACGCCTTCGGTGTCGTAGGGAGCGCAGCCAGCCTCGCGGTGGCGTCGGACCGCATTCTCGATGGCACGGCGCGGGTCGACCACTACGTCGCCGCGGGGCTGTCGGTCGCCGAAATCGGGCTCGGCGTGGCGGCGATTGGAGGCGTCACCGTCGGGCTCCCCGTCACCGTCGCCGTTGGAGCCGCGAGCGTGGCGGTGGGCGTGGTGAATGGCGCTCGCGACCGTGCCGAGCTCGAGCGCGCCGTGTCGGGCCGCCTCCAGTCCCTCGGCTACGACGCGCCGCAGGCTGACGCGCTCGCGGCGCTCAACCCCAGGGCGGCCGGTGCGCTGCGCGAGGCCGGCTTCACTCCCGAAGAGATTCAGTCGTTGGCGATGACGGCACCCGACATGATGGGCACCTCGCACGCCTTCGCGCAGGGCATGGTGGACTCCGCGAAGGAGCTCGGCCTCACGCCGTCGGAGTGGACGCGCTTCATCGACGAGATGGCGCCGCACGGAGACGCGGTCGCGCTCACGGTGACGCAGTGGATGGGGGAGGCCCGCTCGCAGGGTGGCCGGCTCTCGCGCTCCGAGTTGATCGACCGGCTGCGCGCCGACGACGCGGCGGCGCCCATGCCCGAGCTCGACGCGGCCGCGGCCTGGCTCTCCGCCCGGGGGTGAGGCGCCGGGCGCTTGAGGGGAAGCGCTCTCGCTGGCACCGCTCGACGGGCGATGTCACACCGGCATCGGGTGTCTCGTCTCCACGGGCATGACGCCCAGCCTCCCTGTCGTGTCTGGTTCCACCACGTCGGCCAGCCAGCGCCTTCTGCAGGTGCAGGCGGTGAGCGGCGCTGCCTTCGCCGTGTTCCTGGCGGTGCACCTCGTCAACCAGGCGCTCGCCGTGCTGGGGCCCGCCGGGTACGACGCCGCGCAGCGCACCACCCGCAGCGTGTACCAGGCCCCGCTGGTGGAGCTGCTCCTCGTCGCCCTTCCGCTCGCCGTGCACGTCGCAGCCGCCGCCGCCCGGCTGCTCTTCTTCCGTTTGCCCACCACCGCGGGTCCCTGGCGGGTGCGGGGCTTCCGCGTGGCGGGGCGCTTTCTGCTGCTCGTCATCGCGGGGCATGTCGTGGCCACCCGCGGTGCTTCGCTTTCGGGAGCGGTGCCCGAGGGTCCGCGCTTCGAAGGGCTGGCCTTCACCTTCCAGTGGCAGCCGGCGCTCTTCTGGCCGTACTACCTCCTGCTCGCGGGCTTCGGCCTATGGCACCTCGCGCACGGGCTGTCGGTCGGCGCGCGCCTGGTGGGACGCCCGTGGCTGGAAGGGCGCTCGTTCTGGCTCGTCCTGGGCGTTGGCGCGGCGCTCCTCGTCGCGGGCGTCGTCGCGGTGGGGAGCGGCGTCTTCGACGTCGGCGACCCGATGTCGTCGCCGTACGCGCGCTGGGTGCTGTCGTGGTGAGCCGTCAGAGCGCGTCGTTCGACAGCCCGCCGCACCAGCTCGGTCATGTCGGCGGCGAGGGACGCGCCGAGCGCCACCGTCGGGCCCTTCGCCTCGGAGCGCGAAGGACATGGTGCGCTGCTTCGGTCCGGTTGGCGCGTGGGTCGGTGAACTGCATCACGCCCGAGTAGACGGCCTCGTACCGGTTCGTCTCGGGGACACACCCAGAGCCGAGCTTGCTGGAGCTGGCGACGTCACGGATGCGCTGGCGAGGCGGCGCGTCAAGAGCGCGACGTCAGCAGAGCACGCGGGGTCCTCCGTCATGGTCGTCGAGGCCGACAGCCAGGGTTGCGGCGCTGGTCAGCCAGGGGGCGTCGACGAGGCGGGCGACCTCACCGCTTTCGTCGCGCGAGAGGGGACGCCGCGGCGTACGCCGACATCTGGCCAGCCAGCGAGTCGCCGGCGAGCGCGACCGGCACGTGGAAGCAGCACCCTCAGGTGCGAAGCTTGCGCTTCACCCGCGACAATTGCATCTGCGTGATGCCCAGGTACGACGACACGTCAGCAGGGCGCAGCCGCGCCTCGAGGTCGGCGTGCCGCTGCAGAAAGCGCCGGTAGCGCCCCTCGGCGTCCAGCACCGCCAGCTCGTACTCCTTCACTTCGCGCTCCGAGTACACGCGCTCGATGACCTTGCGGCCGAAGCGGCCGAGGTCCGGGTGGGCGTCGTAGAGCCGCTCGAGCGCGTCGCCATCGATGACGAGCAGCTCACTGCGCTCCAGCGCGGTGATGGTGACGGTCGACGGTTGTCTGGCAAACAGTGAACTCGGCGCGGCCACGAAGGACAGCGGGCGGAAGAAGTCCTTCGTGTACTCGTTGCCATCTTCGGTGAGGAAGAAGCAGCGCATCGCTCCGCGCAGGAGGAAGCCTACCTCGAGCGCGAGCGTGCCCGCCTCGGCGAAGACGCCACCCGCCGGCAGGGTGGCAGGCCTGAATGCCGCGACGAACGCGCCGACGGACTCGGGCCGGGCGGGGCACACCGCGTGAACGAACTGTGCGAGCAGCTCGCGGTCGCGGGCGGCCGGGGGGCTCGTGCTTCGACTCGCCGACATGATGACGAGCGTCCCACGTGACGGGCGCGGCGGGAACGCGCGAGCCCGCTGTGGGGGCCGCGGAGCCGATGTCAACCACACCTGTTGTCGCGTCGGAGCCAGCCAGGGAGGACATCGCGGGCATGCTCGAAGTCGCCCTGGTCCTGACGGTGTCTCACGAGCACCCGCTCGACCCGGAAGCCCCGCCTCCCCACCCACGCTTCCTGGGAGGGTGGTTGCAGCAGGGCCAACCGTGTCCGAAACAGGCGCCGAAGGTGCCAGAGTCCACCGTCCCCGCAGCAGCCGAGAGACCGCGATGATTTCCTTCACCCTCAATGGCCAGAAGACCGACGTCGACGTGCCCCCCGAGATGCCGCTGCTGTGGGTACTGCGGGACGTGCTCCACCTCACCGGCACGAAGTTCGGCTGCGGCATGGCGCTGTGCGGCGCGTGCACGGTGCACCTCGAGGGCTCGGCGCTGCGCTCGTGCATCACGCCGGTCTCGGCCGTCGAGGGCAAGGCCGTCACCACCATCGAGGGCCTCGCGCCGAGGGAGTCGCCGCACCCCTGTCAGCGCGCGTGGGTCGAGCTCTCGGTGCCCCAGTGCGGGTACTGCCAGTCGGGGCAGCTCATGAGCGCGGCGGCGCTGCTGGCGTCGAAGAGCGAGCCCACCGACGACGACATCGACGCGGCGATGAGCGGCAACCTCTGCCGCTGTGGCACCTACCCACGCATCCGCGACGCGATTCATCGGGCCGCGGTGCTCGCGAAGGGAGGACGACCATGAGCCTCAGCCGGCGGGCGCTCATCAAGTCCGGCGTCGCGGTGGGTGGCGGCCTGGCAGTGGCGGTGTGGCTCACCACCGAGCGTGGCAAGGGCACCTCGGAGCTCTTCGCCCCCAACGCGTACGTGCGCATTCCGGCGAAGGGGCCCATTCGCGTCGTCGTGGGCCGCGTCGAGATGGGGCAGGGCACCGCGACGGCCACCGCGATGCTGCTCGCCGAGGAGCTCGAGGTGGCCGTCGAGAGCCTCGAGCTCGAGCTCGCCGGCGCCGACCGGGCGTACGACAACCCGACGCTGGGCTTTCAGCTGACGGGCGGCTCCACCAGCACCATGACGAGCTGGGAGCCGGTGCGCCAGGCAGGGGCCACGGCCCGCGAGCTGCTGAAGGAGGCGGCGGCCCGGCGCTGGGGCGTCAAGCGGAGCGAGCTCACCGCGAAGCTGGGCGTGGTGACGCACCCGCCGACGAACCGCTCCGCGGCGTATGGCGAGCTGGTGGCCGACGCCGTCGACGTCACCATTCACACGCCCGACCTCAAGGCCCCGAAGGACTTCAGCGTCATCGGCAAGCCGCTCCCGCGCGTCGACGCCGTGGAGAAGACGAACGGCCGCGCGGTGTTCGGCCTCGACGTGCAGGTGCCCGGCGCGCTGGTGGCGGTGCTGGCGCGCTGCCCGGTGCCGGGTGGCTCGGTGAAGTCCATCGACGACGCGGCGGCGAAGGCCATGGCGGGCGTGAAGCACGTGGTGCGCGTGCCCCAGGGCGTCGCGGTGGTGGCGCAGACGTACTGGCACGCCCGGCAGGCCGCGAACGCGCTGGTGGTGGAGTGGGACTTCGGCCCGCTCGCCACCTTCGAGTCGGCCACCCTGCGCGACACCCACCGCTCGCTGATGCAGGACGCCTCGAAGCGCTCGCGCGTGCGTGACGACGGCAAGGCCGACGACGTGCTGAAGGCCGCCGAGAAGACGCTGTCTGCCGAGTACTTCGCGCCCTTCCTCGCGCACGCGCCGCTGGAGCCCCAGAACGCCACCGCGCACGTCACCGCGTCACGCTGTGAGGTGTGGGCGCCGACGCAGGGGCCAGGGCTGGCGCGCGAGGTGGCCGCCCGCATCACCGGGCTGCCGCTCGAGCAGGTCGTCATTCACCAGACGATGGTGGGCGGCGGCTTCGGCCGGCGCATCGGCCAGGACTTTGTCGCCGAGGCCGTCGAGGTGTCGAAGGCCGTCGCCGCGCCGGTGAAGGTGGTGTGGAGCCGCGAAGACGACATGCGGCACTCGTTCTACCGGCCGTCGGCCACCCACGCGCTCACCGCGGCGCTCGAGGGTGGCGAGGTGAAGGCCTGGCGTCACCACGTGTGCACGCAGTCGGTGCTGCTCCAGGTGCTCGACAGCTTCGTCGGCGGGGTGATGCCTCAGGTGCCGGCGCAGGTGAAGCAGAAGGCCGCCGAGGTGGCGAAGAAGGTGGTGCCGGGGCGCGACTACACCTCCTACGAGGGCGCCGACTCCGTCGCCTACGCGGTGCCGAACCTTGCCGTCGACTTCACCCGCCACGAGCCGCTGGTGCCGACGGGCTTCTGGCGCTCGGTGGGCCACTCGCACACTGCGTTCGCCACCGAGAGCTTCATCGACGAGTGCGCGTGGGCGCTGGGGAAGGACCCGGTGGCGCTCCGAAGGGAGCTGCTCTCGAAGAAGCCAAAGCACCTGGCGGCGCTCGAGCGCGTCGTCGAGGCCTCGGGCTGGAGCACGCCTCCCGCCGAGGGCCGTGCGCGCGGTGTCGCCGTGCACGAGAGCTTCGGCTCGGTGGTGGCGGCCGTCGTCGAGGTGAGCGCGGCGGACGACACCATTCGGGTGCATCGCGTGGTGATGGCGGTCGACTGCGGGCAGGTGGTGAACCCCGACGTCGTGCGCGCGCAGCTGGAGGGAGGCGCCATCTTCGGGTTGTCGGCGGCGCTCAAGCAGCAGGTGACGTTCAAGGAGGGCCGCGTGCAGCAGTCGAACTTCCACGACTTCGCGCCGCTGCGGCTCAACGAGTCGCCGCGCATCGAGACGCACGTGCTGTCCAGCGACGCCTCGCCCACGGGCATCGGAGAGCCGGGCGTTCCCGTCATGGCGCCCGCGGTGGCCAACGCCGTTTACGCCTTGACGAAGAAGCGCCTGCGCACGCTCCCGCTCGCGTTGTCGGAGGCGACGTGAACGAGCTCGCCGCCATCGTGCGCGAGGGGCGCGCCGCGCTGGCGCAGGGGCTGCCGACGGTGCTTGCGACGGTGGTGGCGGTGCGGGGCTCGGCCTACCGGCGCCCCGGCGCGCGCATGCTGGTGACGAGCGAGGGCTGGCGCGCGGGCAGCATCAGCGGCGGTTGTCTCGAGGCCGACCTCACGCGGCAGGCGTCGTTCCTCGTGGCGAACAGAGCCCCCGTCGTCCGCACGTACGACACCTCGGAGGACGCGGGCGCGCGCCTGGGCTGCGGTGGCGAGGTGGACGTGCTGCTCGAGCCGCTCCACGACACCACGTTCCTCGACGAGCTGGCCCAGGTGGTGGAAGCGCGACGGACGCTGCGGCTGGTGACGGCGCTGTCGGGGGCGGTGGGCGAGCGCGAGGTGTGGCTCGATGGCGTCGTGGTGCGCTCGACGTGGACGCAGCCCCGTGACGGCGTGCGCTGCTTCGACGAGACGGTGACGCCCTCGCCGAAGCTGCTGGTGGTGGGTGCTGGCCATGACGCGCTGCCAGTGGTGCGCGTGGCCGACGAGCTCGGGTGGAGCGTCGACGTGTACGACTGGCGTCCGCACCTGGCGACGGCCGCGCGGTTTCCCTCAGCCACCGTCCTTCAGGCGCCGGGAGCGCAGCTGGCGACGCGGCTGCGGGTCGAGCCCGGCGCGCTGGCGGTCGTGATGGCGCATCACCTCGACTACGACGCCGCGGCGCTGGCGGTGCTGCTGCGCGACGAGCGCGTGGCCTTCGTGGGCCTGCTCGGGCCGCGGCACCGCTCGGCGCAGGTGGTGGCGTTGGTGGAGGCGAAGGGTGGGCGGGTGACGGAGACCCAGCGCGCGCGGCTGCGGGCGCCGGTGGGGCTCGACCTCGGCGCGGAGGGGCCGTCGGCGATTGCGCTGTCGATTCTGGCCGAGGCCCACGCGGTGCTGCGGGCCCGGAGCGCGCAGCCGTTGTCGCTCCGGGAGCCGTCATCTCAGGCGTGGGGAACGTGAGCGCGCTGACGGTCTGGTCGACCGAGACGCGGCCCCCGCGAGCGCGCCGCGCCCAGGAGTCGGAAGCGCCGACGGTTTCGCTCTCGACAAGTGAGAGTCGGTCACCGTCTTCTTCGAGGAGGCCACACCGATGACGGTGGGTGCGCTGGTGCTCGCGGCAGGCGCGTCGAGCCGCTTCGGCAGCCCGAAGCAGGTGACGCCGTGGAAGGGGCAGCCGCTCGTGCGCTTCGTGGTCAGCGAGGTCGCGGCCGTCGTGCCCCGCGTGGTGGTGGTCACTGGTGCGCACGCAGCGCTCGTGCGCGAGGCCCTCGAGGGGACCTCCGCGCAGCTCGTCTTCGCGGAGCACTGGGCGCGCGGGCCCGGCGCGTCGGTGAAGGCGGGCCTGGCGGCGCTGGGTGACGTCGACGCCGTGCTCATCACGCTGTGCGACCTCCCGCACGTGACGCGCGACGACTACGCGCGGCTGGTGGCGACGCCCGGTGCGCTCGTCGCTGCCGCCTTCGACGACGCCGTGGGTGCGCCGGTCGTGGTGCGGGCGCCGCACCTGTCGGCCCTCGCCGGGCTCGATGATTCTTCAGGCGCCAGGCAGCTCTTGAGCGCGCATCGCGCCCAGGTCGTGTCGGTGCCGTGCCCTGCTGCGGCGCTCGACCTCGATGTGCCGGGCGCCTGATTGCCACGACCAACGGTCTGCTCGCAGCCCCAGACACCGGGTGGGGTGGTGTGGGCGAAAGAACCCCATTCCGAGGTGTTTCGGACGGTTGATAAGGCCCTCCACGGGGAACTGTACACATGGCGAAGTTCGATTGCGGGCCGAGCCGCGGGAGCAAGCCAGCACCCGCCCAGCCGCAGTAGCTGCCGCTGGCTGAGTTTTCATGATTCCGCCCGCGAGGGCCGAGCGATACGGTCGCGACCTCTCAATGGGGGAACTGTGTCTCTCTCTCGCAGTGAGCAGATGGCGCGCATTCGAGGCTCGAACACGACGCCGGAACGTGACCTCCACCAGGCGCTCGGCATCGGGACTCGCAACGAACGAATCGGAAGAATCCGGCCCGATCTGGTCATTCGAGACGACAGGAGACCAATCGCGGTCTTCGTTGATGGGTGCTTCTGGCACGGCTGCCCAGATCACTACGTTCGCCCAAGAAGCGGGGGAGACTTCTGGAGCAATAAGCTCACAGAGAACACGGAACGAGACAGTCGGCAGACGAAGCAACTTCTCCGCGACGGATGGCAGGTCATTCGACTGTGGGAACACGAAGTCGTGCAGGACGTGGAGAAGGCAGCACGTACCGTTCGCGCGGCTATCGACTCCGGGCGTTCACGAGCGGAGCGATGGAGGGTCGTAGAAGTCACCGTGATTGGCGAATACATGGAGCGCCGCGAACTTCGTCAGCTGATCAAGGAAGAGAACTGGAGAAGAGAAGAAGGGCCACGGACGACTGCAAAGGTCGGCCGCATCAAGCGCACGTTGATCGGAGAGGGGCCGTGAACGATGTCTACCGAAGAGTTCTTCCACAAGACGCTCGAAGTCGAGTCGTTCAAGACGATCGAGCCAACACCGGACATCCTCGAGGCGATCAAGCAGGACTACAAGATCGAGGCGAGTGTTGCGGATCTTCTGGATAACTCGATCGACGCCGGTGCGAAGCAGATGCTGATCCGCTTCGTCAAACGTGGCGGTCGACTGGTCAGCTTGTGCATTGCCGACGATGGACGTGGCATGGACGATGCGACCATCGACGAAGCCATGCAGTTTGCAAATCGCCGCAAGTACACCGACGGCGACCTCGGCATGTTCGGCGTCGGCCTGAAGACGGCCTCCCTCAGCCACGCGCTCTCGGTAACGGTCATCTCAACCAACGGGAAGTCGAAGGCTGTGGGGCGTCGGTGGTCCGAGGCCGGAATCCGGAGTCACGCATGGCGCTGTGACGTAATCTCTGACGACTCGGCCGCGCTTGAACTGGGTCTGACTTGGGGCTTCATCGGAGCGATTCGCCGCGGCACGGTGGTTCGCTGGGACGACGTCCGTGACTTCAAGACTGTTCGCGCCGACGACGTCGCGAAGTACCTTGAGAAGGTTCATCGAGAGATCAGGCTCCACGTGGGATTGAAGCTCCACCGATTCCTCTCCCGCGGCGACATGGAAGTCAGGGTCGACGAACTCGACGCCGACAGTGGAGAGACCTCCGCTGCTTTCACGATTGACCCCATCAACCCCTTTCCCAGGGCCTCAGCGCACAAGGGGTATCCGAAGACCTTCGTGGTCGAGATCCCCCAACACGGTAAGCTGAAGCTCGTCGGCCACATCTGGCCGCGCAAGGTCTCCGAGATTGGCTACAAGTTGGGCACGGGCAAAGTGGCCGAACATCAGGGCTTCTATTTCTATCGCCACGACCGCTTGATTCAGGCTGGCGGCTGGAACGGATTCAAGAGCACGACCGAGCCACATCTCAGCCTCGCGCGTGTCGAGATCGATATCCCAGATGGAATGGGCGCGTACTTGAAGGTCCGGTCGACCAAGGCGGGCATTGATGCTCCCTCGTCCTTTGCGGACTTTGTTCAGAACGCCACGGCTGAGGATGGTACAACGCTGAGCGAGTACGCTGAACTCGCCGAGCAGATCTACCGAACCCGTGGCGAACACACCGAGCGCCCTCTTCTGATGCCAGGAAAGGGCATCCCCAAACCGGTCCAGGAGGCGCTCGAGAAGGCAGGTGTTGAGTTCAAGCGAGGAAGCGGCAAGGACGGCATGATCATCGTCTGGGGGCGCGTGACTGGGAAGAAGTTCTTCGAACTCGACCGCGAGAACGACATCGTTACGCTGAATGATCGATACCGGAAGATCCTCAACCACAACGGGCGCGGAGGTGCTGCCGATGTCCCTGTCGTCCGCACCCTGCTCTACTTCCTGCTGGCTCCTACGCTCGAGCGTGAGCGCGGTGGCGTCGCTGAGGACGCGAAGTTGAACGCACTCCAGTCCGCACTCGTGGCTGCCGCCAATCTGGAGCGCGAATGACAAGGAAAATTGCTCAGACCGAACGCCACCTGAGTTGGGAGTTCCTCAGTGAACGAATCAAGGGTGGCACTCCAAGCCGGGAGCAGATTCAAGGGACGCCACAGTGCGACCTGATTCTTGAGGCCAGGGGCCGGCGACTCGCGCTGGTCGTAACCGGAGCGCCAGCCAAAGATGAGCGCCTTCCTTTCTTCGCTTCGGTCGAGTGCGTTCGAGTGGGCACTGGGGCGAGGAGCTACGTGCAGCTCTCGTGTACTGACCGAGAGCGCTACCAGGAGTTCTACGCCTTCGTCACAGCGGTTGCAGACCGCGTTCAGCTTCAGGGCATGCCGGTCGACGAGGCAATCGCTGATGCGGCTGACAGCGTTCGAGATCTGCTTGCGGGCGGCACTGCGCTGCCGCTCGAACGACAGCTCGGACTGTGGGGAGAGCTCTGGGCCGTCGAGGCTCTCGCGGAGCGCACAACATGGAAGACCGCCGTCCAGGCGTGGATCGCGAACGGGGACTCACCAGAGGAACATGACTTCGCCCTCGCCACGCTCGACATCGAAGTGAAGACAACGAACGCGGAGCTGCGCCGACACCACATCTCGAGCGCCTCGCAACTGACGCCAAAACACGACAGGCCGCTCTTCGTGCTCTCGTTGCAGATTACTGCCGGTGGTGCGGGTGGAACGACGCTCGCCGATGCAGTGGCAAAGGTCCGGGCTGCGGCCGTGAAGTCAGTCGCAGTGAAGCTCGAGAAGACGCTGAAGGCCGTGGGCTGGCGCGACGAGGATGCGGACCGCTACTCGACCCGCTGGGTGCATCGAAGCGCCCCGATCGCATTCAACGCTACGGAGCTTCCGCGTCTGAAAGTCGAAGGGTCGAACCCACATCGACTCGTTTCCTGGACCTACGTGGTCGATGTTTCCGGGCTGGGCGAGTCTGCAACGGGGGAATGGAAATGGCTTCGGTGACGTGGGCGGAGCTTCTCAAAGAAACTTTCGACGGGATGAAGGTCGCTGGTCCGAAGCCGCTCCTCAAGCGGCTGGCCATGGCGGCTGACGAACACGGCCTTAACGATGACCCCGCGACCCTTCTCAAGTCGGCGGCTCCAGACAAAGCGAGCGCGGTCAGGGAGGCGCTACACAATCAGTTGAGCGTCTGGGACTACGCCCTCAACCCGTCGTGGGCGAAGACAGCTCCCAATACCAGTGAGCGGCGACAGGAAATCTACAAGCTGCTCCAACTCCCTGACGACCTGCGGAAGGCGTTCGACAAGGACATCGCGGCAAAAACTGACGAAGTCGAGCGAGAGTTGGTGATCACCGATCACGCCACGACGTGGTACACCGACGATTTCCTTCGCGACCGCGAGTTCTATTGGCCGAAGTACCGAGAGTACCTCAAGAATAAGAAGGGCATGACAGACGAAGTGCTGATTGGCCTCAACGAGTCAGCCAATCGCGTTCTTGAGAGCCTCGCGGCCCCGACCACACCGACGCCCGAACCGCGGAGAGGGCTTGTTGTTGGCTACGTACAGAGCGGAAAGACCACCAACTTCACTGCTGTCATCGCGAAGGCCATCGATGCTGGCTACCGGCTCATCATCGTTCTTGCCGGTACAATCGATCTGCTTCGGCTTCAGACGCAGCGTCGCCTCGACATGGAGTTGGTCGGTCTCGAGAACATTGGAGTCAACGAGGATGACCCCGATCGTGAGTATCAGAACGACCCGTCGTTCCCTTCGAAGTTCATCAGCTATGGTGCGTTGCCTCGTGCGCTGAACGAATACGCCCCAAATATCAAACGCCTGACCAGTTCGACAGGCGACTTCCGCTCGATTGACGCGTCGTTCAAGGCGCTCGCGTTCGACGAACTTCCGCCTCGGGAGAAGGCGTACTCGCCGTCGGCGCTCAAGAAGACCAACGCGCGCCTCATCGTCATCAAGAAGGTGACGCCTCGTCTGAAGAAGTTGGTGCGGGAGATCAAGAACAACAAGGACGTTCGGCTCGACCTGCCGACCCTTATTATTGACGACGAGTCGGATCAGGCGTCGGTCAATACGGTCAATCCCGACAAAGCTCTTGCTGAAGAGCGGTCGCGCACAAACGAGAGCATCGTGGAGTTGCTGAAGCTGCTCCCGAGGGCTCAGTACGTCGGCTACACGGCCACGCCGTTTGCGAATGTTCTCGTAGATCCAAACGATGCGGAGGACATCTACCCGCGCGACTTCATCATTTCGCTGCCTCGACCGGGCGGGTACATGGGAGTCAGCGACTTTCACGACCTCAACCGGACGGACGAGCAGACTCCAAACAAAGACGCGTTCGTTCGCTTCTTCGGCGGGGACGAAGACGAACGCGACGAGGACGCGAGCATCAACGCGGCCCTCGATGCCTTTGTGGTCAGTGGCGCGCTGAAGCGCTTCCGCCAGTCCAAGAAAGTCACGGGCGACTTCCGTCATCACACGATGATGATCCACGAAACGGTGAAGAATGCTGAGCAGTTCGTGCGTCAGGCTTCTGTCCTCAAGCTGTGGAAAAGCGCCGGTTACGGGTCCACTGGCAAGGGGCCGGATCGGCTCCGAAAGGCACTCGAGGAGTTCCGGCTCGTATCAAAGAGTCGTGAGCCCAAACTGCCCTTCCCTCGCGACTACGATGAACTCAAACCATTCGTAGCTGAAGCATTGAAGCTCATCGGAGACGAACAGCCGGTCATCGTCGTCAACGGCGACATCGTCGGTGGAGGCACTGATCCGTCTTTCGATACCTCTGATCACGTGTGGAAGGTGATCATCGGCGGTGCGAAGCTCTCGCGTGGATTCACCGTCGAGGGACTGACTGTCACCTGGTTCAAGCGGAGGGCAAAGAGCCAGGACACGATCATGCAGATGGGGCGTTGGTTTGGCTACCGCGGAGGCTACCGTGATCTTGTTCGGCTGTACCTCGAGCGAGGCAACGACAACGCGTACGATCTCTATGATTCGTTTGAGGCGATCTGTCGGGATGAGGAGTCATTCAGAGCCCAACTCACGAGGTATGCACGACCCGCGAACGGCCAAAAGCCAATCCGACCCATCCAGGTACCAGCAGTCGTTTACAATAGTTTTCCGGGCATCATGCCCACATCGAAGAACAAGATGTTCAATGCGAAGCTGGTCGAGGCAGTGGTAAGCGACGAGTGGAGCTCCCCGACCGATGTCTCAATGAACGAGACAGACCTCCGCAACAACTGGAACGCGCTCGAATCGCTGGTCGGCGGTGATCTTGAGGAGGTCAAGTTCGGTAAGGGCCAGTACCTGACGAAGCGTGTTGGCCGGGACGAACTCTCGAGGTTCCTCGCGAGCCTCCGCTGGAACGAGGGCCGCCCGATACTTGCCGCCGAACAGAGCTTCTTCCGCGCAAACCCTGCTGCGGCCAAGGAGTGGCTGCTCGTCTTCCCTCAGCTTCAGGAGCGATCAGTGAAGCTCGGAAAGAACCCGATCTCGGTTCACGAGCGGAGCCGAAGGAACGAGGCCTTCAACGTGTTCTCGTCGCCGAAGCACATCAGCGAAGTCGAGGCGGAGTTCGCCAAAGGCCGGCCCCTCCACGGTCTGGGCGTTGCGCTCATCTACCCAACCCACGAGAAGCCGAAGCACACACACAAGCACCCGATCGTTGGCCTCGCGCTCTACCACCCTGCTGTTCCTGCATCTGTGGCCCAGGCCGTCTTCACCGTGAGGGAGCCCAAGCTGAAGGACAAGCCAGTCGTGGAGGCGGGCCGGTAGGCCCTGGCAGTGTCAGCCTCTCCCTGTATAAGGGCACCGTGATGACCTACGACTTCACGTTCGTCGACCTCTTCGCCGGTATTGGCGGGTTCCACGTCGCTCTCAAGGACCTCGGGGGCGAGTGCGTCTTCGCCAGTGAGTGGGACGAGCACGCCCAGAAAACCTACGAGGCCAACCACGGCCTCAAGCCGGTCGGCGACATCACGCAGGTCGACCCTTCATCGATCCCGAAGCACACGGTTCTTACCGCTGGCTTCCCGTGCCAGCCCTTCAGCATCGCGGGTGTCACCAAGGCGAATGCGCTCGGACGGCACCACGGGTTCAAGCACCCGACGCAGGGCACCTTGTTCTTCAACGTGAAGGAGATCATCGCTGAGACGCGGCCTGAGGCGTTTATCCTGGAGAACGTGAAGAACCTTGTCGGTCACGACAAAGGGCGCACCTTCAAGGTCATCCTCGACACGTTGGAGAACGAACTCGGCTACAAGGTCACGTACAAGGTGCTCGACGCTCAACCCGTGGTGCCGCAGCACCGCGAGCGAATCTTCATTGTCGGGTTCCGTGACAAGAAGATCTCGTACGCAGTTCCTGAACTCACGGGCGACAGTCCAAAGCTCGGTACCGTGCTCGAGAAGGGCGAAATCGACCCCAAGTACACGCTGACGCCGAACCTTTGGGAGTACCTCCAGAAATACGCCGCCAAACACAAGCGCGCCGGCAACGGCTTCGGATTTGGGCTGGTGACTCCCGAGAGCGTCGCTCGCACCCTGTCTGCTCGGTATTACAAAGACGGTGCCGAGATTCTCGTAGCGCAGCCGCGGAAGCGCCCACGAAGGTTGACGCCTCGAGAGTGCGCTCGCCTGATGGGCTACCCCACCGACTTCAAGATTCCTGTCAGCGACTGGCGCGCCTACCGACAGTTCGGAAACTCAGTGGTTGTTCCTGTGGTCAAGCACGTCGCCGCGAGTGTGCTTGAGGCGCTTGAGACCAGCCGCCTGAAGAGGGCGAGTTGAACGATGGCAAAGAAGATTCTGAGCAAGACCGACCTGTCTCGCAACGCAATCGTGCTGAACGAAGAACTCGCACGAGTCTTCCATCAACGCGGAGTGTTCCCTTCGCTCGGAGGCGACAACCTCTTCGTCGTGGCGGTGAAGATCTACTTCAAGAATACGGGCGAGGAATTGCTCGCCTCCTACTACGCGTCGCTCCGAAACGAAGACCGACCGATCGAAGAGCGAATGTGGGCGAACGCGTTCGGCAAAGCCGCCGTTGCAGGCGATGAACTGACAATCGAGTTTGATGGAAAGCGATTCGTGGCTGAAGTCCGACCCGCCCCTTAGTTGGGAATTCTTGAACGCGCATCGTGCCCAGGTCGTGTCGGTGCCGTGCCCTGCCGCGGCGCTCGACCTGGATGTGCCGGGCGCCTGAGGCTTCGGCCGACGACGAACTCGACCTTCGCGGGTCATCCCCGGGCGAGCGCCGGCAGCAGCACCGTCATCGTCGTGCCCCGGCCCAGGCTGCTCTCGACCCGCAACTCGCCGCCGTGCGACGTGACGATGCCGTGCGAGATCGACAGGCCGAGGCCAGTGCCGACGCCGACGGGTTTGGTGGTGAAGAAGGGGTCGAAGATGTGCGGCAGGGCTTCGGGGGCGATGCCGCTCCCGTTGTCCTCGACGTCGATTCGCGCGCGCCCATCGGTCGCCGTGCCCGTACGCACCTGAATGAGACACGCGGCCCGGGCCCGGCCCTCCATCGCCTGGGCGGCGTTGATGAGGAGGTTGAGCAGCACCTGGACCAACAGACTCTCGCTGGCCTGAACGAGCGGCGCCGGCTGGTGCTCGACGACGAGGTGCGCCCGGTCTTCGACCGTCCGCCGGGCCAGCGCGGTGGCGCGGGCCACCACGTGGCTGACGGCGAGCGGGCCCGCCTTGTGTGACTCGGCCCGCGCGAAGCGGCGAACGTCGTCGACGATCTGCCGAATGCGGTCGGTCGCCGCGTCTGTCTCTCCGAGCGCTTCGTCGAGCGTCGCCAGCTCGGCGAGGGGGGGCGTGGCTCGCCACGCGACCTCGTCACGCAGGGCCACGTCGAGCTGCTGCACGGCCTGGCGCGCGACCTCGGTGTTGAGCTTCACCACGGTGAGGGGGTTGTTGACCTCGTGCGCGAGCCCCGCGGCGAGCGTGCCCAGGCTGGCGAGCCGCTCCTGGTGCCGCACGTTCTCGAGCATGGCCCTGCGCTCCCGCGCCAGCCGGTGGACGTAGAGGCCGACCTCGATGGCCGACTTCAGCTCTCGCTCGTCGAACGGCTTGAGCAGGTAGCTGAGCGGCTCGACGACCTTGGCGCGCTCGAGGGTGGCGTCGTCGCTGTAGGCGGTGAGGAAGACGACTGGCACGTCGTGCCGCTCACGGACCAGGCGCGCCGCCTCGATGCCGTCCATCGGACCGGCGAGGTGAATGTCCATCAGCACGAGGGCCGGCTTGAGCGCCTCCGTCAGGGCGACCGCTTCGGAGCCGTCGCCCGTCGTCGCGGGCACCTCGTACCCGAGGCGAACGAGCGTCCGGCGCAGGTCCTCGGCCACGAGCACTTCGTCTTCGACCACCAGCACCCGGGGCGTCATCAGGCGAGCACCTCGGCGGGCAGCTCGATGAGCCAGTGCGCGCCTCGCGGCGTGGGCGCGGTGCTGAGCCTGCCCTTCAAGGGCTGGAGGAGGCTCTGCACCAGCCTCAGTCCGACGCCGGCGTTCCGCTCGAGCGAGAAGCCCTCGGGCAACGCACGCCCGCTGTTCTCGACGCGCAGCTGAAGGGTCCCTTCCTCGACCGCGGCCCGTACCGCGATGGTGCCCTGCCCCGAATCGGGACCCGGGAGGCCGTGCTTCAAGGCGTTGACGAAGAGCTCGTTCAGCACGAGTGCCATGGGGACCCCTGACTCCATCTTGAGTTGCAGCCTCCCAGCCTCGACCACCAGTTCAATGTCGGACGCGGGGCGCTGGTGGGCCCGCGCCACCATCTGCAGAAGCCGTCGAGCGTAGTCCTCGAAGGGGACCGCGGCCAACCGGTTCGACTGGTACAGCACCTCGTGCAGCGCCGCGATGGCGCGGACGCGGCCCTGCAGGTCGTCGAACGCGCCCTTCGACTCGTCGCCCGTCAGATCATCGGCCTGCAGGCGAATCAAGCTCGAGACGACCTGGAGGTTGTTCTTCACTCGATGGTGAACCTCCTGCAGCAGGACTTCCTTCTCCTTGAGGCTGGCCTCGAGCGCGCGGCGGGCTTCCCGCTGCTCGGTGACGTCGTGGATGAGCTTCGAGATGGCGACGAGCGCGCCGTTCGGTGAACGAATCGGCGTCACGGTCACCACCACGTCGAGCGGGCGGCCAGCCCGGGACTGGTGTCGCGCCTCGTGCACGAGCGCCGCGTCACCCGAAGGGTACTGGGCCTTCGAGCCGGTCAACCCCTCGAACGAAGCCCCCACGGCCTCGCGCTCCGAGTAGCCGTACAGCCGCTCGGCGCCTGCGTTCCAGGTCTGCACGAGTCCGGTCACCGAGACGGCCACGACGGCTTCGCTCGTCGACTTCACGATGTCGGCCATCAGGCTGCGCTCGACCTCGGCGCGGCCGCGAAGCCGCATCACGCGCACCAGGCCATGGACGTCGTGTTCGACGGTGCTCAAGGTGGCGCGGGTCCAGACGGCGCTGCCGGCCGCTCCGCGCAGCTCGACGTCGAGCTCGTCTTCGGTCGCTTCGGGCACGGAGGCTGGCCCCAACGCCAGGTCGACCTGCCGCGCGTGCAGGAACAGGTCGCGGGCGTTCGTGCCGTGGAGCGCTCCGGGTCCGCCGCCCAGCATGGCCTCGAGGCGCGGGTTCGCGAACACGACCCTGCCGTCGCTGAGGCGCACCAGCAGCACGCCCACCTGCATCTGCTGCAGCACGAGCCGATGGAGCTGCAGGTCGTTCACCGCGCTTGCCAGCTGGTGGTTGGCCGCTTCGAGCTGAGCTGGGCTCGGCAGGGCCACCGCCTTCGGTACTGCGGGGACGAGCATCACCACCGTGCCGATCGAGGCGAGGGCCGTCAGCGCCTTCACGACACCAGAGGCCCAGTAGTGCGGTGTCCAGAGGGTGACGACCTCCATCACGTGCGTGCTCCCGCAGGACACGATGAAGGCCGCGAAGGCGCCGAAGACGGGCCTGAGCGGCACGTCGCTGCGCTTCCGGAGGAACGACACCATCAACGCAGGAATGGCGAAATAGGCCGCCGCGATGAGGACGTCGGACGTGACGTGCAACGCGACGAGGGACGGGCGCCAGAGGTAGCAGTGGCCGTGCGGCATGAAGCCGGTCGAGTCGAAGAGGTTCCCCATGGGGCGTGACTTGACCCGAGGTCGTTGGCGCGGTCGAGGGGCGTTCGCGACCAATGACACGAGTGCGCCGGGGCGGGGCGTTGTGGAGCGAAAGCAGGCCGCGCCCGCGGCAGCTGGTTCAGCGTGGGTGGGCGATGCGCTGGGCCGGCGTGAGCGCGCGCAGGCTCCACACGGCGCCCGCCAGCACCACTGCCGCGCCCACGATGACGGCCGGCAGCGCCGACGCCGTGTCCTCTTCACCGGCGAACGCGCGCGAGAGCCCGAACGAGATGAGGTTGTTCAGCAGGTGCGCCATCGCGCCCGGCACGACGCTCCCGGCCCGGTGCGCGCCCCAGCCGAGGAAGCAGCCGACGCCGAAGGCGAAGAGGCCCTGCCGCACGTCCATGTGCCAGAGGCCAAAGAGGGCCGCGGTGAAGACGATGCCCTTCACCGTGCCCCAGCGCTCGACGAAGCGCGTCTGCACGTAGCCGCGGAACAGCAGCTCTTCGAGCACGCCAGGCATCACCGCGCCCACCAGCACCAGCCCCGCGAAGCTCACGAGGGACTGCTGCGACGCCTTCGAGAACAGCTCGAGCATGCCGCTCTTCGGGAAGCCCGCCACGTCGAGCACCCCGACGGTGAGCGGCCCGATGCACAGCGTGCCCACGAGGAGCAGCGGCACCAGCACCCAGCGCGGCGGCTCGTCGCTCCAGCGCAGGCGCTCGGACAGGCTCGGCGCGGCGTCCTTCAGCAGCCCTGGCAGCTTCCACAACGAGAGCCCCATCGCGCTCTGCGACACCAGCGCCGACACGATGAGGAACCAGGGGTCGCCCATGAGCGCCGTCATCAGGTTCTCGGGCCTGGTGCCGCGCGCGATGAGCAGGACGCCGAAGAACCCACCCACGACGCCACCCAGAATGAGGGTGAGGCCCTGGGAGGTGAGCAGCACCACGGCGACGGGCCCGAGCGCTGGCTTCGTCGGTGCAGCCGGGGGCGGTGGCGCGACGGCTGGAGCCTCGGGTGCAGCTGGTCGAAGGGCGACACGCTCTGGTTCGACTGCCGCGCCTGACACCGGCAGCACGGCCCCTCCGCCTGGCGCGCCCGTCGGTGCAGCGTCGCCCCACGCAGAGGTCGCTGGGCGGGTGAAGTCACCCGGTCCGACCGCGTGCTCGTCCCTCACAGGCCGCTCGGCCGCGCGCGGTGTCCGGGCGTCCACGCCAGCCGCCTCGTCGGGCGACGGCACCCCGGGCCCTTCAGTGGTGTTCGACATCGACCCCCCTCGTGGTCGCTCCTAGCGTGAACCCTTCTTGGGCGGAGTCGGCGCCGGCGTGGGCTTCTTCACGGCCGGTGGCAGCGGCGGCTTCACCGGCGGCTTCGTCACCGCCACCACGGGCGCTGGCTTCACGGGAGGCTTCGCCGTCACCACCGGCCGAGGAGTCGCCGTCGGCTTCTTCGGCGGCTCCGGCAGGTCCTCGACCTCGACCTCGAGCGGCGGCGCAGGCGGCGGCGTGAGCACCGACGTCACCGCGCGGCCCTCCATCGTCAGCTGCGCGAAGCGGCAGGCGCCCTCGAGGCAGCCCACGGCGGCGCGCGGCGTCTCACCGAGCACGTTCTTCCAGTAGGGCCCCAGGTGGAGCCCGTCGCCCAGCACCCGCGCGTCACGCCCTTCTCCGATGACGGCGAACAGCTCGCCCGTCGAGGCGTCGAGCCGCAGCTCGGCCACCTGGCCCGTCGTCGACGTCGGCAGCGGGGCCTGCATCTGGCCCTGCTTGTCGGGGCCGAGGTTCCACTCCATCACCGGCTGGCCGCCCGAGCCCGAGAGGATGAGCATCACCGAGCGCCCGCCGGTGCCCAGCAGCATGAGCGCGCTGCGCGCCTCGGGTCTGGGCCCCCGGAAGAGCGCGAGGAGGGGCTCGAGCGACGAGGCCTCGCTCGCCTGCGTGTCCACCTTCGCCGAGAGCCGCAGGCCTTCACCTTCCACCGGCGCGTCGACGAGGGCGTGGCCGCCGGGCGCGTCGTCTGGCTCCCCGAAGCGCACGCCTCCCTGCTCGAACGTCACCGGCCGCCCGCGCGCCATCACGCTGATGGTGTCGGGGCCTTCGCCCAGCGTCAGCGTGCGCGTCTCCTTGTCGAGGCGGCCGGGCGTCGAGGTGGGAAAGCTCGCGCCGTCGTCGCGCAAGAGCTCCTGCGCCGCCGGCTTTCGTGAGGCCTCGGCCCGCGCGCGGAAGAAGACGGTGCCGACGATGACGGCCGCGAACCCCACCAGCGCCATCGCCCCGACGCGCGCCGCCTTCTGCAGGCGCTCCCGGGCCAGCCGCAGCAGCCGGCGGGCCTTCGTCTCCTTTGACGGCATGGGCGCCGTCGTCGTCATCGGCACCAGCGTCTCGAGCTCGGCGAGGAACGCGCCCACCGAGGGGTAGCGGTCCTCCGGCGCAGGCTTGAGGCAGCGCGCGACGATGCCGTCGAGGCGCTTGTCGACGCCCGGCTTCTTCACCGACGGTGGGTCGAAGTGCCCCAGCGGGAGCTCGCCGGTGAGCAGCTCGTACAGCATGACGCCCAGGGCATAGAGGTCGGCCCGGGGGCCCGCCGTCTTCGCGTCGACGCGTTGCTCCGGCGCCATGTACGAGGCGGTGCCCATCGCCACGTTCGTCTGGGTGAGGTTCTGCGGCGTCTGCCCGGACTTCTCGTCGAACCCGGCGAGCCCGAAGTCGGTCACCTTCGGAATGCCGCCCGCCTGCTCGTCGAAGAGAATGTTCTCGGGCTTGAGGTCGCGGTGAATGACGCCCCGGTGGTGCGCGTAGTCGATGGCGCGGGCCACCTGAGCGAGCGTCTTGAGCGCCGTCATCGCGTCGAAGTCGGGGTCGCGCATGCGCTCGCGCAGCGCCGGGCCGTCGACGAACTCCATCACCAGGTAATACGTCTCGGCCGACTTCCCGCGGTCGACGATGCTGACGATGTTGGGGTGCCGCAGGGTGGCGAGGGCCGCGGCCTCTTTCTCGAAGCGGGCCACGAACTGCTCGTCGCGCGCCAGCTCGGGCTTGAGGAGCTTCACCGCCACGGTGCGGCCCAGCGACAGCTGCACGGCCTGGTGCACCTCGCCCATGCCGCCCTTGCCGACGAGCTGCACCAGCCGATAGCCGGAAATGAGGTCGTCCTGGCGAACGCGGGCGACGGCGGTGTCTGCCGGGACGGTCATGACGGTATGCCGGCAAGCCCGGCCACACGTCTTTCTATGTCGAAACCGGTCGCGGCGCTGCGTTCTGCGGTGGGCTCAGGCGGCCGGTCCCCACATGGGCGCACAGCGTCCAGAAAGAAAGGCCAGCCAATGACTCGTCGTCTCTTTCAGTCGGTCGTCGTCCTCGCCGCAGTCTCGGGCACCACCGCGCTCGCGCAGGGCTTCGGGCCGCCGCCTGGTGGAATGCCCGGGGCGCACCCGGGCGGGCCTCCGCCGGTGGCGCTCATCGTGTCCTCACCGCACGGGAGCCGCCTGCTCGAGCAGGCCCAGGTGCCGAAGGAACTCATCGCGAAGGTCGAGGCGCTGCGCGCGCAGTTCGACGAGGCGCTGCGGAGCCAGGAGCAGACGCTCAAGGGGCTCCACGAGCAGGTGCGCGCGCAGCTCGAGCAGGGCGGCGACGAGGCCACGGTGGTGGCGCTCCTCGAGAAGGCGGCGCCGCTGGAACTCGAGGTGAAGAAGCTGCGCACGGTGCAGGCGCTGCGCGTGCGCGCCGTGCTGGGAGACGCGTGGATGCAGCGGCTCCGCCGAGGTGCTGCCGAAGCCCGGTGGCCGGTTCGGCCCGCCTGAGCCGCGCTGAGGCCTCGTCTCGGGGGTGGGCGTCATGTTGCCCGCCTGTGTAACGTTCGTTCGATGTCAGAGAACGCATGGGGCGGGCTGTTGCTTCGAACGCAGGCGAAGCGATGGACCGAGATCGTTCCGCAGGTGCTCGCACCCTTCGAGGCGATGATCGACGTCGAGCGGCTCGACGTCGCCGTGCTCCTGGGGACCTGCACCAGCGAGTGGACGAAGGCCTGACGGGCCTGCTTCGATGACCGCTCCGATGGAGCCGCGCACGCGCCTCATCCTCACCACCTTCGCGGTCACGCTCGCCGTTGGCGTGGGCTCTGGCTGGGCCATCGGCCGAAAGACCATCGCGCGGCCAGCCCCGCTGCCTGAACCGGCTCGGCCCACCCCGACGGCCCCCGTCGCTCCGCAGAAGCCCCCGCTCCCGCCCGAGACGGTGCAGTTGCTGACCGACCTCGGCTCCGCCGACACGGCCACCTGGCGCGAGGCGATCGTTCGCCTGGCCTTCACCCGGCCGTTTCCCGAGTCCGAGCTCGGGCTTCTGAGCCGCTCCAGGCTCCAGCCGCGCGTGCTCGAGGTGCTCGACGCCGCGCTCGGCCAGTGCCTGCCCCTCGACGACGTGAAGAACGACGCCCTGCGTGAGCTGCTGGCGCCCACGCTGGCGGCCGCGCGCGCGCGCCTGAAAGACGACCTGCTCGTCCGCTCCGGAGACTTCGACACCCAGCGGCCTGCACCCGAGACGGGCGTGGCCATCGCGGTCGCGCTGCAGGCGCTGCGCTCGAGTGACGAACAGCAGGTGGTGCGCGGGCTGCGGGCCATCGAGCGCGCGAAGCCGGCCTGCGCGAAGGAGCGCGTGCGCGCGCTGCTCGGCAATGGCGCCATGGTGGCCGACGTCGACCGGGCGACGGCGCGGGTGAGCGAGGTGGCGGACGAGGCGCTGCGTGCGCTGCCCGCCGGGACGACGCCGCTGGCCGGGCTCGAGGCCGTGCTGCGCGACACGCCGGTGTTCGAGACCGTGCGAGAGGTGGTGCCCGAGGCCGTGCGGGCCGAGTCCGTCGACGCGTGGTTCGAGCTCGCGCGGCCGGTCTGGCGCGCCTTCTGGGCGCTCGCTGACGGCGGCACGCCCTCGGAGGAGGCGTGGCGGGTACGCACCCACGAGCTGCTGGGCTTCCGTGAGACGCGCAGGCTCCACCCCCGCGGTCGCTCCCTGCTGCACGTCATCGGGAGACCGTCGGTGGCATGTCAGGTGTCGACGCGCGAGCTGGTCGAGGCTTTCGCGAAGCTCCCCTTCGACTACGAGGGCGACGCACCCCGCGACGAAGTGCGGCTCGTGTGCGTGAGCCTCGGCGGCGCACCGGTGCTCGACCGCTGGTTCACCTTCGAGCCCGGTGATGAGCTCACCATCGAGGTGCTGTGATGCTGCGCACGGTGACCTCGGCGCGTCAGCGCAGCGCTCGGACTCGTGGAGGCCCCTGTGCCCACCAGGCGGCGCGCACAGGCCGAACAACCGAGGCTCACGCATGACTCCGCTGCTGCTCTCGCTGGTGCTCGCGACCTCCTTCGTCCCTGACAGGACGGGACCTGAGGTGAGCGCTCCGCAGTGTCACGGCCTCTTTGCGCTCATCCAGGCTGGAGACGTCGAGGGGGTACGCGCGGGCCTCACGCCCGAGACCGTCGATGCGCCTGGCACCGGGCGGTGCTCGAAGCGAACGCCGCTCCTCGCCGCCGCCCAGTGGGGGCAGGCCGACCTCGTCGAACTCTTGCTGGGCCTCGGCGCCGACGTGAACTTCACCGTGGTGGAGCGGGAGGGCGCGCTCAAGGGGCGCGTGACGGCCGAGTGCCTCGCCCGCGCGTTCGGACACGACGCGGTCGGCGCACTGCTCCGCAAGCGGGGCGCGCAGGACACGCGCGATGGGTGCCTCAAGCGCGCGGCCCTGTTCGCCGCCGTCTCGCGCGAGGACCCGGTGCGGCTCGCGAAAGAACGAAAGGCTGGAAATCGGCTGCCCGTGGCGCAGCTCCTCGACGCGGTCCGTGGCGTCGACTGCGGCGCCGCGCCGGCGTACTGCACCGAGCTGGTTCGCCACCTGCCGAAGGAGCCGTCGGACACCCGCGACGAGGCGCTCGACGAGCTCGAAGCCTGGGTCGAGGTGGTGCCGGCGCTCCGTCAACAGCTCTCGGCCGTTCGGCGCGCTGGCGACGGTCGGCCTCGCTGAGGCGCGGGGCTCGTTCGACCCGCTTCTGCCGCCTGACCCGTAGCCCGCTCGAGCGAGCTCCGCGCTTTCGTGAAGGTCGCGCGGCGGCACCACGCTTGCTGTGGGTAAGGACGACTGTCTCTCTCCTCCCGGGAGCCTCTGGTGCACGTCGCAGTCGAACATCGACTCACTGACGTCGTTCTTTCGGTCGGCCGGGTCGGCGAACGCCGCACGACGCCCCCCATCCGCGCAGGGCGTGCGATGTTTCACACCCGTGACGCGCGGCGGGTTGTGTGGTCTGGAGGCGCGCGATGAAGCCGCTCGAGCCAGCGTCGTGCTGTGTCGCCCGGGGCACCCGGGTGCGGACCCGTGATGGAGAGAAGGCGGTCGAGTTCCTCCGGGTTGGCGACGAAGTGACGGCGGTCGACCCGCTGTCCGGTCGCCGCGTGAGTACGCGGGTGGTGGACGTGCGGGTGAGCCGCCGCGAGTGTCTGTCGCTGCGCAGCGCCACCGTCACGATGGAGTGCACCACCGACCACCACCTCTTCGACCCCGACGCGCAGGCGTTCGCCGACGCGGGCGATTGGGCGCTGGGCAAGCGGTCGCACGTCACCGAGGTGCCCGAGGATGACGACGAGCCCCTGCGCGCGGTGGCCGTTTCGAGCGACGCCCGCTACGTCACCGTGCTCGACGTGTTCGACGTCGCGGTGGAAGACGCGCTCCACACCTTCGTGGCCAACGGGCTGCTGGTGGGCGACGCCACACGCGCTGCCTGAGGGACGTGACTGAAGGACGTGACGCTCCACGCCTCGAAGCGGGCGTGGTAGTTCCTCCGTCATGCGTCGCCTCGCTCTCGTCCTCGCGCTCGTCACCTCGACGCAGGCCCTCGCTTCGCCGTCGCAGCGGTCGCTCGTCTCTGGCGTGGGCGTCGGCCTCATCGGGCTCGGCGTGGGCGCGCTGGGCTTCAGCGTCGGGCAGTTCATCACCTGGGGCGAGGGGCAGGTCACCGTCGCCGCCTTCAACCAACGGCCGCTCGAGTCAGCCGACGAAGCGGTGAGCTACCGGTACTTTCTCGATGCGCGCCAGCGCGTCTTCACCGTCGGCCTCGTCGCCGGCATCGCAGGCGCCGTCCTCGTCGCTGGCGGGGTGGTGGCGCTGGTGCTCGACCGGCCGCAGCCGGCGGTGTCGTTGTTCGCGGCGCCGACCGGCGACGGCGGTGTGCTGGGCCTGTCGGGCCGATTCTGAGCGGCGGGGCGTCGCGCGCGCGCCTTCGTGACGGACGCCCGTGGCGAGCACCCTGGCAGAGGATGCGGTCGAGCTTCGAGCCGGTGTGCCCGTGCTCGAAGGTGACGCCCGCCGCCGGGCCAGGAAGTTCTTTGGCACCGCGAAGAACAGCGACGGCCTGCGACGTGATGCGGCGGGTCTGGCCTGTGCGGCTCCTCTCGAGCGCATGGGAGGACCTGAATGAGGGTGCTGGGGTCGTCGTGACACGCCCCCTGTCGCGCCGTCTCGAGGAGGCCCGTCAACGGCGCGACTTCTTTCGGAACGTCGGGGCCCGCCGCCGCCCCACCGCAACTTCTCCGCGGGGCACGGGTTCGTCTCCATCGAGGCCGGACACCCGCCGTTCCTGGAGAAACCCATGAAGCCCCTTCGTCGTCCCTGGCTCACCCTCTCGTTGTTCGCCGTCTCGCTGGCGGGCGTCGCCTGTTCCGGCGCGCTCGGTGAGGACGAGGCCGTGGTGGGCGAGGCCACCTCGATGCTCTCGGCGGGTGAAGAGACCGGTGCCCTCGCGACCGAGGCCAGCGGCGCCGAGTCGGACGTCGATGGCGCGGCGCTCGTGGACGAGTCCATGGAGCTGCCCTCGATGTCCGCGGACAGCAGCGGTGTGTGCGACCTCGAGGGCCGTCGCCAGCGGGTGATGGCGCGGTACGACGAGAACGGCGACGGGCAGCTGGGGCCCTCGGAGCGGCGCACGCTGGCGCGGGAGCTCGAGGCCCGGGCTGGCCACCCGCTCGCAGTGCGCTTCGGCCTGCGGCACCGGGTGATGGTGCTCAAGCGGCTCAAGTGGGCCTTCGACGAGAATGGCGACGGGCAGCTCTCGACCGACGAGCGCACGGCCCTCGTCGACGCGATGGAGGCCCGGTGCCAACGCCTGCGCGCCGCCGCCCTGGAGCGCTTCGACGCCAACACGAATGGAGTGCTCGACGCCCCGGAGCGTGAGGCGGCGAAGCAGGCCCTCGCGGCGCGGGTGCAGGCGGCGCGGCAGCAGGTGCTCGCGGCGCATGACTCGAACCAGAACGGCGCGCTGGACGAGTCTGAGCGCGCTGCGCTCCGGGCCGAGCGCGTGGCGGCCTTCCGCGCGAAGCGCGCCGAGGTGGTGAGCCGCTTCGACGTCGATGGCAACGGCGCGCTCGACGACGCCGAGACCCTGGCGCTCAAGCGCGCGATTCAGGTGCGCGTGGCCGAAGGTCGCGACGCGGAGTGAGGTGACGGCGTGACGATGACGACGCCGGGCCGTGCGCGAGCGTCAGGCGCGTGGCCCGGCGAAGTCGCTTCTGCGCGGCGGCGCCGTGCGACGCCGTGCCGAGCGCAGGAGGAGCAGCAGCCCTGCACCGAGTCCCCACAAGGCCGGAGCGCTCGCCGTGCAACCGCAGCTCGCCGGCTCGTGCTCCATGGCGCGGAGCCAGACGTGGCCCGTCACCGTGCGCGGGGCTCCGCTGAGGCGCACCTCGGCCCGCCAGCGCGTCACGCCCGAAGTGGGCCCCTGCACTGCACGGCTCGCGGTGAAGGGGTCGGCGTCGATGGGCTGCTCCTCGACGACGCGGCCGTTCTCGAGCCACGCCAGCACCTGCCCACGCCCACCGGTGACGGTCGCCTCGAGCGAGCCGGTGCCCAGCGCGACCTCGTCTCCGATGCCGGCGTCCCCCAGCCGCAGCGCGACCATCGGGTCCGACGGGCCCTGCAGCTTCACCACTGTGCGGCCCGCGCGCAGGCCTTCGAGCACCGCCGGCACCGAGAGCTCCTGCGCGAACACCATGGTCGTCGGGTTGCCGATGGGGCTGTCGAAGGACCCGGTGGCGCGTCCGCCCGAGTGGTCGTCGCTGCCGCCGACGGGCGCGGCGCGTGAGCCCTGGTCGAGCTGCCGGTCCCAGAAGGCGATGGCCTGCTGCCCGAAGATCGCGCCCGTCTTGTCCCAGCCGCCGGTGCCGATCTCGACCGCGCGCACCTTCGATGCGGCCACGCGCTGCCGCCACGCACAGCCGATGCAGAGCTGGCCCAGGTCGAGCACCGGGTGGTTGATGGACAACAGCGCCCCCTGCGCTTCCATCGCGGCCACGGCGGCGTCGAAGGTCGCGCCCTCGACGCCGAAGCGGTGGTCGATGGGCGCCGTCGCGCCGATGGCGTTGGCGTGCCCGCCGTAGGTCGTGAACTCCATGCCCGGCAGCAGCAGCAGCGCGGGGTGTCGCGACTGCACGTCGGCGAAGAAGGCGAGCTGCGAGGTGGTGTTGTGCTCGGAGAGGTGGACGAAGTCGAGGCCACGGCCCCGCGCGAAGGTGGCGATGGCGTCGAGCGTGGGAGCGGCGTCTCCGCTCTCGCGCGAGTGCACGTGCAGGTCTCCTGCGTACCAGCGGGCGCCTCGCTCGAGCGGAGCGCCGGGCGTCCAGGGCGTCGAGGCGCGGCCGGCCTGCGGAGCGAGCGTCGCGCTGGGCCGTCGCTCGATTTCGAGGCGATACCGCGCCGGAGCCGTCACCACCTTCGCCTTGCCGATGACGACGTGCCACGTGCCCGGCGTCAGGGGCCCGGGGAGGTAGCTGCGCGAGGCCGCGCGCTCGTTGACGATGAAGGGCTCGTCGTTGCCGCCGCCCCAGCCCCGGAAGCCGCGGGCGTCGGCCAGGCCGTAGTCGAGAATGTTCTCTGGCTGCTGCACCGGGTGCCGCACCTCGACCTCGGCCGTCCCCGGTGGCACCTCGAAGGGCACGAGCACGAAGTCGGGCCCGGTGGTGGGCAGCTCGCCCTCGAGCACGAGCGGCTGGGCCACGACGGTGGCCGGGAGCAGAAAGAGCAGGGCGATGAGCCGCATCGTCGCCTCCGTACCGCGCTTCGACCGCAGGCTGCTGGGCCCGCCCCCGGCACGTGAAACGCCGGCGTGACGTGTGGCGTGGCCGGCGCCGCTGCGCCTCACTTCAGCTTCAACTTCAGCTTCGTCGTCTCGCTCGGCGCGATGGTGACGGTGCGCTTCTCGTTGACGTTCGCGCCCTCGTTCACCAGCACCAGCTGATGCCGCCCGGCTGGCAGCCGCTTCTTGAAGAGCGGCGTCGAACCCAGCGGCTCTCCGTCGACGGCCACCTTCGTCCACGGCTCGGTCTCGAGCGTCAGGAAGCCAGGCTCGAGCGGCGCGTCGGCCTTCGGAGGAGGCGTGGCCTTCGACGCCTCGACCGCGGTCAGCTTCACCACGAGCTCCTTCGCCTCGCCGGCCGCGAGCGTGATGCTCTCCTCGACGCGCCGAAAGCCGGCCTTCTCCACGAGGAGGTAGTGCGTCTCGCCCGGCGTCAGCGTCAGCGTCAGCGGGCTGGGCCCGAGCGGCTTGCCGTCGACCCGCACCGTGGCCTTCGGAGGTGTGGTGGTGAGGGTGAGCGTCGCCGGCTCTGGCGCGGGCGGCGTGTCAGCGACGACCGGTGGGGGCTCGGGCGGAGGTGGCTGCGGTCGAGTGGGCTCGGGCGTTGGTGCAGGAGCCGGGGCCGGTGGCACCCGGGCCACTTCGTCGCGGGTCGCCGACCACACCCCTGCGCCCACGACGAGCAGCGCTGCGACGGCGGCCACGGCGAGCCCGACGCGCGACTTCGGCTTCTTGAGCGAGGCGGGTGAGACGTTGGCCGCCGTGGCGTTGGCGCTCGAACCGGCGGTGTGCGGCTTGAGGGCGATGACGAAGTTCTGCTGCCCCTGCGGCGTCGCCTTCGTGCGCACCACGAGGTCGTCCGTGCCGAGGCGGCGCATGAAGTCGGCGGGAGACTCCACCGGCCCGAGCGCGCCCATCGCCGCATCGAGCGCGGCGGCCACGTCGGCGCACGACGGGAAGCGCTGCGCCGGGTCGCGCTCGAGCATGCGCAGGGTGACGGCCTCGAGCGCCGCGGGCACCGGAGTCACGGACGACGGCGGCGGAATCGGCTCCTCGAGCACCTTCGTCATCACGTCGATGTCGCGGTCGGCCTTGAAGAGGCGCCTCTGCGCGAGCAGCTCCCACAGCACCACGCCGAGGGCGAACTGGTCGACCGCCGGGCCCACGCCCGCCGCCAGAATCTGCTCCGGCGCCATGTACGAGAGCTTGCCCTTCAGCACGCCGGTGTCGGTGCGGCTGGTCCGGTTGGTGGCGCGGGCGATGCCGAAGTCCACCACCTTGGTGAGGCCGTCCTCGCGCACCATGATGTTCTGCGGGCTGATGTCGCGGTGCACCACGTGCAGCGGCTGGCCTGCCGCGTCCGTTGCGCGGTGCGCGTGGTCGAGCCCGAGGGCCGCGTCACGAATGATGCGCGCGACGACGGCCGGCGGGAGCGCGTGCTGCTGCTCCACGGCCTTGCGCATCAACTGCGCGAGGTTGCGCCCGCGGATGTACTCCATCGCCAGGTAGTAGGTGCCGTTCCACTGGCCCACCTCGAAGATGGAGACGACGTTGGGGTGGTTGAGCGTCGCCGCCACCCGCGCCTCGTCGAGGAACTGGTCGATGAAGCCGTCTTGCTGCGCCAGCTCCGGCAGGAGCGACTTGAGGATGACGGGGCGCTCGAACCCCGGCACGCCCTTCTGCAGCGCGTAGAAGACCTCGCCCATGCCGCCGATGGCGAGCCGGTGCTGGATTTCGTACTTGCCGAAGACGAGGTCCATGCGCAGGGAGCGTCGAGGTCGAAGGCGACGTCAGTCGTCGAAGGAGCGCGTCAGGGACGGGAGCGTGCGCGTCGCCCCGAGCGCCACGCCGGCCGAGCTGAGGCGCACGTGGGTGGCCGGTGCCAGCGCCTCGCCGCTCCGCGCGAGCGCCCAGGGCCCGTCGGTGATGGTGGGCGCGCGAGGCGTCGACGAAGCTGGCTCAGGTGTGCTCTTCCCGGCCGTCCCCGCTGCGGACGACAGGGCCGCGAGGCTGATCACCACCCACCGGCTCCCCATGAGGGCGGAGTGTACACGCCAATCGACGGAGGTCATTCAGTCAGCTCGTAGTCCAGCTCGAACTCGACGAAGTCGACCGTGAGGTCGGCCTCACCCAGGCCGCGGGCGCCGAGGCCGCGTACACCCACCGACACCGAGTGGCGCTCGAACCACGAGGTGTCGAGGTCGGTGACGGTGGCCTCTCCGAAGGTGGGCGCACCGGCATCTGCCGCCCAGGTCGCGAGCGGCCGCCACTGGCCATCGACCCACTGGGACAGCTCGACGCCGGAGAGCGGGCCTCCATCGGGGCCCGTGCCGGTGGCGCCGGCGAGCGCGCGCGTCGTCAGCTGGCGCCAGCGAGCGGTCAAGGGAACGCCCAGCTCGCGCATCGAGAACCTCCACGTCAGCCCGGGTTGCGAGGTGGCGTGCTCGAGCACCCACAGCTCGGCGAGGCTCTGCTGCGTGCTCAACGACCGGCCCCCGACGAGCACCAGCCGTCGACTCGAGGGGTCGTAGGCCATGGTGGCGCCCTCTCGCAGCGCCGGGCGGCCATCGGGGGCCGAGTCGGCGCGGGCCGCCCACCCCCCGCCGTCGGGGAAGGACTCGCGCAGCGTCGTCGCGGGCGCCCCCGACTCGCGGCCGCCCCACGCCACGTAGGCCCGCCGGGCGGCGTCGTACGCGCAGGCGTGCCCGTCGCGCGGCGAGGGCAGGCGCAGGCGACTGTCCTTCGCCCACGCCACGCCGGTGTACCGCCACACGTCGCGCGTGGGAGCTGCCGTGCAGGGCCCGGCATCACACGCCTGCAGCAGGCCTCCGATGAGGAGCGGCTCGCCCGCTTCGTTCCGGGTCGCGCAGGTGCTGAGCAGCGTGGGCACCTCGCCCGTCACCGCCACGCGCTGGGTGCCGCCGTCGGCCAGCAGGCGCAGGCGCCACGAGCCGCCGCGGTCCTGCCCGCTCACCTGCTCGCTCGCGGCCACCAGCAGCGTGCCGTCCTCGAGCAGGAAGGCCGAGGTGCCGAACGTCGCTGGCGCGCCGTGCCACTGCGCCGTCCAGCCCACCGCCTCGCTCCACGTCCACACGGCGCGGTTGGCGATGGGTTGGTTGGTGGCGTCGAGCGTCGCGCCGCCCACCATCAACAGCCCGCCGTCCGACAGGGGCACCAGCGCGCTGCCCCCGAACGGGGTGGGCGAGTTGAGTGGCAGGGTCGAGCGCTGGTGCCGCCACGAGACGCCGAAGGGAAGGGGGAAGGTGCCGTTCGAGCCTCCGACGATGACGAGCTCATTGGTGGTGGGCCTCACCACCACGCTGGGCATCAACCGGCCATCGGGCAGGCGGGCGACGTCCCACGGCTCGCGCTGGCCGGCCCGCCAGAGGGCCTGTCCCGGCGTGCCCGGGTTCAAGAGAGCATCGCCCCGCCCCGGCCACGAGGCCCACCAGTCGATGAGGGCGCCCGTGGGAGGCTGGGCCACGAAGCCTCCGTCGACCAACAGCCACGTCGCGTCGCGCCGGCGGTCGATGAGCCGCACGGCGTGCTCGAGGTGGTCCCACGTCACCAGGGGCCGCTGCACGCCCACTGGCAGCCGTGCCACCACCCCGCCGTCGAGGCGCACCAGGTCGTCGAGGAGCGTGCCCCCATCGGGCGCCTGCCCGCCGTAGACGATGAGGCTGTCGAGGCTCGGGACCCACAGCAGCCCGGCGTTGAGGCGGTCGACCTGCCCCACCTGCACGGGCGTGCCGCCGCCCGTGGTGTTCCACACCGAGCCGAGGGTGCCCAGCCCCACCACGAAGTCTCGTCGCGGGTCGTAGGTGGCGCTCGAAAAGGCGAGACCGCTCGCCGAGTTGAAGCGCGAGAGGGTGCCGTCGGCGACGGTGACGTTGGGCAGACCGGCGACGGCGCTCAGCAGCACGAAGCGGCTGCGCAGCGAGTCGTACGCGGGCCAGAAGCGCGCCGTGGCGTTGAGGGGCTCGGTCGTCTGCACGGCGCCCGCGCCCCGCAGGAGGAAAATCTGCGGCTGGTTCGTCGTGCAGCCCGCCCACGCGCCGGCCACCAGCATGCCGCCGTACGCGGTGTCGGGCATCGCGGCGCCGCACTCGAACGGCGGGGTGTCGAGCACCTGGCGCCGCCACGTCGGCCGCGGAGAGATGCGCTCGCTGCGCCCGTCAGAGGGCGCGGCGACGTCGGCGGGAACGGCTGAGAAGTCGTTGGTGAGGAGCAGTTGCTGCATCCACGTGAAGCGCCGCTCGAGGGCCGTGGGGTTGGCGATGAGGCCATCGCCGGGCGTCGCGTGGAGCCGGTAGCGGGTGACGCGCCTGGGGGGCGAGGCGTTGCCGGCGGCGTCGATGAGGGTGACGAGCACCTCGGCGCTGTCCGCCAGCGACAGCTGGGTGCGCCCCAGGCCTCCGTCGGGCGAGGCGCGAACGACGCCGACGGGGAACCCGCTCGTCCGGGTCGACGCCAGCACCGCGGCGTTGGGCTCGAGGCCGCCGGTGGCCGACAGGAAGACGCCGGCGCCGGCGTCGGCGGGCGCGAAGGGCCGGCGCTCGACGAGCACCTGCTCGAGGCGGGAGTCTGGCGGCGTGTCGTCGCGCGACCAGCGGCCGATCACCTCGTCGCGCTGGTTGCCGACGTCGTCGACGAGGCGAGCGATGAGGGGCCAGGCGCCCTCTGGGAGCGAGGCCTCGACGCGCAGGCTCCCCACGAAGGCGGCGCCGCTGCGCGACGCGAGGCCTGACAGGGGCCCGAGCAGGAGCCGTGGCTCGACGACGCGCGCCTCGTCGACGCCGAAGTTCACCGACAGCTCGCTGCCCAGGCCGAGCGCCGTGGGCGCCCACTGAGGCCCGAGGGTGGCCAGGGGGCTCGAGGCAGGCGGGGTGATGCGCGTCGACACGCTGCCGGCGATGACGCTGGGCGCGGTGAAGTCGAACTCGACGACGACGCGGTCGGCGGCGACGCGGCCCTGGGCGTCGGTGACTTCGACGCGGGCGAGGCGCTGGCCCTCGGGCGTGTCAGCCGTCACCTCGAAGTCGCAGCGGTACGAGGCGCCGTCCCGCCGGCAGGGCACCACCTGGGTCTCGATGGTGGCGTCGAGGCGCTCGGGCCGGCCGACGACGGTGGCGAGAATGGAGCCGCTGGCGAAGCCCGGGTTGCGGCTGAAGCGGGTGCGCGGGCTGCCGTCAGCGGCCACCACCGTCAGGCTCGAGAGGTCGGCGGTCGGCCAGGTGCCGCGCACGACGCACCGGCGGCTCTCCTCATCCTCGGGGTCGAGGGAGGCGCAGAGGTCGGCCGAGGCGGGGCACTGGCTCGAGTCGCGACAGCGCACGTTCGACACGCCGTCGAGCGCGGGCACACCGGTGTCGAAGACGCAGCCGGCGGAGCAGCAGGCCAGCAGGACGAGACTCGCGCGCACGAGAGGCCGTCGAGGCTACCCCAGCCGTCACGCCCTGGGGGAGCGCCGGCTCCTCAGCGCGTGCCCCAGCGCTCGTCGCGCACCGTCACCAGCGCCCACGGCAGAATCCACTGGAGCGCCACCACCGAGAACAGCGCGTACAGCACCCCGTACACCCAGCGCATGCTGCGCTCGAAGCGCAGGTAGTACGCCGCCGAGAAGATGGCCCCGAGCGCCAGCGCCACCACGCTGCGGCCGACGGTGGTGACGTTGGTGTCGAACAGCCGCGGCAGCTCCATCAAGGCGACGGCCACCAGCACGAAGCGCAGGTTCGAGACCAGGAACGTCACGATGGGGAGCAGCCGGTTGTTCTCGCGGTAGCGCGTGAACATGAAGCGCGCGAACGAGAAGCCCTCGACGATGTAGCTGCGGTCCCAGCGCAGGAACATGCGGGAGAGCTGCGAGTACGTCGTGGGCACGAGCGTGTTCACCACCGCGGTGCGCTGGTACACGGTGTCGAAGCCCTGCCGCAGCACGATGTTGGTGAGCGCCTGGTCTTCGCCGTGGTTCACCGGGCGGCCGAGGAAGCGCTGGTTCTCCCACTCGTCCATGTACGGGAGGATGATGGACTTCTTGAAGGCCGACAGCGCGCCCGGGCAGCAGGCCACCGTGCGGTACACCGACTGCGCCGCGCGCCCGTAGTCGAAGGCCAGCGTGTACTGCACCTCAAGCATGCGGCTGATGGCGTTCTCGCGGTTGAGCACCGCCACCCGCCCCGCCACGCCCCCCACCTTCGGGTCCGCGAGGAAGGGCGTCACCATCTCGTGCACCGTGCGCGGGTCGATCTCCGAGTCCGAGTCGATGGTGATGACGTAGTCGCCCGAGGCCGCGCGGAAGCCCGCCACCAGCGCCGAGCGCTTGCCGCGGTTGCCCGAGAAGCGCACGAGCTTCACCAGGTCGGGGAACTCGCGCCGCAGGTGCTGCATGTGGAAGAACGTGTCGTCGCGCGAGCCGTCGTCGACGACGATGACCTCGAGCTTGTCCTTCGGGTACGCGCAGGCCGCCACGCTGCGAATGCTCCGGCCCACCATCGGGCCCTCGTTGTACGCGGGGATGATGACCGACACCTTCGGCCACTCGACGTCGGGTGACACGGTGAAGGGCTGGTACTTGAGCCACAGCACGCCCAGCAGCGCCGTGTAGAGCGTCTGGATGAGGGCGATGGCGCCGATGGGGTGCGTGGCCATCGCCCACAACATCGAGGTGGCGCCCGCCTCGCTCGACCAGCCGAGCCAGGCCATCGAGATGACGGCGCCCGCGAGCGGGGCCGCTCCGGCCAGCATGTTGCCGAACTTCCGCCAGCGCAGGCTCATGACGCAGGCCCTGCTGTAGCGCAGGTGGGGAGCGTCGTCAGCGGCTGCGCTGGCAGACGCCAGCGTTCCAACCCGAGGGGCCGCCGTGTCTGCCCATGTGGTATTCGTGCAGGCTCAACGGCGCCGCGTGTCGTCGGTGGGGAGAGACGCTCTCGTGAAGTGTGGAGCCTGTCAGAAAGAGGTGCCTGCGGGGCGGTTCTGCCTCCAGTGCGGCGCCGCGCTGTCCACCGCCCCGCGCTTCGGGGACTACGAGGTCGACGGCGTCATCGGCGAAGGCGGCATGGGCCGTGTGTTCAAGGCGAAGCAGCCGCGGCTCAAGCGCGTCGTGTGCATCAAGACGCTGCTGCCGCAGTTCGCCGCGGACGAGGCGGTGGTGACGCGCTTCGAGCGTGAGGCCACCACCACGGCGGCGCTCAAGCACCCCAACATCGTGTCCATCATCGACGTCGAGCGCGGCGATGACGGCGTGCCCTTCATCGTCATGGAGTACGTCGAGGGCCGCTCGCTGCGGCAGCTCTTGCGCGACGAGGCGCCGCTGTCACCCGCGCGCGCGGTGGGGCTGGTCGACCAGGTGCTGGCCGGGCTCGCCGAGGCGCACGCGCACGGCATCGTCCACCGGGACCTGAAGCCGTCGAACGTGCTCGTCGAGGCCCTCAAGGACGGCACTGAGCTGTGCAAGGTGCTCGACTTCGGCATCGCCCGCACCATCGGCGGCGACACCACCGACCCGCAGCTCACCCGCACCGGCATGATGCTGGGCACGCCCGGCTACATGGCGCCCGAACAGATCAGCTCGTCCGACTTCGACCACCGCGTCGACCTCTACGCGACCGGCGTCATCCTGTACGAGTTGTTGACGGGCGGGCGCATGGTGAAGGCACCCAGCGAGACCGAGCTGCTCAAGAAGACGCTGCTCGAAGACCCGCCGCCCCCGTCGTCGCGCACGTCGAGCAACGTGACGCAGGCCCTCGACGCCACGGTGCTCAAGGCGGTGGCGCGCGACGTGAAGCAGCGCTTCTCGTCGGCGAGTGAGTTTCGCGAGGCCCTCGGGCGCTCGCTCGGCTCGAGCGTGTCGGTGTTCACCAACCCCGCGCTCCAGGTGCAGCTCGACACCACGCCGCTGGCCCAGGCCGCCTCGGACACGGCCTCGAACGACGCCGCCAACCCGCGCGCGCTGCTGACGGCGGTGCTGGGCACCTCGGAGGGGTGGGAGCTCTCTCGCATGCTCGACGTCTTCGAGCGCTCGCTCCAGGAGCTGTTGTCGGCGGAGCAGACGACTCTCATCGCGGTGCTCCTGCGCACCCTGCAGGACGCGGCGAAGCAGCAGGCGGGCTCCGAGGCCTTCAAGGCGGTGGTGGGGCTCTTCCGGCAGGCCTTCCTCGCGCACCTGTCGAGCGTGCTGGGGTGGCTCGAGCAGCCGCAGCACGCGCAGGTCGCCCGGTGGATGGTGAAGGTCATCGGCCGTGACGGCACCATGCCGCTGCTGGAGCTGCTCCAGAAGGGCACGGCAGCCGAGCGAGGCGCGGTGGTGGACGCGCTGCGGCTGGTGGAGCCGAAGGTGGTCGAGCTCGTCGAGCGCGTGCGCACGCTCCCCGTCGCCGTGATGAAGACGATGGTGCAGGAGGTCAGCCGCTGGCCCGAGGCCGACGCGACGGCCTTCGTCACCGCGGCGCTCAACTCGACCTCGGCGCCGCACCGCCACGCGACGCTCGAGGGGCTCACCGAGGCCCAGGCCTTCCGCGCGTCGGCCATCCTGCGCATCCGCTTGCACGACCCACACCCCGCGGTGCGCGCCGAGGCCCTGCGCTGGGTGTTCCGGCTCGAAGACGAGGGCTCGGTGCCCGAGCTGATGAAGGCCCTCGAGCGGCCCGCCATCACCGCCACCGAGCGCAAGCAGGTGTACCGCACGCTCGGCCACCTCGGCGGAACGGCGATGCCCGTGCTGCTCCGCGCGCTGATGCGTGAGGCCGACGACGGTGCCCTCGCCGAGCTCGTCTCGGTGTTGAGTCGGTCAGGCGACCAGGCGGCGCTGGCGGCCGTGCAGCGCATCGCCGAGGACCCGAAGACGCCGAAGCCGCTGAAGCAGCTCTGCGTCGAGGGCCTCAAGAGCGCGATGGTGACGCGGCCCGCGCCATCCCGGCCCTGACGCGGTCCGGCCGACGGTCTACGCTGTGGTGATGGTGACTCCAGCGATGCTGCTCGCGGTGACGGCGGCCGGGCCAATGACGCACCTGCGCGTCGACTTCGAGTTCACCCTCGTGTCGGCGGCGGGAGTGGCCGCTCCGACGACCATGCGGCAGACGTGGTTCTTCGAGGTGCCGGCGCGCCGCGCGGACGACGCCTCGATGACGGAGCTGCTCCATCGCATCTTCTGGGACCAGAACGTCGCGATGCGCGAGAAGGAGCCCGGCGACCATGCCTACCTGGCCCTGGTGAAGTTCACGAGCGCGCCCGTCGACCGCGCCGCCGTGAAGGCCTCGAAGGGCGTCGGCGACCAGCCCTGGTTCGAGGCGCAGCGAAAGGTGGTGTGGGAGCCGAGCGCCCTCTTCATCGTCGACGCCGAGGGCCGGTACGACAACATCGGCATGCACGACTTCACCGAGCTGCTGCTCCAGCGCATGTACGACGACCAGCAGGTGACCGAGGCCGAGTTCGTCGCCTTCTTCGACACGTACACCCAGGGGGCCATCAAAGGGCGCGTCCGCTTCGACGCGCGCAAGGAGCGCCTCGCCCTGCTGACCCGCATCGGCCCCACGGTGACGGGCGCGCCAGGCTCGGGCTCGAGACGCAAGAAGCCGGGCACGAAGCCGTTCGTCTCGGGGCCCATCGACGCCCCGCCGCCTCACAAGGCGCGCTGACGCACCTCAGGTGGGCGCCGCTGCCGACGGCACCCGGTCGTACCGGTAGACGCGCGAGCGCCACAGGTCGTCCACCACGACGGTCTCTCGCGGCGCCCAGCCATGGAGCGCGAAGGTGTTGCTGACGACGCACAGCGCCGCGCCGGGCCGCTCGCGCACCAGCTTGTCTGACAGCGCGCGCATGCCGCCGGTGAAGAGGTAGCAGACGAGCACGTCGGCGCGGGACAGGTCGGCGCGCAGAAAGTCGCCGTGACGCACCTCGAGGTTGGGCACGCCGCGCGCGCGCAGCGACGACACCAGGTACGGCACGAGCGAAGCCTCCCACGCGATGACCCGGGCCCGTGGGGCCGTGCGCGCCAGCGCGAGGGCGAGGCCTCCCCAGCCGCAGCCGAGCTCATGCACTTCGCCCGTCACCTCCGCTGGAACGAGCGAGAGCATCGCGCGCCTGGCGACGGCCGACGACGGCATGGGCGAGATGCCGAGCCGGAGCGACCCGATGATGATGCTCGCCGCGGTGAGCGCGATGACGCCCAACACGAGAAGGGCGAGCCAGTCGGGCATCACGGGCCGCCTCCGCGCTGGCGGAGCCGACGCGAACCGGCGACCGCGGTGCACCCTGGCTGCAGCGGCCCAGCCCGTGGACTCGCGCGCGGCCATGGCCGAATCGTGTTGCCCGTCGCGGCGAAGTCCATTGCGCCCGCAGCGAGCCACAGCAACCGGGCGCTTGCCAGCCTTGCCGGCGTGATCGTGCGACGACAGGTGGCCAGGAAGAGGTCGTCGCCTCGCTCAGCCTGGCGCGAGGGTCGCTCGCGTCGCCGGGCTCAGCCTGTCGCGCGGGACGCCGTCAGCCGCATCGTCAGGCGGTACGCCGCGTACCCGGCCACCACGAAGAAGCCCACTACGAGCATCGGCGCGAACACCGCCATCAGGCTGCCCGCCACCGCCACCACGTTCTCAGCCGTCGACACCAGCGGCCCCCCCGTGCCCAGCGTGGCGGTGTGGACGACCGGCCGCGCCACCGCCTTCGTCGCGTGCACGCTGAAGGCCGTCACCAGGCCGCACGCGATGAGCACCACGGGCGGCACGTCGCTGATGGCGCCGCTGCCCGCCGCGAACACGAGCGCCCCCGCCGCCGGCCGCACGAACGTCTGCAACGCGTCGTTGAGGTGGTCGATGGCCGGAATCTTGTCGACGGTGAGCTCGATGACGAGCAGCACCGCCGTCACCGCGATGACCGCCGGGTGCGCCAACACCTCGAAGGGCCCCTTGAGGTGCACGATGCCCAGCCGCCCCAGCACCGACACCAACAAGAGGGGAATGTAGGCGTTGAGGCCCGCCGAGCCGGCGAGACCGAACCCCGTCAGGAGCTGGGTGACGAGCATGACCCTCCAGACGGGCGGGCCCCGTGTCGATTTCAGCGGTTGCCGAAGGGGGTGCATGTGCGCTGCGGCTCGCCGCACGGAGTTCAGTGAATCCGAACCCCTGCGCGTGGTACGCGACACCTCGAGGTGTGGCCGTGAGTGTCGTTGACCGTCGGGTGCGCGGCGTCCTGTTCGTGGACTACGTGCGCATGATTCGCCGCCAGGTGCCGTCGTGGAGCGCGGTGCTGTCGCCGGCCGACGCCGCCATCGTGGGGGCGCGCGTCGACGTCAACGAGTGGTACCCGATGGCCGCGTTCGAGCGGCTGGGCCTGGCGATTCTCGAGCATGTCGTGCGTGGTGAGACCGACTCGATTCGGCTGTGGGGCCGCCAGCAGGTGCAGGCGATTCTCGCGTACCTGCCGGACCTGCGCATGGCCGACGACCCGCGCGAGTCGGTGATGCGGTTCCAGAACTTCCTCGTGAGCCTCTTCGACTTCCCCGCCGTGACGCTCCACTCGGTGGACGACGTCGAGTGCGTGCTGTCGGTCGCCTACAGCATGGGGGCGCGCGCCGAAGAGGCAGCGACCTGGCAGACGGTGGGCTTCTTCGAGGAGCTCGTCTCGGCGGCGGGTGGGCGTGAGGCGACGGGTCGCTTGTTGAGCCAGGGCTGGCTTCCCGGCGCCTCAGGCACGTCGTTCGCGGTCGAGTGGACGATGGGGCTGCCCAGCCCGCGCCCGTTCCTCACGCGCCCGAAGGTGCTGGTGGTCGACGACGAGCCGCTGGTGGCCAAGGGCCTGGGCCGCATGCTCGCGCAGGTGGCCGAGGTGACGTCGGCCGTCGATGCGGCCGAGGCCCTCACGCTGTTGGCGTCGCGGCACTTCGACGCGGTGGTGTCCGACTTCCACATGCCCCCGCGTGATGGGCTGTCCCTGTTGCGCGAGGTGGCGCAGCGCTGGCCCCAGGTGAAGCGGGTGCTCCACTCGGGCGCAATGCCGGGTGAGGCGGCGAAGGCCATGCGCGCGGGCGTCGTCGACGAGTGCATCGAGAAGCCGGCGCCGCGCGACGTGCTGGTGCGGGCCGTGTCCACGCCGCCCAGGCGCTGAGGTGGCTGTCGCGGCGTCCGTACGCCTTCGACGGCGTCGCGCCCGTGCATGGCGGGCTGGCTGGGGTAAGTCCGCGGCATGGCTCTTCTGCTCCTGGCGCTGGCCCTCGCCGCGACCCCTGACGCTGGCACTCCACCCACCAGGGCCGTGATGCAGGGCGCCCTCGAGGCGCTCGTCGGCCTCGAGCCCATGGTGGCGCACCCGGAGCGCCTGCGCGATCCACTCCAGGCCGAAGACATCACCCGCCGGCTCGACGCGCTGGCCGAGCTGAAGCACGCCTTCCCCGCCGACGCGAAGGCGCAGGAGCCGGCCACCGCGGCGTTGTCGGGCCTCTTCTCGCACTACGCGCTCGAGACGCGGCGGCGCTTCGCCTTCGGTGAGCGCGAGACGATTCCCGCCCGGGTGCGCACGCTGATGAGCCTCTGCTTCACCTGTCACAGCCGCGAGCGCGTCGACGCCGACTTCCGCGACATGGAGAAGCGCCTCGAGTCGGCGAAGCTGGCGCCGCTCGACAAGGCCCAGCTCCTCGCGGCCACGCGGCAGTTCGACAAGGCGCTCGAGCAGTACGGCGCCGTCATCGCGCAGCCGGCCAGCGACGAGCGCGCGCGCCTGGTGCAGACCCGCGCCATCAAGGACACGCTGACGCTGCTGGTGCGCGTGAAGGACGACGCGAAGGCCACCGACGTCTTCCTCGAAGGGCTGTCCCGGCGTGACGACCTGACGCCCTTTCTCCAGCGCTCGGTGCAGGCGTGGCGCAAGGACGTGGCGGCCTGGCGGAAGGAGAACGTCGACGCGGCGAGGGCGGCCCCCAGAGAGCTCTTCACCCGCGCGAAGGCGCTCGTGGCGAAGGCGAGCGGCCCGCGCACCTTCCTCCCCGACGAGACGCACGAGGTGGCGTACCTGCGGGCGAGCGCGTACCTCAACCTCGCGCTGGGCAAGGACCCCGCCTTGAAGGAGCGTGGCGAAGCGCTGTTCCTGCTGGGGGTGTGCGCCGGCGCGCTCAAGTCACCCCTGCTGTGGGACGTCGACCTGCTCTTCTTCGAGGCCTGCATTCGCGAGAACCCGAAGACGCCGCTGGCGCAGAAGTGCTTCGCGCAGTTCTCCGACCGCCTCACCTTCGGCTTCACCGGCTCGGCGGGAACGCACCTGCCCGAGGACGAGCTGACGCGGCTGTCGACGCTGCGGGCGCTGGCCGAGTGACGGCGCCTCAGGGCCTGGGCGCCGCGCTGATGGACACGTCGTCGAGGTCGAGCACGGTGGCGACGTCGGTCGCGCTGATGCCGAGCTCGAGGCTGTCGAGCACCGTGTCGGGCAACGGGAGCGTCTGGCCCTGCGCGTCCACCACGAGCTCGCCGTTCTGCCGAATCTTCACCGCGCCCGCGGGCCCGTCGTCGAGCCGCAGCTCGACCTCGACGTCGACCCACTCGCCGAACGGGAACGCACGCAGCTGGCCTGGCGCGGGCTCGAAGGTGGGCTTGTCGAGGAACTTGAGCTCGACGGCGAGGTGTGGAGGCTCGTCGCCCGCTCGCCCGCGGGACAGGAAGACGCGCGGGCCCGGTGACTCCGAGATGAAGCCGGACTCGAGGTCGAAGAACGAGAAGGGCTGGCCGCTGACGACGCGCACCTTCGCGCGGAACGTCACCACGTCGCCCTTGATGAAGTAGACGAGCGAGCTCTCGAACGAGGCCTTCGCCGTCACCAGCGAGCCCTTCGCCACCGACGTCGCGCGGACGAAGCGGCCGCGGCCGGGCTCCTCGACGAGGTCGAAGCGGTTGTCGCGGAAGTCGCAGGTGCGCTCGAAGAGGCACCTTCGCAGCGCGACGTAGCTGGGAATCGTCGGCGTGGTGGGTGACTGCAGCGTCACGCCTGTCCACCCCGCGTCGGGGCCAAAACGAGTCAGGAAGTCGCCGGTCCCCTCGAAGTCGTCGCGCTGCGACCGGCGAATGGGCCAGCGCCGCTCGTCGTCGCGCCGAAGAATCTGACAGTCGACCACCTCGTAGGCGTCTTCGTACCAGGTGGGCTCGTAGAGGGAGGCCACGAAGTCCCACCGGGTGCTTCCGGCCGGGCGCACGAAGCCGTCACCGGCTTCGACACGCGCGCCCCGCCCGTCTGGCAGCTCGTACTCGACGGTGGTGGCGAGCGGCGGCACCAGGGGGCAGTCGGGCCGTGGCGCCGGCGTGGCTTTGGGTCGAACGCATGCAACGGCCAGGACGAGCGAGGTGACGAGCCACACGCGCATGGGCGTCTGACACCGCCGGCCGCCAGAAACGGAAAGCCACGGCCGTGACGAAGCCCACGTCACCGGGTGGGTGGGTGCTTCTGCAGCTTCCGCTGGAGCGACCGCCGGTGCAGCCCGAGCCGCCGCGCGGCCTCGCTGATGTTCTGGTCGCAGTCGGCGAGCACCCGGTGAATGTACTCCCACTCGGCGCGCGCGAGCGTGGGCGTCTCTTGCGTCGTCGCGCTGGCCGTCGTGCCCGTCAGCGCCTGCACCACCGCGTCTGCATCGGTGGGCTTGGTGAGGTACGCCGCCGCGCCCAGCCGCGTGGCCTCGACGGCCGTGGGAATCGAGCCGTAGCCGGTCAACATGACGACCGTCGTGCTCGGGTCCCGCTCGCGCAGCACCTTCAGCAGCTCGAGCCCCGAGGCGCCGCCCATGCGCAGGTCGAGCACCGCGTACTCCGGGCTGTCCGAAAAGCCCGCGCGCGCCGCCTCCACCGACGCGAACGCCGTCACCGCGAAGCCCCGCTCCGTCAGCGCGCGCGCGAGCCGGGTGCGGAACGCGTCGTCATCGTCGACGAGCAGCACCGTCGGTTGGTCTGTCATGCCGTCACCTCGCGCGGCAGCTCGAGCGAGGCCCGGGTGCCGCGGCCCGGCAGCGACTCGAAGGTGAGCGAGCCACCGAGCTGCTCCGCGAGGGTGCGCGTGAGGAAGACGCCCAGGCCCATGCCCTGGCCGACGGGCTTGGTGGTGAAGAAGGGCTCGCCGAGGCGCGCGGCGACGGGAGCGCTCAGCCCTGCTCCGCGGTCTGCGACCGACACCCGCAGCCGGCCAGCGTCGTTCGTCACCTCGACCGTCACGTCGTCGTGCGAGGCCTCGAGCGCGTTCTTCACCAGGTTTCGCAGCGCCTGGGTGAGGGCGAGGCGTGGGCCCCGCACCTGGGTCGAGAGCGCGCCCGCAATGCGCACCCGGGGCGCGTCGGGCAGCCCCTCGAGCGCGTCGTCGAGCCAGGCTTGCGCGGCGAACGAGGTGACGGCCTCGCCTGCCAGCTCACCGGAGCGCGCCGACATGCCCTGCAGGATGACGCGGCACCGCTGCACCTGCTCGCGCACGAGGGCGACGTCCTCCTTCACGCCCGGCGGCACTTCGACCTGCTCGAGCGCGCGGGCCATCTCGGCGCTCGCCACCGCGAGGGTGCCCAGCGGCGTCGCCAGCTCGTGCGCGGCGCCCGCGGCCAGCGTGGTGAGGGCGGCCAGCTTCTCGTGCTGGGCCGCGAGCCTGCGGGCTTCGGTGAGCTGCGCCTCGCGCGCCGTGAGGGCCGACAGCAGGCGCTGGACGAAGGACACGATGAAGCCCGCCGCCACCACGAAGGCCACCCACATGCCGCCGAGGTGCAGGCGCATGAGCTCGGCGTGGTTGGGCAACTGCCAGGCCGCCGGCGCCACCTCGTCGACGAGGAAGAGCGCCGCGAACGCCGCGAGCGTGACGGTCACCAGCGTCCACTGGCGCGCGCGCGTCAGCACCAGCGAGGCGAGCACCACGTTCACGAGGTACAGCGCCGTGAAGGGGTTGAAGGGCCCGCCGCTCAGCGCGAAGACGCCGGTGTGGAGCAGGGTGTCGAACACCATCAGCCCCAGGATGCGGTTCTCGGAGACCTGCGTGCGCTGCCAGCGCCAGGCCAGCAACTCGGCGAGGAAGCCCAGCGCCACCAGCGCCACCAGCCACGCCACCTGCAGGCGGATGCCGAGGCCCAGCCAGGCCCACCCCACCAGCGCGAGCTGACAGCTCCACGCGCCGCACCGCGCGGAACCACGGCAGCGACACCTCGAGCGCGCCCACCGTCATGGGCCGGTCCCGAAGGGGCTCGAGAAGGCCGGGTTCGAGAGGAACTCGGCGTCGGTGAGGGACTCGAGGAAGGCCAGCAGATCGTCCGTTTCCTGCGCCGAGAGCGTGAAGCCCCGCACCAGGTCGCTCTGGAGCGGACTCAAGGCGCCCGTCATGCGCTTCGAGCGGCCGCCCTGCGCGTAGTGGGTGATGACGTCGCGCAGCGTCGCGATGGAGCCGTCATGCATGTACGGCGCGGTGACGGTGAGGTTTCGCAGCGAAGGCGCCCGGAAGCGGCCCATGTCGCCAAGGCGCCCGGTGATGTCGAAGAGCCCGGCGTTGCCCGCGGGGTACGCGCCGTTGCCGTCGAGGTTGTAGAGGCCGGTGTTGTGGAAGGGTGTCTCGGGCGCGGCGGTGCCCGCGTGCGCGACGGAGTCGGAGAAGTTGAAGCCCGCGTGGCAGTGGTAGCACTCGAGCGCTTCCGAGTTGAACAGCTCGAGCCCACGCTTCGCTGAGTCCGACAGGGCCGACGCGTCGCCGTTCACCCAGCGGTCGTACGGGCTGTTCCCTGAGAGGAGCGTGCGCTGAAACGCCGCCAGCGCGCGCGTGATGGTGACGAGCGAGATGGAGGGCGCCTCGTCGGGGAAGGCCCGCGCGAAGCGCTCGGCGTAGTCGCCCTCGGTGGCGAGCCGTTCGAAGAGCTCGCCCTCGGCGCCCGCGAAGCCGAGCTCGACGGGGTGCTCTCCGAGCAGCGGCAGCAGCGCCTGGCGCTCGAGCGTGGCCAGCAGCGGGTTCGCCCAGGTGAGCGTCGGCACGTAGGCGACGTTGGCGAGGCCCTGGGCGTTGCGCGGGTGGGCTTCTCCGGTGCTGCCGATGCCGACCGGCCGGCCGTCGGTGAAGGCGCGGCGCTGCTCGTGGCACGAGGCGCACGCCTGGGTGCGGTTCTTCGACAGCCGCACGTCGTAGAAGAGGCGACGGCCGAGCTCGACCTTCTCGTCCGTCATCGGGTTGTCGGCCGGCACCGTCGGCGTCGGGAACCCCTTCGGGAGGTGCCAGTCGAAGCCGGGTCCTGCGTCGGCCGGGCCGGGAGCCATGCCACCACAGGCCGCCAGCACCACGACGCCGAGCGCGAGCCACCACCGCATGCGCGTCACTCCACCGAGAAGACCGACTGCGTTCCAGCTGGCTGTGGGCCGAAGGGCAAGCCGAACTTCTGGAAGATGGGAGCGCATTCGGGGTCCGTCGCGCCCGACATGCAGCCCGGCGCCGTCATCGCGGTGTTGGTGTCGAGGTTCGAGCCCTCGAAGAGCCGCGCGAGGTCGAGCACGACGGCCGCGCCGAGCTCGGGGTTGAAGGTGAGGGTGACGCGTGGCCGATTGGCGTTGGTGCACGACGCGACGCTGTTGGGCGCTGCGCCGGCCATGCAGCCCGTCGAGCCGAGGTGGAGGTTGTGACCCATGGGGAGCCCGGTGGTGAGGCCGTCGATCTTCACGAACTTGTAGCCCCCGTTCCAATTCCAGAACATCGCGGTCGAGTTGAGCGGCGCGGCGGCGGCCGCGGCGTCCTGGTGGTTTTGCGCGAACGGGACGCCGACGGTGAAGGACAGCTTCTCGTAGTGCCCGCCTGCGGCGAGGCCTCTCAGCACGGTGTTGGTGGCCTCGGTGCCGGCGGAGCACTCGCCCGCCCTGTTCTCGAAGTCGAGCAGCGCCACGCCTGCCTTCTGAAACGCGCCGTCGTCGGTGAGGGTGAAGGGCACGTCGACGCCCTCCTCAGTGGTGAGCACGACGTCGTGCACGTACAGGCGGAAGTCCCGCGGGCGGTACTGCGTGGGCGGCGTGCCGAGCGTGTACGTCTGGCCGCAGGCGAAGTCCTGCGTACCCACCCTGGCCTTGAAGGTGAGCTGTGTGACGTCGGTGTGTGCGTGTCCACTGCCCCCATCGGCCGTCATGGGCGCGGGGCCACAGGCTGCGAGGACGAGGAGCGAGGCGACCAGCGAGCGGGTCATGGGGCGTTCCAGTGCATCGACGCCAGCAGGGTGTCGAGCAGGTCCCGGCGGGCGTCATTCACCGAGGGCTCGAGGGACGCGAGGGTGGGCCCCGCGTCGAGGAAGAGGGTGATGTCGTGGGTGCCTGGCTGGTCGAGCGGGAGCGGCAGCCGGTCCAGGCGCACCCGCCGGGTCGAGGTCGACAGGTACCGGCGGGCGGCTCCGTCGCGACGAGCGTCGACCAGGAGCGAGGTGAAGGTGCCGTCGTCGGGCTCGACCTCGAGCTCGAGGCCACACCACGTTCCGGGCGGCGGTCGGAGCGTGACGAGCGGCTGCGGCCCGGGCTGGCGCAGATCGACAGACACGGAGACCTCGGCCGAGAGGGGACTGGCTCCGGTCGGGTCGGCTCCGTGGGCCCAGGCCCGAGACACCGGCTGGAGCGTGTCCAGCGCGCGTGCGAGCGCCTCCCCACAGGGCACGCCACGCACCGTCGCGATGTGGAGCTGCGCCACGTCGAGCTCAACCCGCGCCGCACCCTCTGGTTGCGCCGAGACCTCGACCGAGACCGTGACCTCGATGCCCGGGTGACGCTCGGCGCAGGCCGCCGTCAGGGCCAGCAGGACGGACAGCGCGGCTGCCGCCAGGGGATGATTCGGAGAAGGCTGCCTGTGGGCGAGGCGGGGGCGAGGCGGGCACTCCGAGGCCTCGAACGGCGAGTGGGCTGTCGAATGGCACGCCGTCCGTGCGTGATGACCGCTCGCGGCCTGGCGGGCCAGTCGATTCCAGGGGGCTGTAAACAAGGTGACGCTTACCGTCACCTGGTTGACGTCACCCTGGGTGACGGAAAGCGTCACCTGGTTGACACCCCCTCCAGGCCGCGCCGCCCTGGTGTCCCACGCACCGGCGCCGTCGCGTCCCGCTTTGACGTCGAGCGATGCATCGGCGAACGCGAGCCCCGCGCCAGCGCCACGCCGAAGGTTCATGCCGCGTTCGGGCCTCGCCCTCGG
>JANRKQ010000242.1:0-79238 GCA_033763395.1 Myxococcaceae bacterium
CGTCCTCACGCCACACCAACTCACCGTCGCGACCCGCTTCCTCGACGAGCAGGCGAAGGCGCGCGAGCACCTCGTCGTCTCTCTGTCCGGCGCGCACGCCTACGGGTTCCCCTCGCCCGACAGCGACCTCGACCTCAAGGCGGTGCATGTCGAGCCCACGCGCGAGCTGCTCGGGCTCGAGCCACGCTCGCGGGCGGGCGAGCTGCTGCAGGTCGTCGACGGCGTCGAGGTCGACTACTCGTCGAACGAAGTGCAGGGCGTGCTGCGCGGCGTGGTGGCTGGCAATGGCAACTACGTCGAGCGCCTCCTGGGCAACCTCTCGCTGGTGACGTCCGCCGCGCTCGGCGCGCTGCGGCCGCTCGTGTCGGCCGCGCTGTCGCGGCGCGTGCATCGGCACTACCAGGGCTTCGCGAGCCAACAGCTCCGTGAGTGGGAAGCGGGCGGCTTTCAGTCGGCCAAGAAGCTCCTGTACGTCGTGCGCACGACGCTGACGGGCACGCACCTCTTGTGCACCGGCCAGCTCGAGACCGACGTGACGCGACTGCTCGGCCCCTACGCCCTCGAGGACGTGCGAGCGCTCGTCGACGCGAAGCGACAGGGTGAGCTGGCGTCGCTGCCAGAGGCCTTGTCACGCGAGTGGCAGCGGCGGGTCGAGGCGCTCTTCACCCGGCTCGACGCCGCGAAGGACAGCGCGGTGCTCCCGGCAGAGGCGAAGCCCGGGGCCGTGCAGGCGCTCGAGGCGTGGTTGCTCGAGCTTCGACGCGCGCGGTGGTGACGACGGTGGAGCTTCCATGCTCCACCTGACTGAAAGCAGGACGCGCAACCAATCAAAACACCCGGGTTCTCCAACGCACACCCTCACACGTTGGAGTTTTCCATGCGCCTTCAACCGGCACTCGACGAAAGACGGCTCGCTGCTCCTCTAGACGAGCGACTCGCGCGACGGTGGCACCCTGCTGTTCGAGATGCGCGACACGGCGCCGTGACGCTACCCGGCGTCGAGCCAACGGAGGCGCGGACCTGCACGGAGCCCCGCCTCGACGGCGCGCCTGGCCGCTGGTGACAGGCCCGTGCCCCGCAGATCCACCGCGGTCGTCGGCCCCAGCGCCGTGAGCGCGTCGAAGGAGCGAATCGGGTTCTTCGCCAGGTTGGCCTCGCGGAGCGACGGTGGAAGGAACGGCACGGCGTCGAGCGCGTTCTGAGAGGCGTCGAGCTCCCGCAGCGCCGTGAGCGGCTCGAGGGGCAGGCGACGGAGCGCGTTCTGGCTGACGTCGAGGCGGGTCGTCGTGCGGGCCCTCTCGAGTCCACGCACCTCGGTGAGCTGGTTGAAGCCCAGCATCAGGTTCTCGAGGCGCGGGAGCGCCGGCAGGTCGATGGTCGGCATGGCGTTGCCGTGGATGGAGAGCTGCGTCAGGGCTTTGAGGCCTTCCAGCGCAGGCAGGCGCTCGAGATCGAGATGGTGGAGCTCGAGCGAGCGCAGCGCCGAGGGCAGCACGAGCCGCTCGAGCCGACGCGTCTGCCGCGCCTGCGCGAAGAACCCCGACAGGCGGAGGTCCGTCACCTGGCGCCCGACGACCTCGAGTGAGGGCGGCAGCGCTCCGACGAAGAGCTCGAGCTTCCAGGCATTCGGGACGTGCTCGAGCCAGTCCAGGTCTTCGACCCGGTCGAGCCGCACCATGAGACGCTGCACCGACGGCAACCGCGGCAACGATCTCAGCCAGGCGCCCGGCGCGCAGGTGATCGCGAGCTCCTCGAGCGTTGGCATCGACGCCAGGGCCGTCAGGTCGTGCGCGTCGAGCCCCGTCAGCGCGAGCGACTTCACGCCGAGGCCCGCCAGCGTCTGGAGTCGCGAGCTCGCGTCGAGCGTCACGCTGGCGAAGCCGACGCCGGTGTCACGCACATGCTGAAACGAGGCCTGGGGGAACGCACGCGCTGCCTCGACGCGCACCAGCAGCGCGCTGAGCCACTGCGCCTCGGCGTCGAGGAACGCGCGCAGGGTTGGGCCCGGCAGGTCGAGCGACACCAGGGGCGGGTCGATGGCGCGACGCTTCGACACCGGCAGCAGCAGGGAACGCCCCATGGCGTCGACGCCGAGGTGCACCACTCGAGACCGTCTCCAGGGGCGGGGGGCACTCACCGCGAGCTGCTTCGTCGAGGCGAGCGACCATGCGCGGCGCTCGTCGTTGACCTCCACCGACAAGGCCAGGCCATCGCTCACCGAGAGCAACGCCTCCAGGGCCACGGGGAGCGGGGCCTGCCAGGCGTCCCGCAACGCCTCGAGCGCTCGCGCCGTCGCCGGGCGATGCGTCGTCAGCTTCACCCGTGCGCCCAGCTCGAGGAGCCGGTCGACCGCGACCTGCATCGCGGCGAGGGACTGCTCGACCGGCGTGTTCGCGCTCGTCATGGCGTCCCCCGCAGAGGGCGGTGCGTGCAGCGTCGGCCTGTCACCGCTCGCGCGCGCGCGACCAGGGCCTCCCACGCCGCGAGACGATGCACGCAACCATCGGCGCTGCGTCGGGTTGAGGGGGACATGCGGTGTTTCGTGCTCCTTCTGGCCGTGGCCCTGAGCGCGTGTGGCGCGGCCCCGCCGGCGATTCCTGACGACGCCGGGCGTCCCCCACTCGACACCGATGCGGGCGCCGCGCTCGACGCGGGCGCCTCAGCCGACGGCGGACCGGCGACCGACGCGGGGACCGGCGACGCGGGCGCGTTCGACCCTGATGGGAGGCTGCCGGTCGAGTTCTTCGACAACGAGGTGATGGATTCACGGCGCTCGCGGGCCATTGCCTACCGCATCTACTTCAGCCCCGAGGCACGCGGGGCGCTCCCGGTGGCGGTGTTCTCGCACGGCGGCGACGGCGCACAGAATGCGCACACCCGGCTGGGACACTTCGGCACCGAGTGGGCGAGCGCCGGCTTCCTGGCCATTCACCTCAACCACCTGCCGTCGGCGGGCTTCGTCCAGCACCTCGTCGACCGGCCGGCCGACGTCACCCACCTGCTCGACCGCCTCGCCGCGGGCACGCTGCCGCTCCCACCCGCGCTGCGGGCCACCGCCGACCTCTCGCGCGTCGCGCACGGCGGCCACAGCTACGGCGCCTACACGACGCACGCGCTGGCGGGAGGCCGCTTTCTGCACGGGAGCGCCTTCGGCGACGCGCGCATCAAGGCCATCATCCCCATCTCACCGCAGGGGCCGGGCAACTTCGGCGCGTACGACAACGGCCCGTCGGACAACACCTGGGGCGACATCGCGCTGCCGGCGCTCCACCTCGTCGGCGGCCTCGAGAAGGACGGGCCCATCAACGAGCCGATGCGCATGACGGACTGGCGGCTGCAGCCCTTCTTGCGCTCGCCCTCGACGCCCGACCGCTTCCTCGCGGTGATTCCCGGGCAGGACCACAACGACATGGTGGCCGGCTCGCCCGAGGTGCAGCGCTTCATCCTGCTCAGCACGCGGCGCTTCCTGCAGGTCTTCCTGCTCGGGCGCGCCGAGCTCGTCTGCGACATCGCGTTCGCCCGGGCGCCCGCCGGCACCGACAGCCGGAGGAAGACCGACCCGCTCACGGGGCTCGCCCGGGGCTGCCGCTGACACGCGAAGCAGACGAGCGCTCCAGCAGCCCCTCACCGAGCACGCCGGTCAACTCGACGGCGAGGCGCTCGGCGTCGTCCGCTGACACCTCACCCAACAGTCCATCGGTCACCATGCGCGCGAGCCCATAGGTGAGCGCCTGCGCGGCGAGCAGCCCGGCGCTGCGTCTGGACACCGACCGGCTCGCCCGGCCGCGGTGCTGCCGCCCGAGGATGGGCTCCATGAGCGACTCCTGCGACGCCGAGAGCGCGCGCAAGCGGGGAGAGGCCCGCACCAGCTCGGCCCGGGTCAACAGCGAGAACCAGCCCGGGTGCTCGACGGCGAACCGCACGTACGCCACGCCCCTCGCGCGCTGCGCCTCGAGCGGATCGACCACGCGCGCCGCCGCGGCGTTCACCACGGCGACGAGCTGCTCCGCGCCCTCCTCGGTGAGGGCCACGAGGAGGGCCTCGCGCGTCGGAAAGTGCCGAAACGGCGCGGCGACCGACACCCGCAGCTCGCGCGCGAGCACGTTCAGCCTGACGGCCTCGATGCCCTCGCGCTCGACGACCCGCAGCGCCAGGTCCAGCAAGGCCCGCCGCAGGTCCCCGTGGTGATAGCGGCTGGGCGCTCGCCGCTTGATGCGCCGAACCGTCGGCGCCTTCGTCGTCGTCATGACGGAACTTCTTGCCTCGTCACCCTCGCGGCGTCCATCATGTGAGTATGACTTACATGAGACGCCTGCTCGTCGGCCTCCTTGTGCTCGGGGCCATTGTGGGAGCCCTGGTCGTCGCCCGGTCGAGACCGCTCTCGCGCGACGGGGCCGCGGCCCGGCTCGACGAGGCGCTGCGCGAGGCGGTCGAGTCGGACGAGCTGGTGCACGGCGGCGTGATGTGGGTCGACGCCCCGGGGCTGGGGCTACAGCAGGGCTGGGCCCACGGGCTGGCCGACGTCGACGCCGGCACCCCGATGACGCTCGAGACACCCTTCCTGTCGGCGAGCGTCGGCAAGCTCTTCATCGCCGCGACGGTGCTCGCCCTCGAGCGCCGCGGCGCCCTCACGCTCGACGACCCGCTCTCGAAGTGGACCCGCCCCGAGACCATCGCCGGGCTCCCCATCGCCGGTGGTGACGAAGCGCTGGGGCGCCTCACGGTGCGGCAGCTCCTCGGGCACCGCACCGGCCTCCCCGATGCCTTCTCTGACGCCTCGAGCGATGGCGAGCCGCGGCTCTTCGACCGCATCGCGCTCGAGCCGAGCCGTCGGTGGTCGCGCGACGACGTGTTCGCGTACACCCGCGCGCACTACCGGCCCGTCGGCGCGCCAGGCGCCACGTTCCACTACTCGGACCTCAACTACGACCTGCTCGGCCTCGTGCTCGAGGGCGTCACCGGGCGGCCCTTTCACGAGGTCGTCCGCCGGGAAGTGCTCGACCCGCTCGGGCTGAAGCGCACCTGGTACCACGCCTATGAAGCCGCCCCGGTGGGCGCGCTCCCAATCGCCGACGTCTTCGTGGGACGGGTGAACCTGCGTGGCGCGCCAGCGCTCAGCGTCGACCAGGCCGGCGGCGGGCTGGCGACCACCGTCGACGACCTGCGGCGCTTCATGCGCGGGCTGCTCGAGGGCCGGCCGGTTTCACTCGACGCGATGGCCACCTCGTTCACCGACGACGCGATGTACCCGGGCATCGACGTCGGCCTGTGCGCCTGGCGCATTCGGCCCGGCGGCGTCTTCTTCGCGCTGCGTGGGCTTCCGGTGCTGGTGGGCCACTCGGGCGCCACGGGCGTCTGGGTGTACGCCGCGCGAGACCTCGACGCGGTGCTGGTGGGCGCGGTGAGCCAGTCGTCGTGGCAGGAGACGCACGTGAGGTTCCTCCTCGCCGAGGTGCTCCCGGTGCTGAGCCGCGTGCGCAGCAGGTGAGTCCCGCGGGCTCATGTTTCACGTGGAGCATCTGTTCAGGTCGGTCACTCCGAAGGCGGCCGTCGTCGCGCGTGTGTGGCGGAGGTCGCCCCGGTACGGTGCGGCCCTCATGCTCACCACCCTGTCACTCGCGCTGTGCCTCGCCGGCGCGCCGCTCTCGTTCGAGAACGGCGAGTTCCTCGGCTTCACGGAAGACGGCAACGCGGTCGCCTGGACCAGCACCGTCGACAACCGCGCGATGGAGCCGCCGCGACGCATCACCTCGGCCACGGTGCGCAACCTGCTCCAGGCCACCGAGGCCGTGTTCGAGCTCGAGGTCCGCCCCTTTGGCGAGGTGAAGGCCACGCCCACGCCCGGCGCCGACGTCGCGAAGTGGGAGGCGTGGAAGAAGGCGAACCCGCTGGTGAAGCCGACGGCCCACGCCGAGGTGAAGACGTCACTGCGCGTGAATGGAAAGGACGCGGCGGCGTGGGGCGGAGACGGCAAGGCCGTGAAGGTCGAGGTCGCGACCGAGCGGCTCGGGGTGCGTCACGTCGCGGCGAGCCAGTTCGCGTCGTACCGGGGCAAGAAGCTCCCGCGCACGAGCGGCGCGAGCTTCGTCGACCCGACGGGGCGCCGTGTCGCGTTCGTCCTCTCGAGCGATGCTTCGGGTGCAGAGCCCGCGTCGGGTGAGCTCGTCATCGTCGAGGCCGGACCGACCGTCGAGGTCTTCGTGGCCGAGGGCGCAGACCTCGACGCGAAGCTGGCGCTCGTCGAGCAGGCCGGCTTCGCGGTGACGGGCTCCAGCCGGTCGAAGGCGACGGACACGGGCCTCTCGGTCATCGGTGACGCGCAGACGATGCCCGCGGCCGAGGCGCTGGCGAAGCAGCTCGGTGGCAAGGCGGTGAAGGGCAAGGTCGACCGCCGGCTGTCGGACCTCCAGGTGACGTTCGAGGTCAGGCCGGTTCGGTGACGCCCCGGCCGGTCCGCCTCTGGCGCGTGTTCGGCCTCGTGGCGGTCGTCGCCGCGCTGCTCCTGCTCGTCACGCCCTGGGCGACGCGCCGGCGTCTGCGCGACGACATCGTCGAGGAGGCGCTGGCGGCAGCGGCGATGACGTTCGAGCGGCCGGTACACCGGGGTGACGCGGGAGCGGAGTCGGTCACGGCCTGTCTCGAGGCCTCGCTGGGACGGCGCGACGGGGGCATCGAGGTACCGCCGGTCCGCTCGGCGCCCGCGCTGTCGGAGGAGTGGATGCTCGACGGCGGTGCAGCCTGGCTCGAGCGTGTGCGCGAGGACGTCGCGGTGGTTCGTTCGTGCCTCGGAGCGCCCCGGGTCGGCGCCTTCCAGACCTTCGGTTACGACTGCGGCCCCGCGGCCACCCTCGACACGAGCCGAGTGCTGCAAAGCGCGATGCTCTGGCTCAGAGCCGAGGCCATGGGCCATGTCCCAGCGGCGCGGCCGCTCGAGGCCTGCCTCGACGTCACCGCGCTCGAGCGCGATGGCCCCGCCCTCGAAGGCCTCATCGGCGCAATGCTCTCGGCCAGCAGCGCCCACGCCACGCTGGAACCGTGCGCCGGCGCCCTGACACGCGCGCCCCACGAAGAGCGAAGCGCGGCTCGGGCTGTTCTCGAGCGCATCGAGCCCCGTCTGGTTCCCTTTTCGACCGTGCTTCGCCTCGAGCGTGCCACCATGAGCGTCAGCATCGTGGGCGGCCTGCTCGGACTCGCGGACGACCACCGACTCCCTTCCACTGCGCGGGCCTGCGTTGGCTCGCTTGACCTCGTCACCGAGCCATCCATGCGGTTCTGGGTCTGGGCGACGGCGCCCAACGCGTGGAGCCGCCTGCGTCAGCTCGAAGCGCTGGCAGAGACCGACCCACGCCTCGAGTCCCCCGCCGCGCAGCTCATCATGCACGACGTCTCGTTCATCGAGTCGCTCGTGCCAGACCCACTGCCCTCCGACTGGACACGCTTCGCTCGCCGCGCCGACAACACCCCGCGAAAGACGCGCGCCCTGCTGACGCTGCTCGACGCGCTGGAAGGGCGGCCCACCACTCCGCCCCCGTGGCTGAAGGTCTCGGTCAGCCCCACCAACGTGCACCTCGAGGTCGAGTTCGACGACGGGTGGAAGACCGTCGACCTCGAGCGCTGACGCCGGGGCCGCCGCCGGAGCTCACAGAGGGCGCGCGTCCCGGCCACGCCTCCGCCTGGGCTCGCGTCGGCCCCGGACATCGTCCCCGCCGTCGATGCGCGGACCCGATGGCTCGTGCACCGCTGTCGAGCCGCTGGACGCGCGCGGGTTGGTCCACCCTCGACGCTCGACCCCGAGGCGGGGCGGAGGGCTTTCGACCGCGTCACAACCTGGGCTCGAAAACAGTCGCTGGCCCCCACCCGGGTGCGGATGATGCTGGCCTCCTGCCAGTGATGGCGGGCGGGCCCCTTCACCATCACGCGGCCTGAGGGCGGTACAGGCCGGGCGCTGGCGCACGAAGAACAACAGTCGGGCATGAGGCCCCGCGGGCCAGCACCTTCACTCTCGCGGGCTCGGGTCGACTCAGGCCAGCGCCGACGGTCGTGAATGCGCCCAGCGAGCGCGCACCATCACGCGGGCGGAGGCCGACCCGGGCCAGCGCACGAAGGACGACGGTCGTGAGTGCGCCCAGCGGGGGCCAGCGGCATCAAGCCAACCGGTACCGGCTCCCTGGCGGCGAGGCTGTCTGACACGCCGACGGGGCGTGGTTCACGCGCCTCACGTTCAAATGCGAACGCGCATTCGCATCGAACAGAGAGCGGAAAAGCCTGGAATCAAGAGGGCTTCCAACGAAATTGACGATGCGAATGCGCATTCGCATTCTACCTGGGAGCTGGGACCCCCCCAGACCTCGCGGGGCAGCGGGGCGAGCACCAGCGCGAGGTGCACCGACTGAGCGGCGGCGGGCGAAGCGGCGGCGCGGCACGGGAACGAGGGTCGACCAGCGGGGCTGGCCGCGGCGAGGCCATGGACGGTGCAGCCCATGGACCTGCTCCGCACCCCCGACTCCGCGTTCGTCGCCGTCCCTGGCACACGTGACCGGGTTCGACGCATCCACTCCGGGTGCTCGCAGCCGACGGCGCGGCGCGCGTCGACTCACCGGAAGAACGGGCGCTCGAAGACGAACAAGCCCGCCTTCGCGGTCTTCCGCCAGCCCGGCGGCGCCTTCTCTCCCAGCACGATGGCGCCCATCGCCGACACGATGGCGCGTTGCCGCACGTCGAGGCCCGTCATCACCGCGTCGAGCTTCTGCGGCGCCTTCGCGAGCGACGGGTCCTGGAGCGCCGACAGAATGGCCTCCTGCACCACCACCGACGTCACGCCCGGAACCAAACCGCCCGGCCGCTCGACGCGCTGGCCCGCGCGGAGTTCGAGCGCCACCACCAGCCAGGGCTCGATGGCCTCGGTGGCCTCCCGGAGCGCCGACTCGACGTCAGCGCGCGAGGCTCCGTCCGACGCGCCCACCAGCACCACCATTCGCTTCACGAGCCCCGGGTCTTTCGTCTCGCGGGCCTTCCGCAGGGCCTCGGCGAGCTGCCCATGCGCCAACGCACGCCACGCGACGGGCGTGGGCCAGTCGTCGCTCTTCGCAGGCCCCTCGATGCGGCGAACGAAGGCCAGCGTCGAGCCCTCCTTCGCCGTCAGCAGGGCGGCGTTCTCCTTCACCGTCACGCCCGCCGCCGCCGCGCTCCGCACCAGCCGCAGGTACTCGAGCTGCGCCGCGCCCTTCATCGAGCCGAGCGCCTTCGACGCCAGCACCGTCTCGAGCGCCTTCGCCCCGTCGTGCCACTGCCCGCTCGCCGCCAGCTCGCCCGCTACCGCCCAGTTGAGCCAGGGGTGCGCCGGGTGTTGCTGGCGGGCCTCGAGGAAGTCCTTCGTCGGCGCGTTGCGGCACCGCAGCGACAGGTACAGCGCGTCGGCATCACCGGGCGCGGCCTTCTCGACGCGCCCACACACCTCGGCGCGCGCCTCGGGGCCGGCCTCCATCGCGAGCCGCTGGAGCGTGACGTCGCGGGGGTTCGCCGCCGCGCGCTCGAGCAACACCTTCGAGAGCGCGTCGTCATCCAGCGCCAGCCCCGCCCAGTCCGCGAAGTGCTCGCTCGTCGGAGCGTCGAAGCGCACATGGCCCGTCACCATCGCCGCGCGCGTCGCGTCGTCCGTCACCGCGCGCACCTGCGCCGAAGGAGACGCCTCGAGCAGCGCCTCGACCACGCGCTTGCGTGACGTCTGCCCGCGCTTGAGCGAGATGCTCGTGGGCGGCTGCTCGAAGACATAGTCCTGCGGCGCGTCGAGCCACCGCGTGGCGCCGATGGGGCGGTCGGGCTCGTTGCTGCCGGCGCCGACGCCGTACACGGCGGTCCACTCCACCAGCGGCACGGCCTGCGCCACGTTGTAGATGGCGTGCGAGAAGCCGCCGCCCACCTCGACGTCGAAGGCCTCGATGACGGCGCCCTCGAGCGTCTTCGTCTCGACGTGCGCGCTGCCCGAGGGCTCGACGTCCCACCGCTCGGTGCCGTGGGCCGGCACCACGTGCTTCTTCCCGTCGAACGTCACCAGCACTGGCGCGTCGAGGCCGTTCACCACGTGCACCGTCGAGCTGCCCACGTGGCCGCCGATGAAGAGCGCCGGCAACAACAGCCCCGACGCCACCATCGCCCGCAGCGCCCCGGGCACCACGCCGTCAGCCGTCTGGAACCGGTCCCACCAGCCCAGCTTCTTCTGCCGCTCGCGCTCCTTGCCGACGACGCAGGTGCCGTACGACGCGGGCACCCGGGCGGCCGCTGGCGCGTCGGGCACGTCACCACCTTCGGTCGCCCAGGAGGCCACGTCGCGCTCCACCTCGAGCAGGCGGTCGAGCGTCACGTCGGCCAGCACCTTGAGGTCACCCAGTGCGCCCTGGGCCCAGCCCTCCATCACCTTGAGCCAGTCACCGAGGTTCTGCTCGTTCGGCGTGTTGAGGCCCAGGTCTTCGGCGAGCGCGGTGAAGCCGCCCGCGCCCTCGAAGGTCGCCTTCACGTCGGCTGGCAGCGTCACCGCGCGCACGTTCGCCCACAGCGTCGTCATCACCAGGTAGAGGTCGTCGCCCGAGGCCAGCACCCGGCGCCGCTCGGCGTTCGAGACGTTGCCGTCGGCCAGCACGATGTTCAGCACGTGGTGCAGGTGGCCGTGGGCGTCGCCGAGGTTGCGCAGCGACTGCCCCGCGAAGTGGAGGAGCTTCACCAGCCCCTCGAGGTGCGCGTCCCACCCGTGGCCGACGAGCTTGGCGGCGGCGAGGTGGGTGGCGCGGCACGTCCGGTCGTGCTCGAGGATGCGCTGCTCGATGTCCTTGCGCTCGGTGCGGACCGAGTCGAGCACGCGGGGCAGTTCTTTTCGCCGCAGCTCGCGCCCCCGGTAACGAATGACGCCGCCGGGCGCCGTCAGCACGCCGTCTTGCAGGCCCTCGAGGAGCACCTCTTCTTCTCGCCGCTCCCGGTAGCTCGCCAGCTCGCCCTTGAGGCCGTCGGGGTACAGGCCGTCGAGCGCGCGCTGCACCTCGGCGGGGCCGAGCGACGGCACCGGGCCGATGAGGCCCTTCGCGTCACCATGGAAGGCGATGATGGAGCGCCCCAGGTACACGCCGCGGTAGCGCGGGTCGAGCGCCGGGCGGGAGAACCGCTTCGCGAAGCGCTCCAGCAGCGCGCCCTCGGGCGGCGGCGGGTTGGTGGCGGGCGGGTTCTCGGCGCGGCGCTGCTTCGCGGGCTCGAAGAGCCTGGCCGTCACCTCGCGGCGCACCGCCTCGACGTCGGCGAACAGCGTCCACGCGGGGCGCGCGTCGAGCGGCGAGGGCACGTACGCCGCCTTGGCGCCGTCTTCGCGCTCGCGGTTCGGCGGGTGCGTCATCCACATCTTCGGAGGCTGGGCGAGCTTGGCGTCGAAGACCCGGAACGCCGTGCCCGCCTCGGTGCGCTTCGGCGTCTGGCCGAACTCGGGCTCGTCGAGAATGCGCCGCAGGTGCTCGAGGGCGGCCGTCTGCAGTACGAACAGGTCGTCGACGTCGCGCCCGGCGCCCAGCTCTTCCGCCGCGAAGGACACGGCCTCTTCCCAGGCCTCGTCCGCGGGCCCCAGCCGATGGAGCGCGTGCACCAGGCTGTCGCTGCCCGACACCGAGACAGCAACGAGGTCGGCGTTGAACTCCATCTCGCGGCCCAGCGCGCGGTGGGCCAGCACCACCAGCCGGAAGGCCGTGTCGAGCACGGCGCGAATGGCCCACACGAAGAGCCGCCCAATCCACCCCACCCAGGCGATGCGAATGTCGATGCGCGAGAGCCCCTGCAGCATCCGGTCGAACAGGCCGCGCGACATGACGACATGGCCGGCAATCTGCTGCGCGACGTACACCCACCGGCCCACGGCCATCGTCTTCTGCGCGAAGTGGCCGTACTCGTGGGCGACGACGGCCTTCAGCTCGTCGAGGGTGAGCACGTTGATGAGGCCGAGGCCGAGCTCGAGGTTCTTCTTCGAGGGGAACAGCAGGTTCCAGAACGACAAGTCGTAGAAGACGGCGGCGTTGACGCGGCCCGAGAGGAACACCTTGTGCGGCCTTGGAGCGCCGGTGTCGTCGGCGAGCTTCATGATGAAGGCGAAGAGGGTGGGCTGCTTGACGGGGTCGAGCTCGACGAGCGTCGGGTCGGCCGAGTGCTTCACCACGAAGAGGCCGCGCACGAGGAACGCGAGGAAGAACAGCGCCGGCACCGAGAGCAGGCCCGCGCCGAAGACGTTGCCGCCGTGGAGCAGCGCGTTGCCGAGCAGCCGCCACACCATCCACGCGAGGTAGCCGGTGAGGCCCAGGTAGAGCGTGACGAAGGCGAGCAGGCCGCCGAGCGCGAGCCAGGCGTGGCGCCGGTAGGACTTCGAGGGCGCGGTGAGGCCCGGCGGAACGGCGGCGGGCGCTGGCGGGAAGACGGCCGCGAGGTCGGTGACGGGCTGGGCCATGGGGGACAGGACTGGAGTCGTCGGGCGAAACCGAGTCAAGCCGGCTCGGCGCGAGGTGTTGACGGGTGATGAACCGGCCTCGTCACGGCTTCGGGTGGCGCAGCGGCCAGTCGACGGCCTGCGCCGACAACGAGGCAGCAGCAGGACCAGCGGCACGGGCCCGGCGTCAGGCTCCAGCAGCGGGCCGGCCAACCGATAGGGCCGCGCGAGCACCAACGGCTCGACGCCGTCGCCCCCCCGCGTCGAGGCGGAGCGTGCGCCGCGAGTTCCGCACGACACGGCCCGTCATGCCGCACGTGTTGCACGAGCGGAACTTGCAGATGCGGTCGTTTCTGGCTTCGGTCCTGGCCGCCGTTCACCTCGCTTCCCCGGAGCCGCTCCATGTCCCGCATCGCCAAAGCCGACGTCAACGCCGCGCTCACCCTCGCCGCGAAGCGCATTCTCGAAGCCGGTGGTTCCGACGGGCGGGTCAGCCGCGCCGAGATGAAGAAGGCGCTCACCGCCCTGCCGAAGGAGGAGCGAAAGCTCGCCGACCTCTTCTTCCGCTTCGTCGACCACCGCGACTTCAAGGCGGGCGCGCAGGTGACGAAGACGGACCTCGACCGCGCCGTCGCGTACGCGAAGAAGACGATGATCGCGAAGTACGACCTGAACAACGACGGGCTGTCGAAGGCGGAAATCTCGAAGATGTCGCTGACGGGAAAGCTGGCGGTCGACCTCGCGAAGACGCTCAAGGCGGCGGGCACCAACCCGAGCGGCGGAGCCGGCCGCGTCTCGGACCGGGTGGCGACCGCGGCGGTCGAGAAGGCGCTGCCGGTGGGTGACGAGCCGGTGCGTGGCCTCAGCAAGGAGGTCAAGCTGTCTGAGATTCCGCAGCCGGCCCGCGACGCCATTCGCAAGGCGGGCGAGGCGTATGCCAACAAGTCCTTCGGCGGCACCGACTTCTCGGCCGACGTGAACGGGTACTTCGCGGTGTACACGTCTGCCACCGACAAGACCGTCGTCGCCTACGCGATGACGGGCTCGGGCTCGGGTGAGCCGGACTACAGTGAGGCCACCGTGGTGGCGGTGAACCTGGCGGGGAAGACCATCGTCGACGAGACGACCGACTGGTGAGCGCGGGCTGACCGCCGACGCGCGAGAATCCTCCATCAGGGTGCGCCGGCTCCGGCATGATGGGGGCTCACTCGTTCGAGGGAGCGCTCGTGCACCGTCTCGCCGTCATCCTCGGGCTGGGACTCACGGCGTGCCTCGATGTCTCGGTTCCGGCACCGCCGGGCCCCGGCGCGCTCGTGGGGCGCGTCGTCTACACGCCCGCGGGGCGCTCCCAGGCCCAGCCGGCGGCGGGAGCCTCCATCACGCTGCTCGGCACCGGCGTCTCTGGCGTCGCGGCAGAGGGCGGCCGGTTCAGCCTCGACGGCGTCGCCCCCGCGACGGGCGTACTGCTGATCCGCTTCGACGTCGACGGTGACGGCACCTTCCGGCGGCAGCGGCTCTTCCACCTCGACCGCTTCGGTGTGCGGCCCAACCGCGTCAACGCGCTCGGAGACCTCTCGCTCACCGAGACCGGAGCCGTCACCGGCGTCGTGCAGCGCGCCACCTCGACCGACGGCGACGAAGGCATCGCGGCGTTCGTCCCGGGCGGCCCGTGGACGACCTTCACCGCGCGCTCGGGTCGCTTCCTGCTCGACGGGCTGCCCGAGGGTGGCCTCACGCTGGCGTTCTTCGCCCCGGGGTACCGCGCCCGCTCGACCGGAACGCTGGAGCTTCGCGGCGGCGAGACGCTGGACCTCGGGCGAATCGTCCTCGAGGTCGACCCGCGCGGAGACCGGAGCGGCTCAGTGCGCGGCGCGCTCGGCTTCGTGCCGTCGGCCGAGGGCCAGGGTGACGCGCGGGTGTCCCTCGTCGGCCGAGGCGGCCCGGTGGAGGTGCCCGTTCAACCTGACGTCTCGTTCCGGCGCGCGGTCGAGCCGGGCCTGTACACGCTCCGGGCGCAGCGTACCGGCTACACCACCGCGCAGGTCCCCAACGTGCTCGTGCTGCCAGACGAGACGACCGAGGTGGGCACGGTGGTGCTGTCCACTGGCCCCGCGGTGACGCCGCCCCCACCGCAGCCGCCGCCCGACGCCGGAGCGGACGCGGGCGCTCCGTCCTCCGACGCGGGCACCGACGCAGGCTTCGACGGCGGGTTCGACGCTGGCGTCGATGCGGGTGTCGACGCCGGGGTGGACGCGGGCAGCGGTTGCACGCGCAACGGCGACTGCGCGCTCACCGACTGGTGCGACGAGGGCGTGTGCCGGCGGCAATGCGCCTCATCAGCCGAGTGCACGAACGGGCGGCGTTGCGACACGCGCACCGGCGTCTGCGTGCGGCCCTGCGCGCCTGGCTGTGGGCCTGGTGAAGTCTGCGACGCGCCGGCCGACGCGGGCGCGGGCGCCGGCACCTGCGTGCGCGCGTGTGACCAGACGTTCCCCTGCCCCCTGGGGAGCCGCTGTCTCCCCACCAACGTCTGCGCGCCCGAGTGCCTCGTCACCGGCGACTGCCAGAGCCGCTTCGCGACGTGCCAGGCCGGCCAGTGTGTCTTCTCGGGCGCGTGCGACCTCGACACCGACTGCCCGGGGGACCAGATGTGTGTGCTGAGCCAGTGCCGGCCCCGCCCCACGGCGCGGCTCGATGGAGGCCTCGACGCTGGGCTGACGCCGTTCGCGTGTGCCGCCGCCTGTGACTGCCGGCTCGGTGAGGTGTGCACGAGCGGCCGATGCCTGCCCGACGTACGGCCGACCTGGTACCTCTCTGCCGATGGCGGCGGTGACGGACGCTCACCGTCGGCGGCCGCATCGACGCTCGAAGCGTTGGTGGCGGACGCCGGACCGGGCTCGGTGCTGGCGCTCCGCGCGGGTGACACGTTCTCATTGAGCGGTGGCCTGTCGCTGGCGGCGGGCGTCGAGCTTTCCGGCGGCTGGCGCGCGTGCGGGCCCACGCGGTGGGTGCGCGACCTCGCGGCCTCGACGGCGCTCCTGCGCACCTCGGCGGGCCCGATGGTGAACGTGCCGGGCTCGCTCTCGGCGCTGCGGCCCGACGTGCGCATCAGCGGGCTGGACGTCTCGGCGACGCCGCCTCCATGCACCGCGGGACTCGTCAACGTGCGTGGCGCGCCGCGGGTGCGGGTCGAGCGGGTGAGCGGCGCGTTCCAGGCGTTCGACTGCGCCGCGGCCGGAGGCCTGGGCAACGGCGGCGACCTGGTGCGGCTCGTCGAGTCCGACGACGTGCTGGTGCGCGACGTGCGGCTGCGCGCGTCTGGCAACACGAACGGCACGCTGTCCATCGTCTGGGCCACGTCGAGCGACGGCCGCTTCGAGCGCCTCGAGCTCGACCCGCAGGGCACGCACACCGCGCTTCGGGCCGTGCGCGTCTCGGGCAACGGGCAGCCCCTCGTCGTCGAAGGGTTGGTGCTCGGCGACCGCACGGCGCTCGACGTGGATTCGGCGCTCGACGTGAGCGACGGCGCCGCGGTCACCGCGCGGGGCCTCGTCGTTCCCTTCGGGCGGAAGGCAGGCGCCGGGAACCTCACCAGCGCGCTGGTGAAGTCCGTGCGCACGCCGCTCGTGCTCGAGTCTTCGGCCATCGGCCTCCCGGGCTTCACCGGGCAGTCCTTCGGGTCCATCGTCGGGGTCGATGCGCAAGACGCGGCGTTGACGGTGCGCGACGTGGGTGTCGTCCTCCCTGACGGCGCGGGAGGCGACGCCACGGGCGTGCGCGCGGTCCGCGGTCCGCTCTTCGTCGAACGCGTGCACGTGCGCGGCGGGGGCAGCCGAGGCATGGTGACAGGCTTGCGCCTCGACGGCATCTCAGCCGGAACGAACCAGGTGGTGGACTCCGTCATCGAGGTGGGAGGCTCGCCCATCTCGACCTACGGCCTGGTGGCCTTTCAAGTGCCGGCTTCGGCAGGCCTGACCCTGCTGCGCTCGACGCTCCAGGCCTCGACCACCACGCTCGATGGGCGAGGCGCGGGCGCGGGGGTGCTGCTCGACCAGGCCTTCGCGCTCGTCGAGCGGTCGCGCGTGCACGGCATCGGCGGAGCGACGGCGTACGGCATCGACTTTCAGCGCGGCGCCACGGCCGAGGTGGTGAGCAGCTACGTGCACGCGGGGCCCTGCGTGACGGCCAACGACGTGCAGTCGGCCCTGCGCCTGTTCTCGTCGAACGGCGTACTGGTGGTGGACAGCACGCTCGACGCGCAGGGCAGCCTCTCGCAGCCGGCGGCGGGCGCGGCCATTCACTGTCCCAACCCCACGGGCCCGGTGGTGGTGCGCGGCAGTGTGTTGAACGCGGGCCTCGCGCCAGTGCGACGCGTGGTGGGCGGCAGCAGCGCGACGTGCGCGGTGCCCGCCAACTACACGGGCAACTGGTTCACCTTCGAGCGCGGCGGGGCCAGCCTGCTGGGCGACGACCTCGTCACCCTCATCCTCGACGGAGGCACCAGTGACGCGCGCGGCAACCGCCTGGTGCCCAACGCCGTGTGCCTCGAGCGCCCGGGCCCGTCACCCGTGCTGTCGGCCGGGAGCCCCTGCGTGGACCAGGGCCGCTTCAGCCAGCGCTCGAACGGCCAGCTCGTGTTGACCGACATCGACGGCAAGCCCCGCGACGGCGGCCTGGGCCCCGACGTCGGCTGCTTCGAGCGGCCTTGAGGGCACTCTTCGTCTGGGCCGGGCCCTCGGCAGTCCCCTCAGCGGCCCCCTCGGCCCGGAGCTGCCGTTCGACCCGCATATTCTCCTGTGTGTACGCTCCCCGACATGCGAGCCATCGCCGTCATCCTCGCTCTGACGGTGACTGCCTGCGACCCCGAGCGCGAAGCGGAGGAGTACCAACGGGCGGTCGCCGACGCGATATGGGCCGAGCTGGTCGAGCTGCAAGACAACCGCGCCGAGCGTGAACTCGAACAAGCGGCGGTTCGAGCCAGCCTTGCGCCGTACGAGGCCTTTCCCGAAGACGAGCGTGAAGTCGTGCGTACGCTCGCCGCGACGGCGGTGATCGAGCGTCGCGAGCGCCTCACGTTCTTCGTGCGGTTGGCCCTCTCGGCACCCGTCGACCCTCGCGCCTGTCTCGACGGAGCACGCCGCCTCTCCCAGCTCGGCCCGCGTGGGCTGGTCGAGAGCGTCGAGGCACGCGGCACCTGCACCGTGGTGCTGGCGGTTCTGTCGAGGTGGAAGCGAAAGCCCGCTGACACGAGCGCGGCGCCCGGCCCTCGCAGCGTCTGTGGCAGCGCCGTGAAGAAGGAAGCCGCCCGGACCCTGGAAGACGTACCGACGCCCCGCGTCGACGGACGTCATGACAGAGATGGCCAGCGTGCGGGCGTTGCTTCCGGAGCTCCCGGACCTGGGCGTCGCGGGCAGGCGCCAGTCTGCCGAAGACGCCGGCTCGGTGTCGGGCGTGTCGTGGGGTATGAACGGCGCCGTCGGCCGGCCGCACCCGAAGAGCACCACGCGACGAGTCCCATGCGCACGGCAACACGGTAGACCCCGACGTGAAGGCCCGACACGTCATGCTCCTGTCCCCCTGCCCGTCTTCGCCGCATGCGCGCCCTCGCCTTCACCGACGTGCAGTACCGAACCGACGACGCGGTGGCCGCCTGCGTGCTGGCCGACCGGTGGGACGCACCCGCGCCGCTCGCCGAGTGGAGCTGCCGCGTCTCGCCCATCGCGCCCTACGAGCCGGGCCAGTTCTTCAAGCGTGAGCTGCCGTGCGTGCTCGAGGTGCTGCGGAAGGCCCCCGCCCTCGAGGCCATCGTCATCGACGGCTACGTCTGGCTCGACGCCGACGGGACGAAGGGCCTGGGCGCGCACCTGTTCGACGCGCTCCAGGTGCCCGTCATCGGCCTCGCCAAGACGGCGTACCGGGGCTCGACGTTCGCGCGGCCCGTCTCCCGGCCGAGCTCGACGAAGCCCCTCTTCCTCACCTGCGTCGGGCTCGACGAGGCCAGGGCGCTCGAGGCCGTGGCGCAGCTGCACGGCCCGTTTCGGTTGCCCACCCTGGTGAAGCGCGTCGACGCCCTCGCGCGCGGGCTCGTCTCAGCCGAGGCGGGCACGCCGTGAACGACGAATGATGGTGCGCGCGCACCGCCCCTGAAGACTGGGACGTCACACCACGCGCTCCAACCATCTGCTTTCGCACGTCACGGTCTCCGGCATCGCGGTTGCTGTGACCCGCTCCGGCCGACAGGCACCGGCCACGGAGGATGTGATGATCAACGGACTCGGCTCGCCTGCTGTGACACCCAGCAGCACCGCGACTTCCGTCGCGCCCCCACCACCGCCTCCACCACCGGCTCCAGCGGCGCCGCCGGTTGGCTTCTCGGGAGAGAGCTCGTTCGAGGGAGCCCCGGTTCCGGCCACGCCCACGACGCCGGCGGCGCGCGGGACGGACATTCGGGACCTCCAGACGCGGCTCCAGGAGAGCGGCTTCGACCCGGGCCCCATCGACGGCCGGTTCGGCCCGCGCACCGAGGGCGCCATCACGCGCCTGCGGGGCGCCGAGCACCTCACACCGGTGGCCTCGAGCCAGGCCGTCGGCGCGGCGGCGCCTCCACCACCGAACGGCACCGCGCGCCTCGACCAGGTGCGCGAGGGGCGCGGCCTGACGACGGGGCGCCTGACGGTGAACGGCAACACCTACGAGTTCACGTCGGGCAACTCGAAGCGCTTCTCGGTGCCGCAGGGCGAGTTCAACGTGACGAAGCACCTCGACTCGCGAGGGGGCCGCAGCTTCGTGCGCGACGGCGTGGGCTACTCCTTCACGATGGAGGACCCGAACCGGCCCGGCAGCGACCGATTCTACGACGCCCGCGCGGGGCGCGACCGCCAGTACCTCCGCATTCACCCCGACGGGGGCCCGCGCGGCACGGCCGGCTGCATCGGCATCGTGGGTGACGGCGCCACCCAGCGCCGCTTCCGCGACGACCTCAACGCCGAGCTCGCGCGCAACAACGGCGTGTTCCGCCTCCACGTGCAGTGAACGCAGCACCCTTCCTCGGCTCTTTCTCGGAGAATGCCCATGGTCCTCGACGGTCTCGGTTCCTCTCAGGTGTCGCGGCAGTTCCCTTCTGACGTCGGCGCCGCGGGCGCGGTGGGCTCGCCGGCCCCGCTCGACAGCGGGCTCTTCGACGACGCGGCAGCGCCCGCGGTCGGCTTCTCGGGCGTGAGTGAGTTCGAAGGCGCGGCGCCCATCGCGAGGCAGGCCCCCGAGCTGCGCGGCGCGACGCCCGCCGGTGGTGAGGCCGTGCAGGGCGCGTCGGCGCTCAGCGCGCTGTCGGGCCGGAGCGACTTCGAGGCGAACCGCGTGGAGCAGGCGGCCGGCGAGGCGCCCCGGGCGTCGGCGCGCACCCAGGAGTTCCTCCGCCAGGCCCTCTCGCAGAACGGCAACCGCTACGTGTTCGGCGCCGAGGCCAGCCCCTCGAACGCGAACCCCGCCGCGCTCGACTGCTCGGAGCTCGTCGAGTGGGCAGCAGCCCGGGCCGGCGTGCGCTTTCCCGACGGGTCGGCGAACCAGATTGACGCGGCCAGGCCGATGCCCGTGGAGCAGGCCCTGCGCACGCCGGGGGCGCTGCTGTACCGGCCGGGCCACATCGCCATCAGCCTCGGCGACGGGCGCACCATCGAGGCGCGCAACCGCAACGCCGGCGTCGGCATCTTCGACGCGAACAACCGCGGGTGGACGCGCGCGGGCACGATTCCCGGCATGGAGTGAGGGGCCTCGGCGACGTGCCCTGCTACGCTTCGTCGCGGAGGCCGCATGCGCCTGGTGCTCGTGTCACTGCTGTGGGGGAGCGTGGTGCTCGGCGCCGAGCGCACCCCCCGCATCGCGTGGTGGGTCTCGCATCACGACGTGCCGCCGCCATCGAGCGCGCCCTGGCGTGAGACGGCCGAGCTTCCACGCCTGGTGCTGTACGACGATGGCCTGGTGGTGGTGACGGACGCGGACGGGCGCTCCCGTTCGACGACGCTGCCCCCTGAGGCGCGCGGCTTGATGACGGCGGGCGGTGACGCCTTCCTCACGCTGCCCGACGTGGTGCAGGGGACTCGTCAGATGCACCCCACCGTCGAGGTGGTGACGCGGTGGAGCGGGTCGACCCGAAAGACGGTGCGGTTCTTCGGCTCCGTCGGCCAGCCGAACGACCGTGCGCTCGCGCCGGCGCCGCTCCTCGAGGCGCTCGACGCCCTGGCGGCGTTCAAGGATGCGACGCTCACACCCTACGTCCCGGAGCAGGTCGTCGTGCGCGCCTGCCCCACCGACGCGGCTCCCACGGGCGCGTGGCCGAAGGGCTGGCCGCTGCCACAGTCGGGCAGCCCCGTGCTCGAGCGCTGCTTTCAGCACCTCCTGCCCGAGCGTGAGCGGGCCCGGGCCGAGGGGCTGTCGAAGAAGCGCGCCTTCGCGGTCGTCCGGCATGAGTCGTCGAAGTGGCTGGTGACGCTGGTGCGCTGTGCGCTGCCGGCCGAAGCAGCGTGGGCCGGGCGCTGACAGCCGCCGCCGCTCTCGCCGCCCTTCACTCAGCGACGTTTTGATGGGGTCGAGCGACGGTTCGCCGCAGTGGAGCGAGCGACACCGTCCGTGCGCTGAGGTGGCTGGTGACGCTGGTGCGCTGTGCGTTGCCGGCCGAAGCAGCATGGGCCGGGCGCTGACAGCAGTGCCGCCCCGTCTCGCCGCCCTTCACTCAGCGACGCTTCGACGGGTCGAGCGACGACGGAGCCACAGGCCGACGGCCACGAGGCATCCGACTGAAGCCAGGTCAGACTGGGAACAGCTGCACCCGACGGCGAACGGCTCGCTCGGCGCACCTGGCACTGGCTCGAGGCCCGCGTCGACCTCGAGGCCCGCGTCGGTCGGCAACGACGCGTCGGGCGCGTCCGGGCCCCCGTCCATCGGCAGCGACGCATCGGGAGCGCCAGGCCCGGCATCCACCGGCCCGGCGTCGGGCTCACCACCGTCGACACCACCCGCCCCTGCGTCCACCGTGCCCGCATCGACGCCGGCGTCTGCTGGCGGGCACAGCCTCAGCCCACCGTCGTGGCCAGCCGCCAGGTACTGACACACCCCACAGTCACACCGCGCCGACGCGCAGGTGGCGCCCGACGAACAGACTTTGCCGGGCGGGTCGCCGAACCACACCTCGAGCGGCTCGCTCGCGTGGCCGGCCACCACCACCGTCACCATGGCGGGCCCGGCGGGCGGCTCGACGGCGAGCTCCAGGTCGACGAAGACGTCACGCCAGGCGGTCGTCTGCGTGGGCAGCACGTCTCCCTCGCGCAGCGTGAGGACGACGAAGGGAAAGTCCATCGCGGCGGCGTAGGGCCCGTCGCCCGTCGAGGTGCCGAAGCCGCGCAGCCGCGTCCCGAAGAGACGAAGCGACCGCGGGCCCGTGACCTGCGCCCCCAGCAGCCGCGGCGAGGCCGGCGTGTCGGCCACCCGTGAGCGGCCGCTCGTCACGACGGCATCGGCCGTCACCACGAGCGCGGTGCCGTCGAACCAGGGCGCCATCGCGCGCGTCGCGCCGAGGCCCACCGTCATCGGTGTCGGGTCCACCCAGCGGCTCAGCGTGACGCCGCCGTCGACCGGCCCACTCCGGCTCGCCCACACCACCTCGTCGAACGGCGTCGTGACGGCGCGGCCTTCATCTCCCAGCGCCAGCGCCGTTCCAGCGGTCAACTCGAGGGCGCCGCCATCACCCAGGCGAAGGTGGGAGAACGTCCAGGCGCCACCGTCACCCGCGAAGGCCAGCGTCACCGTGCCGTCGAGCCGCGCGACCGCTCCGACGAGGGGGCCCGGAAACGTGAGGCCATCGATGGTGGGTGAGGTCCCCGACGCACCGACGCCGAAGACCGAACCGCCGTTCTCGTTGAGCACCACCAGCTCGTTCGCCGTCACCGCCGAGCGCGGCGCCGCCACGATTCGTGGCGCGAAGGCCATGCTCGTCGACACCACGCGCCAGGCGTCGCCGTCGGGGTCGTAGCCAAAGGCGCCGAGGAAGACGCCGTTGACGGTGCCCACGAGGAGCAGCTCACGGCCGACGCGCGCGAGGTGCACGCCCGTGGGGCTGGCGGGCACCGTCGAGGTCCGCGCCCAGGAGCGCGAGGGCCGATGGAAGATGGCCGTCTGGCCTCCGCCGAGGAGGAACGCCCGGCCGTCGGGCAACGACACGAGCGCGTCGACGAGACCGGGAAAGCCCGGCACCAGCCCCTGGCTCGCCACGGCCAGCGAGCGGCCGACGAGGAGCCACCGCGTCACCCCGGCAGCGTCGACGGCGACCACCAGCACCTCGTCGGGCGACAGCCGCAGCGCCGCGGCGCGACGGACGGTGAAGGGCAAGGCGACCGGCGCGCTCGACGAGAGGGGCGTCACCGAGACGAGCTGGGTCCCCGGGGTGGGAAGGGCGCCGGCTCCACCATTCATCAGCAACACATCGCCGCCAGGCAGCAGCACGGGCGTCGGCGCGGTGCGTGTTTGAGGCAGGTCGGTGAGGCGGGTGAGCGTCGACGAGGACGGCTCGAACGAGAACGCCGCGCGGCCGTTGAAGGCCCCCGAGCCTCCGAACACGAGCACCCGCCCGTCGACGAGGCGCACCGCCCCGCTCCCCGCGCCGAGGGACGATGGAAACGCAGGGCCGGGCACGCTGGGGCCGCCGTCGAGCGGAACCAGCTCGGTCGACGCCCCGGAGCCCAGCACCAGCACCCGCCCATCGAGCAGCAGCACGCTCTCGGCGTCGGTGCGCCCGGCCAGCAGCGTGCCACCCGACGTGCGCGCGCCGGTCGCGTTCAGCACCTCGAAGTCCGCGGGCGCCGCGCCTCCGAAGACGAAGACCTGGTCGTCCACGCGCGTCGCGCTCGCCCGTCGCCGCCCCGTCGCGAGCAGGCCGGCGTCACGAACCCAGGTGTCCGTCGCGGGCGAGTAGCGCTGCACGGTACCGACGGCCGAACCGCTGGGCTGACCGCCGATGGCGAGCACCTCGCCCGAGGCGGTGACGACCATCGCCAGCTCGTCGACCGGCGTGGGGCCCCGTGCGCTCGTCACGCCACCATCACGGAGGAAGAAGAACGTCTCGGGGTTGCCGGTGTCGACCACCATCAAGCGGCCGTCGAGGAGCCGCACCATGCTGGTGAAGGCGAACGCGTAGGGCGCGCGCGGGCCCGAGACCCATCGGCCGCGCCGCGGCTCGAGCACCTCGCAGGTGTCGGTGCTGAGGAGGATTGAGCGCTGGCCACCATCGGGCAGCGCCACCGTCATCTGGCCCACCACACCGCCGCACGTCACCACGCGGCCGTCGGCCAGCATCTGCACCGGCCCCTCGAGGCGCGGCAGGCTGAGGGGAGGGCCCGGCTGGAACACCTGCGCCAGCACGAGGGGCACGACCCAGGAAGTCACCAGGGCATCGTCGCCCACCCCCGCCCCGGGGAAAAGCCGGACCACGTCACAGCGGCGTTTCCGGTCGACGCCTGGCTTTCGGGCTTGCCTCACGTTTGTCCCACGAGTCGCCCTGGCCCCCGACACTGACACGGCATGCGCTCGGCTCTCTTCCTGCTCACCCTGGCGGCTTGTGATGGCGTGGGACACGACCTCAGCCCGCCGGCGGTCCCGCTCGAGGCAGCCGGGCTGCCGAACCTCGGGGCCCTCGACGACGCGGGGACGGGCCTCTTCGGGTCGGGCCTGGTCGACGCTGGCCGGGTGGAGGCCTCGCCCGACGCGGGCGAGCCCGATGCTGGCGCTTCGGTCGCGGCGGCCGACGCTGGCCTGGTGGATGCTGGCGCTCCCCCGGCGACGGTCGACGCTGGCTCCCCGCCGGATGCCGGGCAACGGTTGGTCGATGTGCTCATCGCGCAGGGGCGGCTCGGCCGCACCACGCTGTCATGCGACGACGGGCGCACCTGGGTTCACGACCGTGACGAAGCGGCCGGCACCCGCTGTGGAGACCCTCCGCTCGTCGAGTGTTTTCACCACCCGTGGGCGTCGATGGGCCTCGTGCACACGGGCGCCTCGGTCGTGGCCACGTGGGGCTGGGGAGCGCCCGGCCGGGTGCGACGAACGCTCGACGGCGTGTCGTGGGAAGACGTCACCACCGGCACGTCGTTTGGCGCCATCGCGGCGAGCGCGCAGGCCGTCATCGGGGCCTCGGGGCCGCCGCAGGTGTCACGCCTCGACGGCCAGCGCGGCACCTGGAGCGCGGGCGGAGACCTGCGCACGGGCTCGGTGACGCGCCACGCTGCATTTCTGCCAGGCGGTGGCGGCCGCTTCTTCATCGCCCTCGATGACGCCCTCAAGGCCAGCGACGACCTGGGGGTGACCTGGACGACGGTCGCGCTCCCGGCGCCCTGTCTGGCTGGCGTGCGGGGGCTGCTCGCGCACGGGACGACGCTCATCCTCGTGCGATGGAGCGGCGCGCTCTGCACCTCGACCGACCGGGGCGCCACCTGGGCGCAGCAGACCGTCGCCTCGGGCTTCACCTCGAACGGCGTGTACGCCAACGGCGCCTTCCTGCTGTGGAACGGGGCCACCCGCTATCGCAGCGCCGACGGCCTCACGTGGGCGTCAGCGCAGAGCCTGCCGAGCGACGTCTCCATTGGCCCGGTGGTCATCACCCGCGCGGGCACCCTCGTCGCGTTCAAGGGCGGGTGGCAGGCCGAGTACGCGTTCGAGCGCATCTACCGGAGCAGCGACGGGTTGACGTGGCAGGTGCTCCCGGCCTCTGCCCACGCCCGCAGCCACCCCATCACCCACCTCGTCAGCGGGCCGCTGCGCGCGTCGAGCGTGTGCCCGTGAGGGTCGGCGTGGGCTGCCGAACGCGTCGGCGTCGACGCATGAAGCGTGCAGCGGGAGCGCTGCTCCGCCTCAGCGCCAGCGCCGCAGCACCACCCACAGCGCCATCAGCAACAGGGGCCACGACGGAGCCGATGCGCACTCGTTCGCCACCCGCATCGTCGAAGGCCGCGCATCGCGGACAAAGCGGAGCACCACCCAGTCGCGGTTCGCCGCACCGGCGACCCATAGGCGCCCATGCGCATCGCGCACCACCGCGCGGGCCGAGTCGGGGCCCGACGTCACGTCGAACGTCACCAGGGGGTCCACTGCACGCCCAGCGCCGTCCACCACCTGCAGCGCCAGCGCGCCGGTTCCCGCCCCGCCTTGCGCGTCACCTGCGATGAGGAACGTGCCGTCATCGAGCGGCGCCATCGCCCAGACCGCCGAGAAGGTGGGCAGCACCACCCGGCCATCGACACCGAAGGACGGGTCGACCGCCCCCGATGCCAACACCCGCACGAGCGCGCCTTCGAAGGTGTTGGCCAGCGTGCGCGCCCGGCCCATGCACCAGACGGCTCCGTCGGGCGCAGCGAAGGCGGCCAGGCACTCGTCGTCATTGCCAGGGAGGTCGACCTGCACGAGGCCCGCGAGTCCGCGCGCGTCGGTGAAGGACGGGTCGAGCCTCCCGCTCGAGTCGAGGCGCGCCAGGGCGAAGTCACTCGCCGCGCCGGCGCTGGTGCGCCCCGGGAGGACGAGCTGACCCGATGCCGTCGCAACCCCCGCGTTGCCCCGCTGGTCGAGCCCGCCGAAGTCGACCACGGTGGAGCCACTGGCACCAAAGCCCGTCGCCGGCTGCGCCGCGGTGCCGTCGCGCGCGATGGCCACCAGGTCTCCCGGACCGGGAAAGACGTTCCACGACGTGCCCGTGCACACCACGCTGCCATCGTCGCGCCGCCACACGCCGAGACAGGCGCCGGGGTTGCCGAACGCGACCGAGACCTTCTCGTGGCCGCCGACGCCGAAGGCCGGGTCGGGCTGCCCACTGGGCAAGAGTTTGCCCAATACGGCGATGGGCTCGTTGCCGATGGTCTTCGACTCGCCCGCGATGAAGATGGTGCCATCGACTGAGAGCGACAACCCGTGACCGATGTCGGCGGTCGTCACCGAGACCTGCCCCACCCCGTTCATGCCGAAGGTGGAGTCGAGCGCGCCCGCTTCGGTCAGGCGCACGACCGCGAGGTCCCGGTCGGCCGGAGTGCCTGCGGTGCCAGCGAGCAGCGCACGCCCGGTGGGGTCGATGGCGAGGCCCTGGGTGCCGAGGCCCACGTTGTCGACGCCCGCCACGTCCACCCTCACCACCCCGCACGTCCCGAAGGTGGCGTCGACCCGATGACCGGCGACCCGTGGCTCGAGCGCGCAGGGCCCCGCGTCGTCGAAGCCGAGCGGCACCTCGAAGCCGCAGGCCGTCATCCACGCGAGCAACAGCAGTGAGCGTGAAGCCCTCATCGAGCGAGCGCTCCTGTCCCTGGCGCGGATGGGAGTCGGCGGGGGCACGCGAACGGCACACCGAGGGCGCGGCCTGAAGCCGGCGAGTCGCGTCTTCTCAGGGCCGCCACGTCGTCGCGCTTCCTCACCTGCGCGCAGCCACGCGCCGCGCCCCCGCCGACGCGTCCTCCACCCACGCCATGTACCTTCATTCGCGCCGCCACCGTGTCGCGCTTCATCGGCCGCACGCCCCCTTCAGGCGCGCCAGCAGAGGCGACGTCGGGTGTGCCGCGCGAAAGCGCTCGAGGGCGTCGGCGCCAGCGATGGCGTCGGTGGCACACAGCGCCAACACCCGCGCACCCGCGCGCTCCTGACGCAACTGCCCGCGCGAGAACCGGGCGTCCTGCTGGTCGAGCAGCTCGAGGGCGCGGCGTGGCTGCTGCGCGCGGAGGGCGAGTTGGACCTCTCGCAGCCCCTGCGTCTCGGCTTCGAGCTCGTCGGGCGATGGCGACGCCACGGGAAGAGAGGCACCCGCCGGCGGCGCGACGACGACTGGAGTCACCGGCGGCGCCACCGGCTCGGGCGGCCGAACCACCTTCTTCACCATCTTCTTCACGACCCGCGGCGCGGGCCCGGGCGCGCTCGGCGGCTCCGTGGGTTCGTCATGCGGCGACACCTCAGCCGGCTCGACCCCGGGCGCCACGTCTGCCGCCGGCGCGACCACCACGGGCCGCGCTTCGACGACTGGCGGCTGAACGGCCGGCCGCGTCGCCACCACCGCCACGACGCCGATGACGAGGCTGCTCACCACGCCCACTCCGCCCACCACCGCGCGCAGGCCCAGGCCCTTCGCCGCCACCGCGGGAGGCTCAGGCAGCTCGGGGCCGACGGCGCCCGTCGCGAGCGCCACCGCGAGCCGCTGACGCAGGCGCTCCCGGTCGGCGCCCGTCGGGCCTTCTTCGGCCTGGCCGGCGCGCAGCACGTCTCTGGACTTCGGGTCGAGCGAGTTCATCGCGTCCTCCAGGCTTCTTTGGCCCGCTCCCGCTCGACGGCCTGCGCAAAGTCGCGGCGGGCGTCTCGCAGGCGTGAGTGGGCGGTGTTCTGGTTCAGCTCGAGGACCCTGGCGGCATCGGCCACCGACAGCTCCTCGAGCTCGACGAGGACGAAGAGTTCTCGGCGCTCCTCGGTGAGCGCGTCGAGCACCCGGTACATCACCTCGGCGGCCTGCCGGCCCTCGACGGCGCTGTCGGGCGTCGCCACCGGCCGGCTGGGCTCGGCGGCCTGGGCGTCGAGGCGTCGCTGGGTGGCGCGGCCCGCCCGCCGGTAGGTGGCCGACACCCGCAGCACGAAGTGGAACAGCCACGTCTTGAAGGACGCCTCGCCACGGAACTCCGGCAGCCGGCGGTAGACGGCGAGGAAGACGTCCTGCACGGCGTCGTCGAGCTGCGCGGGCTGCACCCCCAGGCGCCGGCAGTTGTTCCAGACGAAGGTGAGGTGCTGCTCGTACAGGGCCGCGAAGTCGCCGGGCAGGGGCGGCGGCGGCCCCTCGTCACGCCCGCGCTGTGCCGTCGTCCCTGTCATCTGGAGTGCTCAGTTGCGGCCAGGGGTGCCACCTCGTGGCGGAAAGAGCACCTCGAGGGTGAAGGCGCCGCGCCCACTCACGACGCCGGGAGTCGCCAGGTCGCCCACACCGCCCGCCGTGAAGCGAGGGCGGGTGATGGGCACGAGGGCCTCGGCGCGAAGCCCCACCCGCAGCCACCGCCAGACGAGGCCCAGCGCGAGCCCGGCCCGACCCGCGAGCCAGGGCGCGGTGTTCACCGCTGGGTCCGAGAGGCCGAAGCTGCGGCCGCGCAGGCCACCTGCCTCGAGCGCCACCACCGGCGCGACGAAGAAGGGGCCGAGCTCGACGTCCCACCGGGCGCCCACGGCGCCGGTGTAGAGCGTGAGGGTGGCGCCCGGCATCGTCGCCGTCGACTGGGGCAGAAAGCCCTGCCCCTGGAGCTCGAGCCCGAGCCCCACCGGCCCCCGAAGCCCCACGGTGAGGCCCAGCCCGGGCGTGAGGGCAGGCAGGGTGTGGGTGTCGGCGCTGGCCCACAGGCCGAGGCTGAAGCGCACGGGGGGCGGCGCCTCGAGCACGGGCGCCTCAGCCACCGCGAGCGGGTCGACCATCAACGCCACCACCACCACCGCCGCGGCCGAGACGGCGGTGCACGTCGCGCCCGTGAGGGTGCGCTCGCCACCCAGCGCGTTGCGCAGCTCGACCTGCCAGCGCCCGTCATCGGCCAGCGCGACGCGGCCGGTGACGGTGAGGGCGGGCTCGGCCCTCGCGCCGCTCACCTGCCGCTCGACGGCGTCCTCCACCTGGGTGGAGGTGGGGCAGCCGGGCGGGGCGCTCCAGCGCAGCGTGAGGCCGGGCACGGCGGCCAGGGCCGAGGCCCCCAGACACCACGTCAACACGAGGGCGGCGCGCGACACGCCTTCACAATCTCCCAGAAAAACGGGGGTTCCTCACCTTCCTGTCGTTTTCGCCACGACTCGCCCCCGCCCCGGCACCAACCAGGCGTGCGTTCACGTTTCGACTGGCTGGCGGTGGTGCTCCTTGCCGGGTGTGAGGGAGCCATTCTGGGGGCCCCCGCGGCCTCACCCGTGGCCCCGGTTCCGGTGGCGCAGCTTCCAGTGGGGACGCCGGAGCGGCCTCCTGACGGGGCCCCAGCGCCCCCCACGCCCCCGCTGACGCCGGGCGAGGGCAACCCCTTCACCTGCGAGGCCGACGAAGCGCCTCCGACGCTCGACGCGCGACGCCTCACCCGCGCCGAGTACCTCAACGCGCTGCGGGCGCTGGTGACGCACGGCCTGGGCGCGGCCGACGCGGCGACGCTCCTGCGCCAGGTGGACGCGGACGGACGGCTGCCCCCCGAAGTCACCGGCGGCTACTCGACGGCCGACACCAACTTCTCGGTGCTGCACGCGAGAGAGACGTTCGCCATCGCCGATGGTGTCGCCACGGCCATCGGCGCGCCCGCCGCCTACGGCCGCTTCGTGTCCGCCTTCCTCGCGCTGGGCCCCGCCACCTGCCCGGCGCCGAGCCCCACGGCCCTCTCCGATGCCTGCGAAGACGCCTTCATTCGAAACCTCACGCTGCGCGCGTGGGGCCGGCCCATCGAAGCGGGCGCCGCCGCCGGCAACGACGAGCTCGCCGCCTTCCGTCGGGAGTTCGCCCTGGCTCCGACGAGCCGCGAGGGCGTCGAGGCGGTGGTGGTGAAGACGCTTCTGGCGCCGGCCTTCCTCTTCCACCTCGAGACCGACCTGCGCCCGGTGTCGGGCCCGACGCACGCCCTGTCGTCGCACGCCATCGCCCGGCGCCTCGCCTACACCTTCACCCAGGCGCCGCCCGACGAGGCGCTGCTGGCGTTGGCCGCCAGCGCCGACCTGCAGCGCGACGCCGACTTCCAGCGGGCGCTGGCGCTGGTGCAGCCCCGCATGGGCGCGGTGGTGACGCAGTTCTCGCGCGAGTGGCTGCACCTCGACGGGCTGCCCGGCTTCATCGAGCAGAACCACCCCCGCTCGCTGCGGGTGCGCGCGGGCGTGACGCTCGACGACGGCCTGCGCGCGGCGATGCGCGACGAGGTGCTCGAGCTGTGGCGGTGGGTGAACGACTCGGGCGGGACCCTTTCCGACGTCTTCACCAGCGACGTGTCCTTCGCGCGGCACCCGGGGTTGATGCACGTCTATGGCCAGCAGACGCCCGCGCCAGCCACCGTCACGACCCAGACGGCGGTGCGCTTTCCGGCTGGCCAGCGCAGCGGGCTCTTGACGCGCGCGGCGATGCTGTCGTCGGGCACGCACACCGAGAACCCGATTCTGCGCGCCATTCACCTGCGCCGTGACGTGCTGTGCCTGCCCACGCCGCAGCCCGGCAACCTGCCCCCCAACTCGCTCGCCGCCCCGCTGCCCGACGCGACGATGACGACGCGGGAGCGCTACCACGCCAAGACGAGCGTGCAGCCCTGCCAGGGCTGTCACCAGCTCATCAACCCGCTGGGCTTCGCGCTCAGCCGCTACGACGCGCTCGGGCGCTACCAGACGACGGAGCTGGCCTTCGACGCGACGTGGAACGTGGTGGGCCAGCTGCCGGTGTCGTCGACGGCCGACCTCTCGGGCCCGCTGGGCCTGGGGCACACGGTGGCCGATGGGCTCGAGCTGAGCGCGGTGGTGGCCCAGACGGCGGCCCTGCGCTCGTGCATCACCCGCAACCTCTCGGCGTACCTGAACGGCCTGCAGGCGCTGCCGCCGGCCAGCGGCGCCTCGTGTGAGCGGCGCCACATGTACCAGTCCCTCGCCGACGGCGCGCCCCTGCGCCGCCTCTTCGAGAGCGCCGTGCTGGACTCGCGCTTTCGCCACCGCACCCTGAGGAGCTCGCCATGACGTACGACCGCCTGTCCCGCCGCATGTTCCTGCGCGGCGCCGCTGGGGCCTGGCTGGCCATTCCCCTGCTCGAGTCGCTCTTGCCGGCCGAGGCGCGCGCGCAGGGCACGCCGGTGCGCCGCTTCATCTCCATCATCACGCCCTACGACATGGGCCACCACGCGGCCTGGCTGCCCAACACCGGCTCGCCCATCACCAACCTCGCCCAGCCGGCCCAGGTGCTGATGCCGGGCAACGGGCACCACGCCATTCGGCACCAACCGCTGCGCGACTTCGTGCCCACGTCCACCTCGCCGCTGAGCCTCGTGGCGGGCGCGCACTTCAACCCCTGGCTGTCGTCGATGACCATCATGCGCAGCCTCAACCACAGCGTGCGCTACGGCCACGGCGCGGCGTGGGTGCTGGGCGGCATCCAGGCCGACGCGCCAGAGCGCGGAGCGCTGCCCACCATCGAGACGGCCGACGTGGTGCTCAACAAGCACCGGGGCTTCAACCCCGCCGGGCTGCCGCACATCTTCTGTGGCAACGCGGGCTACGGCCCCGACACGTATTCCTATGTCTCCAGCGGGGGCCCCGCGGGCTACGCCAGCTGCCTGGGCGAGGACCTGACGGCCCTCTACAACCGGCTCTTCTCCAACGGCGCGCTGCCTGAAGGCGGCTCCACCACCAGCCAGCACCCGCGCCACGACATCCTCTCGCGGGTGCAGGAGGACTATCGGCGCGTGCGCAACAGCCGCTTCACCAGCGCGGCCGACAAGCGCACCCTCGACAACGCGCTCGACCAGTTCCGCGACGCGCAGGCCAGCCTCACCCGCGTCACCACCTCGAGCTGCACGCACCGGACGCTCGGGCGCTCGGGCCAGGTGTGGCAGGCCGCCTCGCAGGCCGCGGTGGGGCAGGCGCTGGCCGACCTCATCGCCGCCGCCATCATGTGTGACTCGGCGCGCGTCTTCACCATCGGCGCGCCCATGCTGGGCGGCACGCTCAACGGGCAGGTGGACCAGCACGAAGAGGTCTCGCACGTGCCCTTCAGCACCTTTGGGGGGCGGCCCTCGTGGCAGCTCACCGCCGAGCGCAAGACGGCCATCGCCCGCACCTTCGTCGCGCCGCTGCTGCAGCGCCTCGCGTCGGCCATCGACCCGTCGAATGGCCGCTCGTACCTCTACAACTCGCTCGTCTACTTCACCGCCGAGTCCGGCATCGCGCACGGCTACGGCTCACACCCGGTGATGTTGTTCGGCAACGCCGGCGGCTCGCTCGGCTCGGGCCACTACATCGACTACGCCAACCGCGCCGCCGGCACCTTCGCGGGCGGAGACGGCTTCTCGGAGGTGGTGGGCTCGCCCACCTTCGGCAACAATTGGTGGGGCGCCTCGTACAACCGGCTGCTGGTGACGGTGCTGCAGGCCATGGGCCTGACGCCGCAGGACTATGAGAACCAGGCGCTCAACGCCCAGCTGTACAACCGCACCGACCTGGGGCCGAACAACCGCAACCTCACCAACCTGGGCGGCTTCGGCTACGCCATGCCGCGGGACTTGTCGGGTGAGAACACCAGCAGCTGGGGCTTCAACCACTACCTGCGGCCCGGCCTCGAGGGGCAGGACCTGCGCCAGTTTCGCCACCCGCTGCCGATGCCCCCCGCCTAGGAGCCGGAGACGGCCCCCCCTGGCGCCACGTCTCGAGGTGGGGCGGCTCCTCAGCGGGCCGAGCAGGTTGCTGAGCTGAGTAAAACCGATGAGCTGCGAGCCGGCCGTGGCTCGTTGCGGGCAGACGACACACCTCGAGCCCTCGCGACCGGCGGTCACCGGTGCTTCGCTCGAGAGAGGGGGTGATCACTTTTTCTCGGAGCCAGACACCCTGGTGGCATGACCCGACGGCACCTCCTCCTCAGTCTCCTGCTGGTCGCTTGTGGGCCCGAAGCGTTCGACCGGCGCGATGGTGACTTCGACGAGACCGCGCTCACGGACGTGACGGAGGCCACCGTGCCGGCCCCGATGCAGCCCGCGACCGGCCCGGCCAGCCCTGCCACCGTCGAGCTGGGCCGGCTCCTGTTCTTCGACCCCATTCTGTCGGGCGACCGCGACATCGCCTGCGCCACCTGCCACCACCCGAGCCTCGCCTGGGCCGACGCTCGTGCGTTGTCCATCGGCACCGGAGGCACCGGCCTGGGCCAGGCGCGCCGCGCCCGGGGCCACGTCACCACCCGCAACTCGATGACGGTCCTCAACACCGCGCTCAACGGCGTCACCGCGCGCGACACCGGGCCCGACCCGGCGAGCGCCCCGATGTTCTGGGACCACCGCGTCCGCTCGCTGGAGGCACAAGCCGCGCAGCCCATTCTCGCGGCCGACGAGATGCGCGGCACGCGCTTCACCGAAGCGTCCATCTTCCCCGAGGTCGAGGCCCGGCTGCGGGCGACGCCCGAGTACGTCAGCCGGTTCTCCGGCGCGTTCGGCGCCGCGGGCATCTCACGTGACACCATCACCCGGGCGCTCGCCGCCTTCGAGCGGGGCCTGGTCGAGCGCAACTCCACCTTCGACAGGCGCGCGCTCTCGGCGCAGCAGCAACGCGGCCAGGTGGCCTTCGGCCAGCACGGCTGCCCGGCCTGCCACGGTGGCCCGATGTTCTCGGACTACCAGCTCCACCGGCTGGGGGTGTCGGGGCTCACCACCGGCGTCAGGGCGCCGTCCCTGCGGCTGGTGGCGAAGACAGCGCCGTACATGCACGACGGCTCACTCCCGACGCTGCGGGCCGTGTTGCAGTTCTACGGCCGCGTCGACCGGCAGCTCGACCCTGCGCTGCGCGGCGTGCGGGGCTTCTCGGCCCAGGAGACTGACGACGTCATCGCCTTCCTCGAGGCGCTGAGTGACGGGGCGTTCGACACCACCGTGCCCGAGCAGGTGCCCAGCGGCCTGCCCGTCGGAGGCCGGTAGGCCCCCTTCATTGGCCGTGCGGGCGCCTGCTGCTACGAGGTGGCCATGAAGATCCAGCGCCCAGCGAACGCCCCTCCCGTCGCGTCTTCCACGTCGGGCGCCGCACCCGCGGTGCCAGCGCCGACGACCTCGCCGACGGGTTGGGCGCCCACGTCAGCAGCCCCGAGAACGGGCGCTCCACCGATGGACCTCGACGCCGCCCCGGCGCGCCACACCTCGCCCACCCAGGTCGAGAGCCCCTTCACGCCCGAGGAGAAGGCCGAGCTGTCGAAGAAGATTCCCTGCCCCGCGCTCTCCGGCATGTTCAACGCGGGCATGCTCAAGACCGCGAAGGACGGCACCGTTCAGGTTCCTGACCTCGAGCGCGCGCTCAGCCAGCTTGGCCCGGACACCGCGACCCGCACCATCCTCACGCGCGGCGCCGACGCGACCGACGACCTCAAGGGCTCCTTCAACCTCTTCACGCTCAACGGCTCGAACCTCGACCACACCGGCAGCAGCGGCATCAGGCAGAACGGCGTGCACCCCGAGCGGTTCGACGTGTTGATGGGCTTCTCCCGAGATGGCGAGCGCCTCACCGCGAAGGACCTCGCTGACGCCGCCGAGCACTTCGCGAAAGAGGACCCGGGGCTGCGCGGGCGCGTCACCCAGCAAGCCGAGATGAGCATCGTGCTGCAGGTGTTCGGCCGTCGCGCCGACGATGGCACCCGGTACTTCACGCGTGACGACGCCAGACAGCTCTTCGTCGAGGGCCGCATCCCCACGAGCTGGGAGCCTCCCGCCGTACCCAACCGCGTGCGGCTCCACGAGGTGCTGGGCGGCACGGCGCTGGGGCTGTTCCGACAGCTGCTCAACGGGCGCTGACCCCGAGCGAGCGCGCGCATGGGCACGGACCGGTTGTTCTTCCAGACGTCGGTCGAGAGCCTGTCACGGCGCGGGGCACCAATGCACGGTGGCCTGCACTGACTCCACCTGGGCCACGGACGAGAACGCGTTCGTCGTGGCCGACAGCAGCACCACCGCATCTGGCGCGCTCAGGGCCTCAGCGGTGAGTTGGTCGTCGAAGCCCCAGCGCTCCTGGGCGCTGCCGTACGTCACGACGCTGACGGGGAGGGACCATGTGGTGCTCGTGTTCGCACGCGACTGGCTCGTGACGGCGCCCAGCCGCAGCTGCACCAGCTCGTCTCGCACCGCGTTGAGCACCGAGGCGCTCTTGCGCACCTGCAGCTGAAGGCCGCCGACGAAGGCCCCGGCTGGGAGCCCGAAGTTGAAGTCGGATGCCACCAGCCGTGTCGACAGCAGCGCAGAGGTGAAAGTGGCCGTCGCAGAGGCCGAGTCCTGCATCGCGGCGTTGCCCGGCATCACCCACGTCACGCGCGGCTCGACCGACGTCGCCATCGTCGGCACGGTGGGCGGCGTCACCTGCTGCGTCACCGAATGCACCACCGACACCAGCACCTCGTCGATGGCAGGCCGACCCGGCACCCCGCCCGAGAGCGTGTCGACGTTCAGCTCGACGCCGAAGTCGCTCGCGGTGACGTCGGCCGCACTCACCTGACCCATCCACCGGTTGTTGGCGCTGCCGAACGTCGACGTCGTCATCGTCGAGAACCAGCCGAGGTTCGACGAGGTGGGCCACGTCGCCAGGGTGCTGGAGCCGCGCACGAGCGCCACCCGCCGGTCGATGACCGACGACCCCGCCACGTTCCGCCGCCGCATTCGGACGAGGACGCTCGGCGACGTGACGCCAGGCGGCAGCGTGAGGCCCCAGTTGGTGGCCCGGAACGTCTCCGAGGCGAGGCCCGTCATCGTCAGCAACGACTCGGTCACCATGCCGTCGGCGGTGCGCGCATTGGCCGGCGTCGTCCACGGCACCTGGCCCGCTGCAGTCGACACGCTGGTGAAGACCGCGCCCGCCGGGTTGCCGTCGACGATGGTCCCGCTCGCGTAGTCGATGATGATGCGCGCGACGTCGATGATGGCGTCGGCCGGCACCACGGCCTGATTGCGCACCACGAGGTCGAACCGGAAGTCCGGCGAGTTCACCGACGACTCGAGGAGCCCCAGCGGGTTGGTCGACGCCGACCCCGCGGTCACCGTCTGCAACGCCGTGGTCCACGTCGTGCCCGGGAGCGGGAGCGCCTGGCTGCTCCGCGTGGGGTTCGAGAAGCGCAGGCTCTCGAAGGTGATGGCTCCGGGCACCGAGGCGCGGTGGCGAACCTCGACGCGGACACCGGTGACGACCGCGCCAGGTGGCAGGTTGAGGCCGAAGCCCGAGAGACGAAGCACTTGCGACGAGCGGCCAGGGAGCAACGTCACCGTCGCGCCCATGCCGTCTTCGGTGAGGGCCAGGTTCGGGTTCGTCCACGGCACGCTGGCTTCTTCGAGCACCTGGCCGGGGCTGCGAGTGGTGCTGGTGAGCGTGCATTCGGTCGCGGTGGGCGCTTGCACCGCAGACGTCACCTGCGACGCTGCGCTCACAGGCTGGGTGCCGTCCGTCGCCGTAACGAGGAGCCGGAGCCGTGCGCCGAAATCGGCCGCGGTGATGCGGTAGCTCCCCTGCGTCGCGCCCGCGATGGCCGAACAGGTCGGCCCGGCGCCCGCGCAACGCTCCCACTGGTAGCTGAAGGTGAGGCCCGTGCTGGGCTGCCAGGTGCCGTTGGCCGGCACGCCCGACCCCGGGTTCACCACCGTCACCGTGCCGAACACCCGCAAGGTCCCGAAGAACGACGGCGGCGTGACGTTGCGCAGCCCGGCCGCGCCGCCACCCATGCCACCCGCCCCAGCGCCCCCGGCAGCGCCGCCAGCCACGCCCCCCGCGTCGCCGCCGCCCCCGCTGCCGCCCGCGTCTCCACCGGCCGAGCCGCCAGCGACGACTCCTGCCCCTCCGCCGGCCGACCCACCCGAGACGCCGCCAGCGTCTCCACCAGCCGTGGCGCCCGCAGCGCCACCAGCCGCAGCCCCTCCATCAGCCGGCGAGACCGGCCCCGCACCACACGCACTCAGCACGACCAACGCGATGACTGCTCGACGGCGAAGCTCCATGGGGCGTGCACGTGCCAAGGCAGGCGGGGCTTACGCAAGCTCGATTCGTTCGCACGCGTCGACGTCGCGGCTGCTGGGGCATGTCGTGACACGGGCGTTTCCTCCAGCCGCGCGAGACGGCGCTGGAACGAGCCGGGGCGCCGCGCGACGCTTCGGCCATGGCCTCGTCTCCACCATTTCCCCGCAGGCCGCGCCCAGTCTCGGCGGCGTTCGTCGGCCTGCTGGTGATGTACGTGGGTGTGTATGGGTGGGCGCGCATCACCCACCACCTCGTGTTCAACGGCCATTCCGTCACCGGGCCTCACGCCTCGAGTGGCCCGGCCGGCTTCACCACCTGGGAGCTCGTCTTCCTGCCTCTCGTGCTGGCCGAGGGCGTGGCGCGCTCGTCACTGCGCTGAGGGGCCCAGCGCCGCTCCTGACGGCGAACGCCGGGCGTTGTTGGGAGCGCGAGGCGCTTCAAGGGCTCCGGTGGCCTCGTTCCCCTTCACCACAGGAATCGGCCGCTCAGACCACCGGCCGCCCAAGAAGCGCCTGCGCCAGCGTACCGACGCACAGCGCGAACGCGAGGGCCGAGGTGCCCACCACCGACGCCCACTGGCCTGACGTCGGCAGCACCGCGGCGGCGAGCCACGCCACCAGCGGCACCACCTGCAGCGCGTGCAGCGACACGAAGTGCGAGACGCGGAGGTCGCCGAGGGTGCGGCTCCAGTTCACCAACCAGAAGCCCGCGGACCCATCGGGGCCGCCGACCGAGTGCGCCAGGCCGCCGCCCATGCGGAAGCCCGACACCGCCGCCAGCAGGGTGAGCCACAGCCCCGCGCGCCACGCGAACTGCAGCACCTCGTCGACCCCCTCGAGCGGCCGCCGCGTCGCCAGCACCGCGATGGCCACCAGCCCCACCGTCGCCAGCACGATGGCCGCCTGCATCGCGTGCCACAGCCCCGCGTCGAAGGGCGTGCGCAGGTTGAAGTGCGAGGTGGTGCCGCGCCACGCCTGGCCGAGGATGATGGCCATCTCGACCACCATGGTGCCGAGCAGGAGCCACGCGAGCGCTTCCCGGACGAAGGGCGTCGTCTCAACCCGGGGCAGCACCCACGCGAGCGAGCCCAGCAGCAACGCAATCGACACCGCGAACTTGAAGGGCTTGAGCGCCGGGTGCACGCCGAGAATCGGCTCGGCCTGCCGGGTGAGCGCCACCAGACACGCCGCCGAGAGGGCTCCGTGCGCGAGCGCGCCGACGAGGAGCGCGCGGTGCAGGCCCGTCACGACTTCGCCGCCGTCGCCGCGGGGAGCTGGTGCTTCGTCATGCCCGCCATCACCTGCGACATCGCGCGCACCCGGCCCCAGCGCGGGAGGAACATGAGCGACCACTCGAGCAGCTTCGACAACAGCCCCGGGCGCACCGTGCCACCGCGCGGGAGCGCCTTGAGGCTCGACCGCGCCACCGTGGCTGGCGTCGCCGACATCGACATCGACATGTTGGCCCGCGCCGCGAAGCCCGAGGCGATGGGGCCGGGCGCCACCGAGAGCACGTCGACGCCCGTCGGGGCCAGCTCGAGCGCGAGCCCCTCGGCGAAGGACTGCACCCAGGCCTTCGTCGCCGCGTAGTGCGCCGCGCGCTTGACCCCCTGGAAGGCCACCAGCGAGCTGAGCAGCACCAGCCCGCCCCGGCCGCGGCGGACGAGCCGTCGCCCCACCGTGTGCGTCAGCGACACCACCGCCCGGCAGTTGACGTCGAGCATCGAGAGCTCGGCGGTGAGCTCGTTGTGAAGGAAGTCTCCCGAGGTGCCGAAGCCCGCCGAGGCGACGAAGAGCCCCACGTCGAGCGGCGCGATGGCGGCCTCGACCGCCTGGACTCCGGCCTCGGTCGACAGGTCGGCGTCCACGACGAGCACCTCAGCGGGCGAGAGCTCGCGGGCGAGGTCCTCCAACGCCTTGCGGCGGCGCGCCACCAGCACCAGCTTCAGCCCATCGGCGGCCAGCTCGCGCGCGAAGGCCTGCCCGATGCCGTCCGAGGCGCCGGTCACCAGCGCCCAGGGTCCGTACCGCGTCACGTCGACTCGTCTCATCACCGATGCTCCTTTTGGATGTTGTTCATCATCTCAAAGGCCGTACGTCATGGGCGACAACTCGTTTCGGGGTGCCTCAGGTGCGCCGGGCGACCGAGAGGAGGCGCCGCGCCAGCGCCTCGTCATCGACGAGCCGGGCCAGCACGACGGCGCCCACCATGCGGGCCGTGACCTCGAGGGCCTCGTCCGTCGGTCGCGCGCGCTCCCGGCCGGGGGAGAGCTTCTGCTGCACGAGGTCGATGAGGCCGCGCGCCGCCCACGCGAAGGCGCGCCGCACCGGAGCGGCCTGCCGCGGCCCCTCTGCGCCCAGCGCCGCCACCACACACCCGCCCTCTGGCGACGAGACGTGCTGAGCCGAGAGGTACGTCGAGAGGGCCTCGTCGAGGCTCGACGCGCGCTCGAACACGCCCGCGCCCGTCTCGCTGCCGGCGAAGCGCACGGCCTCGGCCACCAGCTCGTCCCGGTTCTCGAAGTGGGCGTAGAAGCCCCCGTGGGTGAGCCCGGCCCGCTTCATCAACGCGGGAATGCTCACGCCGTCGATGCCGGCCTTCCGCAGCGCGCGGCTGGCCTCTTCGATGATGCGGCTGCGAACGGCGTCCTTGTGCTCTTCGGGGTAGCGCATGAGATGATGCCCATCATAGCGACCACTCGACGCGGTTGCACGTCGAACGAGAAGGTGAGCGTCCCCTCGGGGGAAATCACCGGCTGCCCATACGAGTTCCCCCAGGCGCGCGCGACGCCTCCGTCGTCGACGGGCTGCTGCCACCACGGTGGCCACAGCAGGTTCGTACGGTGGGCGCTCACTCAACCGGAGACCCCCATGTTCGACCCTTCGTTTCACATCAACTGGCTCGCCGTCGCGGTCGCCTGTGTCGCGCTCCAGGCCCTCGGCGCGTTCTGGTTCATGGTGCTGATGCCGAAGCCCTACGCTCTCGCGCTCGGGCGCTCCGACCTCGCGGGACAGAAGCCCAAACCCCTCTTCATCGTCGGCCCGTTTGTCTGCAGCCTGGTGCTGACCCTCACCAACGCGGTGCTGATGTGTACGTTCTCGGTGGCCTCGGTCCCGGCGGCGCTCCTGTACGGCACGCTGACCGGAGCCGGGTACCTCGCCTCGACGACCGTGAACGTCGCCATCAACCCCAACATGCCAAGGCCCCTGCTCTACGGGGCCATCAACGGCCCGTTCTTCATTCTCGGCAACGTCATCTGCTGCGCGATCCTCGCGTGGATGAATCAGGCACGAGCCGTGCGACGCGCCGAGCGGCTGTTCGAGATCATTCAGGTGTTGCGATGCGCGCAGGGGCCGATGACGGCCCAGGCCATCGCCGAAACCCTCGAGCTGTCGCGCCGAACGCTCTACCGCGACATCGCTGCCCTCATCGCCCGGCGGGTGCCGATTCGCGGAGAGGCGGGCGTAGGCTACGTGCTCGAGCGCGGCTTCGAGATGCCGCCGTTGATGCTGACGCCTGCCGAGGTTGAGGCCGTGGTCCTCGGCTCACAGTGGGTCGTCGCCAACGCCGATACGCAGCTGTCGGCCGCGGCCGTCGACGTGCTGGCGAAGGTTGCTGCCATCGTGCCGCGACGGCTGCGCGAGCTCATCGATGACCCCGTCGTCGGCACGCCGCCAGGTCGGCAAGCGAAGGAATCCGACGGCGTCGACGTCGCGCAGCTCCGGGACTGGGCGCGTCGCGAGCAGAAGCTGCGCATTCGGTACGCAGACGAGGCCCGCGCCGTGAGCGAACGAATCGTCTGGCCCGTGCTCGTCGGCTACGTCTCGTCGACGCGGGTGTTGGTGACCTGGTGTGAGCTGCGCCGCGACTTCCGGCTGTTCCGCACCGACCGGTTGCAGGCCGTTCGCCTGCTCGACGAGCGCTACCCGGAGTCGCGAGCCTCGCTGCGCCGGCGCTGGTTGGCCGCGAACGAACAGGAGCGCGCCCAGCCTTCACGCCGTCGCTGACGTTCACGAGCTTCGGTCGGCCCCACGCGGTCGGGGCTCACCTTGCGTACGCGAAGCGCGGCCGCTTCAGACACGGCGCCTCGCCAGGGTCTTCCAGCGCTCGCGCGCCGTCACGGCAACGCGGAAGAAGAGACCATTCCCGACGGCGCGCTGACTCAGCGTCGCTCGAGCCGACGCCACCGCCCGGCCGTCTGCACCACGGTCAACGATTGAAGCGCGTCGGGGAGCGCCCCCTCACCGTGCACGAGCACCGCGTCGAGGGCGGCGGGCTCGAGCGTCGAAGCGCGCAGCCGCTCGTCGCGCACCGCGCCCGCCCGCCACTGCACCACCTGGTGCGGCGCGTCCGCGAAGAGGTGCGTGCCCAGGCCGCCCCAGCGCGCGGTCCACCACTGCGGCTGGTGCTCGAGCAGCCCGAGCCGGGTGAACGGTGGAGCCGCTCCAGAGACGAGCAGCCCGCCATGCACGCCGGGCGGCGGTGGAGCGGCGATGACGGCCTCGAGCCCATCGACCTCGCGCGCGAACCAGACGTGCAGGTGGGCCAGACAGCCCAGGGCGACCAGCGGGAGCGCGACGAGCGCCTTCGGCACGCGGGCCCACGGCCAGGTGCAGAGGCCGGCGACCGCGACGAACACCACCAGCCGGACCCCCACGCGCCAGGAGCCCGCGAGGTCGTCGGGCATCGCCAGGAACAACAGCGCCTGACTTCCAGCCAACCAGAGCGCCGGGTCGTTCCGCCGCGAGCGCCACCACCGAACGAGCGCGGCCACCCCGACGGCTGCGATAACCACCGCGTTGAGCCACACCGAGATGCGCGCGCCCAGCGGGTACTGCTTCACCACGCCCAGCAGGTGCGCGTCGAGGTTGTAGCGGGTGGGGAGCGCCGCGGCGCCCCGCGCGGCCGTGGTGACGAGCTCGAGCACCCGCGGCGCGGCCACGAGCGCCGGCACGCCGAGCAAGACGAGCTGCCGCCACGAGCGACGGGGCGTGAGCGCGAGGGCGCCCACCACGAGCGCGGCGAAGGCGATGAAGTGACACAGCAACACCACGAGGCTCAGCGCCACCACCAGCCCGGCGCTCCGGCGCGTCGGACGCTCGACGTGTCTCAGCCACACCGCCCACACCGTGAGGACGAGCGGCCCCGCGAAGAGCGTCGGCAAGAAGCCGTACCAGTACGACACGCTGAACCCGAGCGGAGCCGCCAGCAGCCCAAGCTGCCACGGGCGCCCGAGCCGCTGCGCGAGGAAGGCCACCGACGCGGGGAACGTCGAGAGCGTCAGCCAGGCCGCCACCTTCACCGCGGCCTCACCCGAGAGCGCGAGCGCCACCGGCGCGAAGAGCCACGTCGTCAGCCCGTACCCGACCGAAAAGTGCGCCTCGAACGCCGCGCTCGCCGGCCCACCGCGCAGCACCTCGGCCAGAATCGCCAGCTGCGCGCCATGCGCAGGCAGGTCGATGCACGGCGGGAACCCCGAGACGCACCAGGCGCAGAAGGCGCTCCACGGGAGCAGCAGCAGCGCTGGGAAGGGAACTCGAGGCACCTGCGCCCGGCAGAAAGCAGGGAACCGCCGAGGTGTCGATGTCGCCGTACCCCTCGTCGGAAGCGACGATGCGGGAGCCGCCGACGCCTCTTGAGGCGAAGATCGCGGAGTGGGTGGCGGGCGGCAACCGACCGATCGCGCAGTTTCCATTGACGCGCGGCCACACGGCGGAGACCGTCATCTTCTACCTCGGTCCAGAGCACGACGCGGCTGTCCACCGCATCCTGATCGGCGCCATCTTGCGTACGCGCCTGGGCCTGGCGCCCGCTGCGGACATGCTCGTCCCGGTCCACTTCCCGCTCGGCGCGGGCCCTCGCCTCGTGCAGGACTTGAGCGCGAAGCAGCGCGCACTGCTCGAGGCGATCGCACCCGCGAACATCTCCAACGACGTATTCTCGCACGCCGGCGTCCCTTCGGATCCGTGGACACGTCGCCGCTACCTGGGGCTCGCCCCGGCGACGCCCCTCGAGCAGCCGGTCGAGTATCCGAGCGGGCTTCCCGCCACCACTCCACTCTGGCGTCGGCTGAAAGAGGAGGCAACGAAGGCGCGGCGACCTGGCGACGCTGCGGCGCACTGGCCCCAGAAGCTCACCCCGCTGCTCGGCGCGGACGGTGCGTTCCGCGTGCTCTCGCAGTGCGCGTGGAACGCCTACGAGCTGCCCGCGCCGTCGCCTGGTGCGCTCTACGCGCTGGAGCCAGAGGTGTCCGAGGCAGCGATGGCGGAGCTGTTCGCGGAGGCGAAGGAGCGCGCCTCCGCCCGACCGATCGGTTCCGGGGGCATCGTCGACAACCTCCTCTTGCGCCGCGCGACGCGCGACGGGCGGCCACTGACCGAGGACGACCTCCGAGTGTTCGGCTTCGCCGGCGCTGATCCGCTGAAGGGCGAGCTCATCGCGCGAATGAGCATGGAGCAGCGGAGCCACGCCTTTCGGACCCTGCTCGGGGCGCCGGGCAACACCATGCGGATGGCGCTCGTGTGGCGCTTCGCCGCGGCCGTGCCGGACGAGGTCCTCCTCGAAGCGGCGAGCCTCGTCGCCACGCTCGCGCGGGGGGGGGACACGAAGACGCCGAAGAACTCCGGGCCGACGCCCTGGCCGGGCTCTCGTCAGTCATCGTGGGCCGGCCGGCGTTAGCCGCCGCGCGCGAGGAGCTCGAGGCGGTCGACATCTGACCCGCTCACGCGCGGCCCACACCGGCGCCGACATCCAGACAGCGAGCACCGCGCCCTGGAGGCCCCGGGGAGCCTTCGACGCGCCGCTGCGCCAGACACGGCCAAGACGAAGGCCGGCGTGATGGCGACGCGAACACGTTCAGCTCGCCGACAACCACGGCCCGGGAGCCACCGGCGTTCGGTCGCCCCGCAGCACGTCACGCGCATGAACGAGGGCGAAGCCCAGCAGGTTCCGGCCACGCCAACGGGCCGGCTGCTGCACCATCGGGTTGTCTCGCCCGAGCCCGATGCCCCAGACACGGTCGCGCGGGCTGGCCTCGACGAGCACCGACCGACCAGTCGACAGCAGGTGTGCGCGCAGCGCCTCGTCCTGCGAGAACTTCGCGAACGACCCGAACGCCACCACCTCGAAACGATGCCTTGCCCAGAGGGCCTCGTCGAAGCGGCGCACCGTTCGGCCCAGCGCCTTCTGCACGGCAGGCGAGGCCTCGGACAGGATTCGTTCGAGCGCCTCGGCGTCGCCAAACAGCCGCGCTTTGCTGGCCATCATGAACTGCTCGGCGGTGACGTAGGTGACGCCGCTCACCACGAAGCGGCTGGGCCACCACTGCGAGAAGCAGGCGTCGGTCACCCGGCCGTCAGAGCGGCGCTCGTGGCCGTAGAACGGACGGAAGGTAAAGGCAGACGTCGACGCGCGGAGGGATTCGACATCGAGCGGGAGCATGCCGAGCGGACGGGTGAATCAAGTCGGCCTGACTTGATTTATCGAATCAGGGGCTCACTCAGAACGACACCTCGAGCTCGAACTCGCCGCGCGTCACGTTCTCACCGTCGACGATGACGTACATCGTCTCGTTCGCAGCGATGGAGAAGGTGAGCGACTCCGGGTCGCCGGGCCCATTGAGCACCGTGCCTGCGACGCACGCACCAGGGCCGCACGTGCGCTGCACGATGAGCATCGGGTCGAACCGGTTGGTGCCTCCATCGGAGAGCGTGGCGGGCACTGGCGTGACCCGCACGGTGTACGTGCGCGCGGCTGGAGAGGTGATGCGATAGGCGACGTCACGGCCCGAGGCGAGTCCACCAGCCGGACAACCCGTACCCGTGATGCTGTAGTCGTCGACGAAACCATTCGTCGTCCCGGAGAACCGGCCGCCGGCCGTCACGTCAGGCGCGAGGCCGCAGGTGTCTCCGCCTGCGAGCGCGATGACGCCGCCATCCGTCGATGGGTCTCCACCGGCCGCCGCGCCACCTGCGAACCCTCCACCTGCAGCGCCTCCACCCGCAGACCCGCCAGCTGCACCTCCGGCCGCCCCACCGCCTCCCGGGGTTCCGCCTCCGCCGGCTCCGGCGAGCCCGCCTGCGGCACTGCCGCCGCCGCTCACGACCGGCTGACCCGCGTCGGACACCGAGACCGACGAGGAGCCGCACCCACCCAGCAACGCCATCACAAGGCACAGAATTCGGTTCGACATGGGGTCCGTGATGCCACTCGCGCGGGCGGCTGTCACCGCGCGGCTGCTCGCGCCCGTGGGCACGCCCGCGCCAACGACGCCACCTCCCTCGCGCTGTCAGCGGGGACACGCCTACTCCGTCGCCGCGCGGGGCCTGGGCCAGTCCGACGCCGTCGAGCCCGAGCTGCCCACCCCGTGCCAGCGCTGCGTCTCACGGAACGGCGCGACGCTGGGCTCGAGGAAGACGCGAGACCACTGGACGGTCAGACTTCCTCGCACGAGCGGCTCGAGCCGCCACGCGCCACCATCGAGCGCGAGCGCGCGCGCCGGGCGGATCAACGTCGTCACCACGGCGCCGCCCGCTGCATCGAGGAGCTTCGTGCCCTTCGGCAGCGTCGCCGCCTCGGCCTCGAGGAGCCCATCGCCTGCCCCGGCGCCCAGCCCCGAGAGCCCCAACCCGCTCGAGACCCCGTCACATCGCACGCTCGCGCGCCGCACCCAGCCAGACACCTCGAGCAGGTCGGTCTCGGCCCGCACCGGACTGAAGCCACCCACGTCGTCGCCCGCCCGAAGACACGTCCACCGCGAGGGCTCGAGCCTCAGGGTTGGCGCCTCGGAGGTGGGCGTCTGAAAGAGCTCGTCCACCGCGCATTCACCTGAGCCGCCGTCCTCCAGCCGAAAGCGGAGCGGCGTCGCCGGCCGCACCGCACGCGTGACGGGCCGCGCGTCGTCTTCGAGCGTCATGACGGAGAACGGCACGTGATGCTCCGGCAGAAACGCGACTTGCCAGCCCTGCGCGTCGTGCCCCTGGAGCGCCAGCACCGCGCCGGCCTTGAGCACCACCGGCCAGGCCCCCACGCCAAGCGCTCGGACGGGCTGACGCACCCGGGCCTCGACCTCGGTCCCTTCACGCGAGAGGTCGACGAGGACCTCGAACGCGCCAAGCGGCCCGTCGTGCCGCACCCGCGGCAACGTCGAGCGGGGCCACGACACCACCCGCACCGGCGCCGCGAGGGCCCAGCCGATGGGCGCCCGGCTCGACGGCCCGAGGAGCGCGGCGTTGCGCAGCTGCACGTCGACGGGTGACGCGGCGAGCACCAGGGCGAGGGCGAGCATGACGGCTCCTGACGCCGCACCGAGCGGGCGAGTTCCTCGGCGAGTGTACCGGCCCTGCAGCTGGCACCTCCAGTCGCGGCCCCACGGTGTTCACGAGGTGGAGAATCACCAGACCGGCTCGCCGTGGACCTCGTGCGCCCGCAACCTGGCCTCGTCTGGTGCACGCCTGCGCACGAGGCTGCGCAGCGGCAGCGCCCGGAATGGCTGAGGCGGCCCTCGCGTTCTGGGCTCCTCTTCCGCCCTTCCTTCGAGGCCCATGCGCCGCGTGTCCCGACGAAACGTCCTGTCCGCTGTGTCCGCCGCTGTCCTCGCGCCGTCAGCCGTGCGCGCCGAGCGCCGGCAGGAGCGCCGTGAGTCGTTCGAGGTCGCACGTGTCGAGGTCTTCCTCGAACACCTCGACCCGGCGCACGATGGCCTCACCATCGCGCAGCTGTCAGACCTGCACATCGGCTCGGGCGTGCCCGACGGGCGCATCATCGCCGCCGTCAACGCGCTCAACGCCGAGAAGCCCGACCTCGCGGTGCTGACGGGCGACTTCGTCACGACCCGCTTCGACCCGGTCGAGCGCGTGCCCCAGCTGCTCGAGCGCATCGAGCCGCAGGCCTGGGCGGTGCTCGGGAACCACGACCACTGGAGCGACGCGCGGACGGTCTCTGGCGGGCTCACCAAAGCAGACATTGGAGTGTTGCAAAACCAACACACGCGAGTGCGCCTGCGTGGCGTCGACTTCACGCTCATCGGCGTCGACGACAGCACCACGAAGAACGATGACGTCGAGGCGGCGTTCCGGGGCACGAAGACGGAGAGCTCGAGGTTGGTGCTCACCCACACGCCCGCCTGCGCCGGGAAGCTGCCCGCGTGGGAAGACGTGCTGTGTCTGTCGGGCCACACGCACGGCGGCCAGTGGGACGTGCCGAAGCTCACCGAGGGCGTGTTCCGCCGGGCGGGCCAGCCCTGGTACCGCGGCCACTACCGGGTGCGGGGCAACCAGCTCTACGTCAACCGGGGCCTGGGGTTCGGGCGCGGCACCAGACTGCCGCGGCTCAACTCGGAGCCGGAGTTGACGGTGCTGACGCTGAGGCGGGCCGAGGGCACCGAGCCGGCCGAGCCGTGATGACCCGTTCGTATCCGCATGAACTCGAGGGCGCGCGACCGCCGCGCCCACGCCGTCAGGGAACGACACGGCACTGACGGGCGATGCACGCGCAGCCAGCGCACGAGCAGCCATCGTTGGTCTCGCACGTCTCAGCGAGGCCTCCATCGCCGAGGCGCTGACACACAGCGTTCCTGCACGTCACGCGCGCCCCGTTCGAGCTGTCGCAGCCCACCGTCGGCGCGCAGGCCTCATTGAGGAGCGAACGGCATCGACCCAGCTCGGTGTTGCAGGTGGCGCCTCCGTCACAGGCCCTGGTGGCCGAACAGTCCGGCAAGACGCAAACCGACTCGGGCTTGAGGATGTCGCACGGCGGCTGAATACAAGCACCCGCTCGAACCTGCTGGAACTCGTAGCGACCGGCCAGTCGGACACGCGGACCCGGAGGAAAGGCCCGGCACTCGTCGTCCTGGAAGCGAGGACAGCCGCACATGACCTGGTCACCTGCGTCGGTCGCGAGCCGAACGAACCGTCGCTGAACTCGGTCCAAATACAGCACAAGCGCCTGCGTGCCGTCCTCGCAGGTGCGCCCGGCGGCACCGACGGGGTTGGCGAACGTATCAAGGTCACCCTCGAGAACGATGCGGGTCCCACTCACGCCTGCCCCGAGTGTTGTGGTTGGAACCCCGAACGCATCGGTGCACGTCGGCGCGAAGAGCGGTGGACCGGAGTCGACGGGACCGCCGTCTTCTGCTGGCCCCGGGCCGATGCTTGCGTCGAACGACATGCCTCCGTCGACCGAGCTCCTCACACCACAGGCCACCACAGTGAGTGCCACGAACACGAGGAGCCTCATGAGACCATGCTGACACAGCCTTCAGCCGAAATGGCGTTCGCTGACGCGGGGGCACCATTCCAGGCGTCACGAAGCCGACGGGCGGCGCCTTCCCGTCAGCGCCCTGACGTGTACGACCACTGACTGGCGTCGCACAGCCGGCCGTGCTCGCCGGGTCCTCGAAGGTGCCCGGCGAGTCCTGCCGGGCACGGCGCTCCAGCGCTTGCACGCGCGTCGTGGACATGACGACTCGACGACCCGACGTGGACGAGATGCACCGCATGGGCTTCTTCGGCAGGCTCTGGCTCGCCCTGCGCGCGATGCACGCGCTGGCGAAGAACATCGTCGACCCCTGGGGCCACCTCGCCTTCCAGTGGGCGCTCGATGGCTGGGCCGTCGGCCGGGTGACAGCGCGGGCCCGTCACTCGGCGCTCGGCCGGCAGCTGCTCGAGACGCGGCCCACCCTGCCGCTCGACGTCGAGGTGCTGGCGCGTCACCCCGAGGGCAGCCTCGGCCACTTCCTCTCGCAGTGGTTTCGCGTGTGGAAGATTCAGCCCTTCCCCGCCCGCCGCGCGCCGCAGAGCGACCTCGAGTACTTCGTCGACCGCCTCTACTTCACACACGACGTGTGGCACGCGCTGGTCGGCCTCGGCACCGACCTGCGCAACGAGGTGCGCTTCCTCGCGGTCCTGCTGTCGCAGTACGGCTCCGGGTCGGCGGTGGTGGCCCTGACCGTCGGGTGGCTGCGGCTGCCCTTCAACGAGGGCCTCGGCGCGTTCTTCCGCATGCCCTTCGAGGCCTTCCGCTTCTACCGCTGGGGCCAGCGCTCGATGGACCTGTGCTTCGTGCCCTGGGAGGCGCTCCTCGACCAACCCATCGAGGCGGTCCGCGCGCAGTTCCTCGCGGCCGACCGGCCCCGCATCGGTGAGTGGCAGACGTGGCCCAGCGCGCGCATCGTGCTGCCGCCGAAGCTCGAGGCCGAGGGCGGTGTGGTGGGCGAGACGGCCGTGTCGACGTCGTGACGGTGCACGACACTCTCGGGCCGCGCTGCTTCGGGGCTGTCCTTGCGCTCAACGACGACGATGTGAACGCCGCGCTCGGCAGAAGCCCCGGGACCTTGCGGGCGGTGCCTCGGTCGCCGTGAGCACGCTGACCTTCGCGCGAATCAGTTCCCGCGACAGTGCTGCTCTGGTAGCCCCGCGAAGCATGGCAAAGGCAAACCCTGGCTCGGCGAAGCTCGCGCGGGCCCGGCGTCTTCTGGCGAAGGGGGACCGGACTGGCGCCCGTCGGCTCGTTCGCGCGCTCGGGGACTCATCGCCAACGAGGTCGACCTTCGAGGTGTGGGAAGCGTGTGCGGGTGGCGATCACGCGCTACTTCTCGAGGCGACGTCCGCGAGACTGAAGGCGTTGCAGGTCGAACCCGAGGAGGACCTCGCCTGGTGGCTCGACCGCTTGTTGATGTTCGAGCCTCCAGACCTCGAGTGCGTCGCCCTCATCCTCGCCCGGATGCAGGCGCTCTATCCCGCTTCACCGCTCGCGAACTTCGTCCAGGCGCGAGTTCATGCGCGGCGAGGTGAAGTCCAGGCAGCCTGTGAGGCGCTCTCTCGTGTCGTCGCCCTGCAGCCGCAGGCGAACGCCGCCTGGCTCGAGCGTGAGGTGAGCGAGTTCCGCGAGTTCGATGGTTTGACCCGGGGTGAGGCGTTTCGCGGGCTCCTCCGGTCCATTGCACAGGTGCGGTGACGACCCTGCTTCGATGCGCTCCTGCCGGGCGCGGCAGAGCACCCACTCGTTGCCGAGCTCGCGCCTGCCGAAGCCTGCTGCACCTGAAACGTCATGGGCGAGGCGGCCGTGTCGACGTCGTGACGGTACGCGACACTCCCGGGCCGCTCTGCTACGGCGCGGCCGCATGCGCTTCCTCGTCGCGGGCCTCGTGCTCATCGTCGTCGGCATCGGAGTGACCGAGTACGTTCGTCGGCACCCGTCCGAGGCGAGCAAGGCCGCGAAGAGCGGCGCGAAGAAGGTGGCCAACGCGCCCGTCGCCCCGCCCACCATGAAGGCCCTCATCGAGACCGCCACGCCGCCCGCCGACACCGCCGGTGACGCCCAGGCCTTCGCGCCCACCGTCGAGGCCCTCGTCGCCTCGGGCGGTGACGCCGTGACGGGGTTTTCCCCCGTGCTGCGCGGCCCGGTGAAGGCGCGCGAGCTCAAGGTGGCCGGTGACGGCGCGGTGCTGGTGATTGAGAAGAACGGCTCCTCGGCGCTGGTGAAGGTGCCCGCCGCGGGCGCTCCGGTGGTGCTGTCGGTGCGCACCGCCAACGTCGCCGCCGTCGTCGTCGACGAGGACCGCGTGGTGTGGGCCGAGGGTGGCCAGGTGAAGTCGCTGCCGCTCGCGGGCGGGGCGGTGAAGACGCACGTGTCGTTCGTGCGCGCCCTCGTCACCAGCGTGGCGGCGCGCGGCGCCAAGCTCGTGGTGTCGCTCGTCCCGAAAGACGGAGACCCCTTCTCGTCCGACCCGAACGGCGCCGTGGCCCTCGTCGACGGCGACGACGTGACGCTCATCGCCAGCGAGCAGATTCGGCCCCGCGAGGTGATGTTCGACGGAAAGGACGAGGCCTTCTTCGTCGCAGGGTACCCGTCAGGCCTCACCCGCGCGGCCCTCGACGGCTCATTCACCGCGCGCATCGCCGAGCGCGCCGACGGGCCCATCGCCCTCGAGGCCGACGGCGTCACCTGGCGCTTTCCACAGGCGAGCGCCCCGGAGCTCCGCCGCGGCGCCCGGGCCGGTGGCGCGGTGAAGTCCATCGCGCGCGTCGACGCCGAGTGGCTCGCGGTGCACCAGGGCACCGCTCGCTACACCACCACCGGCATCGCGCCCCGCCTGTACGAGGGCAAGCCCGACGCCGAGCCGACCGAGCTGGCCTCCATCAAGGGCGTGGTGAAGGGCCTCGCGTGGAACGGCACCAAGACGTGGCTCCTCACCGCCGACGACGACGGCGTGGTGATGCTCCAGGTGCAGTGAGGCGTGCGGCTCGAGCGGGCCAGCGACGCGGAGAAGGTGGCGCGCGACCGGCTCACCGCGGCCGCGTGGGGCCGGCACCTGACGGGCGACCAGTTCCTCGCCCGCGAAGCCGCGCTGCGGGCGCACCCCTTCGCCGTCGAGGCGATGGACACCTGGCTGTGGCGCGACGGCAGCGGCGCGGTGTTGTCGTCGTGTGAGACGTTCCGCGTGCCGTGCGTGCGGGATGAGCGCCGGGGTCACGGTGTCGTCATCGCGTCGGTCTTCACCGAGCCGAGGCTTCGGGGACGCGGCGCCGCGAGCGCGATGTTGGAAGCGGTCTGCGTCGAGGCCCACGCGCAGGGCGCGTCGGTGGCGGCGCTCTTCTCCGAGGTGGGCGCGGCGCTGTACGCGCGGGTCGGCTTCGTGGCGCAGCCCTCGTTCGACGTTGTGTTCCCGGCGCGCACCGACCCCGGCCGCCCCTGCGTGTCGTGGGACACGGCGGTGGCGGTCGACGGCGCGCCGCAAGGGACGCTCGAGCTGACGGCGCTCCAGGCCGACTGGCACGTGGCGCGCGAGCGGTTCTACGCCCAGGCGCTGCATCGGCCTGCGCCCGCCACCCACGGCGCGCGGCTCGGCGAGTCAGCCTGCGCGTGGGCCGCGTCGTTCCAGACGAACGAGCTGCACGTGCTGTGGTACCGCTTCGCGCGCGACGACGAGGCCGCGGCGTTGATTGCGGCGGCCCGACACGTCGCCCAGGCCTGCCAGCTCACCCTCGTGCGCTTCTGGGAGACGGAACCGCTCCCGCTGGGCGACGGCGCCCGCGTAGAGCGCACCGACGAGCTGCCGATGCTGCGCGCGCTCGATGGCGGGCCCGCGGCGTGGGTGATGATTCACCGCGGCCTGTGGGCGTGACTGGCGCGGGGCCCGCGACGTGCCGCGACCGGTGAGGCCGCACGTCAGTCGAGACAGCTCGCGCGGACGCCCACGATGCGGTCGCCGTCGAGGTAGACCGAGCACCGCCCCTGACCTCCCGGAGGAAAGAAGGGAGAGGACTGCGTTCCACACGGCGCGTTGAAGTACGGCGGCCCCAGCGAGGCGATCGACAGACGTGCGCGCAGCGCCTCACAGTCGACGGCCTCGCAGGCGACGGGCTCCGCGGGGGTAAAGGCCGGGTTGGCGACACAACAGTGGAGCTCGCCGGTGCCCTCGATGAAGGGCTCCAGCAGGGTGAAAGACACCGTCGTCGGACGGCCGGCGGGCATGAGGGGCAACGAGGAAAGAGGCGTGTCGAGGGTGATGGCGTTGCAGAGCTCGCCCCCGGGCCCGACTCCGCCGCCGCAGCCCAGGTGTGACATGGCCGCCAGACAAACCGTCACGACACGAAGAGCCTGGCCGAGAGAATCGAGCGTGATGGGCATGACCCGCGCGTGGGCATCTTTTGTGCCTCACAGGACGCCGCTCAAAGTCGACTGGCCGACGCATCGCCGACACCGTCGAGCGTGTGACGTCAGACGGCTGACGGACTCACTCCAAGTCCCCGAGACGACGGCGCTTCCTGATCGGCGACGGGCTTGCACCGCCTTTTTTGCCATGTTGACCGACTCCGCGACCGATGCTCTGGGTTCTCTCTCCGTGTCCGAGCCTGCCCCGGGCGTGCTCGAAGTCGTCGTGCAGGGCCGCCTCTCGCCCGCCGTCGGTGCGGTGTTTCCGCGCTACGCGAAGGCCGCCTCGGTGCGCCACGACCGCTGCGCGGTGTTCCTCGACGTGCGGGGGCTCAAGGCCTTCGATGGCGCCGTGCGCACCGCGTGGATCAACACCGTCCTCGAGCACAAGGACCGCATCGACGAGGTGGTGGTGCTGTCGAGCGACCTGCTGGTGACGCTGTCGGCCCGCGCCGCGTCGGTGGCGCTGGCTCCGCTCGGCGTGCGGTTCGACGTCTTCACCGACGAGCGCCGCTACCTCGCCCGCAGGGCCCGCCGGGTCGACGCCTTCCCCTCGTGCGTCGAGCAACGGTCGGTCTCGCCACATCCCGCCGTGGCCTGACGCGCGAAGCGCGACTGGAGCACCGTTCGCCAAAGCGCCGACAGGCGTGGCACGGGCACCTCGGACTTCAGCGCCGGTTGATCAACCCCCGGGTCGGCCACGACCCGCTCGAAAACTCGACGCATCACCTTGACTGGCACGAGGCCGGCCGTGAGCTTTTCTGAATGCGTGCCTTCACCTTCTTCGGTCCGATGGAGCCCACGGCCCGAGCGCGTGAGGTGCACCGGGCGCTCGCAACCGAGCCCCTCGCCGTCGTCTTCGTCTTCGGCGCGCCAGAGCTGATCCGCGCCGAGGGGCTGGCGCAGGCCCTCCAGTCCGAGTTCGGCGACGTGCCCGTCGTGGGGTGCAGCACCGCGGGCGAGGTGTGCCCCAGCGGTTACGTGGCCAACAGCCTCACCGTCGTCGGCCTCACCGCACAGAACTTCGTGGCGTCGGTTGTTCGACTCGACGCCATCGACCAGGCCACGTTCTCCGACGCCCAGCGCGTCGCGCGCCTCGCCGAAGACGGCCTGCGGCGCCAGGGCCAGCCGTTATCGACCGATCGCTCCTTCGCGCTGCTGCTGACCGACGGCGTGAGCCTGGCCGAAGAGCGCCTGACGATGTGGCTCCAGCGCGCCCTGGGTGAGGTGCCGCTGGTGGGCGGCTCGGCTGGTGACGCGCTGTCCTTCAAGGAGACCCACGTGCTCTCCGAGGGCCGCCTGTGGACGTCGGCTGCGCTGCTCGTCTGCCTCCGTAGCCAGGTGCCGTTCCGCATCATCCGCACACAGCACTTTCGCCCGACGGAGCGAAAGCTGGTGGTGACGGCTGCCCGCCCGCGGGAGCGGCTGCTCCTCGAGCTCGATGGCCTGCCCGCCGCGCAGGCCTTCGCGCAAGCCATCGACGTGCCCGTCGAGCGCCTCACCCCGGCCGTCTTCGCGCGCCACGCCCTGCTGGTGCGCATGGGCGGCGAGGGCTTCGTGCGCTCGATTCGACGCGTCGAGCCGAACGACGCGTTGAGCACCTACTGCGCCATCGAAGAGGGGCTGGTGCTGACGCTCGGCAGAGGTGAGCAGCTCGTCGAGGGGCTGGAGGCTGCGCTCGACGAGGCCGACCGGGCCATCGGCCCGCTCGCCGGCGTGCTCACCTTCGACTGCATTCTGCGGCGCCTCGAGGTCGAGTCGAGCGACCTCGGTGCAGCGCTGAGCGCCGTGTGCCGCCGTTTCAACCTCGTCGGCTTCTCGACCTACGGCGAGCAGACCGGCGCGGTGCACGTCAACCAGACGTTCACGGGGGTGGCCCTTGGCCAGCGACGCTGAAGTCGAACGGCTCCGCGCGCGCGTGGCCCAGCTCGAGAAGATCAACCATGCGCTGATGAGCCGCGTCGAGCGCAGCCTCGACGAGGACTACGAGTCGTTCCGCACCTTCCAGCTGGCGAGCACGCTCGAGCGGCTGGTGCGCGAGCGAACGTCGGCCCTCGAGCAGACCCAGTGTGAGCTCGAGCAGACGAACGCGTCGCTCCGCACGGCCCGCGACGCCGCTGAGCAGGCCGCCCAGGCCAAGTCGCGCTTCCTGGCGAACATGAGCCACGAGATTCGGACGCCCCTCAACGGCCTCATCGGCCTCTTGCGCCTCATCGACGGAGAGGCCCTGCCCCCTTCGACGCGCGACGACATGCGCGCGGCCACCCGCTCGGCCGAGTACCTGCTGACGCTGCTCAACGACGTGCTCGACCTGAGCCGACTCGAGGCCGGAGGCGCCACCACCGACCCACGGCCCTTCGAGCTGGCCGACCTCGGCGACGCCCTCACGGAGCTGTTCGCGAGCCAGGCGGTGGGCCAGGGCCTCACCTTCGAGGTGTCGTACCCCGAGGTGCGCGCCACCGCCGTCGTCGGCGACGCGCGGCTCATTCGGCAGGCCCTGGTGAACCTGCTGGGGAACGCTTTCAAGTTCACCGCCGAGGGGCGCGTGTGGCTCACCCTCTCCACCGTGCAACGCGAAGGGGCGCTGTGGGCGCGCTTCGACGTCGAAGACACCGGCGTGGGCATCGCCCCCGAGGTGCTCGCCCGGCTCTTCAAGCCCTTCTCCCAGGCCGACGCGTCGACGACGCGCGTCTATGGAGGGAGCGGGCTGGGGCTGGCCATCACGAGAGACCTCGCCCAGCTCCTCGGCGGGGCGGTGCACGTCGAGAGCGAGCCCGGGCGGGGCAGCCGCTTCACCCTCGAGGTGCCCGTCACGGCCTGGCTGCTGCCGGCGCCGCCCGAGACGCACGTGCTGCTCGACCTCGACGAGACCGACACACCCGGCGCGTTCGCGACTCACTCCTGCAGCTGGGCATCGACTGCGCCTTCGTCGGCGACGCCGAGCCGGGCTCACGGTGGGACGTCGGCTTCACCCGCGGGCACCGCGCCCAGGCCGGGGCCTTCACCGTCGCCCGCACCGTGCGCGTCGTCGACGAGATGGAGCCAGGTGACGTCGTGAAGGCGCCGCTCACCGTGGCCTGCGTTCGCCGGGTGCTGGAGCGCAGCGCCGACGCGCCACGCCCCGCGGCGCCGGCCCACCGCGCCGTGCTGGTGGCCGACGACAACGCCATCAACCGCAACGTCGCCCGGCGCCTGCTCGAGCGCCTGGGCTGCACGGTGACGCTCGCGGCCAACGGCGTCGAGGCCGTCGAGGCCGCGCGCACCCTCGACTTCGACGTCGTCTTCGTGGACTGCCAGATGCCGGTGCTCGACGGCTACGACGCCACCCGCGCCATTCGGGCCCTCGGCGGCACCCGCGGGCGCGTGCCCATCGTCGCGATGACGGCGAACGCCTTGCCTGGCGACCGGGACAGCTGCCTCGAGGCCGGCATGGACGACTACCTCGCCAAGCCGGTCCGCTGCGAGGACCTCGCCCAGCAGCTCCACGCGCTGTCGCGCCTCTCTGAGAGGCGCCGCAGCACTGGCTGACGGCCCCCTCCACCCGGCCCATGACGACGTTGGCCGGCGTGCCCTGTCGCACCGGCGCTCGGCTCCATTTGCCCCACTGCCCGCATCGCGCTAGCCATGACGCCTCCCATTCACCGGGCGAGGACCATGCGGCGCGCCACCCTTCTCTCCACGACGCTCATCGCGACGCTGGCCCTCGCGGGCCCCGCTGAAGACACCGCGAAGGCGCGCGAGGCCTTCGTCGCCGGCCAGGGGCTCTACTCGAGCGGCAAGTACGCCGAGGCCCTCAAGCAATTCGAAGCGTCGTACGCGCTCAAGCCGCACCCGGCGACCGTCTTCAACATCGCCCGCTGCCTCGACCGCACGAACGAGCTCATCCGCGCGATGACGTCGTACAAGGAGTACCTGCGCCTCGCCCCCACGGCCACCGACGCTGACGAGGTGACGAAGGCCATCGCCTCCATCGAGCAGCGGCTCCAGGCGAAGGGCACGCAGCACGTGCTGGTGTACACTGAGCCCATCGCCGCCACTGTCAGCATCGACGGGAAGGAGGTGGGCACCACCTCTCCCGCGGCGACCGCGCTGGCCCCCGGGCAACACACCGTCGTCATCACCGCGCCCGGCTACGAGCCCTACGAGCGCAGCTTCGCCCTCGGCGCCACCCGCAGCCTCGAGCTCACCGTCTCGCTCTCCACCGCGGTGACGCCGCCCGTCGGCTCGACGACGAAGCCGGCCGACCCGAAGCGCTCAACCACCTCGAGCCGCGGCACCACGTCAGCCCCGAAGGACGCCGTGTCGACGACGGGCGTCTCGGCCACCTCGAGCGCCGAGCCCCGCAAGCGGGTCTTCACCTGGGTCGCCGGCGGCGTGGCGGTCGCAGCGGCGGGGGCGAGCCTGGGCACCTTCCTCGCCATGGGCGCCAACGAGGCTCAGCTCGCGAGCGTCATTCAGTCCCGCACGCGCGAGACCGCCACCAGGCTGTACAACGACGCCTTCACCTTCGGCACCTTGTCCACCGTCTTCGCCATCACCGCGGGCGTCTCGGCGGCCGTCGCCGTGCTGCTGTTCTTCATCGAGGGCCGATGAGCGCGCTGCCGTGGGAGTTCATCGTGCGCCAGGGCCCCGAGCAGGGCCAGCGCATCACCGTGCCGTCAGAGAAGTTCGTCATCGGCTCCGGCGCCGACTGCGAGGTGCGCTTCCCCGCCAACACCGTGCGCGAACGCCACGCCGAGGTGCGGCGCGTCGATGGCCAGTTCGAGGCGGTCGACCTGACCGGCGCCAGCCTCATGTGGGTCGACGGACAGCCTGCCGCGAAGGCCGAGCTCTTCTCGGGCTCGGTGCTGCGCGTGGGCCGCGTCGAGCTGCTCTTCGTCTCGCTCGAAGAGACGGCGTCCATCATTCCCGACAGCACCGAGCGCGCGCTGCCGAAGCTCACCTTCGAGAACAGCCCCAACGCCGACGTGCCGGTGGCCGGCTCGGGCGGAGGCGCGCTGGCGGCGCTCAACAAGGCCACGCCCCTCTTCAGCTCGGTGGCCGACGCGCACCGGGTGATGAACGCCGCGGGCGCGCCCACCCAGAGCGACGCGCCGTCGTCGGCGTCGGGCAAGTTCGTCGTCGGTGACGTCATCGACGGGCGCTACCGCATCATGCAGCGCATCGCCGCGGGCGGCATGGGCGAGGTGTACCGCGCGGAGCACGTCGAGCTGGGCAAGCCGCTGGCCCTCAAGGTGATGTTGCCGACGCTCAACGCCGACCAGGAGTTCGTCAACCGCTTCAAGATTGAAGCCGTCGCCGCCAGCCGCATCGGGCACCCCAACATCGTCGACATCTCGGACTTCGGGCGCACCGTCGACGGCCGCTTCTACTTCGCGATGGAGTTCCTCGACGGGCTGACGCTGTCGAGCCTCGTGCACCGGCACGGCGCGCAGTCGCCGGGGCGCTCGGTGAGCCTCATCCTCCAGGCGGCGCGCGCGCTGGCGGCCGCGCACGAGCTGCACATCATTCACCGCGACCTCAAGCCCGACAACGTCATGGTGCTGCAGCGCCCGGGCAACCCCGACCTGGTGAAGGTGCTCGACTTCGGCGTCGCGCGCGTCGAGGTCGACCAGGAGTCCATCGGCAAGACGGCCGCTGGCATCGTCGTGGGCACGCCGCAGTACATGTCGCCCGAGCAGGCCAAGGCCATCGTCGTCGACGTGCGCAGCGACATCTACTCGTTGGGCCTCATCCTCTACGAGCTGCTCGCCGGGAAGCCCGCCTTCACCGGAGAGACGCCGCCCATCGTGATGGTGAAGCAGGTGACGGAGCCGCCGCCGCCGCTCCCCGACTGGGTGCCCGAGGCGCTGACCGAGCTCGTGATGCACATGCTCGAGAAGGACCCGGCCGCGCGCCCGCAGAAGATGAGCGAGGTGGTGGAGCGCCTCGAGGCGATGCGCCGCGCCTTCAAGACGAGCGACTTCGAGGCGAAGCCCGCCGGCCAGACGGTCGAGCGCACGCCCACGCCGGCACGCCCCGCCTCGGGCCGCCGGGCCGTCACCACGAAGACCCCTGCGCGCGCGCCCACGCCCACCCGTCCCGGCACGCCGAGGCCCTCGTCGCAGAAGCTGGCCATCGAGCCGGCGCCGGCGCGCACCATCGCCACCGAGGCGCTCTCGCTCAACGAGACGGCGCCCATTCCCACGCTGCCGAAGCCGGCCCCGGTGGGCGCGACGGAGGAGGAGCTGCCGCCGGTGCGCTCCTCGCGCGCGCCGCTCATCCTCGGCGTGGTGTTGGCCGTGTCAGCCCTGGCTGGCGCCGCGGTGCTGCTGACGCGGGAGGACCCGCCCGTCGTGAAGGAGCCGGTCGACACGGTGGTGGTGCCGCCCGAGCCAAAGGTGAAGCCACCCGAGCCGCCCGCCGTCGCCGCCGTCACCGTGCGCATCGAGACCACCCCGCCGGGCGCGCAGGTCTTCGCCGGCAAGGAGCTGCTCGGCCCCGCGCCGCTCTCCGTCACCCGGAAGCAGGGTGACGTGCTCGAGCTGCAGGCGTCGCTCGACGGGTACCAGCCCGAGACGAAGTCGGTGACGGTGAGCGCCGACGCGCCCACGGTGTCGCTCACGCTGCAGAAGACGAAGGCCTCGCCGAAGCCGCCGGACCCCGCGCCGAAACCCGACGAGAAGCCCGAGGTGAAGGCGAGCCCGGACAAGCCGAAGCCCGACGTGAAGCCCACGCCGGACAAGCCGAAGCCGAAACCGAAGAAGGACGACCTGAAGGACGTTCCGTTCTGACGAGGGGCGCGCCAATGACGATGCGACGAGCGGTGACCCTGGGAGCGCTGCTGGTGGTGAGCTGTGTGCCGCGCTTCGAAGACGGCATCTGGTGCAACGACGACGAACGCTGCCCCCAGTCGCTCGTCTGCCGGTGCTCGCGGTGCATCGCGCCGACGGCGCCGTTGCCGATGGGCTGTGTCCTCGACGGCGGGACGGGTGGAGGCACCGCGGGCGGGACGGGTGGAGGCACCGCGGGCGGGACAGCCTGTGTGCCGCGTACCTGTCAGGCCCTCAACGCCACCTGCGGGGCGGCCGACGATGGCTGTGGAACGCCGTTGAACTGCGGCGTCTGCCAGGGCCAGCAGGTGTGCTCGATGTTCCGCTGCCTGGAAGACGTGAGCCTGTCGCAGGTGCTCGCCGTGCAGGCCGCCACGCCCGATGACGGCGGCGTCGCCCAGGTGTCGTTGCCGGTGACGAACGTGACGGTGACGGCGGTGAAGCCCGCGGTGCTGGGCGCCGCGATGAGCGACGGCCCCGGGTTCTTCGTCCAGGCGCAAGACAAGGGCCTCTTCGTCGAGGCGTCGGTGGCGCGTCAGCCCCTGGTGGGCGACTCGGTCTCTTTCACGGCCACCCGGGTGGCGCGCATCAACGGGCACCGGCGCGTCCTCGAGGTGACAGGCTTCTCACGACTTGCTGGTGACGGTGGCCTTCCGGGGCTGTGGCAGGTCGAGACGTTCGACCAGAACTTTCTGCGGGCCCAGGCCGAGTCGGCCCTGGGCGTTCACGACACCATGCTGACCTCGGTGGTGGCGCCCGACGCGGGCTACGTCGTGGCAGAGACGGACGGCGGCCGTGCGTGGATTCGGCTGCCAGTCTCGGTGAACGACGTCGAAGACCTGCGGCCGGGCTGCACCGTTCGCGCGAACGGGCCCATCTGGCTCACTCCCGACGCCGTGCACGTCGACGCCTACGCGCGCGCCGCGCTCGAGCGGGTGCAGTGCCCGCCGCCGCTCCTGGTGTCGGCGGTGGCGAACTCGGGCCGGCAGGTGCGGGTGACGACGAGCCGCCGGCTCGACCCGGCGACGGCGCTGCCGGGGCGCTTCCAGATTCGGGAGGTCGACAGCCCCACCATCGCCTTCACCATCACCGGCGTGCAGGAGCGCAGCCGCGACGTGTGGGAGCTGACGACCTCGACGCCGTTCCGCTCGGGCTTCGAGTACGAGGTGGGAGTCGGGCCGATGCCACCGACCGACCTCAAGGGCGTGCCGGTGCCGGCGAGCTCGAGGGCGGCCTTCCTCGAGAGCACCTGCTTCAGCCGCGCGCGCGTCGTCATCTCGGCGGTGTCGGTCTTCACCACCGACGGCGAGTGGGTCGAGCTGCACAACCGCACCGCGGCTCCGCTCCCCGTGGGCGGCTGGGTGCTCGGCGTGCGGACGCTGCTCAACACCCGCACCTTCGACCTGCCTCCGGGCACCACGATGGCGCCGGGCGCCTACCTGCTGGTGCAGCTCAACACGCGCTCGAACTCGTTCTCCGTGCCGCCCGACGTCGTCGCGTCGACGCTCTCGCTGCAGCCTCAGGGCTCCGTCGTCTTCGTGGGCCCGCCGCGGACGGCCGCGTGCGATGACGCGCTCGTCGAAGACCGCCTCGCGTTCGGCAACGCCCTGTTGGGCTGCGCCGACATGCCCCAGCCGTCGACCCCGACGAGCGGCCAGATGCTGCGACGCGCCGACGGGCGCGGGTGCGTCGACACCGCGAGCAACACCGCCAACTTCAGCCAGGTGCCGCTGGCGCCGCCGCGCACGGCCAGTTCGCGCGCGACGACGTGCTTGTGTCCGTGACCGTGACGTGACCCTGGCTCCCGCGAGGGGCGCCCTGGCTTGAAGACCACCTCGGGCCACCGCTTCAGGCCGTAACCCGGCGTCTCCGCCCACCTGGGGTGCCTTCCGCTGGACGTTCGGCCGAGGCGCGAAGGTGGCGCCGGCGTGCCAGCGTGGGTCGGTTCACCGTGGGCGGTCTCGACGAGTCCTTCACCGTCAACCCGCTCGCGGCGTTCCGGCTGACCTCGGCGCTCGAGCCGTGGCTCCGCGGCGGGAAGTTCCTTTCAGACACGGTCGCCGGCCCCGGGTGTGCTGCGACAGTCGGCGCCTCGCCCCGTCGTTCCCGTGACGTGCCCCTTCTTTCCGGAGCAACACGCATGAACGCCGAACGCTGGGTGACGGCGAGAATGCTCCGCCACGCCTGGAGCGCATGGGGTGTGCACGCGCGTGCTCACTTACCGCCGCAGGTGCGGGCCACTATCGTTCTCAAGCGCTGAGAGACGGAGCCCCGATGATCTCGAGATGGAACATCAGCCTCACCCTGGCCCTGCTCCTCGTGGCGCTGGGCTGTGAAGGCCGCATCGTCGGCCTCCCGGGGCCTCTGCCGACACCGGACGCCTTCGACCCGGCTGACCCAGCCGACCCCGACGCCGTCGTGCTCGAGGCGTGCGCGCAGGCTCCCATGACGGCCGCGGCGGCGGGGCTCAAGCGGCTGACCGCGACCCAGCTGATCAACACCGAGCGCGACCTCTTCGCGACGCCCACCCTCGACCTCGCGCTGCACGCGGGCCACGAGCCCGTCGTCACCCTGCTCGAGGTCGACAAGCTGAACACGGCCGTCCACGCCCTCATCACGACGGGCAAGCACCTCACCTTCGCGCCGTGTGACGTCAAGGGCGCGGGCTCCGAGGCGTGCGCGCAGGGCTTCATCCGCGCGCTGGGCCAGCAGGCGTTCCGGCGTCCGGTCTCGGCCGACGAGGTGACATGGCTGACCGACACCTGGCGCAAGGCGCGCGCGCTCCCGCAGGTGCCGGCCATCACCTTCGAAGAGAGCCTCGGCGTCGTCGCCGAGGTGATGCTCCAGTCGCTGCCGCACCTGTACCTGCAGCCCCGAGGCGTGGTGGACCCCGCCTTGCCGCCCGGCCTGCGCACGCTCGATGGGTACGAGCGCGCGAGCCAGCTCTCGTACCTCCTCCTCGACTCGATGCCGACGCCCGCGCTCTTCGCGGCCGCGGCCTCGGGCGAGCTCGACACGGCCGAGGGCGTTCGCGCCCAGGCGGCGGCGCTGCTCGACGGGCCCTCGGGCCGGAAGGTGGTGCGGGACTTCGCGAGCCACTACCTGGGCCTCGACGCCACCGAGCTGCACCCGTCGCTGGAAGACAACCCCAAGAGCGCGACGCGCTTCCCGTTCGACACGCCCGAGCTCCGCGCCGCCATGCGCACCGAGAGCGCCGCCCTCTTCGAGGCGTCCTTCTACGGAACCGGAGACACCTTCACGGCGCTCATGTCGTCGAACCGCGCCTTCGTGAACGGCCCCCTCGCCTCGCTGTACGGGGTGCCGGGCGTGACGGGGAACACGTTTCGCTGGGTCGACCTCGACGCCACCCAGCGCGCCGGCCTCTTCACCCGGGCCGCGTTCTTGAGCATCACCGCGAGCCAGGAGTACCAGTCACCCATTCACCGCGGCGTCTTCGTGCTCCGCGACACGCTCTGTCAGGTCGTCGCGCCGCCGCCGCCCGACGTCGACAACACCCCGCTCAAGCCGGTGACGGGCGCGCTGTCGATTCGGCAGCTCACCGACGGCCGCACGCAGGGCGCCGAGTGCATCGGCTGTCACGCGCAGTTCAACCCCATCGGGTACACCCTCGAGAACTACGACGCCTTCGGCCGCTGGCAGTTGGCGGACACCGGAAAGCTCCCTGACGGGACGCCGTTCTCGACGCCCGTCGACTCGACCGCCACCATCGTCGTGTCGGACCTGCAGGGCACCGTGTCGGGCGGCCCCGGGCTGAGCGCGAAGCTGGCCTCGAGCGCGATGGCGCGGGACTGCATGACGAAGCAGTGGTTCCACCGCATCATCGGACGCGCGCCAGTCACCGAAGACGCCTGCACCGTCGCGCGGCTGGGTGCCCGGTTCCGCAAGACGGGAGACCTGAAGACCCTCGTGCTCGACACCGTGACGAGCCCGTCGGCGCTGCTCCTCAAGGAGTCCCCATGAGTCGCCTCAGCCGTCGTCTCGTCCTGCGCGGGCTTGGAGGCCTCTCCATCGCGCTGCCGGCCCTCGAGTTCACCCACGGCACCGCCTGGGCGCAGGCCACGCCGAACGTCGCCAAGCGCTTCATCGTCTTCTTCGAGCACGGCGGCACGATTACCGGCGTCGGCAACAACGGCACCCGCAAGGCCGCCATCCCCGCTGGCAGCCCCGGCAGCGTGGCCGAGGCGTGGACGCCGCTGGGCACCACCGAGGCGCTCCAGCTCAACGCGATTCACGCGCCGCTGATGGGGTGGGAGTCGTCGATGCTGGTGCTCAGCAGCATCGACAACCTCGCGAGCAAGAAGCAGTCGAAATACAACGGCGGCCACGGCATCTCGAATGTCACCGCGCTCACGCACGCGCAGGTGACCGCCAACGCCGCGGGAGACGCCTGGAGCCCGCAGGGGGCTTCCATCGACGCGGTGCTGGCCGCGCGCCTGGCGATGCGAAACCCGGTGGCCTACCCCTCGTTGAACCTCGCGGTGAGCGTGCACAACTACGGCACGCCGTTCTATTCGGCGCCGGGACAGGCGACGTCGAGCGAGAGCAACCCGCAGACCGCGTTCACCCGGCTGTTCGCGAACCTCGGCACTGGCACCACGCCCGACCCGGCCATCGCGCGGGCCCGGGCGCTCAAGCAGAGCGTGCTCGATGGAACCATCGATGGGTATTCGCGGCTGCGCTCGAAGGTGTCGGCCCGAGACCTCGTCGCCGTCGACGCGCACCTCTCGCACCTGCGCGCGCTCGAGCTGCAGCTCTCGGCCATGCCGACGCCGATGGTGGGGTGCACCCGCCCGACGCTGGCGGGGCCCTTCGGCTCGAACCTGCCCAACGTCGGCATCGCGATGGCCGACATCATCGTGGCCGCGATGCGCTGCGGCCTCACCAACGTCGCCACCTTGAACGTCGGAGACTTCTACAACGCGTGGATGCCCGGGGCGCACCCGGCCGCGTTCAACATCGGGCACTCGCTCCACCACGAGGCGCGGGACGTGCCCGCGAGCCAGTTCAACGCGTGGTACGCCACCATTCTCGACAACCGCCAGCAGCGCTCGAAGTTCTTCAAGCGCCTGCTCGAGGGCCTGGCGCAGACGCCCGAGGCCGGCGGCACGATGCTCGACCACTCGCTGTTGCTGTGGACGAGCGAGTTCCGGCGCGGCGAGTCGCACAACGTGTCGAACCTGCCCATCGTGCTCGCGGGCAAGGCCGGCGGCGCCCTGCGCACGGGGCGACACGTCGACTACAACCTCAAGAGCACCGCGGCGAACGAGTACCAGACGCAGTCGACGCTCGGGAACCTCTTCACCTCGGTGCTCAACCTCTTCGGCTACCCCGACACGCGCTTCGGCGGCACCTTCGGAGACTTCACGTCGTCGTCTTCGACCGTCGTGACGAAGGACGTCTCGGGGCCGCTCCCCAACCTCACCTGAGGGCGGCACCTGCAAACGGCTCCTCCCACGCGGAGCCTCCCCCCAGCACGGGCCACTCGCCCTCGGCGAAGGTCGTCCGGTCGCCGGGGGCCACCCGGGCCGGGAGACGGCCCTCACCGTCGCTCAGGGCACGACGTACCGCAGCGTCGTCGTCTGCTCGCCGCAGTTCCGCCCGCGCACCGTCACCGGGTAGCTCCCGCTCGGCAGGCTCGGCGCGTCACCCAGGTACGTCTGGCTCGCCTGGCTGAAGGCCCCGCGCGCCAGCGCTGCGTCGCCCACCACCACGTCGAGCACTCCTGACAGGTTCTCGCCCGTCACCACCACCTGCCCGTCGGGCGTCGCGGGCGGCGTGATGGACTGCACCACCGGGTTCGGCAGCGCCGGGTCGCAGACGAAGAACGGGTACCGCTCGAAGGACTGCCCGCCGCGGTCGTCGCGCACCACGAGCCACAGCGTGCCCTGGCGGCGCTCCGGCACCGGGTCTTCGGGGAACTCCATCGACCCCGGCGCGATGAAGCTGACCGTCTCGCCCGTCTCGGTGTCGAAGCGCTCGGCGCTGAAGCGGCCGTGGCTCGAGTACCACGCGCCCACCACCTTCTCGGTGCGCGTCACGTCACCCGTCGACAGCTTCACCGTGTACGTCTGGCGCACGTCGTCAGGCACCGTCACGCCGAGCGACACGCGCTGGCCTGGCAGCACGCCGACGCGCCCACTGCGCGGGTGACGGGCGCCCTCGATGGAGAGCGACACGATGCCCGGGTTGCGGTTGCGCTCGGCCGGCGGCTTCTCGCTCACCAGCACCCGCGTCAGCGCCACCACCACCGGCGTCACCTTCTGCTCGATGCGCTCGAAGTACCCACGCAGCTTGTCGCCCGTCGCGAGCGGGTCGACGTCTTCTCCGATGACGAGCGAGAGCACCTGCCCCACCGAGCCTCCCTGGCGAACCGGGTCGGCCGGCGGCAGCACGTCGAAGACGGCGTTCGTCGACCGGTACCCCGCCGACAGCCCGAAGCCCAGCAGCTGCAGCCCCGGCGGGTAGTCCGTAATCTGCGTCGGCCGGAGCAGAATCTCGGCGTCGTTGCAGGCGCTCTGCCCGAGGTCCTGCGGGTCCGGCTCGCAGCCCACCCAGATGACCGACGTGGGCACCCCCGGCGCGGCGTCGCTCTTGAGCACCGACAGGCGTGACACCTCTCCGGGGCCCACCTCGGGCGGCTCGGCCTGAATCGACAACACCCGCAGGTCCTTCACCAGCGTCTCGGGCGCGAACTTCGCGTCCGTACAGGCGACACACACCAACACACCCAGCAGGAGCGCTCGTCGCATCACCACTCACCTCGCAGCCCAAGGCTCGGCAGGATGGGAATCGAATACACGAAGGCGCTCTCGGAATAGTTGAAGTTGTAGAACAGCGCCTCGGGGTTCTGCCGGTTGGTGACGTTCTGCACGTCGAGGTAGGCCGTCAGCGTCCAGTCGTCGAAGACGAAGCGTTTGTCGAGGCGCGCGTCGAGCTGGAAGAAGTCGGGCAGGCGCTGGCTCCACGGCAGCGCGGGGATCGGCACGTAGAGGTTGGCCTGCGCGTCGAAGATGGACGAGGCGATGGGCGTCACCAGGGGGCCCGAGGCGTAGCGGAAGCGGCCTCCGAGGGTGACGTTCCACGGGAGTGAGAACGAGGCCACCACGATGAGGTTGTGCGGCTGGTCGAGCGGGCCTGGAGAGAAGACGGCGCCGCCGTAGCCGTCACGCTCGAAGCGCGACAAGGAATACGAGACCCACCCGAGGAAGTACTTCGTCGGCCGCACCCGAACGAGCGCCTCGGCGCCGTACGCCCGGCCATAGCCGGTGCTGGTGAACTCGGTGCGCGCGCCGGGAATCGAGACGTCGCTGCCGCCGCCGGCCGAGAGCGACAGCCGCGCCTGGTTGAAGAGCGCCTTGTAGTAGCCCTACACGTCCACCTCGACGAGCTTCGCCACCCGCACCTCGGCGCCGCCCATGAAGTGCCAGGCGCCCTCGGGCAACAGGCCGGGGCTCCCGAAGACGGGAGACAGCTGGCCCGACCGGTAGTCCGGCGGCTGCTGGTACATGGCGGCGCCGGTCTTGAGGGTGAAGGCCTCCATCGGCGTGAAGCGCACCGCGAGCCGCGGGTTCACCCAGCCACGGCGCATCACGCCGAGCTCGCCGTCGAAGCGCAGCCCGCCGCGCACCTGGAGCGAGTCGAGCGGCGTCCACAGCGCGTCCACGAAGAGGCCCGGCTCGACGTAGACGCTGCGCTCGGTGGCCGAGATGAGGCGGCGCGTGACGACCGGGTCGGGCAGGCGGTTCGGCGTGAAGACGGGCGGCCGCTGGGCCTCGAAGGCCGTCGGCGTGATGAGCGCGTCGAGGCCCGCCGAGAGCACCAGCTTCGCCTCGGGCACGTCGAAGCGGAATCGCTCGCGCAGCTGAATGGGCACCTGGGTGTTGCGGAAAAAAATCTCCTGCACCGTGCTCGACTGGGTGTTCACGTCGAAGCCGATGGCGTTGCGCGAGACGAAGGTGATGCGGTCGGACAGCCGCTGGTCGATGCCGACGACGAGGCGGTTGTACAGGTTCGACGTGCCCGCCGAGACCTGGTTGCCCTCGACGTCGGGGTCGGCGAGCGGGTTGCCCGAGAGGAAGGCCCAGCGGTCAGACGAGCCGAACGCGGCGATGAAGAGCCGGTTCTTCGAGTTGGGCACCTTGCGCTCGGCGCGCAGCTGGTAGTCCCAGTACTCGGGCGCCAGCCCGAAGCCGACCGGCGAGTTGGCGGAGAACGCGCGCACCGCGGCCGGCAGGACGAACTGCGCCAGGCCGTAGCGCGCCGAGCCCGAGACGCTCCAGGTGTCGCTCACCGGCGCCTCCACCATCGCCGAGACGTCGAAGAGGTTCACGTCGGCGTACCCGTGCACGCCCGACTTCGACGGCGTCTTCGCGTCGGCCACGATGAGGCCACCGATGCTGCGGCCGTAGTCGACGCCGAAGTTGCCGGGCTGGAAGGCGATGGACTCGATGTTGGCCGAGTTGAACGTCGAGACGACGCCAGCGAAGTGGAACAGCTGGGGAATCTGCACCTCGTCGACGTAGATGCGCGAGTCCCACGCCTTCGAGCCGCGGACGATGAAGAGGCCTCCGCCGAAGGGCGAGCGCGCCACGCCCGGCAGGTTCTGCACCACGCGGAAGGCGTCGTTGTTCGAGCCGGCGATCATCTTGAACTCGGTCTGCGTGAGGCGCACCTGCGTCACCTCGCGGCGGTCTTTGAGGCCCCGCACCACCGTCTCGTTCGCACCCGTCTGCCGCAGCACGTACGTCACCTCGGTGCGCTCGCCGGCCTTCACCTCTTCCGTCTCGGAGAACGACTCGTAGCCGGCGGCGGTGACGACGACCTGCACGGGGCCCGGTGGCACGTCGGTGAGCTCGAAGCGGCCGGAGTCGTCGGAACTGACCTCCTGCGCGCCCACCAGCACGAGGGCGCCCTTCACCGGCTCGCGGGTGCCGGCCGTCTTGAGGCGGCCGACGAAGTTCACCACCGGCACGCCCGCGTCCTGCACGAGCGGCGCTTCGACGACCTGCTGGCGCACGGTGAAGTTCGAGGTGAACTGAATGCGCACCGGCGCCGGCTGGCCGTCGACCTCGGCTGGCGTGAAGACGAGCTGCCGCGCAGCGGCGAGCGCAGCGGCGTCGAAGTCGGGGCCGGCCGAGCGCACCACCTTCGCGTCGGTGACGGTGCCGTCGGCGCCAAGGTCGAGGTCCATCACCACCTGGGCGCCTACGCCGGCGTCGAGCGCGGACGCGGGGAACTCGGGCTCGACGGCTTTGACGAGCGTGGGGGCCTTCGTCAGCGTCTGCGCGAGCGCGAACGAGGCGACGAGGGTCGAGAGCAACAGGAGTCGCAGCACGTCGCGGCGTGTACCGCACCGCCCGGAGGCTTGCAGTGCCGGCGCGCGGGTCATCATGCGGTGTGTCGGTGGGTCTCGTCCCGAGGCGGTCGCACCGTGAGCCCTGCCTCGAGCACCCACTCGCAGCACGTTTCAGGGCCATGGCGACCCGACGATTGGCTTCGCGCGAGGAAGACGGTGCGCATGGCACTCGTCATGTGACCTTCGAAGAACGACAGGCGAAGCTGAAGGACACCCAGGCGCGTGAACACCGATTTCTCGAAGAAGCCATCGCGCCCAGCGACTGGTGACGTCTCCAGTCTCTGAGACAGGCCGGCCGGAGCGCCCGAAGTTCTGGCTGGCCGATGCGTGAAGGACCACGAGGGACAGGAGGTCCGAGCGCGTCGACGGTCGACCGGCGCGAGAAGGAGTTGGTGGCGCGCGGAGCGGTCTACGACTCCTCGTCGGTCGCATCGTGGAGCGGCTGCTCCACGACGGCCTCGAACCACGTCACGAGCGAGGCTGAGGCGAGGTGTACGACGGGAGCGTCGTCACCCACCTCGAACACGCGCCCCGTCTTCACGTGCAGCACCACGCTTGCCCCGGGCTGCGCGGCCACCGGAATCCACTGTGGCGAGGTTCGCTCTGCGTCGGTCAGCCCCGAGGCCGGCCACATCTCGGAGGACTTCTCGAAGTGCTCCCACCGGCGCTGGACCCTGACGCGCTCGTTGAGCACCCAGGCCACTGGCAACAGGTGAAACGGCGCCGCGAAGCCCTCGGCGGGCTTCTTCTCGCCGTCGTGCAACAGCCACCACGTGCGGAGCACCTTCGGGAGCGGCGCGCCCAGCTTCCCCTCGAGCCGAGAGAGCGCCAGCGGCTTCACGCCCGCTTGCAGGTTCTCGACGAGGTGCTGGGCGCCCTCTGCTCGCAGCGCCGCCGCGCGCCGCAGGAACGCCGCGTGGAGCCGCTGCTGGTCACCTGGAGCCACCATGAGGCCCCCCTACCAGACGTCGCTCACCGTGCGGGCGGTTGCAGCACCTGCTTCGGCGTGCGGTCGACGCGGTACAGGCCCCAGTGCTTCTCGGGCTCGTCGACGTCGTCCGACCCCTTCCACGGCTCGTCGAACGCCTCGAACACGAAGGTGAGGACGCCGCGCTTCACGCTCCAGGCGGTGAGCTGCTCGATGTATTGCTTTTGCAGCGCGTCGTTCGCGTTCGGCGGTGGAATGCCGCGGCCGTTCGAGCGCGTCGCCCAGCCGGCCTCGGTGATGACGACCTTCTTCCCGGGGTACTTCGACGCCACGCTGTCGTAGTTCTCTTCGGTATAGGCGAGCGCGGCGTCGAGGCCCTTCTGCTCCCACTGCGGGTACGTGTGCAGCGAGATGAAGTCGACCTCGGCGGCGAGCGGCTCGAGGTGCGTGCGCCAGGGCACGTAGTTCTCGCAGAACGTCACCGGCTGCTTCACGCCGGCCTTCAACGTGCGCACATACTGAATGACGTGCTCGGTGGGCACGAGGTGGTCGGTCCACTCGACGGTGGCCTCGTTCCCCGCCGAGACGGACGACACGAGGTCGGGGTACTGGTTCGCGAGGCGAATGGCGCCCTCGAGCTGCGCCTGGTTCTCCTTGCGGTTCCGCTCGAGCACGTCGTCGGGGTACACGCCGCCCCACGGGCACTTCGGGTTGCTCGACTCGGCCGCCAGGTACGCGCCAATCATCACCTTGAAGGGCAGCTTGTGCTTCTTGATGAGCGCGAGCGTCGTCTGCACATGCGGGCTGACGTCGTACATGCGCAGGTGGCGGAAGCGCCGGGCGAGCAGCTTCAGGTCCTCGAGCACCTGCGCCTCGGTGGGGTACGTCTGTGTCGCCGGGCTCTGCCCCTCGCGGTAGCCCGAGTAGCAGATGGCCTCGACCCGCTCGAGCCCGCGGAGCTTCTTCGCCTCAGCGCCAGCCATATTTCGGTCGCCCTTCCGTGTCCCAGAAACCCCAGTGCGGCCCGCAGCCCCCCTCGGGCCCGGCCTTCCACGCCTCGTCCATCGCGGAGAAGTAGAAGAGGTCGAGGCCCTCGCTGGCGGTCCACTCGAAGGTGTTGAGGGCGTAGAGCAGCGCGTTGCGCTGAGACGGAATGGCCGCGCCCACGTTGGTGCCGTCGCTCGGCCAGCCCGTCTCGCTGATGACGATGCGCTTGCCGTCCGCCACCTTGCGCACGCGCGCCACCATCTCCTTCATGTACGCGAGCGAGTGCTCGAGGCTGCACTCTTCCCAGAAGGGGTAGCAGTTGATGAACAGCACGTCGCTCGCCTCGACGAGCGCGGGGTGTTCACAGAACAGATAATACGCGTCGACGGTGCCGACGGGAAGGCCGGGCACGGCCTCGCGCACCTTCGCCATGGCCTCGACGAGCGCGGCCTCGGACAGGTCTCCGCGCAGGAGCACCTCGTTGCCCACCGCGGCGAGGTCGACGTGGCCCGCGCGGCAGAGCGAGATGAGGCCGTCGAGCTCTCGCGCGTTCGTCTCGGCGTCTTCGCCCAGCCACGCGCCCACCATCGTCTTGAGGCCCATCGCCTTCGCCAGCGCCGGCGTGTGCTCGTTGCCGTCAGTGCACGAGAAGGTGCGAACCCACCGGGTGTGGGGCGCGACGATGGCGAGGCGCGCCTGAATCTGCGCGGGCGACAGCTGCGTCTTGAGGTCCGGGCCCTGGCCGTCGAGGTACGCGCTGAACGACAGGCCGTGCACGCGCGCGTTGAGCACCTCGCCCAGCCGCGCGACGAGGGCCGGCGTGTCCAGGTCGGTGAAGCGCAGGCGCTCCTCGGGCGGGAGCGGCGCGTCCATCACGCGGTTCTTGCGGGGCGTCGACATGTCAGCGCAGCTCCGGGGAAGGAATGGACACCACCACCGAGCGCACGGCGCCGAGCCGGCCGAGCACGTCGCGGCTCGCCTGGGCACTCAAGGCGCTGCCCTCGGTGCGCTCCACGCGCCCCTCACGCCACGACACCTCGACGGCGGCGCGGTCGCTCCTGGCGTAGGTGATGGGCACCTGACAGAGGGTGAAGGCGAGCTGGCCCGGCTCGAGGGCCAGCCGCTGCTCGGCACCCGAGAGGTCGAACCAGACGAGCTCACCGCGCTCCCGGAGGAACTCGCGCTGCAGCAACGGCATGGGCTGGAACTGCACCACGCCGCCGCGCACCTCGACGCCGAGCTCCCCCAGCCGCGTGATGATTTCTTCCTTCACCGAGCCCGTCATGCCCGGCTGCTGGGCGCCCGCGTGCCGGGGCGTGTGCGAGTACGGGTCGCTGGGGAACGCGCCGAACACCTCGGGGGTCTTGTTGAAGCCCAGGCCTCCACGCACGCGCTGGTAGGCCGCGTCGAGCCGCTCCACGGTGGCCGAAGGCGCCCCGCTCCCGCGCGCTGCGAGCGCCACCTCCTGCACCGCGAGGAGCAGCTTCGACACCATGTGCCAGTAGATGCAGCCGAGCCCCTCGTAGCCGTACATGGTGCCGGAGCGGCCGGTGAAGCCCTTGAAGCCGAAGACGCGCTCGAAGGTCGCCGCCACCTCGCCGCCGCCCGCCTCGACCAGCGCGGCCCACGCCTCGTCGTGCGAGAGCGAAGCCAGCGTGGCCTTCACGTCGTCGACGGTGCGCAGGTGGCCCGCGAAGCGCACGTCACCGTGCCGGTCCTTCATCACCAGCCGCTGGTCACCGCGCTGGAGCAGCGCGCGGAGGAGCGCGTTGTGCTCGACGTCGGCCGCCGGCACCCGGTTCTTCTCGACGAACGAGGGCAGCGCGCGCTCCGGGTACAGCAGGAAGCTCTGCTGGTCGTCACGGAACAGTCGGCTCTGGAAGAGCGCGTCGATGACCGAGAGCGCCTCGTCCGGTGAGAGCAGCCCGGCGCTCAGCACGGCCACCTGCCCCTCGAGCATCTCGTACAGCGAGTCGACCTTCGCCTCGGTGGGGGTCAGCTCGAGCAGGTTGTACGAGTGGTACAGCCCGTCGTCGCGCCGGTTCGCCCGCAGCGAGTGCTCGACGTAGCGCAGGGCCAGCCGGCACAGCCCTGCCGCCTCGCTCACGGCCACGCGCACCGAAGGCCCGGGCCCGCGCTCCGACAGCTCGGTGCGGTAGGCCTCGAAGACGCTCTGCAGCGCGCCGAGGAGCTGCCGACGCTCGCGGTCGCTCACCTGCGGCCGCGCGAGGAGCCCCTCGTGCTGCTCGAAGACCCGCCGCGTCGCGCTGAACCACGCGCGCACCGCCTGGGACACCTCGGCCTCGGCGGCGCCGTCGAAGCAGCGCGCGAGGAAGGCGAGGTGCCGGTACAGCTGCGCCATCGTCACCATCGACAGCCCGTTGCCGACGAGCGCGTTGTTCGCGTCGTTCCACTCGGGCCGCTGGGTGTTCATCCAGATGCCGCCGTCGAGCACCAGGTTGTTGAGCTTCGACAGCACCGGCACCAGCAGCTTCTCGAAGCCCGAGGCGCGCACGAGCGCTCCGTCGGCGGTGTGCAGTAAGCGGCCGTCGCCGCCCACCGCCGCCACCCTCGCCTTGGCCCGCCGGTCGGCCTCGTGGTCGAAGCGGATGGTCGAGCGCGGGGCCCGCGCGATGTCGGCGGCCGACGCGAGGCGATAGGGCACGTCGGCGAAGACGAAGTGCCGCTCGCTCAGCAACGCGGCGAGGCGACCGGGCCTCACGCGCTCGAGCTGCTCGAGGAGCCGGCCCAGGTAGACGACCTGGTGGTCACCCCAGTAGCCGATGGTGGCCCAGGGGTTGTCCTCTTCGGGCTCTTCCCAGTCGATGCCCGCGCGGCTGAGCCGGTAGGGGTTGAAGCCGTCGGCCGTCGACGCGTTGAGGAACGCGGTGACGACGTTCTCGAGGAAGGCCGGGTGGCTCGTGCAGAGCGCCTCCCAGTTCTGGAAGATGTCGCGCCAGTTGCCCTGGTAGTCGACGGCGGCGCGGCCCTCGGCGGTCTTCACCCGAATGGTGAACTGGTTCCACGGCCGGCTCGGGTCGCCGTGTCGGCGGCTGAAGGTGAGCGGCAGGTACTCCGAGGCGAGGCGCACCAGGTCGACGTCGTTCGTCTCGCGCGCCCACGCGAGCAGCCCATCGATGGAGACGTGCCCCGTCTGGTTCGCCACGCCTGCGCGCGCCGCGACGGCCCGGTTGCGCTCGGCGACGAAGGCCGCGAAGTCACGCCACTCGACCTGATGGCCCGCGACGAAGACGCCGCCGCGCATGATGTTGAACAACACGTTCGCCTGGTGATGGGCCACCACGCGCGCGTCGGCGGTGCACTGCAGCCCATCGGCGTTGCCCACCAGGCGCCGCACGCCGGTCGAGCCACGCGTGATGTCTGCCGCCAGCTCGGCCTCGAGCGACCTGGGGTGGCCGAGCCGTCCGCGGAGCGCCTCGACGTGTGCGTGGTCGCGCTCGACGTCGGCCACCACGCGCCACACCTTCTTCTCGCCCGCCGCCAGCGTGAAGGACGTCCTGACCAGCCAGGCCGCGCGCCGGCCCGTGAGGCGGTGCTCGGGCTTGACCGGCTCCCCCCGCCGCACGGCCCGCAGCTGGTCGGTCGACAGCAGCACCTGCACGTCAAAGAGCCCGCTGCAGAACACCGTCGTCGCGCGGAGCGACTCGGCGGCGACGGGCTGGTCGACGATGGCCGCCTGGAGCGCGATGACGCCCAACCCGGTCGCGGCGTCGACGTCGGCCCGGGTGTACGCGTTCACCAGACAGCTGGCCGACTGCTGCAGCGCCGGGTCCACCCCCGCCGGCATGAGGTCGACCAGGCCGTCCACCACCTCGAGCGTGACGGGCCGTTGCGAGGTGTTCTCGAGCTGCACCGTGCGCACGAAGCCGAACACCTCGCTCGTCGACCAGCGCGCGCGGAACGACAGGCCGAGCCCCTCGTGCACCTCTTCGAACAGCACCTGGGTGCCGGCGGTGCTCTTCGCCAACAACCGGCGGACGCGCGGGTCGTCGTTCTCGTGCCGGAAAGGCTCCCACACCGCGGGGCCCTCGGGCCTCGCCACGCACAGCAGCGTGTACGGCCCGGTGTGGGCATGCGCCACGTGCAGCTTGTCGTCGGTGACGTAGGGAAAGAGCGCGCCCGCCACCGAGCGACGGCCCGCCGTCAACCCGCCGCGGCTCGAGACGAAGAGCCAGTGGTCGCTCGCGCTCACCACGCTCATGAGGAAGGGCTGCAGCCGGTCGACGTCGCGGATGACGGCGAAGGGCTCACCGTCGACCTCGAGGAACTCGGGCGTCGTTTCCGGTGGTGGGGGCGGGTGCGTGTGGGTCACGATGGGACTCGGCAGCGGCGGTGACAGACGGCCCGAGCTTTGTTCGCCTCCCGAACAGAGTCAACGACCCCACGCCGCGCCCCGTCACGACCGACGCGCGTCGGCTTGACGCTCCCGACCCACCGCGCTTTGTTCGATAATCGAACGAAGAACCTCCGGAGGCGTGGTGAGAGCGCATCAGAAGTCCGACGCGAGCGGCGTCCGACTCCACAACATCACCCTGGTGCTGCGCACGGTGCAGGCCGAGGTGCAGATTTCGCAGGCAGACCTGGCGCGCCGGCTGGGGCTCGCGCGCTCGACGGTGCTGGCCATCGTCGACGACCTGCTCGAGCTCGGGCTGCTCAAGGAGCAGGGCCATGGCGTCTCGGGCGGTGGCCGGCGGCCGATGATGCTCACGCTCGACGACGTCTCGTACCACCTCGCCGGCGTCGACATCGGCGCGACCCACGTCACCGTGGTGGTGATGAACCTCAAGGCCGAGGTGCTCGCGCGGCAGCACCGGGCCTTCGGGACGAGAGAAGACCCCAAGGGCACGCTGGCCGTCGTCGAAGAGCTCATCGGGCGGGTGCTGTCCGAGTCGCGCGCCGGGCGAAGGCAGGTGGTGGGCATCGGCGTGGGCGTGCCGAGCCCGGTCGACCTCCGCACGCCGGGGTTCGTCTCGCCCGTCGTCATGCCGAGCTGGGCGGGCGTCGACATCGCGGGGCGGCTGCAGGGGCGGTTCGGGGTGCCGGTGCGGGTCGAGAACGACGCCAACCTCGGCGCGCTGTGGGAGGCCCGCTGGGGCCACGGCGCCAACGTCGGCACGCTCGCGTACATCAAGGTGGCGACGGGCATCGGCGCGGGGCTCGTCGTCGACGGCCGCATCTACCGCGGCGCCCGCGGCGTGGCCGGCGAGCTCGGCCACCTGCCCATCGACTCGTCGGGGCCGCTGTGTGTGTGTGGGCTGCGCGGCTGCCTCAACACCCTCATCGGCACCCACAACCTGCTCGAGCGCGCGAAGGGCAAGGGGAAGAGCAAGCGCCGCTTCGAGGTGCTCGACGAGCTGCTCGACGCGGCCGTGGCGGGCGACGCCGTAGCGACGGCCACCATCGACTACGCCGGCCGGCAGCTCGGCCAGGGCGTGGCCATGCTGCTCAACCTCTTCAACCCGGCGCTGGTGGTGGTGGGCGGCGACATCGTGCGCACCGGCGACGTGCTGTTCGGCCCGCTGCGCGAGACGGTGTCGAAGAACTGCTTCTCGGAGAACTTCTCGCACGTGCACCTGGTGGCGAGCCGCGTCGGCGAATCAGCCACCGCGCGCGGCGCCGCCACGCTGCTGTTCGACGAGGCCATCGAGTCACCGGCCTCGTTCTTCGAGGGCGCGGCGCGCTCGCTTCGTCTGGCTGTCTGAAACCCGCTGGCCTTCCCGGAGCCTCGTGATGCCGACCTTCGCCCGCCTCGCCGTCCTCCTTGGCCTGTCGGCTTGCGGCCCCAGCGGGCCCACGGTGTCGCCGCCCACCGAGTGGGCGCTGTCGTGGGCCGACGAGTTCGACGGTGCGGCCGGCACGCTCCCCGACGCCTCGCGCTGGGTGCTGCAGACGGGCACGGGGCCGAACGGCGATGGCTGGGGCAACAACGAGCTGCAGACGTACACCGCCCGGCCCGAGAACGTGGCGCACGACGGTGAGGGCCACCTCGTCATCACCGCCCGCCGCGAGCGCTTCGGCAACCGCGACTACACCTCGGCGCGCATCAACACGCAGGGCCTCTTCACCCAGACGTACGGCCGCCTCGAGGCGCGCATCAAGGTGCCGGCGGCGAAGGGCCTGTGGCCAGCCTTCTGGGCGCTGGGCGCCGACATCACCGAGGTGGGCTGGCCGCGCTGCGGTGAAATCGACGTGCTCGAGGTGCGCGGGCACCAGCCGTCGAGCGTCATCGCCTCGCTGCACGGCCCCGAGTACTTCGGCGGCGGCGCCATCAGCAAACGGTTCACCCTCGAGGGCGGCACCTTCGCCGACGACTTCCACGTCTTCGCCGCCGAGTGGGACCCCTCGCGCATCGCCTTCTCGGTCGACGGCGAGGTGTTCCAGACGGTGACGGCGCGCTCCGTCGTCGGCGGCGGCCGCACGTGGGTGTTCGACGACCCGTTCTTCCTCATCTTGAACCTCGCCGTGGGCGGCACGTTCCTCACGCCGACGGGGCAGCCCGACGCGAACACCGTCTTCCCGCAGGCCCTCACCGTCGACTTCGTGCGCGCCTACACGCGGGTGCCCGCGCGATGAGGCGGCTGCTCCTCGCGGCCGCGGTGGCGGCGCTCGCGTGTCAGCCGCCGCGGGCCGAGCCTCCGCGTGGCGTCCTCACCCTCACCGCGTCGCAGTCGCAGGCCACGTGGATTCGCAACTTCAACCCGCTCATGCCGGGCTCGCGCTGGCCGTCGGCCGCGGGCATCTACGAGCCGCTCGCCATCTACAACTCCGTCGCCGGGGCGTGGGTGCCGTGGCTGGCGACGTCGTGGGCGTGGCGCGACGAGGGCCTCACGCTGGCCTTCACGCCGCGCGCGGGCGTCAGCTGGTCCGACGGAGCGCCCTTCTCGGCCGACGACGTCGTCTTCACCTTCGAGCTGCTCCGCCGCTTCCCCGCGCTCGACCAGAAGTCGGTGTGGAGCTTCCTCGAGGCGGTGCAGCGGGACGACTCGGGCGAAGTCACGTTTCGCTTCAAGCGGCCGTACGTGCCCGCGCTCGCGTGGATTGCGCACCAGCCCATCGTGCCGAAGCACGCGTGGGCAGGCGTCGAAGACCCGGTGGCCTTCACCAACCCGACGCCCATCGCGACGGGGCCCTTCACCGAGGTGCGCCTCTTCCAGAACCAGGTGTACGAGCTGGGGAAGAACCCGCGCTACTGGCAGCCGGGCAAGCCGGGCATCGAGGCGATTCGGCTGCCGGCCTTCCCCGGGAACGACCAGGCCAACCTCGCGCTGGTCGACGGAGAGCTCGACTGGGCCGCGAACTACGTGCCCGCCATCGAGCGCGTCTACGTGCGGAAGGACCCGACGCACCATCACTACTGGTTCCCCGCGCTGGGCAGCACCGTCTTTCTGTACGCGAACACCACGCGCGCGCCCTTCGGTGACGTGCGGGTGCGCAAGGCGCTGAGCCTCGCCATCGACCGCTCGCTCATCGTCGACGTCGCGATGTCCCGCTACACGAACGCGTCGGACGCCACCGCCCTCTCCGCAGCCTATGACGCGTGGAGAGACCAGGCCGCCGTCACGAAGGGCGCCGCGTGGATGCGCTTCGATGCGGTGGAGGCTGGGCGCCTCCTCGATGAGGCGGGCCTCACGCGCAACGAGAAGGGCCAGCGCGTGCTGCCCGATGGCAAGCCCCTCACCGCCAGCATCGCGGTCGTCAACGGCTGGTCCGACTGGGTGCGCGCGGCGCAGGTCATCTCGCGCGGCTTCAAGAAGCTGGGCGTCGACGCGCCGGTGCGGCTCTTCGACGAGGGCACCTGGTTCCAGCGACTCCAGCGTGGAGAGTTCGACCTCGCGGTGGGCTGGTCCATCGAGGGCGTGGCGCCCTACGAGTTCTACCGCTGGCTGATGAGCCCGCAGACGGTGCAGCCCATGGGCTCGCCGGCGCCAGGCAACTGGCATCGGTACGGCAGTGAGGCCGCCGCGCCGCTCTTCGCCGAGCTCGAGCGCACGACCGACGCCGCGCGCGAGAAGGAGCTCGAGGCCGCGCTCCAGCACGTCTTCGTCGACGAAGCGCCGGCGATTCCGCTCTTCCCCAACCCGTCGTGGGGCGAGTTCAACACGCGCCGCTTCGAGGGCTTTCCCGACGCGAAGAACCCGTGGGCCGCGCTGTCTCCGAACAAGATGCCCGACGCGCTGCTGGTGCTGACGGCGGTGAAGACGCGCGCGGAGGCTCCATGAAGTTCCTCCTGCGCCGCTTCGGCTTCTACGGCGTGGCGGCCTTCTTCGCCGTCACCTTGAACTTCTTCCTCCCGCGCCT
>JANRKQ010000243.1:0-31063 GCA_033763395.1 Myxococcaceae bacterium
CAGGAGAAGGAAAAGGCAATCGAGCTCGCGCTGCAGGCCGTCGAGCGGCAGTTCGGCAAGGGCAGCATCATGCGCCTGGGCAACGACGAGCCCATGGCGAAGGACGTGGCGGCGATTCCGACGGGCTCGGTGTCGCTCGACATCGCGCTGGGCGTCGGCGGCGTGCCGCGCGGGCGCATCGTCGAAATCTACGGGCCGGAGTCGTCGGGCAAGACGACGCTCTGTCTGCACATCGTGGCCGAGGCGCAGAAGCGCGGCGGCGTGTGTGGCTACATCGACGCCGAGCACGCGATGGACGTGGGCTATGCGCGCAAGCTGGGCGTGCGCACCGACGACCTGCTCCTCTCGCAGCCGGACACGGGCGAGCAGGCGCTCGAGATCGCCGAGATGCTGGTGCGCTCCGGGGCCATCGACGTGCTGGTGGTCGACTCGGTGGCCGCGCTGGTGCCGAAGGCCGAGCTCGAAGGTGAGATGGGCGACGCGCACATGGGCGTGCAGGCGCGCCTCATGAGCCAGGCGCTGCGCAAGCTGACGGGCACGGTGGCGAAGAGCCAGACGTGCCTCATCTTCATCAACCAGATTCGAATGAAGATTGGCGTGATGTTCGGCAACCCCGAGACGACGACGGGCGGCAACGCGCTCAAGTTCTACGCGTCGCAGCGGCTCGACATTCGCCGCATCGGGGCCATCAAGAACGGCGAGGCGGTGGTGGGCAGCCGCACGCGCGTGAAGGTGGTGAAGAACAAGGTGGCGCCTCCCTTCAAGGAGGTCGAGTTCGACATCATGTACGGCACGGGCATCTCGCGCGAAGGCGACGTCGTCGACCTGGCGAGCGAGGCGGGCATCATCGAGAAGTCCGGCTCGTGGTTCAGCTTCAAGGGCGAGCGCATCGGCCAGGGGCGTGAGAACGCGAAGGACTACCTGAAGGAGCACCCCGAGGTGCTGGCCGACATCGAGCGGCAGGTGCTCGAGAAGAACGGCGTGAAGGCGACTCCGGCGGTGCAGGCGGTGCCGGACCCGGAAGAGACCGAGGAGAAGCGGCCGCGGGTGAAGGCGGTCAAGTAAGGCCGGGCGCCTGGGGGACCTGGCCGAGCGCGGCCATGTCCCCACGTGTCAACCATGTCCCCGGTCTGCGGTGTCAGGGGTGTCGCCGGTCTGTCCCCTCGAGGCTTCCACCAGCCCGCATCACCCGGTCACCGCTCCAGGACTCCCCCCGCCGCCCGCCTACTCCCCCCACACGAAGCGCTGCGCCCGGCCGCCGACGTACCCGACCTTCCGCGCGATGCCCGCGAAGGCCGAGTTGCCGTCGTCGACGCGCACCGTGAGGCGCGGCAGGGACGACAGGAGGAAGCGTGAGATCTGCCCCAGGCAGAGCGTCGCGAGACCCTTGCCGCGCTGCTCCGGCACCGTGAAGAGCCCCTCGAGCTCGGCGCCGAACTGCGAGCGGCTGCCGATGTCGAGCTTGAAGACGAGCGCGCCGTTCTCTTCCAGCACGTAGGTGCGCTTCGTCATGACCCGCTGCTTCACCCGCAGCGCGAAGCCCTCGGGGTCGTCCTCCATGGGGTCGCGCTCGTGCATCTCTTTCACGCACGCCGCCGCCAGGGGCACCAGCTTCGGCACGTCGGCCTCGGTGGCGACGCGCAACAGCGGGTTGGTGAAGGGGCCCAGGTCGTCCGCCGACACCGAGTACAGCCGCTGCGTCTTCGAGAACTTCACCTGGGCCGACAGGTGCTGCACCAGCACGTCCACCAGCATCTTCTCGCCGATGGCCGCCTTGAGCTTCACCGTCGGGGAGAGCGCCTTCGCCAGCTCGGTGATGGCGTTCATCGGCCCGGCCGAGGGAATGACGAGCCCGCCGGAGCCGCCGACGAAGATGGCCGCCGTCAGCTCTCCTTCGGAGGTGAAGCGACCGTGGAAGGCGAACGGCGCGCGGGCCGGGTCGCACACCACGCCGAACTCCTCGAGCACGCCCAGCAGGTACAGGTTGTGGGTCGGGTCCTTCCCGAGGAGCTGCTTGAGCGCCTCGAGGTGCTTCGGCCCGAGCATCTCGATGGAGTGCGGCATCGGTGTGAGGCGCGCACTGTACCCCCTCGGGCCCGCTGCACGAACTGTTGCGCGCACCCTTCACGGGCCACGTCACGCACCGCTTCCGCCGCGAGGGGGGACGCGCGCTCTCCCGAAGTCGTGACAGGTTCGGCTCAACCCGTGTCCTGTGGCCGCTCCACCGTCGTCGGGTTGGGCTTGCTCTCAGCGTTGCCCGCCCACGCTGAAGGCCCGGAGCCTGTGTACCGCTTCCTCAGCCCGGGCGGGCCCTGTGACGCACGCGGATTCGCACCAGGGTGGTTCTGTCTCCTCGACCCGCCCGATGGCTACGCCGTGCAGGCGTGCCACCAGGCGAAGGTGCCATTCCGTCTCAGCTGGCGCCCCTGGTGGCATGAGGGGTGTGACTTCGAGTGCGTCTGCGGGCCGGGCACCACCTGCGTCGTATTCGACATGGGTCGGTGGTGTCTTCCCCGGTGCCTGAGCGACGGCGACTGCCGCGAGGGACAGAGCTGCCATCGGCTCGCGTTCACACAGACCCGTGCCTGTCTGCCGCGCAACAGGGTCGGGTGGATGCGGACGGAGCAGCCTCCCCGGCGCGTGCCGACCTTCTGGAAGTGGGTGCCTCCTGCGTCCTTCGTTCCCACCAACCCGCGGCGCTTCCTCGAGGGGTGGGGCTGCGGTCCTGGCCGCTGCCAGCCCTTCGGCCTCGGCGGCTTCTGACACCTGCCGCACCCCTCCAGGCGAGCGCCTCGTCGTCGCTCAGCGCGAGGTGTCGACGTTGAGCGCCGGGTCCACCGGGTCTCCGTCGAGCGCGCGGAGGAAGCTGACGAGGTCGGCCTTCTCCTGCGACGAGAGGCCCAGCGGCTGGAGCAGCGGGTCCTTCACGCCGCCGTCGGTCGCGCCTCCGCCGACGTCGTAGAAGTCGACGACCGCCTCGAGCGTCGCGAGCTGCCCGGCGTGCATGTACGGCGCGCTGTTCGACAGGCCCCGCAGCGTGGGCGTGCGGAACTGCCCGGTGAGGGCCGGCGACTGGGTGAGGCCCGCGAGCCTGGCCTGGCCCGCGCCCGCGTCGTCGCTGAAGACGCCCGCGCCGTTGAAGGGGCTCGCGAGCAGCGGCGGCACGTCCTGGAAGCGGCCCGTGTCGACGGCCGGCACCCGCGGCCCGGTCTGGGGCACCAGGAGCGCGTGGAACTGGTCGTCCGAGAAGAAGGGGCCCGAGTGACAGGTGGCGCAGCGGCCCCTGGTGAGGAACACGCGGAAGCCGCGCTGCGCGCTCACCCCGAGGGCGGTGCGGTCACCACCCACGAAGCGGTCGAACGGCGAGTTCCGGCTCACCAGCTTGCGCGTGTACGCGGCCAGCGCCTTGCCGTAGTTCGCGTAGATGCGGTTCACGATGGCGCGGTCGCCGGCCGTCATCGCCTCCCACACGCCTGCGTCTGCCCCCGCGGCGGCGGGTTTGCCCGTCGGGGGAAAGCGCGCGGCGTCGGGCGCCGAGGGGTCCAGCGCCGGGTCGAGCGGCACCGGGAAGACCGCGTCGTAGTCGGCGCGGTACTTGTTCCACAGCAGGTGCACCACCGCCAGGCGCGAGCCGTTCATCGTCGCCGGGTTCTCGGCCACCGCGAGCGGGAGCGACCACTGCGTATCGAACCGGCCGCCCCAGTTCGTCCACCGGTAGAAGGCCGAGTTCACCACCGGGAGCGCGTTGCGCGTGCCGAACCCCGTCCCCAGCGAGACGTTGTTGGGCCGCGAGCGGTCGTCGTCACCGGAGCGCGAGGCGTGGCACGACACGCACGACACCTTGCCGCGCTCGCCAGCGGCGCCGGGGCTCCCGTTCATGCCGTCGTCGCCAACGGACAAGGGCCCGCTGTACGTCTTGTCGAAGTACAGCCGCTGTCCCAGCACCGCCGCCGCGGGGTCGTCGGCGAAGGCGTTCGTCGGGTCGGGCGGCACGGCCGGAAGCGGAGAGAAGCCGCGTGCCATCGCCAGCTCGGCGGCGGTCAGCTCGTCGGTCCCCGCATCGCCCGCAGCGCCGCCGGCGGAGCCCCCCGCGGCCCCGCCTCCGGTGACACCTCCAGCGGAGCCACCACCGGCGCCCCCGCCGCTCGTCCCCGCATCGCTCTGCGAGGGAGCGCCACAGGCCCCCAGTCCCAACGCGAGAAGCACTCCCCAGTGTTTCGTGAACACACGTCCCCCAATGCGCGGTCAGCGCGTGATGTGCGGGCCTCGAGAACCGTCGCGCTCGATGGTGGCCCGGTGGTCCAACGAGCGGACGGCGTGCAAGGCAGGGCGTGTGCCAACGCGGCGAGAGCGCCAGTCGCTCCAGCGGCCATCGGCGGTTGGCGCGAGGGTGGAGGCCGACACACGTCGCGGTGTCGACACGCGGTGTCGCCTGCTGAGGCTGCTGTGATGCACGGCGCGCTCTCGGCGGTTGGACCGACGGTCGAGGGTCGGCAGCCGTCGCGGTGTCGCCCGCTGAGGCTGCTGTGATGCACGGCGCGCTCTCGGCGGTTTGGACCGACGCCAGTGAAGCGCACGGCCCCTGACGCGCCTGACGAGGTCGGCAGCCGTCGCGGTGTCGCCCGCTGAGGCTGCGGTGATGAACGGCGCGCTCCGGCGGTTGGACCGACGGTGGATGGTCGACAGCCGACGCGGTGTCGAAACGAGGTGTCGCCCGGCGGGGCTGCTGTGACGCACGGCGCGCAGCGCGGCGTGGGCCCCACGCGCGTGGGGATGCCTTGGTGCGCGGGCGCTCCCGCAGCAGACTGCCACCGGAGGCGTTCCCCATGGCCGCAGGGACAGTGTTCGGCATTCCCCTCGAGGACGGCGAGCGCGTCGTCTACTACCGCCGTGACGAGCCCGGCTGGCAAAAGCCCTTCCTCATCGTGCTGGGCGTGCTGACGCTCTTCGCCATCATCGGGCTCTTCTTCCTCGTGGCCGGGCTGATGGCCGACACCACCGTCTTCATCATCACCACTCGCCGCTTCCTCATCGTCGACGGCAAGAAGGTCGAGCAGGTGCGGCACGGGCAGGTGAAGAACGCCACGCTCCGTGTGAAGGGGAACCGGCCGCAGTGGTTCTCCGTCTCCGGTCAGGACGGAACCCAGCTGTCGTTTCAGCTCTCCATCGATGCGCCAGCGATGCAGCGGGCCGTCGACGAGGCGCTCAAGGCGCCCGCCGCGCTCGCGCAGAAGCCCGAGGTGCCGTTCGATGTCGAGCGGCCCGTCAAGAAGAAGGGGTGACGGGCGACGATGCGCGAGCGCCCGCTCCGCAGAAGCACACAGGGCCGTTGAGCGTCGAGGCCAGCGCCAGCGCGATGAAGCCTGCAGCCCATGCGTCTCGGAGTGCCAGACGTCACCGGCCGCGGCCGCCGTACCGCGCGTCGAGGTGGCGGAGGAACGCCTCGGCCGTCAGCGCATGGCCCGTCGCGGCGCGGAGCCGCTCGAACACGTTTCCGTCGCTCCCATGCTGGTGCACCGCGGCGCGCAACCACTGCACCGTCGGGGCGAAGTCACCGCGGGCCCACTCGTGCCCGAGCTCCGCGCGCGCCCGCGTCAGCGCCTCGACGAGCTGCGCCGCCGCCAGGTTGCCGAGCGTGTACGTGGGGAAGTAGCCGAAGAGGCCCGCGCTCCAGTGGCCGTCCTGCAGCCAGCCGTCGAGGTCGCTCGTGGGCCGCAGGCCCAGCAGCTCGAACGAGGCGTCGCTCCACGCGGCCGGCAGGTCGTTCACCTCGAGGGTGCCGTCGATGAGCGCGCGCTCGAGCCCCACCCGCAGCGCGATGTGCAGGTCGTACGTCACCTCATCAGCCCCGACGCGCACCAGGCTGCGGCGAACGCCGTGCACCCGCCTGCGCAGGCCCGCCGCCGTCCACCCGTTGAACGTGGGCCGCGCCGCGCGCTGGAGCCGCGGGAACACCCAGTCGAGAAAGGCGTCGCTCTTGCCGAGGTGGTTCTCGAGGAGCCGCGCCTGCGACTCGTGCAGCGACACCGACGCCACCTCGCCCCGCGGGGTGCCGAAGCGCTCGGCGTCCTGCGCGTCTTCGGTGAGCCAGTGCCCGAGCTCGTGCAGCGTGCAGAAGAGCGACTCGAGCGGGTCCACCGCCGAGAAGCGCGTGGTGAGCCGGACGTCGCCCGGGCCGATGGTGATGGTCGACGGGTGCGTCGCGGTGTCGATGCGCCCGCGCTCTGGTGAGAAGCCGACCGCCGCGGCCACCTCGAGACAGAGGGCGCGCTGCGCGTCGGCGTCCACCGGGCCGGGCCAGGGTGGCTCGGGCGCCACCTCGAAGGCGCGCGCGCGACGCTGAAGCTCCGGCACCAGCGCGCGCAGCACGTCATCGACCGCGTGCGGGGCCACGAAGGGCTCGTGCTCGTCGAGCATCGCGCCGTACGGGTCGTCTGGCTGGAGCGCGCGCGCCTCGTCCCGCTTGAGCGCCACCACCGCGCCGAGGTGCGAGCGGAAGGCGCGGCCATCGTTCGCGTCGCGCGCCGCCACCCAGGCCTCCTGCGCGAGCGTGCACGTCTTCGCCAACGCCTCCATCAGCGCGCGCGGCACCCTCACCGCCCGCGCGTGGAGCCGCCGCCAGTGCCGCACGTCCACGTCGTCGTCGCAGGCCTCGAGCCACTCACCCACCTCGGGCGCCGCCACCGCCGCGTGCGCGAGGCCCGCGAGGAGGGCCTGCTGATCCGCCCGGTGCCGCGCGCCCCCGGCGGGCATCGTCGTCTCCTCGTCCCAGGAAAGGGCTGCGCTCGTCGACACCAGCAGGGCCCGCTCACGCATCCTTTGCGCGACGAGGGCCTTCGGCTGGCTGGAGCCGCTCATGGGCGTGGGCGATGCAAGGCATTGGCCCGAGATGTTGACGCCAGCGGAAGAGGTCGGGCTCGCGGGGCAGGGCGTGGCGGCGCGGGTGCGGCGTGCCATGGGGCGGCTCGACGACGCGGCGGTGAGAGAGCTGCTTCAGACGCTCGAGGCCGCGGCGTGGGCGCGGCACTGCGTGTACGAGCGTGAGGGCCGCCTCGAAGTGGTGCGCGTGTTGCCGACGCCGCTGACGCTGCTGGCGGATCAGCTCCAGTACCTGCACGCCACCGCGCTGGCGCTCCACCAGGCGACGCGGCGAGTGGTGCCGATGTTCCTCGTGGACCCGGCGGTGCGCGCGGTGTTGCCGGTGCCCGAAGACGAGGCCGCGTGGCTGCGCGAGCTGTGGACGCCCTCGGTGGCCGAGACGAACCCGGTGTTCGGCCGGCTCGACGCGGTGCTCGACCCCACGAGCGCGCAGTGGAAGCACACGCTCAGGTTCCTCGAGCCCAACATGAACGGCGTCGGTGGCCTGCACCTGCTCCCCGCCGCGGAGCGCGTGGCGCACGACGTGGTGTTCCCGGTGCTGCGCGGGCTCGACCCGTCGCTCGCGTTCGAGCTGGCGCCTGACGTGCGGAGTCTCGTGTTGCAGCAGCTCGTCGAGCACCTCGAGGCCATCGGCGAAGACGGTCGCACGCTGTGTTTCCTCGAGCCGACGCGGTCGGGTAGCGGGCCCGACGACCAGGTCGAGCTCGCCGCGTACTGCGAGGCCCACTTCGGCCTCACCGCGCTCCACGCCGACCCCTCGGAGCTCGAGCTGAAGGGGCGCGACGTCTGGTGTCAGGGCCAGCGGGTGTCGGTGGCGTACCGGGACTACTCGGTGGCCGACCTGCTCGCGCTGCGGGCCGAGGGTGTCGACGTCGAGCCGATGCGGCAGCTCTTCCTCCAGAACCGCATGGTGTCGTCGATTGGTGGAGAGCTCGACCAGAAGGCGCTCTTCGAGGTGTTCACCGACGAGGCGCACGCGCGGCACTTCTCGAGCGACGAACGCCACCTGTTCCATCGGCACGTGCCGTGGACGCGGCTGCTGCGGGAGCGACGCACCGGCCTGCCCGATGGCCGCGAGGGCGAGCTGGTGCCGTACGTGCGGTGCGCACGAGAGACGCTCGTCCTCAAGCCGAACCGGGCGTACGGCGGCGCGGGCGTGGTGGTGGGGCCCGCGGTGACGGCACGCGCGTGGGACGACGCGCTGGAGCAGGCGCTGCGCGCGCCCGACACGATGGTGGTGCAGCAGCTCGCGCCACTGCCGGTGATGGAGTTCCCCGTGGTGGGCCGCGACGAGCAGGTGCACACCGAGCCGTTCTTCGTGGTGCTGGGCCTGGCGCCGACCGACGACGGCGTGGCGGTGCTGGGCCGCGCTTCGCAACAGCGCGTGGTGAACGTCGCCCAGCGCGGCGGTCTGGTGGTGGCGGCCGTGGCCCACGGCCCCGAGCGCATGATGCGGTAGCCGGCGGCGGCTCGCACCAGCCACCGTGTGCCCCTTCCTTCATCGTGTTGGTGTCCATCCGCGTTCGCTCGCCGGAGCAGGGTCGGTGCACCGAAGTCGCCCGGGGCTCGATCGACGCCGCGCACTCCCATGCCGACTGGTTCCAAGCGCACGGCAAGCCGTGGTGTGCGCCCTCGCGTTCCAGTGTCAGGGCCGCGACGCGGTACGGCTCGAAGCAGTGTTCGACGCGCTCGCGCTGCCGAAGGCCTGACGGGCCGCAAACCACGAAGCGTTCCTCTACTGCCCGCACCGCCAGACGCCCGCGGTGCACTGTTTGATGGCATCTGCCGGACAGCGCTGGCCGGTCGCGAGGTCGCCCAGCCCCGGATAGGTACAGCGGTCGGAGCCAGTGCACGGGCGCGACTCGGCGCACCAGGCGCGCGCGGTGTCCCAGGTCGTTGCACAGGCCGTCGGCCGTTCTCCCTCCGGAAAACAGTCGCGTGGAATCGGTGGGGGCCCACAGGCCAACGCCATGGCGGTGGAGAAGAGCAGCAGTCGCAAGACTCGCACCAGCGAAGTCTTGACCGAGCCCACGCCCGCTCGCAAGGCCGAGAACGGGCCCGAACGGTACAGGCGTCGCTCCCTGTTGGGTCCGCCACGAGCCTCCAACGCGTCGCTCGGATTGTCGCGGCAACCCAATACGCGAATGGAAACCTGGCTCATTGACACCTGCGGCGCTCGGGAAGTGGCATGGCGTCATGCTCGACGAGCGCTGGCAGCGACGACATCCCGAGCTCGAGCAGGCCTGGTTCGACAGTGACTCCATCGACGCGGCGCTGGTGTACGCCGACTGGCTCCAGGCGCAGGGCAACCCGTGGGGTGAAGTCATCGCGCTCCAGTGTCGAAGTCGCGGCGGAGAGCAGCTCGAGGCGCTGTTCGCCGAGCTCGACCTGCCCGAAGAAGAGCTCGCCACGGTCGGCTGGCGGCACGGTCGGTTCAACTGGCTGCGGCTCGAGAACGAGCGCGACTGGATGGACGCTTCCTTCGAAGCGGTGCCCCTCGCCGAGCGGCTCTTCGCGCTGCCGATGGCCGATGGGCTGCGCACGCTTCGGCTGGGCGTGCAGCGGTGGGAGTACGGAGCCGAAGACCTTCCCAACGTGCTGCGCGCGGCGGCGGCACGACCCTTCGCCCGGCGGCTGCATCGGCTCCACGTCGGTGACATCGCGTCGGACATCGACTTGTCGCACTACGCGTTCGGTGACGTCTCGTCGGTGTCCGAGTGGTTTCCGAACCTCGTCGAGCTGGTGCTGCGCGGCGGCGACCAGTCGTGGAGTCGACCCGACTCGATGAAGTTCGGCGTCTTCAAGCTCCCACACCTGCGGACGTTGAGCCTCGAGACGTGCTCGATGTCCGAGCGCCGCCTCGGCGGGCTCATCGCGAGCGAGCTCCCCGCGCTCGAACGGCTCGAGGTGTGGTTCGGCTCGGAGCGCTCCGACGCGCTGGGGCCCCTCGGCGCGCCGGCGGTGGCGCCGCTCCTCGACGCAGCGAAGTTCCCGCGGCTCACCTGGCTGGGGCTGCGCAACACCGAGTTCACCGACGCGCTCGTTCGCGTCGTCTGGGGCTGCTCGCTCGCTCAGCAGCTCGAGGGCCTCGACCTCTCGATGGGGGTGCTGTCCTCAGTCGGAGTGGAGGCGCTCCTGAAGCTGGCACGGCCCCCTGGGAAGCCCGCTCAGCCTGGCCTGGCACGCCTGCGCGTGCTCGACGTCCGCGAGAACTTCCTCACGCCCGGTGACGTGAAGGCCCTCGTCGAGGCTTTCCCCGGCGTCGAGGTTCGCGCGGACTCGCAGAAGACGCCGCTCGAAGGGGGCGAGCGCTATGTCAGTCGCCGCCGAGTGACTGGACCTCGCGGCTCCGAACCGAGAGGAACAGGAAGCCGACTGATTCGGTCTGGTGTTCCTCTCGATCCGCCCGCTCCTTCGCCGGCCAGGTACCTCATGCTCGATGACGCCTCCCGCTTCGTTCGCGCCGTTCAGCTGCTCCCCGAGTTCATCACCGAGCCCGACGCGCACCCGTTCACGGTGCCGGCCATCAAGCACCTCGGGCTGCTCGACCTGCACCCCCAGGTGACGTTCGTCGGCGAGAACGGGAGCGGCAAGTCGACGCTGCTCGAGGCCATCGCAGTGGCGGCTGGCTTCAACGCCGAGGGCGGTACGAAGAACTTCCGCTTCGCCACCAGCCGCGAGGAGCACCCGCTCAAGTCGTGTCTGCGCCTCGTACGCGGGACGACACGAGAGGCCACCGGGTTCTTCCTGCGCGCCGAGAGCTTCTTCAACGTGGCCACTGAAATGGACCGGCTCGATGCTGAGCCGTCGATGGGCCCGCCCATCAAGAACAGCTACGGCGGGCGCTCGCTCCACGAGCAATCGCACGGCGAGTCGTTTCTCGCGCTGGTAAACCACCGCTTCGGCGAGCACGGACTCTATTTCCTCGACGAGCCCGAGGCGGCGCTGTCACCCCAGCGGCAACTCGCGCTCCTGGTGGCCCTCGACCGGCTGGCCCGCTTCGAAGACTCGCAGTTCGTCATCGCCACGCACTCGCCCATCCTCCTCGCGTACCCACACTCGCGCCGGTACGCCTTTTCGGCCGAGGCCATCACGACGGTGACGTACGAAGAGACGGAGCACTACCGCCTCACGCGCGACTTCCTCGTGAACACCGAGCGCTACCTGGCGCGGCTGTTGCCCGAGGCGCCGCCGGAGCCGTCGCCAAAGCCACGCCGGCGTCGATGAGCCGTGGCGTGCGGCCACCGCGTCACGCAGGGCCGACGGTGCGTCGGAGCGCGACGCGCCTCAGGGCCGGTAGAGCGCTTCCCACACCGGCGCAAAGGTGCGGCACCGCCGCATCACGCGGGACCGATGGTGCGTCCGAGCGCGACGCGCTTCAGGGCCGGTAGGGCGCTTCCCACACCGGTGCGAAGCGGGCGCCACCGCCGCGTCACGCAGGCCGACGGTGCGTCCGAGACGACGCGCTGCAGGGCCGGTAGAGCACTTCCCACACTGGTGTGAAGCGGGCGCCACCGCCGCGTCACGCAGGCCGACGGTGCGTCCGAGAATGACGCGCTTCAGGGCCGGTAGAGCGCTTCCCACACCGGTGCGAAGCGAGCGCCACCGTCAGGCAGGCGTGGGCTGCTGCCTCCAGCCTGGGTCGAGCCGTGAGGGTCGCCCGCGTCGGCGTTCGAGAAGAGGCGGTGCGAGCTGCCGTACGGAGGCGGGGTGACGTCGACATTGACCGCCGAACCAGGCACCTGGAGCGCGGTGAAGGCCGCGAGGTGCCCCGGGTGCTGGGGGTCGCGCTGGTGGGTGAAGCCCCAGAAGGCGTCGCGCGGCGTGAGGGACGGGCCGGCGAGCCAGGCCTGGTTGCTGTCGAGCGGGCCCGACAGCATCACCACGCGGGCCACGCGCCGGTTCAGCCCGATGAGGCCCGCGGTGCTGGCGCCGTGAGAGATGCCCGAGATGACGATGGCCTCCCACCGGGGCGCGCCGTTGACGAGGAACCAGCCCCAGTCGCCCTGCGGGTTGAGGGTGGCCAGACGCTCCAGCATGCGCACGATGCGCGCGGTGATGCTCTCGGCCGGGCGCACGTCGATGACGGTGGTTCGGTCGACGCCGTCGAAGGCCTCGAGGCGGCAGCCGCCGATGTCGGCGCCGCAGTTCCCGACGCCGTAGTCTGACAGGTAGCAGGGACTGATGACGTGGTAGCCGAACGAAGCGAGCAGCGCGTTGTGGGTGGTGCTGCCGCAGGTGGCCGGCGTGCCCGCGCCGTGGAGGTACACCACCAACTGGCCGAGCGGGCGAACGCGGGTGTCGAGCGCGGCGAGCTGCGTGGCGTCGGCGCGGCCCGCGTCGGGCTCGGCCGCCGAGGGCCGGAACTGGAACTGGAAGAGCTGCGGCATCGACCGGTCGACCCGCGGTGCCCCCGCGTCGGAGCCTGAGCCCGCGTCTGCCACCGCCGCGTCGGCCCGCCCGCCATCGCTCTGGCCGGCGTCGACGGTGCCCGCGTCGTCGAGCGCCCCGGCGTCGTCGAGGCTCGTTCCGCCGCCCGCGCCGCTGACCCCACCCGCCGCGCCGCCGCCCGCTCCGGCCGCGCCGCCGCCCGCTCCCGCGTCGACGCCCTCGACGTTCGCGCCGCACGAGAGGAGGAGGAACGCCGTGAAGGTCAGGAGTCGTCGCATCGGAGAGACCTCACGAGAAGGGCCAGGGGTGCAGCGTGCGACGAATCGGGGGCGACGTCACCGGCTCCGTGCCGCGTTCATCAGCGCCAGGAGCCTGGCGTCGTTCGGCAACCCGACGGACTCGGCCGCGAAGGTGGCCTCGTGGCTCGCGTGAAAGGGTACGCCCGCGGCGTAGAGCGCCTCGACGCAGGTGACGTGGAGGTCGGTGACGACGAAGGCGGCGATGGCCGCGTTGATGGCGGGGACGCCACGGTCGAGCGCCTGGTCGGCGATGGCGTGCCGCACGACGTCGAGGCGCCCATAGGCCGCGGCCTCGACGAGCGACGCGGGCGCGAACAACGTCTCGAGAAAGCCGAGGCCGGTCTCGGGGTGGTGGTTGCCGAGGTGCCACGCGTTGAGCAGGTCGACCCGCAGCTCGCCCTCGACGAGCTGGCCTTCGTCGGTGTCGAGCCGGGGGTCGCGGAAGAGGCCGCTGCGCCGGGCGAGCTCGAGCGCGGCGTCGTGGAAGCGCGTGTCGGTGGCGAACATGCGCGCCTTCAGCGGCGGAGGCGGTAGAGCACCGCGCGGCCACCATCGAGATCCTGCCCGCCGAGGTACAGCTCCGTGCGCGTTCCCGTCAGCCCGAGCAGCTGGACGGAATCGGCCAGTCCCAGAGGGATCGTCACGACGCCGGCGTCGCCCAGCCGACCGACGAACGATGGCCCCTGCGAGCCGGTCTGGCCGACGACCCAGGGGACGCCCATGTCATCGAGCCAGACATCGCGAAGCGAGTGGGTGGAGTTGGTGACGCCGGTGACCCATGTCGAGGTCGTCTCGCTCCAGCGGGCCCAGATGCCGCTGGTTCCGACCGCGGCAACCTCGAGTCCTTGTCCTCGCATGGCGACGTACCCGGGATTGGACTGAGTCGCGGTCTGCGGAGACACCAACCAGCCCCCATCGCCTCCGAGCTCAGCAATGAGGGTCTGAAAGGTGCCGGCGAAGAAGCGCCGCCCATCGGGGGCGACCCACACGCCATTGAAGATCGGCTCCCTCATGCCGGCGCCGCCGATGATGTGGGTGAGGTTGAGGTCCGAGAAGCCTCCGTTGCGACGCCAACTGCAGACGGTAGCGCGGGTGGAGCCGAACCACGCTTCGTCCGGGCTCGGCATGGCCGCTGAGAACACACTGGAACCGGGTCCGCATGTCGACGTCTCGCTGCTCCCGTTCTCGAGGTTCATGTTGGGCCCGGAGGAATCTGCGAGGGCGATCACGTCGAATGACCAGGCCGCGACACGCCGTGCGTCCGTTCGATTCGAGGGCCCAGACGCCGGAAAGGCGACTTCCCGGTCATCCCAGCCGCCGTCGGTTCGCCTCCAGACCCGGGCGGGAGACGGGTCCTGGTTGAGCACCGCCACCACGCCCCCGTCTGGGGTGGTGGCCAGGGCGCGAAAGGCCGTCAGACGGCCGAACTGGGTCCAGGCCTCCTCCACGCAGGGCGCGGGAGCACATCCGCCCGACCCTCCGTCAGGAGAGCCGCCGTCTGCACCTCCGTCAGCCGCGCCGCCGCCCGCACCTCCGGAGTTCCCACCTGCGCTGCCGCCAGAAGCGCCACCCGCGGACCCGCCAGCTGCGCCACCAGACGAACCGCCTGCGGTGCCGCCGGAGGAGCCACCTGAAGCGCCTCCTGACGTTCCACCTGCGCTTCCCCCCGCGCCGCCGCCCGCCTGATTCGCCTCGAGCTGCTTGAGCCCCGCGTCGAGCGCCTCATCGAACGGCCGACACCCGACCGCGACGACCGCCAGCACCGCCGCCACCACCCGCGTCATGGCCACACCCCCTGGAACGCGACGAGCCCTCCACCCGGGAGCGGCGTCATCGACACCGCAGCCGGTGCCTCGGGCGCCAACACGAAGAACAGCACGGTGCCCGCCACGAGCGCGGCGCCCCCCACGCCCACGAACGCGAACCCGGCCGCTTCGACGCCTTTTCCCTGGTCTGCGAGAGCCTTGAGGTCCCCCGCGGACCGGGTTCCGAGCTGGAGCTGGAGAAGGATGTTGTCGGCCCAGATGTTGAGACCAACGCCCGTCGCGAGCGCAGCGAGCCCGACGCCGCCCACCAGATACGCCACCCAGCGCGTCCCACCCGATGAGCTGAACCTGGCCGGCGCTCCGGCGCGAACGAGCTCCGGCCGATTCCACTTCGCGGCGAGCTGATTCTGGAGCTCCACGGCCGCGCGCTCGAGCATCGCGGGCAGCTCGGTCGACCGGCTCACCCGGCCGCTGAAGAGCGCGAGCACCTGCGCGTGCTGCGTCGAGAGGACCTTGAGCTGCACGACATAGACGTCCTCGAGGCGGCCCACGTCTCCCTGCACGATGGCGTCGGCCCCCAGGGCCCCGACGAGCTCGGCGATGCACCCGCTCTCGGCGCAGCCCATGAGCTGTCGCTGCCGCTCGAGGCCTAGCAGCGTCGCGAGGTCGCGGCTCGTCACCACGTCGAGGCCGCCGCGAGAGAACTCGGCCGCCAGCGTGTTGGAGAACAGCGTCGCTTCGTTCGGCGCAAGGTTGACGCCGGTGAAGTCGGGAATGGCGAGCTTCGGTGCGGCGGCCACCACCACGGCGAGCGTCAGCGAGAGCATCACCCTGACCTAGCAAAGGACAGGTTCGCTCCGACGCAAAAGGTTGCCGCGCCCGTCAGTCGAGCGCGGCGACGACGCGGGCCACCATCGCGTCCACGTCGGGCTCGTGGGTCAGCTCGACCATCGCGTGGGGCGCGAACGGGTGGCCCCACTGCGCGGTGGGCATGCGCCAGAAGAGCGCCACCGTCTTCGCGCCCACGGCCACCGACAGGTGCATCGGCCCGGTGTTGTTGCAGACGACGACGCGGGCGCGCGACATGAGGAAGGCGAGCTCGTCGAGGGAGGTGGGCGGCGCCAGAACCCCCTCACCATCCGCCAGCACCTCGCGGGCGAGCGCCTCTTCCCCTGGGCCCCACGTCACCACGGGCACCACGCCCTTCGCCCCAAGGTGCCGCGTCACCCGCGAGAACACCGGCGTCGGCACGCGCCGCTCGCCCAGCCGGCCGCCCGGGTTCACCACCGCGAAGGCGGCGTGCTGGGCGACGAGGGCTTCGACGGCGGGCGTCGCGCGCGGCGTGCGAAACCGCATCGCGCCCGACGGTGAAGGCACCAGCGGCGACAGATAGTGGAGCCGCTGGTCCACCTCGCGCTGCGTGTCGGGGCGGGGCGGCACGGTGACGTCGGCGAGCAGCCGCGCAGGCCCCAGCGGAGGCCCCACCACGCACCCCCGCGCGCCCAGCACCCGCGCCACCAGCGACGGCGTGCCCGAGTACTCCACCCAGCTCGCCGCGTTCACCACGATGGCCTGGTCGCACAGCGCCTGCAGGGCGCGCCGCTTTGGCGAGAGGGGGTTCCACAGCCACGCGCGCTCGAAGACGTGCAGCCCCGAGACGCCGGCGAGGCCCTCGAGCACGCGCGCACACTTCGGGTGGACGACGAGGTGCACCTCGTGGGTCTTCTCGAGCGCGGCGACCAGCGGCGTGGTGAGGAGCGCCTCTCCGACGCGCGCGTCGATGCGCACCAGCACCACCCGCCTGGCCGTCGAGAGCAGACTTCTTCGCGACGCGCGCCACGGCCTCCAGAACGACAGCGCCAACACCCAGCCGACGAGGCGCCGGAGGACGACCTCGAGCCGGTGCATCAGAACGTCTGGGCTTTGCCGAACCACCGCCACGGCCAGCCGGGCTTCACGTACGCGTCCTGGGGAATGTTCGCCTTCAGCTCCTCGTGCAGCTTCGGCAGCTCGCTCCAGTGCACGCCCGGGCGCGTGTGGTGCGCGGTGTGGTACCCGAGGTTGCCGGTGAGCCAGTTGTAGAACGGCTGAATCATGTTGTTCGAGGCCACCGCGTGCGAGTCGGTCGAGCGCCCGGCGTGGTGCGCGTAGGTGGCCCAGGCGGTGCCGAAGAGCGAGAAGGCCGGGCCCAGCACGAAGACGATGAGGCCGGGAATCGGGCGGTACGCCACCAGCGCGCCGAGGAGGGCGAGGCTGAGCAGGCCCATCCACAAGAAGGTGAAGCGCAGCTTCGGGTGCTTCGCGCCCACCACCCAGGCCCGCGGGTACGCCGTCAGCGTCGTCTTGAACGCGTACTCGAACTCGCTCATCAGCGAGCCGTCGTCCCGGCGCCAACGCGACTCGTCCTTCTGCTGGTCGAGGTAGTTCATGTGGTGGCCCACCGAGTGGTGCAGCACCCATGCGTGGCTCGAGACGCCCGTCTGCAGCACGTACATGAGCTCGAGCAGCCGGTTGAGCGGCTCCCAGGTGAACGTCGTCACGTGCTGGTGGTGGTGGTTGAAGGCGCACACCGCCGCCTTCGGGAAGATGCCCACGAGGAACACCAGGAAGAGGATGAGCGGGTGGTCGAGGGTGAGGTACGCCGTGAGGTCGAGCAGGAACAACACGATGAAGGCGAAGATGTAGGGGCGGTCTGCGGCGTAGCGGAACACCGACGACGAGGCGACCTGCTCCCGGGACAACCCTGCTGACGTTGCGTTCACGAAAGACCCTTGGCGGTGCGGAGGACGAGGCTTCTGCCCGAAGTGGCGAGGTGAAGGAAAGCTTCAATCGTGCAGCGTCATGGATCCGTCAGCGAGGTGCCGCTGACGGGTTGATCCGCCACAAGGCGGGTGTCACGGCACGAAGAAGTCGACCCGGCCGTTGACGTGCAGGTCGGCCCGCACGAAGCCACCGTCGCTCGCGGCGCTCTGATGGCACGAGAAACAATCGCTGCGCTGCACGTGCGGAGCTGGCGGAGGCGCGCCGTGGCACGAGGTGCAGGTGCGCTGGGAGCCGTCCACTCGCGTCCACGTCGGAGCGGGGCTCGAGCCACCCCCGGGGCTGCTGCGCCACACCGAGGTGTCGTGACACGCCGAGCTCGCGCACGTCTGGCCATTCCACACCGGGCTGGCGCCGTTCGCCCGGGCGACGCCCACGAAGCGCACCTGGGTGACGCCGTCGAGATGGGTGCCCGCGTCCACCGTCGCCGGAACGTCGTGACACTCGGCACAGCCCACGATGCGCGCGAACCCCCGTGCCACGAGGTGGGCCTGATGTGCGCCCACACCCACCCGCGCGGTGTCGGACGAGCCCGAGAGGTCGACCGGTGGGGCGTCGTTGGTCGCGCTCCCGTGGCAGCCGTTGCACGCCGTCGGCACGTTCACCTGCACCACCCCATCGACGTGTCGCTCCTTCACCGGGGCGCCGTGGCAGAGCGCGCACTGCGCGACGGGCGGGTGGGGCAACGGCGGTGGCGTGCCGTGACAGCTGGAGCACGTCAGCCCCGCGTCCGCGCTCGTCCACGGGGGAGACGTCGTTCCATGACAGCTCGTCGTGCAGGCCAGCGTCGGGGCGCTCCAACCGACCGCGGCCTTCACCTCGACGGCACCGCCGTTCGGGTGCGCGGTCGTCGTGGGCACCGCATGACACGTCTCGCAGGCGACGGGACGGCTCCAGGTGCCACCGCCGCGGTGGGCCGTGTGTGCGCCGACGCCGGACTGCGAGACGAGGGTGCCGCCATCGAGCGCGCGCGGTGGAATGCCGGCGTCATCGCTGCCGTGACAGCTCGCGCAGGTCGTCTCCACCACCTGCACCGTGCCGTCGACGTGCTTCTGCGGCGCGACGAAGGCGCCGCGCTGCACCACCTCGGAGTGGCACACACCACAGTCCTGGTACTGCGGGTGCGGGAAGGCCGGCGGGTTCGCGTGACAGCTGCCGCACGCCTCGGCGGAGGCACGCGGGCGGGTCCAACTGCCGGACACCGGGCCGTGGCAGGACGAGTTGCTGCAGGTGCGCTCCGAGAGGTCCCAGCGAGGCGCGGGGCCTCCATCGCGGCCCGAGAGGACCACCTGCGTGAGGCCGTCATTGTGGCCGGGGCTCTCCGTCTTGTCCGGCACGACGTGGCAGGCGCGGCAGTCGACCGGGCCGTGGGTGGGGCTCGACGAGAGATGGAGCACGTGAGCGCCCACCCCCGGGAAGCTGAGGTCGGTGTTCCCGAAGGTGTCGGTCGGTGGCGCGGCTTGCACCTCGGGCGTCCCGCTTCGCGTCGAATCACCGTGACAGCGCGTGCACTCGGCCGTCGAGGGTGGCGGGGCCTCGCGGGGCACGAAGCAACCGGCGAGCAGGCTGAACGCCAGCAGTGCAAATCGCCGCGCGAACGAGCCCCGCCGAGGTGTCGAGGGCGCCCCGCGCGTCCCTTGCGTCGCACGTTGTGCCCGAGGCCCACTCGAAGCAGCGAGCTCGCCGGCGGCTCCAGCTCGCGCCGTCGCGCCAACCACACGCGATGGCGGCGCGGTGCGCACGCTGCGTAGTACGGACGCGTCTGCCGTCAGGGTCGCGCTGACGTCCGCCGGGCCGTCGAGGCGCGTCCTGCGGAGCGGCAGCCGCGAGTCGCCGGAGACGATGGCGCCTGATGAAGCCCCGGGGCGCGCCGCGCGGGAGGTCGCCCGCTTCCCGAGGTGCGGTGACCTGCGAGCGAGCGAGCGCTCCGGCCGGTGTCCCGCTGTCACAGCGCACCTCCGTGGCACGCCTGGCACTCTGGAGCCCCCATCGGCGCCGACCCCTGCCAGCCCGCGGGGTGGGGTGTTCCGCCCGAGCCGCCCACGCGGTGACAGCGCACGCAGGTGCTGGCGGCGCCCTGGTCGTGGCACGCGGCGCACGACAGCAGGTTCCTCCGCGCGGCAGGCCCATGGGTGTTGCGCGCCGCGCCGGTGCCGCTCGCCCAGCCTGCTGGGTGTGGACTCACCGCGCCCCGGTTCATCGGCGAGACGCCGCGCGCGGTGTGGCACGCATCGCAGTCAGGTTGCGCGTGACAGGTGAGGCAGGTGCCCGGCTGCGACTCGGCCTCGACCGCGTGCTGGGTGAGGAAGTCGAAGCGGTGCACGAGCTCGGCCTCGAACTTCTCGGGGTTCCGCACCGCCGCGCTCATCGGCCGCGTCGCGTCGTGGCAGCTGTCGCAGCTCGTCTGCGCGTGGCAGCTCTCGCAGCGCTCCGGCTCGCTCCGCGCGATGAGCCCGTGCCGCCGCGTCCACGCCGCGTCGTGCGAGAGGAACGAGACGGGGCGCAGCCCGCGCAGGTCGCTCTGCCGGTGACAATTCGTGCACGTGCCGCTGTCGAACTGGCGCCGGTGCTCGTGGCACGAGAGGCACGCCTCCATCGGCGGGAAGAGCGGCGCTCCCCCCGTCACCCCGACGGCGCCCGCGTGGCACGTCACGCACTGGCCCTTGATGGACGGCATCGCGAGGTGGGGGTCGTGCGCGAAGACGATGGCCTTGCCCGCCGGCACCGTCGCGATGGCCGGGCGAATCGACCGCGAGAACGTCTGCGGCGCGTCCTGGTGGCAGGCGCTGCATGACTCGACCCGGGGCGGGTGCCACGCGCCTGTTGCCACCCCGACGCCACCATCGAAGGAGTCCGTCGCGCCCTGGTGGCAGCTCGCACAGGACAGACAGTCTGGCTGGCCCGGCGCGCCGCACGCGAGCTCGGCGAGGTGCTGCCGGTGCGGGAAGTGCGTCAGCAGGCTCTTCGTGCACGCCGACGCGAGGAGCACCGCGACGACACCGGGGCCCAGGCGCTTCATGGGGACCCTCCGTCGGCCCGTGACGATGTTTCGCTCAGGAAAGGAGCTCGCCTTTCCGTATTGCGCCAGTCCGCGGGCTCGACGCGACACGGCCCGGGACGGGAATGGGTCACGCGAAGCGACGTCATGGCAGGCCTCCCGCCGTGGCCGGGTCCCACTCGAAGACGAGCCGCGCGAGCCCCTGCACCTCGAAGGCGGCGTAGGGCGTGCGCAGCACCGTCGTCGACACCAACAGCCGCAGCTGCCGCCAGAAGGCCCACTCGGCGCTCACCACGCCCGTCATCGACTCCCGCACGCCCAGCACGGGGCGGTCGTACAGAAACAGCGACGTGTCGACCGCGGCCGAGAGCTGCTGGAGCAGCCGCCCGCGTGCGCCGACGCGCAGCTGGTGAAAGCCGTTCGCCGCCGTCTGCGTGCGCTGGACCTCTCCCTGCAGCAGCCAGCGCCCGTCGAGGCCCGGTGTCCACCGCGCGCGCACCGACGCGCGACCGCCGGGAATGCCGTTCTCGTACACCTGCCCCGCGCCGCGCCCGGTGAGGCGCAGCTGAAACGGGAGCTGCGCCGTCAGCTCGCCGCCCACCTCGTGCCACGTGCCGCCGCCGAAGGCCGCCAGCACCGAGGTCTGCGGCAGCAGCAGCGCGGTGTTCTGGAACGAGTAGTCGACCGACGCCGTGCCGAAGTTCAGGCCGGTGAGGTCCGCGTAGAGCCGCGCCTCGGAGACGCCGGTCGGCTTCGTGCCGCCATACGCCAGCCCGGTGAGGTCGAGGGTGCCGCGGCCGCCGACCGACAGCCACGTCAGCGGCTGGCTCTGCACGTCGGCGCTCAAGGCGCGCACCGCCAGCCCCACGGCGTCTCGCTGCTCATGAAACCCCAGCACGGCGCGCACGGGCCCCGCGCGGAGGCCGACACGGGCGCCCGCGGTGAGCTGGCCCGCGCGGCTCTGCGCTTCGCGCAGGCGCGGGTCTTCGAGGGCGTCTCCGAGGAAGCCCAGCACCCACGTGCCGCGCGGCAGGTTCCAGCGCGGCAACGCGACGAAGCCTGCGTACACGTCGACGTCCACCAGGCCGAACCGCGCGCCCGCCGTCACGCCGTCGAAGCGCACGTAGCGGCTCGTGCCCGGCAGCGTCACCTGCCGGCCCGCCGTGAGGCGCCAGCGCCCCGTGCGGAGCTGCGCAAAGGCCGTGGTGACGTCGCCGTCGCCGAGCCAGCCGTCACGCGGGCCCAGGCGGCCCCACGCTGAGACTTCGCCGCTCACCGAGTCGGGTGCGCCGGGCAGGTCGACCGCGCCGAAGCGCAGGAAGGCCGTCGCCATCACCGGCAGCGCGAGCTCGAGGGGCGCTCCCACGCCCGCTGGCCCGGGGAGCAGCGCCTGCTGGAACGTCTGCGCCGTCATCGTCGCGCGCGCGTCGACCCACGTGGCCTGCTGCGCGCGCGCCGGGCCACTCACCAGGCCGCACGCCGCGACGCAGGCCTGAAGCAGGCGGGAGCTCAGCGAGGCGCGAGAGACTGCGAGGCGGGGCACGGCGCCGCCAGCCCATTCAAGAATCGTGGGAGCTGCGCCGTGGCTCCGAGCGTCGCATTCCGTCGTTTCAACGTGAAACCTGCGGCCAGGCCCGGGTTGGTGCGCAATTCGTGCGCCCTCCACGAGACATGACGAAGCTGTGATGCTTGGTACAGGACACGCAGGTGATCGCCCCGCCACTTCGAGGGGAGTTCATCGCCATGACGTCGTCCCGAGTCTTGTTTGCTGCCTGTGTCGTCGCGGCAGTCGCTGCCTGCACAGGCCCCGCTGGCATGGACGGAGCCCAGGGGCCGGCCGGTGAACGCGGCGCGGCGGGTCCTCAGGGCCCCGCTGGCATGAATGGAATGAACGGCGGTCCCGGCATGAACGGGATGAATGGCATGGACGGCATGACGGGCCCCCAGGGGCCCGCGGGCCCGGCCGGAGACGCTGGCGCCAACGGCCGTGACATTCGCTTCACCGGCAGCGGCCTCGTCGTCACCGTGCTCGACGCCGGCGTGGCCGATGGCGGAGCGACCGTCGACCTGCGGCTCGCCGACGAAGCCGGGCGGCCGCTCGACCGCACGGGCAGCCTCACCGAGGGCGCCGTCAGCGTGTCGCTCGTGCTCGGGTACCTCGACCAGCGGGCGAGCGACAACCTGCCGCTCCAGTACGTCAGCTACACGCGCCGCAATGTGCCGTTCGACGGAGGCACCTTCCCGCAGAACGCCTCGGACACCGGCGGCACGTGGACGGAGTTGTCGCCCATCGGCACGGGCCTCTACCGCTACCGCTTCGCTACGCCCGTGAACCCGGGGGCGAACGTGAACAAGACGCACTCCGTCGGCATCTACGCGACCCGCACCGTGCAGGGGGTGCGCGCCGTCGACAACGTGGTGTTCCACTTCCGGCCCGATGGCATGCCCGTGACGGCCACGCGCTCCATCGTCACCGACCAGGCCTGCAACACCTGCCACACGCGCCTCGAGGAGCACGGCGGCGCCCGGCGCGAGGTGCCCCTGTGCATCATGTGCCACACCGACACCGCCGACATCGACCCCGACACGGGCAACACGTTCGACTTCAAGACGATGATTCACAACATCCACGCGGGCTACCGGCTCCAGAGCGTGGACGCGGGCGTGCCGTACCGCATCGTCGGCTTCGGAAACACCGTCTACGACTACAGCACCGTCGCGTACCCGGGGAACTTGAACGAGTGTGAGGCGTGCCACACCGCGAGCGACCGGTGGAAGACGAACCCCAGCCGCGCCAACTGCTCGGGCTGCCACGACCGTATCTGGTTCACCTCGACGACGCCGCCCGCCGGCTATCGCGTGCACCCCGGTGGGCCGCGCGCCGACTCCGAGTGCATCGTCTGCCACGCCGACAACTCCATCTCGCCCATCGCGCGGCAGCACCCGGCGCCTTCTCGAGACCCGAATCGCCTCAACGTCGTCGGCACCATTCTGCCCATCGCGGCGACGCCTCCGGGCAACCGGCCGCAGGTGACGTTCTTCACGCAGGTGAACGGCCAGCCGCGTGACATCCTCTCGCAGCGCCTGTCGCGCCTGCGCTTCACCTTCGCGGGCCCCACCATCGAGATCGCGCGCTTCTTCTCCGAGACGGCCGAGAACGCGCCGGACTGCGCCGCCCTCACCGATGGAGGCGCGTGCCTCGAGCGCGTCGACGCCGGCGTCTTCACCTACCGCGCGGCGACGCCGCTGCTCCCGAATGACACGGGCAGCTTCCAGGTGGGCATCGAGCTGTGCGCCACCACCGACGCAGGCGTGCGCTGGTGCGCCGACGACCCGGTGCGCTCGTTCGCCGTCACCGACAGCACGCCCGTCAACCGCCGCAAGGACGTCACCCAGGGCCAGTGCGAGTCGTGCCACCAGGACCTGCAGGAGCACGGCGGCGCCCGCAAGAGCGTCGAGAACTGCATCTCGTGCCACAACTCGAACCTCGTGCGGAACCGCAACATCGTCGTCCCGCGCGACGGCGGCACCATCACCGCCGGCTCGGCCAACTTCAAGGACCTCATCCACGCGGCGCACGCGGCGGCGCGGTACCCGTCTCCGCTCAACAACTGCCAGAAGTGCCACACGGCCACCGCCTACGTGCTGCCGCTGCCGGCCACGGTGCTGCCGTCGCGGAGCGAGCTGCGCAGCTGCAACCTGTCCCTCGCCGACGGTGGCCCCAGCGTGCCGGCCGACGGTGGGCTCGCCTGCCTGCCGGGCGCGGTGGCGGTGACGCCGGTGTTCGAGGCTCCGACGGCCGCCGCCTGCACCGGCTGCCACACCTCGGTCGCGGCCCAGGCGCACACCATTCTCAACACCACCATGGGCGGCCTCGAGTCGTGCGCCGTCTGTCACGCCGCCGGTAAGTCGGTGGGCGTCGACAAGGTGCACGCGCTGGCGCCGTGAGGCCCACCCTGCCGGGGCTCATGACGCGTCCACACCGTCAGCGTGGGTCGAGCGCCCGCTGGCCGGGGCGCACGCGTCGGCGCCTCATCGGAGCCCGCCTGCCGTGACGACGCCCTTCGGTGCCCTCACCCTCGCGAGCGCGGCCGTGGCGGCGCTCATCCTCCTCCACCACCTGGTGGCGAGGCCGGCCCTCACCGCCACCGTTCGTTTGCGCCTGTTGCTGGGGCTGGCCGTCATTCCCTTCATCACCGCGGTGTCGTCCACCGCCTACGGCCTGCACCGCACCACCGAGCGCGACTTCTGCGGCTCGTGTCACGTGATGACGACGCACCTGTCGGACCTCGAGGACCCGAAGAGCCAGGGCCTCGCCGCGCGGCACGCGCACAACGCCGCGACCGGCCCGACGGCCTGTTACACCTGCCACGCCGACTACGGCCTCTTCGGCTACCCGCTGACGAAGCTGACGGGCATGTCGCACGTGTGGAACTACTACCTGGGCGGCTACTCGAGCTGGTCGCTGGAGCGCTTCCACGCCGAGGTGCGCACCGCGAAGCCGTACCCCAACGCCAACTGCCGGCAGTGCCACTCGGGCACGCTGGCCTCGTTCTCCAACGTGAAGGAGCACGTCTCGCTCGCCGAGGAGCTCGAGCAGAACCGCGTCTCGTGCGCGTCGGCCGGCTGCCATGGGGTCGCGCACCCCTTCAGCAAGACGAAGGACGAGCTGGCCGGTGGGGTGCCGCGATGAAGGCGCTCCTCGCGCTGCTCGCGCGGTGGCCCACCGAGAAGGCGCTGCGCGCGGCGTGCGTGCTGGGGCTGGGCGCGCTGGCCCTCATGGTGCTGGGCGTCATCTATGGCACGCCGCTGCCCGTGGTGGGCGCCATGTCCGTCGCGCAGGGCTTCGGCGTCATCGCGTGTCTGCTGTTCGGGCTCTCCATCGCCGCTGACGTCGCCTCGCGCCGCCCGTGAGAGTCGCCGCTGACAAGGCCCTCGTGGGGCTGCTGGTGGGGGCGCTGTGGGGCTGCGGCTCCACCAGCGTGCCCGCCGCCGACGTGCAGCCGCTCCAGACGGTGCCGGGCAGCTACCACCTCGCGCGGCCAGCGCCGGGGCACCAACAGCACCTCGCCACCGGGCTGGTGCGGCGTGATGGTGGGCTCGTCGACTCGGGCAGCAGGCAGGTGCTCTGCCGCGACTGTCACGCGCTCGCCGACGCGGGCTTCGCGCCGCCGACCGACGCCGTGTGCACCGGCTGTCACGCGCCGCAGCAGCGCCAGCACCACCCCTTCGACGCCGGCACCACCACGCTGGGCTGTCTCACCTGCCACCCCTTCATGGCGAAGTCGTTGCCCGCGCGCTTCGAGCCGTGGACGTGCTTCGAGTGTCACCAGAAGCCGCAGGGTGACATGGCGCCCATCACCGTGCACCGCGCCCAGTGTGAGTCGTGCCATCGGCCGCACGAGCAGCCGTTCACCCAGGCCGCCGACTGCACCACGTGCCACGCCGTCAGGCTCGAGCACGGCGCGAAGGGCCCGACGCTGGCCGACACCTGCATGAAGTGCCACCCGCACCACACCGAGGCCTCGGTGGCGAGCGGCCAGTGCGTGACGTGTCACACGAACCCCACCACGACGGCGGCGGCGCGCGTTTCGCCCGGGGCGCTCTTTCCCAGAGGCCACCCCGGCTGCGGCGCGTGCCATGAGGCGCACCGCTTCCAGAAGGGCGCGGTGAAGGACTGCGCCGGCTGTCACCGCGGTCAGCCCGTCGTCGCTCAGTGGATGCACGAGGCCTGCACCGACTGTCACCGCCCGCACGCGCCGAGAGCCGAGCCCATCGGGTGCACCGAGGGCTGTCACCGGGACGAGAAGGTGGCGCACCCGAAGTCGGCCAACGGCCAGGCCTGCACCGGTTGCCACGCGCCGCACGAGCCCGGAGACCGCCTCGCGAAGCCCTGCGTCTCGTGCCACGACAAGGCGCCCTTCACGGCAGACGTGGTGCACGGGCCGCGGGTGACGTGCGACGACTGCCACGCCCCGCACGAGGGCAAGCCCCGCGCCGACGCCGAGTGCCGCAGCTGCCATCAGACACGCTTCGCCGAGGTCGCGCTCGTGAAGGTGAAGCCCGGCGCGAAGCTCAAGGGCCACCAGGACTGCGTGGCCTGTCACGCCTCGCTGCCGCACGGAGCGCCGGGCGCGTCGCCGAAGCCCTGCCTCGAATGCCACGCAGGCCGGGCGCCGCCGCAGAAGGGGCACGTCGGGTGTGAGAGCTGCCATGAGAGCCACTCGGGCACCGTGGTGAAGACGTGCACGGCCTGCCATGCGCCCGAGAAGCTGCCGGCCCTCCACGCCGAGAAGGACCACCAGCGCTGCGAGAGCTGCCACGCCCCGCACACGCCCGAGCCCGGCGCCGGGCCTTCCACCTGTCGAACCTGCCACCAGCGCCTCGACACGAAGCACCACCCGACGCCGCCGGCGCAGTGCGTGGGCTGTCACCTGTTCAAGGCCGTCGCGCCGGGCGGAAAGCCGTCACCGTCACCCTCGCGCTGACGCCGTTCCGACCGCCACGAGGACTGTCGCGCCCCGCTCCCACACGGAGCGCCGGGCGCAGCCGTCGCGCTGCGACCTGCTCAGCTCGCGCGAGCCTGCGTCGCCTTGCCCCGCTTCCGCCTCGGCGGCTCTGGCTTTCGCGGCGGCGTCGCGAACCCCTCGAGCCGGGCCCGGTCGAGCACCTCGATGTCGGGCTCGACGCGAATCACCCCGGCGTCGGCGAGCGCCGTCAGGCTGCGCGACATCGTCTCGGGGCGGATGCCGAGCATCGCGGCGACGTGGCGCTTCGAGAAGGGGCCCCGCTTGCCGCTCTCGACCACGTCGTGGTGGTCAAGAATGAAACGCGCGACCCGCACGAGGGCCGGGCCCGAGCGGCTGGCGACCTCTCCGCTGCGCCGGTCGAGCTCTTCGAGCAGCAGCGGCACCACCGCCGAGGCCAGCGCTCCGCCGCTCCGCGTTCCATCCGTTCCAAGTTGAACCCGCATCGCGACCGGGTCGGAGCCACACACCGCTCCGTCTGACAGCACGCGCGCCGACGCCCTCGCGGGCCGGCCCTGGAGCGCCTCGACGCCCAGCATCGCCCTGGGGCCCCGCACCCCGTTCCACCAGTGGTTCCCCTCGGAGTCCCGCCCCGTGAGCGCGACCGCGCCCCGCTTCACGAAGACGACCTCGCGCGGCACCTCGCCCTGCTCCCACAGCACCTCGCCGGCGCGCACCCGTCGGGGCACGAAACCGCAGCGCCCTTCGGCGTGGAGTGGGCAAGACATGCACGTGTCGACTGGGTTCTCGAGCATGCGGCTGATCAATTCACGACACATGCCACCCCTCACGCCTTGAGCCGCATCAAGCCTTGCATGGCACTGCGGGTGCTCTGGCGTGGGCCGAGGAGGGCGGCGCATGTGTTCCAGACGCCATGGGGGCCCGGGCGAAAGTCGTCTGGTGACATCTTTCGCAGCACGGCGACGGCCCTCGAGGACGGGCCCTTGCGGTGGCGGTGGAACGAGCTGTCGCTGGCGATGGGCCTCCAGTACCTCGCGCGCGCCGAGGCGCGGGACAACGCAGACTTCAACACCGCCGCGCGTGACTTCTCGCTCGTCGTCGACCACCGCGCGCGCGTCGCAGCCCGGGCGTCCGCGTTCGGTCGGGTGGGCGCGCTCCTGGAAGTGCAGGACGTTCGGCAGTGGGGCGCCGAGGCGAGCACCATCGCGCTGCTCCCGGCGATGGGCGTGCACCAGGCCTTCGTCGACGTGAAGGCCGCGAGCTGGCTCGACGTGCGCGTCGGCCGGCAGGAGCTCTCGTACGGAGAAGACCGGCTCCTCGGCAACCTCGACTGGGCGCAGACGGCGCGGGCCTTCGACGGCGTGTTCGCGCGCGCCACCGCCGGGAGCGTCACCGTCGACGGTTTCGGTTTCCTCCTCAAGCCGCCCGCGTTCCTGACCGACTCCGCCGGTGAGCGCTTTCAGAACTCGGGCTCGTACCTGACGGGGGTGTACGCACGCTGGCGCCGGGGCAAGGCGGGCATCGATGGCTACGCGCTGGGGCTGCTCGACGACCCGTCGACCACGGCGAGCGGCTTCCGGCCCGACCACAACCGCCTCACGCTCGGAGCGCGCGGCCTCGTCCCGGTGGGGCCGGTCACGCTGCTCGGAGAAGGTGCGCTCCAGCTCGGCACGTCGTCGACGAAGGAGCGCGTGCTGGCCGGGGCCTTCGCGGGCCGGGCGACGTGGAACCTGCCGGGGCCGGGGCTCTACCTGCTGGGAGAGCTCTCGGGCGCCACGGGTGACGGCACGCCGGGCGACGACGTCGAGTCCACCTTCAACCAGCTCTTCCCGACCGCCCACCTTCACCTGGGCTTCATCGACTACGCGGCGTGGCAGAACGTGGTGGGCGCGCGGGGAACGGTGGGCTTCAAGCAGCCGTGGCTGCACGTGTGGCTCGACGTTCATCACCTGCGCGCATGGGACGCCCGTGGCCCGTGGTTCAACGCCGGCGGCGCGCTCTTCATCGCGGCCGACCCGTCCCGGACCGACCCGGTGATGGGCAACGAGGTGGACCTGTCGGTGACGGTGCCGGTGACGCCCTTCGTCTCGGTGGCGGGCGCGTTCAGCGTGTTCCTCCCCGGAGGCATGGCGGCGGTCCAGCCCTCAGGTGTCGGGCGCGGTCAGAGCCCGTCGACGTGGGGGTTCCTGTACCTGCGCGCGCAGTTGTGACGCGCCTCGCCACGCCCTGGCCGTGGTTCCACACTCGCTCTGAATGCGGGTCTGGCGCGAAAGAGACCCAGCCCCACGGTCCGCCGTCCGGTGACTGCCAGACTCGGACGAGGTGGTTTGCGCCCAGCTCGCCCCGATGGAAGGCCGAGAGCACCCCGCCGAGCAACGCCGCGGCCTCGTCAGGCCGAAAGCGCCCTGTCGACATCACGATGCACAGGAACTCCTCCGTCTCGGCGGAGGTGGGCGTACGAACGGTGGGCTCCGTGTGAGCACGAATCACGTGAGGTGACCGCCTCGGCTCAGCTGGTCGGAGAGGGCGCTCTGCATCTCCGGGAGCGCGGCGCCGTGCCGTGCGCTACGAGTTCCTCCATGCCTACCCCCCGCGTCCTCGGCAGCCGCTCGCACGGCGCCCGTCTCGAGCGCATGCGCGCCTCGAAGCGGTTCCGCGACGGCGTCTTTCACAACACGGCGCCAGTGAAGCCGGGCCTCAAGGGCAGCCCGCTGCCGCTGCTGGGTGAGTACTTCTTCTCGGACACGAAGCGGGAGCCCCACGCGGCCCTGCCCGTGCTCGACCCGCGGGCGTCCTGGCAGCGCGAGGCCGAGACCGGCCTGCGCGTCACGTGGCTGGGCCACAGCACCGTGCTGCTCGAGCTCGACGGCCTGCGCGTGCTGACGGACCCGGTGTTTGGCGAGCGCGCGTCTCCGTTCGGCTTCGCGGGCCCGCGGCGCTTCCACCCCACGCCGGTGCGCTTCGACGAGCTGCCGCCGCTCGACCTCGTGCTCATCAGCCACGACCACTACGACCACCTCTGCTGGCCCACCATGCGCACGCTGGCGAAGTCGACGGTGCCGGTGGTGACGTCTCTGGGGGTGGGTGCGCACCTCGAGGCGTGGGGAGTGGCCCACGAGCGCATCACCGAGCTCGACTGGGGCGACGTCGCGCGCGTGAAGGGCCTCACCGTGACGGCGACGCCGGCGCAGCACTTCTCGGGGCGCGGCGTGCGCGACCGCAACACCACCTCGTGGGCCAGCTTCGTGCTCGAGACCGGCGCGCACCGCGTCTTCTTCTCTGGCGACACGGGCCTCACTGACGAGTTCCGCGACATCGGCCGCCGCTTCGGCCGCTTCGACCTCGTCATGCTCGAGGTGGGCGCGTTCCACGAGCAGTGGGGCGATATTCACCTGGGCCCCCACAACGCCCTCGCCGCCTACGAGATGCTCGGCTCGGGAGCGTTCCTGCCGGTGCACTGGGGCACCTTCAACCTCGCGCTGCACGCGTGGGACGAGCCCGCCGAGACGCTGGCGGCGCTGGTGGCCGAGCGGCGGGTGCCCATGGTGACGCCGCGCCTGGGTCAGCCCACGGAGCCGTCGAGGGTCGAGACGTTCGACCCCTGGTGGCGCGAGGTGCGCTAGGGCGCCTTCCCGTCATGCCGAGCACCCGAACCGTTCCAGGCACGTTGTCCCTCGGCGCCGAGCCGACGCAGGCCGTGCAGGTCGACATCGACGCGTGGACGACGCTCGAGCGCCTGCGCCGCGCGGCGATGTCGCTGGCGCTCTGTTGGAGCCTCGCCGGCGTCACCATCATCATCCCGGTGGTGCACTTCGTGGCGCCGCCCGTGTTGCTGCTCGCGGGGCCCATCGTCTTCGTCTGGAGGCTGTTGAGCCGCGAGTCGCTGAAGGAAGTGCGCGGCGTCTGCCCGCGCTGCAAGACGGACAAGGTGCTGCCGACGTCAGGCGCGCCAAAGCCCGAGACGAACGTCTTCTGCGAGGGCTGCGGGAATCAGCTCACCTTGCGGCTCTGAGGTCGGTCGGCCGCGGCCGTCGTGGTGCGGGGCGCCCCCGTTCGCGCCTGACGCCTCAGGGGCAGGACCAGGTGCCGTTCGAGTTGAGCGCGCACTGCCCGCCGGGAACGCTCGCGCAGGAAAAGCGGTAGCCGAGGGGCGGTCGAGCGGTCAAATGGGCGGGTCGCATCTCCCGTGGTTGGCGACAGGCCCCGGCTTCCGTCACGAGGGCGCGAAACGGGAACAGGGCCGGCACCCGAAGGCACCGACCCTGTCGATGAGACGAACGAGCGGTCGAGGCGGGCTTCAGTAGCCCGAGTTGTTGCTCTGGCCGAACGTGCTGAGCGTCTTCTTCACGTCGGTGCCCGACGCCTGGAACGTCTTCGTCTTCGGCGTCACCGACTCTTCACCGGCCAGCGCGTCAGCCGAGG
>JANRKQ010000244.1:0-5821 GCA_033763395.1 Myxococcaceae bacterium
GGGCAGGGTGCCGGCCCCGAACTTCGACAGATCGACCAGGTGGGGCTTGGCGAAGGCCGTGTTGGTGATGTCGAGGTAGCCCTGCGCTTCATCGAAGCGCGGCGCGTCGGGGCTCGCCGGGTCGTTGATCGCGTACGCCAGGGGCTCGTAGGTGATGCCACCGTACACGCCGAGGAGCGACAGCGTGTCGAAGTCGTAGTTGTCGGTCGACAGGTTCTTCGACCAGTCGATGCGCACGAACTGTCGCTCGAACCAGGGCCGGTCGACGGTGTTCTCTTCGACGACGTTGAGCTGCTCGCCCGTCGACGGGTTGTACTGGCGCTTGATGTCGAAGTGGCTCGTCACCTTGTAGGCGGCCACCACGATGCCGTCGTTGGTGGCCTTGCCCAGGCCCTTGCCATCGGAGCCACGCACGCGCTCGTAGGCGAGCCGCGCCACCAGCAGGTCTTCGGTGAGCGTCCACTTCACGCGGGTGAGCGGCTGGGCGTACGTCGAGGTGAAGAGGCCGTCTTGCCCGGCGCCGTAGCCGACGTCGACGACGGTGGCCTGGCTGTAGAACTCGGGGTCGTCCGTGGCCGAGAGGTAATCGGCGCCAACGAAGAACGACTTGTCGATGGCGTCGGGTTGCACGCGGATGATGGGCTGTTGCTGCTGCGCGCAGGCGGACATGACGGCGAGCAGCGCAGCGATGAGGCGGTTCTTCATGACGACTTCTCCTTGCGAAGCGACGAGACGGCGCCTTCGACGTCGAAGGTGGCGTCGAGGAAGAGGGTGGTGTTGCGGTTGAAGAGGGGGAACTGGTACCGGCCGTCCTCACCGAGCTGGTTCGAGAACGTCCACGCGCCGAGCGAGAAGCCCAGCGTCTTGAGGGCCTGCCAGGAAACGCTCAACGAGAAGACCACCAGGTCTCGTGATGCGACGTCGGTGCCAGGCGACAGCTGGGTCGAGGTGCTGGCGATGCCGTCGGGGAGGCTGGCGAGCGGCGGCAGCCACGCGCGCTGGAAGAGGAGCGTCGCCGAGATGTCGACGAGCGGGTGCGGCGCGAACGAGACGATGGGCCCGTGCAGCACGTCGGCCTGCGGGTTGCGCACGCCGGTGTTGAGGAAGTCGAGGCACTCGAGCGCGCGCACGTCGCCGCACGCGGGAATCGTCGGGCCCTGGTTCTGCCGCGTGGCGAGGCGGTTGAAGCGCCAGGTGAAGCGGCCCGTGTAGATGAGCGTCAGCCCGGACAGCACGTCGAAGCGGCGCGAGAGGTTGAGCGAGGGGCCCAGCGTGAAGAGGCGCGTCTGCGCGAGGCTGGGCTTCGAGGTCGGCAGCGTCACCCGCACGTCGGCGCCGAGGTGAAGGCCCGTGCGCTGCTCGGTCCACCCGCTCCACGCCGCGTCGAGCCAGAGGTCCGACAGCTCGACCTCATGCCGGGACGTGGTGGTGTCGGAGTCGGTGAACTCCTGCGAGAGGAACAAGCGCCCGCGCAGCGAGAGGCCGTGCCCGAAGTGCCACTGGGGGAAGAGGCCGAGGCGGTGGCTCCACGTTGGGTTGAAGTGCGGCTCGGCCCACGGCGCGAGCGTCATCACGCCGAGGTTCTGGCTGTAGCTCACCGCCGTGCCGCGCCACGCCGACGCCGATGCCCCTTGCGTCACCGGCCCACCGGCGAGCCCCGCGGTGACGCCCTGGGCCTGGCTCAGCCCGGCCCCAACCACGGTTACGGCGATGAGCAGCCGTGAAAAAGTGAAAGGAAACTGTCGGAACGCCCCGAAACGCCTCATGGCGCGTCAGCCATTGCGCCTTTCATGCCACATGTCGTTTCGAGTGGTTGTCTGCGCGTGCGCACGTGAGGGCGGGACGGTGCCTCTTCCCTGTCAAAGGACTCACAGCATTCCCGCTCTCTGGAGGCACCGTGATTCGTTCAGCCCCTTCGATGGCCCCGTCGCACCACCGCCTGGCTCCGCGTGAAGTGGCCCCCGCGCCCACCACGAGTCCGAGCAGCACTCGCGGCTTCGCTGCGGCGGGCTTCGGCCGCGACACCTTCGAGTCCGGCGTTCGTCAGGTCGACTTCCGGGTCCTCTCGCCGTTGGGGCACGCGACCGCGCCGACCCCTGCCATTGCGAACCAGTGGGCGCGCAACGCGGGCAACGCAGTCATCATCAGCCCCAGCGGCGCCCGCACCATCATCGGCCAGGGCTACTCGCCGGGCCGTTGACGAAGCCGTCCACACACCATGGTGGCCCCACACGGTGAAGTGCGTGCACACTCTCTGGGCCATGCACGTCACCCTCGACCAGGCCCGCGCCCTCGACGCCTTCGCTCGCACCGGCACCTACCAGGGCGCCGCGAAGGAGCTGCACAAGGTGCACACCGCCGTCCTCTACTCGCTCAAGCAGCTCGAGACCCAGACGGGGCTGACGTTGTTCGACCGCTCGGGGTACCGCACCCGCCTCACCGCCGCCGGGACGCAGGTGCTCGAGAAGGCGCGGGCGCTGCTCGAGGCCGAACGGGCGCTCATGGCGACGTGCGAAGAGCTCCAGACCGGCTGGGAGCCCGTCTTGCGCGTCGTCGTCGACGCCATCTTCCCGGTGACGCCAGTGCTCGAGGTGGTGCGACGGCTCAAGGCGAAGCGCGCACCCACGCGTGTCTTCGTGAGCGTCGACTCATTGAGCGCGGTCGAGCAGCGCTTCGAGGCCGAGCAGGCCACCGCGATGGTGACGGTGCTGCCGCCGACGCTGCCGGGGCTCACGACGCGGCCCCTGCCCCGGCTCAAGGCGCGGCTCGTCGCGCACAAGTCACACCCGCTGGCGAAACGGCAGAAGGTGTCGACCGAAGACCTGGCCGGCGAGGTGCTGCTCACGGTGCGCGGCAGTGACGTGCGGCTGCAGCTGGCCACCCGCGCGCTCGACCAGCAGTCCACCGTGCACCTGCCGGACTTCCACTCGAAGAAGGCGGCGATTCTGGCGGGCCTGGGCTTCGGCTGGTTGCCCGAGTGGCTCATCGCCGACGAGGTGACGCGAGGCACGCTGGTGGCGCTCCCGCTCAAGGAGGGCGCGACGCACGCGTTCTCACCGACGCTGGCGCTGCGGGGAACGCCGGGGCCGGCGACGAAGGAGCTCGTCGACCTGGTGACCGCGGAGGCCTAGCTGATCGCGGCCCGCAGCCCCTTGGCGCGCTGCTGCGTCTCCGGGTCCATCGACGTCATCTCGAGCGTGCGCAGGCGCTGAGGCAGGCTCTTGGGCGCCTTTTCCTTGAGTAGCTTCCCGTCCTTCCAGAGCGCCTCGAGCTTCGCGAGCGCCTTGTCGACGATGCGCTCCTTCGGGTGGTCGAGCAACGAGTCGAGGAAGTACGCGTCGTCGGGCAGCTCGGGGTACTCGGCGAGGAACGCAACCACCCGCTCGACCCACGCCTTGCGGTCGGGCGCCTCGGTGACCTTCTGCATGGCCTCCTTCTGGGCCTTGCGCTTGCCTTCCGGGTCGAACGTCTCGGCGAGCCCCTGCGGCAGCTCTCCGCCACCGAACAGCGCGTCAGCCGCCTTCTTGTACTTCTCGTAGCTGGCCGAGCGCTCGATGCGCTGCTGGTTGGGGTCGTCCTGGCGCGAGTGGTACTTCGACTTGCCTCGCTGCGCGTCCAGCTCGCGGTAGCTCTTCTTGCGCTTGCCGGTGAAACCCGTGTCTTCGTCGCGGTCTTTCCCCGCCATCCGTCGTCGCTCCGCCGTCGATGGCGCGAGTGCCAGCCCGTCGACAGATTCGAGTCGAGCAGCGCCGCGCCGAGGTGGGGAAGAATCCTCCACGGCGCGGCTCGCGGTCAAGTCGCGGCCTTACATCCCTGCGTCGCCCAGGCGGACGATGCGCGCCGGCGCCACGGTGTCCGAGGCACTGTACGGCATGCCGCCGTCGAGCGGGTGCACCGCCTGGAAGTAGTCGGCCAGCGCCCGCTGCTCCGAGCCCGGCGTGGTGATGCCGCGCATGCCGCCGTCCGGAATCATCAGCAGATCGACCCGGTTGAAGGCGCCCGCGTCGGCCGTGCGGAAGCGCGCGAACGGGTAGCCGTCTCCGCCGCCGGCGAGGAAGTCGAGCGTCACCATGCGGAACGTCGCCGTGGGCGAGCCGACGAAGCCGCCGTCGGTGATGATGGCCGTGCGGGTCGTGCCATCGACCACCTCGAGGCGCCGCACGCGCTGCCCCACGGTGTTCGGCGTCAGCCCGCCGTCGTTGGGCAACACCTGCGCGGGGAACGCGGAGTCGTACTCGACGTACAGGCCCGCCACCTGCGGGAACGAGCCTGGCGTCGCGCCGGGGCGAACGCCCGAGAAGGCGTGCTCCATGACGAGCTGGAGCTGCGGCGCCGACACCGTCACCAGCGACAGGCCGTTGTTGAACCGGAGCGAGTTCTCGATGTCGAGCCAGCTCACGTCACCCTCGCGCTTGCCTACCTGCGGGTTCGCGGCCGGCGGGAGGAAGCTCGGCACGGCGCCCGTGCCCACCGTGCCGATGCTGTCGCGAATGCCGCCGCCGTTCTTGAGCGAGATGACGGTCGTCGGGTCGACCGCCTTGCCCGCGCGCAGGTTCGCGTCAGCGGTGAGGTTGCCGAAGTTCGTCTCGCGGGTGCGCACGGCCTCGCGGCGGCCGTTCAAGAACACCGACGTCTCGCCGTAGCGCGTGCCGTCCTTCGCCTGCACCACCGCGCCGATGGCGTCGCAGATGGCGCGCACGCGCGGGTTCACCAGGGCGCCGGCGTCGAGGCGGTTCACGCCCGCTTCGTCCGTGGCGAACACCCCGCTGATGGCCACGTCGGCCGGCGTGCGCACGAGCTCTCCGGCGCCGTTGAAGCGCGCGAGGAAGCGGCCCACGTAGCGCCAGTTCGCGCCGACGTTCAGCACGGCAATCGGCTTTCCGTCCTGCGACGTCTTCCACTGCGGGTAGTCAATGACGCGCGAGTCTCCGGCGCGCAGTACGTCGTCCGCGTCGGCCCAGGTGGAGTGGCTCCCGCCCGCGAGGATGACGTCGACCCCGCGCAGCCGCTGGGGCAGCTCGTCCACCTCGATGGTGTACTGCTGCATGTGCGCCATGAGGATGATCTTGTCGATGCCAGCGGCGGTCATCGCGTCGATGTGCGGCTGCAGCTCGGCCGCGAGCGCCACCCAGTCCGTCGGGTTCGAGGGCCGCACCGTCACGCCGCCGGGCTGCGAGATGGTGGTGATGGTGGGCGTGGTGGCGCCGACGAGGCCGATGCGCTGGCCCTGCACCGTCAGCACGATGGCCGGGGTGATGCGCGCGTGCAGGTTGGAGCCCACGCCCGTCGCGGTGGCCGCGCTCGAGGCGCCTCCGTCGAGGAACGTGGGGGCCAGGTTCGAGTCGGTGCGCACGTCGAGGTTGGCCGACAGGTAGGGGAACTTCGCGCCGGGCCAGCGCGCGGGCGGGCCGCCATCGGCCGTCGTCGTCAGCGGGTCGGGGCGGATGATGCTGGCCAGCGCCGTGGTGCCGTTGTCGAACTCGTGGTTGCCCAGCGACGCGGCGTGCAGGCCGAGCTCGTTGAAGATGGCCACGTCGGCGCGGCCCGGGCCCGGAACGAGGATGGAGGGGTTCGCCGCCAGCATCGGATCCGCACCGGCGTTGAGGAACACGCCCGGCAGCCAGAGATCGCCGTTGGCGAGCTTCAGCGTCGCGTCAGGGAACTCGGCCTCGAGCCGCGCCAGCACGGCCGAGAAGCGAGGAGCGTCAGCCACCGCCGGCAGACCCGACTCCTGGTCCGAGGCGTGGAGGATCTGCAGCGTGAACGCGATGCCGGCGTCCGCCGCGGAGCCACCCGCGGAACCGCCCGCCATGCCACCCGC
>JANRKQ010000245.1:0-10424 GCA_033763395.1 Myxococcaceae bacterium
GAGGGCATAGGACGCGGTGTCGACGTCGGCGGCGAAGGTGCTCAGCGGCTCCGCGGCCGTCTCGACGGTGGGGTTGACGCCCCAGTCCTTCAAGACCATCGCTGGCACGCGGGTGCCCGGCGTGCGCGGCGTCGTCTCCTCGGCCTGCTCGAGGACGGGCAGGGGCTCGGGCTTCGACACCTCCTGCGGTGGGCGGGCTTCCGGGGGGAACCCCTTCTCTTGTGGCGCCCGCAACGCGCAGCTCACGACGAGCAGGCTGACGGCGACGGCGAGGAACCGGAACGGCAACGACGAGCGACCAGGCATGTGAGGCCTCCAGGGTGGTGGACGCATGGTCGTGCAGTGACGGCGCGAGTGTGGCACCGGCCTCTCAGGACTTCTTCATGGTTTCTTCATGGCGTCACCTCACGGCCCGAACAGCCTGGCAACCGGGGAGCCGCCAGGCCGCGAGGTGAAAGCCCCGCGAGTGCGATATGCGCCCCTCGCCATGACGACGGCTGCGCAGCGTGACGAGGTGTCCCGAATCCTCGCGCTCACGAAGGACGACCCGCGGGAAGCCTATGGCGTGGTGGAGCGCCAGCTCTCGGTGCTGGTGCTTCGCACGCAGGTGATGTTGTCGCTCTCGGGCATCGTCATCACCGTCACGGGCTTCTCGGGCCGCGCCATCGCGCAGACGAACGACCTCGCGCGCGTGCTGGTGTCGGCCGGCATCCTCATCGTGCTGGCCGCGGCGGCGACGGGCATCGGCGGGGTCCTGCGGCTGCGCTGGCTCACCCAGGAGCTGACCGACGACACCCGCGAGACGCTCACCCGCATGCTCGAGATTCGCGACACGAAGTCACGCTTCCTCTCGGCGTCGCTGGTGCTCTTCCTGGTGGGCTTCGCCTGCTACTGCGTGGCCATCGCGCAGATGCTCATCCACGTGACGCCGGGGTGAATCAGCCCTCTTCGTCCGGGTCGGGAATGGGCTCCTCGTCGACGCCGACCGGCGGGGCGCGTGGCGGCGAGGGGTCGGCCTTCGGCTCGTCGGAGCCGCTTTCGGGCGAAGCCTCGGCCCGGGGCGCTTCGGGTGCGCCGTCCTTCGCCGTGACGTAGGTCTGCCGCCCCTGCTGCACGCGCGTGAGCAACCCGTCGCGCTCCATCGCCTCGAGCAGCCGGCTGAACGACGAGAAGCCGAAGTCGCGCTCGTCGAAGTCGGGCTTCTTGCGCACGAGCGCTTCCTTGATGAACGAGGGGTTGAGCGGGCCGGTGGCGCGGCCGAGCAGCGACGCCACCACCTGCTTCACGAAGCCCGGGACCTCGGCCTTCTTCCTGCCCTGGCCGTCCGTGCGTGCGCGGCGCGGCTCCTCGCGGTCCCGCTCCCGGGTGTCGCGCTCCCGCTCCCGCTCCCGCGACGCCGCGTCGAGGTAGATGAACTCGTCACAGGCCTTCACGAACATCGGCGAGGTCGCCTGCTTCACGCCCAGCCCGATGACGTAGCGGTCGTTCTCGCGCAGCTTCGCGGCCAGCGGCACGAAGTCACTGTCACCCGACGCGATGACGTAGGTGTTGATGTGCTCGCGCGCGTAGCAGAGCTCGAGCGCATCGATGACGAGCCGCATGTCGGCGGCGTTCTTTCCTGCGCGGGTCGACGGCGGCACCTCGACGAGCTCGACGCCGAGCTGGTGCAGGTGGGCCTTCGCTTCGTGGAAGCGAGACCAGTCGCAGTAGGCGCGACGGAAGATGACCTTGCCCTGCTCGAGCAAGCGGTCGAGCGAGGGCTGCAGGTCGAAGTTCGACGGCGTGAAGCCCGTGTTGGTGACGAGGTTCTCGAAGTCGATGAACAGCGCGATGCGGCGCTCGGTGCCAGGAGGGCTCATGGGCCCCGCATGACACGTTCACCGCCCGGGAGATACCGGCGTCGACGAGCGCGTCACTTCGCGTACAGGTCGCCGTCCTGAATGGCGACCGCGACCTTCGTCGAGCCCGCCTTGAAGATGGCGCCGTAGGTGTTGTCACCCGCGCCGTAGTCGACCGACAGGTACTTCGCGCCCGTCTTCTTGTCGGTGCCCTCGCGAATGACGAACTCACCCTGGTCGACCGCGTCGAACGCGTCGGCGAGCGTCTTCACGTCGGTGTACGACGACTGGTGGCACGCGGCGATGATCTGCTTCGACAGCTCGGGGCTGATGGACGAGGCGTCGGCGCTGGTGAGCGTGCGCTCCGACGTCACCTTCACCTGGTCGAGGAAGTCGTGGAAGGTGCTGGCCTCGAGCGCGCCCTTGTTGGCAGCGCCAGCGGCCTTGAGCTCCTTCGCGAGGTCGACCGCGAGCTTCCCGGTGAGGCTCATCTTCTTCACCTCGGCCGGCGAGAGCCCGTTGTTGTTGAGGTCGTACTTCGCGATGAGCTTCTCCTTCGCGTACGAGACCGCGCGGCTCACGTCGTTCGCGGTCACCTGAGCGCCGGCCCTGAAGTCCCGGTGGTCGATGAACTTGAAGAAGATGTCGGTGAGCTTCTTCTCGGTGCCGGTGAGGCCCTTCAGCGCCTCCTTCATCTCGGCGCGGCTGGTGCGGCCATCGGCGCCACCGGCCTTGTTGATGTTGGCTGCGGCGCGCTGCAGGGCGGCGTTGACGTCGGCTTTCGCGATGCGGGACATGGGCACTCCGGTGGACAGCGAGGGAGCAGCGACCGTCGCGAAGATCAGCCCGCCGGGGCAAGCAGATTCGTGCGTCACCGTTCCGTGACGGGAGCGTTCAGCCGAGCGGGTTGAAGTACACCGCGTCGAGGTCGAGCTCGATGCCCAGCGACGGGAGGGTACGCGCTGCCCTTCGCCCCATGGCGTCAGGAGCCACGACGCCCCGGCACCTCGAGAGAAGACCTCGATGCGCCGACTCGACTGAGACACGAGGACGGAGTCCTTCAGAGACTCGAGCCGCTGGCGAGAAGTTCGCGCACGCGCCCTCTCACCGCGACAGGCTGAGCTCCTCCAGCAGCTCGAGGTCCGCCGTCGAGTCGAGGTTCTCGAGCAGCTCGAGGTTCTTCACCACCTCGAGGTCCTCGGCCGACAGCGCGCGGTCTGCCGGCACCGACGCATCGGGGGCCGCCGACACGCCACCGTCGATGGCGAGCCACCAGGCCATCACCAGGGGCCGAATCATGGGCGGCGGCGCTCCCGCAGGCGCTCACGAAGCTCCTGCTTCTGCTCGTCCGACAGCGAGCGCCACCGCTGCAGGTTCTCGCGCAGCTGCTCGCGGCGCTCCGGGTTCTCGCGCAGCCAGTTCCGCAGCCGGTCGCGCATCTCACGGCGCTGCTCCGGGTCGAGCCGGCGCACCTCTCGCACGCGCTCCCGCAGCTCGGTCCGCTCCTGGGGCGACAGCTTGCGGAAGGACTCGAAGTTCTCGCGCACCCGCGCGCGCTCTTCGGGAGGCAGCTGCTTGAAGCGCTCCCAGTTCGCGCGAATGCGCTCGCGCTCGTCCTGGGGGAGCGCCTTGAAGGCCTTGAGCTTCTCGCGCAGCTCCTGCTTCTTCGCCTCGGGAAGGGCGTTAAAGCGCTCCACCGCGTCCTGCGTGGGCGCCTGCGCGAACGCCCCGCCCCCGAGCAGCACCAGCACCAGCACCAGCGGCCTCATCGCGGCACCTCCAGCTCCCTCAGCTGCTCGATGACCTCGAGGTCCTCCAGCGCGGCCAGCCCGGCGAGGTCGAGGTCTTCCACCACGTCCATGTTCTGCGCGAGGAGCACCTGGTCGTCCTCGACGAACGCAGGCACCGCTTCGTCCTGGCCGCCGAGCCGGCCCCGCACCACGAAGACGAGGAGCGCCGCGGCCGCCACTGCGAACAGCGGCACGGCCCGCTGCCACGAGAAGAATCCGGGCGGCGCGGCGTCGGCCTCGAGCTGGCGCCACACCTGGGCCTTGAGCTGGGTCGACGGCGCGGGGGCCGGCAGCGCCTTCATCAAGGCCACCGTCTGCCGCAGCCGCGCCTCGAGCGCCTTCAGCTTCGGGTCGACCGCCAGCTGCGCCTCGACCTCGGCGCGCTCGGCGTCGGACAGCTCGCCGTCGATGTAGGCCGTCAGCTCGCGCTGCCAGTTCTTCTCGTTGCTCATGCCAGACTCCTCGTGGGCGAAACGCCCTGCTGCCACGCCTCGACGTGCTTCATCACCGTCACCGTCGCCCGGTGGATGAGGCTCTTCACCGCGGACTCCGTCGACTCGAGCGCCTGGGCGATGTCGCGGTACGCCATGCCCTCGAAGCGGCACATGGTGAAGGCCGCCCGCTCTCTCGCGCTCATCTGCGCCATCGCCGCCGTCACCGCCGCCTCGAGCTGTTTGCCCTCGAGCGAGAGCTCGGGGCTGTCTGGCGCCACCTCGACGTCGAGCGCCGCGTCCTGCTCGTCGCCCGTCATGCCCTTCGCCTCCTGTTGCCGCTTCTCGTCGAAGCGGCGCAGCTCGTTGAGGCAGTGGTTGGTCGCCACCCGGTAGAGGAACGTCTTGAACTTCGCGTCGGGCGAGTACCGCCCCGCCGACTTGTACAGCTTGATGAAGACGTCCTGCGCCAGCTCTTCCGCGCGCGCCGTGTTGTTCACGAAGCGCCCGCAGAAGCGCACCACCCCTGCCTGGTGCCGGTCGAACAGCGCCGAGAACGCGGCCTTGTCTCCGCGCCCCACCGCTACCAGCAGCCGTGCGTCATCGTCGTCGGCCAGCACGTCCACTCCAACCCGCTCCAGGCGCGAAAGTCGCGCGGCCCCCCGTCAGGCCAGGAGGGCGAAGAATCTCAGTCGGTTGCGTCGAGGAAGTCGGTCTGCGCGGCCGGGTCGAGGGGGTCTCGGCGCTCCCTGGCGCACCAGGTGAGGAAGCCCGACAGCACCTCGAGGCCGCGCTGGAGCGAGGCGAGGGTGTCGGGCCCGTCGAGCTCGAACCAGACGGCGCCATGGCCCGCGGCGCGGGGGTTGTCGGAGAGGAGCGCGAACGCCTGCGCGAAGGCCTCGGTGCGGCGGGCGTTCTTCTGCCCGAAGAGGGACTTCTCTTTGAGCTGCCCGGCGAGCGTGAGGCGCAACAGCGCGCTGAAGGCCTTCGCGTCGGGCACGGGCAGCTGCGGCTCGGCGGCCTCGAGGAACTCGGTCAGCTTCTTGCGGTCGCCGCGGTTCTCGACGTTGAGGAGCCGCTTGAAGGCGCGCGGCTGCTTCGGGTCGGGCAACAGGTCGAGCGCTTTGGTGGCCCACTGCCACCACGCGATGGTCTTCGCGTCGGGGTCGTCCTCGTCGAGCACGATGTCGAGGAGCGGCTTGCGCACGGCCTTCACGCCCTGCGCTGGCGTCATCGAGCGCGGCGGCGGTGGAGGAGACGCCTCTTCGATGATGTCGATGTCGCCGTCGGCGCCGGGCACCCAGGCGCCGGGCGGGGTGAGGTCGACCGGGGCAGGCGGCGGTGGGGGCGGCTGGAGCGCCTCTTCCACCTCGACCACCTCGTCGGCCGGCTCGAGCGCGACGTCGGCCTCGGGCGGCGGGAACCAGCTCCCCGGCGGCGTGGTGTTGGGCGGCGGCGGAGGCGCGACGGGGTGCTGCGCTGGTGTGGCCGTGCGGGGCACCTCGCCGGAGCCCGAGCGCGCCATCAGTGTGCGGAAGCTGGGGACCTGCGGCGACTCGGCGAGGGCCGCCACCTCATCAGCCACCTCTTCGGGCACGATGAGCTCGGGGTCGGTCTTCTCGCGGCCGCGGGGCGTGAACTCAGGCACGCCGGCGGGCGGCGTGACGGCCTCGCGCTGGGTGGCAATCTCGGCCTCGGCGGCGGCGATGGCCTGCTGGCGCGCACGCCGGGCGGCCTCCTCTTCCATCATCTCGAAGAACTCGTCGAGGTAGGGCTTCAGCTCGTGCCAGAGGTGCGCGAGCCCCTCGTCATCTCCGACGAGCTCGTGGGCCACCTCGTCCGACTGGTAGGCCTCGGACAAGAGCCCGGCGCGGCGCGCGAACTCGGCGCGTGAGGTGTCGACGAACTGCCGCGCGAGCTCGAGGTGGTACAGGCAGCGGGCGAACTCGACGCGGCGGTTGCCCGAGGGCTCGAGCCGCTCGATGGCCTCCTGGAGCAACGAGGCGTTCGCGCGGCGCTCCCAGCACTCGGCGAGGGCCTTCTTGAAGCGCTTCTGCTCGAAGGACACCAGCAGCGCGGTGGCCGAGTCCCACAACGGCTCGAGCCCGGGGTGGAGCCCGGCGTACTCGGCCCCGCTGCCCTCGCGCCAGAAGACGAGGAGCCGGTCGGCCACGTCGATGAGCTCGGTGCGGGCCTCTGGGTCGCCGCGGCGGGCGCGGTCGAGGTCGAACAGCGCGGTGGCGAACTGCGCGCGCGGGTCGGACGACAGCCGCAGCGCGTGGAGCTCGTCGCGCAGCCGGTCCAGGTCGCCCACCGCGTTGACGCAGCGGGCGATGGAGTTCGCGAGGTCTTCTGGGAGCTGCGCCGCTGCGTCCACGCCGGCTGCAAATCCTGCCCGCGGTGCGGCGACAGCGCCACCTGAATCACGGGCCGTCGGTCAGGTAGCGCTCAGGTGTCGTCGGCGAGCACCACCTGGTGACCCAGCGCCAGCGACACCGAGCGGTTGCCCATGCCCGCGAAGCCCTCGCGCCAGCGCTGCTGCCCATCGAGGCCGAAGCACTCGAGGACGCCCGCCTTCACCACGAAGACGCGGTCGTGCTCGAGCAGCACCGTCGCCTTGCCGAAGGAGCTCGTCTTGACCCGGAAGCGCTCCTGGCCCGTCGACCGGTCGATGCCCACGAGGACGTCGTTCGTCCCCGACGCGACCACGAGGCTGTCGTTGACCGCGAAGGTGACCAGGCCCTGCCCGCAGAGGTCCACCTTCCACAGCATGTCTCCCGTGTGCGGTTGCAGCGCGACGACGTGGCCGTTGAGGCCGACGAGCAGGGCGTTCATGCCCGACAGCACAACACACCGTCACCCGATTGGAAGGCCGTAACCGGTCCGCGGAGGGCGGCGTACCGGCGGCGTGCGCGTCTCCGGCCTGCTCGTGCTCGTGTCGCTCCTGGCCTCGCCCGACGTCCGGGCGCAGGCGTGCGCGAGCTGTACTCCGCTGGCGCTGCCCACGTCGGTCTCGACCCCCGGCGGCCCGGCGGCCGGCGGCGCCCACCCCTTTGTCGTCACCGGGCAGGTGGCGGGCGGGTGGCTCGGCTTTCCGACCCAGAGCGCGGGTGGCCAGCCGTTCGATGATCCGAATCGGGCGCGCATCGACCTCGCGCTGGCGACGTTCGACCTGGGCGTGCAGCACCGCTCGGGGTTCGGAGGCGCCCTGCAGCTCCCCGCGGCGCTCGTCCACGCGGCCGACGTGACGGGCGCGCGGGCCGACCCCGGGCTGGGAGACCTCGACGTCCGCGGGCGCTACGTGACGCCGACCCAGCGGTGGGGCTTCGGCGTCAACGCGGGCGTCGTGCTGCCGACGGGACGCTACGCGCCACGCAGCGGCGCGCTCGCGTTGTCGGCTGCCGCCCAGGCACTCACGCCCGGTCGGGGCACGACGTGGGCCGCGACCGAGGTGCGTGGGCGATTCTCGGTCGTCGAGCGCCTTTCGCTGAGCGTGAGCGCCGAAGGCCGGGTGCCGCTTTCCGATGCGCCCGATGGGTTCCGCTGGGGCCTCGAAGCGCGCGGCGCCGTCGATGCGCAGCTCCGCCTGCCGGGCGACCGCGTCTTCCTCGGGCTCGGTCTCGAGGCCCAGTGGCGCGGCACCTCGAGCGTCGAAGATCCATTCCTCGGCGCCCGGGTCGACTCCGGCAGCACCGGCGGCGTGGTGGTCGCCGCGTTGCCGGGCGTCACCGTTCAACTGCCGGCCGGCGTGTTCGCGCAGGTCTCAGCGCGGGTCCCGCTCTACCAACAGCTCGCCGGTCTCCAGTTCAACCAGGGCCTCGGGCTCTTCCTCGGCGTGGGGGTCGCCATTCCCGTTGGCCCATCACGGGCCGAGGAGAGTCGCGCAACGACCACCGGCGCGTGGACGGTGGTCGACTACGACGCCGAGTGGTGCGAGGCCTGCCGAGCGCTGCGGCCCGTCGTCGAGGCCGCTCGCACCCGGTTTCCGGGCGTGCAGTTCAACCGCGTCGACGTCACGGCCTGGACCCAGGAGGAGCTCGAGGCGGCCGTGCCCGGCGCGACGGCGCTCCCTGTCGTCGAGGTGCGCGGCCCCGATGGCCGGGTCGTCGCCCGCCACGAGGGCGACTCGGCCCGTCAGTTCACCACCACCCTCGAACAGGAGTTGCCATGAAGCGCATCGCCAGCCTCATCACCTTCATCCTCGTCGCCGCGTGTGGGCCCGAGGCGCCCGACGCGACGGACCCAATGCTCCCACCCCAGCAGCAGGTGCCGGTCGCCTCGGGTGGCGGAGCGGCCGGTGGCTCCACCGCGGGCGGAGGCGCGCAGGCGTCTGGTGGTGGCGTCGCCGCAGGCGGGCCAGGGGGTGGCGTCTCGGGCGCCGCCGGGGGCGCGGCAGGGGGCGGGTCGGTTCAGTTCGTGTACCCGTCGTGGCAGCGGGAAGACATTCAGCCGCAGAGTCCCCGGCGCGGTGAGGTGTACGGCCTCGAGGCGTTCCGCGGTCGCACGCTCGTGGTGGTGCTGCTCGAGGGCTTCTGCACCTTCTGCCGCAGCAACGTCGTCGTCGCCGAGCAGCTGCAGACGACGCTGCGGGCCGAAGGGCGTGACGTCGAGATCGTCGTGCTCTCGGACGCGAACGCTTCGGACTTCTCGAGCCGCACGCGCCTGCGCCTGTTCCGTGATGGCGAGCCCGGCCGGCCTGCCTGGCGTGAGATGCGCCCGTCGCCCTCGAAGCACGACACCTTCGTGTTCAACGCTGCCGGAGAACGGACGTACTTCTGGCAGGGCAGCTACACCGGAGACGCCACGCGCTGGACGGCGGACGTCGGCCAGGCCGTTCGCGCCGTCACGCCGGTTCGATGACGCGGCGCCTCACTGGAGCGCGCGCGTGAGGAAGTCGCGCAGGTGCGGGCCAAGCAGCCGGTTGGTGGCGTCGTCGGTCTCGGCGGTGCCTCCGTAGGCCGTTCGAGGCACGCCAGTGCCCCGGTCGATGAGGTCGGCGAGCGGAAAGCCGATGCGTGAGGGGTTGATGGAGTGCCCCGCGCCCGGGAAGCAGCGGAACTCGTCGGTCCACATCGCCGCGTGGCCGGCATCGACGAGCCGCTCGAACGCCGGCGCCGAGAGCGTGCACGAAGGCCAGATCTGATCATCCGCCGCGGCGATGATCAGGACGGGACCGGCGATGCGCTCGACGCGGGTGATGACGAGCGGCAGCAGGCCGGCGTCGGCCGCGCTCTGGTAGCCGCGTCGGAAGAACGACTCGCTCGAGGTCGCGGTGATGCCGGAGTCCCGCGTGAAGGTGGTGTTGCCGCCCGTGGGCCACGGGAGGAACGGCACATCGCCTCCATCGAGCGTCCAGGTGGGGACGGTGCTGCTGCCTGGCGCCGCCCACGCGAACCCGCTGCCGACGAGCGAGACGACGGCCTGAATGTCGGAGGGAAAGGACGCGCCCGCGAGCAGCGCCCCTTCGCCACCGCGTGAGACGCCCAGCACGGCGAGCTTCTGCGTGCGCACGTCGGGCAGCTGTCGGGCCCGCTGCACGGCGCGCTGGAAGATCTCGAGCGGAATGCGGTTCATGCCGCCGGGTTTGCCCGGCACGTTCCAGTACGCGATGGCCAACACGGCGAAGCCGTCGCGCACGAGGCCAGCCCCGGTGAGCGCTCCGCCGCCGAGCCCGCCCTCGGAGCCTCCGAAGACCACGACAGTCGGGAAGGGCCCCGGCCCGGGGGGACGGTAGAAGTCGGCGTAGAGGCCGGTGGCCGTCGCTTCGCGGAACGTGGTGATGATGGTGCCCGGCGGCAACACCTCGCGGGGAATCAGGGTGGTGATGGGGGCTCCGCCGTCGTAGCGGCCGGTGATGAGCACCGTGTGCGAGGTGGGGCTCGAGACGCCGCCGTTGCTCGAGGTGAAGAACAGCGCGTCGGGCTTCACGCCGCTCCACGCTCCGGCGACGGGTGCGTCGAAGGCGGTCGACACCAGGCCCTGGCCGGAGCTCCGGAAGCTGGCGCGGGTGACGAAGCCCCCGTCGAGGCGGAACTCGAGCTCGATGTCGCGGCACGGTGGCAGGTCGATAACGCGCACGTCGAGCCGGTCACGCACGTTCACCGCGGCCGGGAGCGCCCCACCGTCGAGCAGCGTCACCACGAGATGGGGCGCCCAGGGGCCCGGGGCGGCGCAGCCGAGGCCTCCGTCGACGACGGGCGGGCCTGCGTCCGCGACTCCAGCGTCGACTGTTGGGCCGGCATCGCTGACGAGTCCGCCGTCGCTGACGAGTCCGCCGTCGCCGACGAGTCCGCCGTCGCAGCCGAGTCCGCCGTCGCCGACGAGTCCGCCAACGCTGCCGAGTCCGCCGTCGCTGCCGAGTCCGC
>JANRKQ010000246.1:0-13393 GCA_033763395.1 Myxococcaceae bacterium
TCGAGCTGTGGGCAAAGGTGCTGAAGGTGGACGACCGCGTGTCGCTCGTCGTCGACTTCGCCGACGCCGACAAGCGCACGCTGCTCTCGGCCGCCGACGTCTTCGTCTCGCCCGTCGACAACGTGCAGGAGACGTTCGGCCCGTCGGTCATCGAGGCCATGGCGGCCGGGCTCCCCGTGGTGGTGTCGGACTTCGATGGGTACCGCGACACCGTCGACGACGAGGTGGGCCGCCGGGTGCCGACGCGGCTGGGCGTGGACTGGTCGATGCTGTCCGAGCTGGGGCCGCTGCTCTACGAGCGGCCGCTCCACCTGCTGTTGGGGCAGAGCATCGAGGTCGAGCTGCCGGCACTGACGGCGACGCTGGCGACGCTCGTCGAAGACGCGGCCCTGCGGGAGCGCCTGGGCACCTCCGCCAGGGCCCGCGCGCGCAGCCGCTACGCCTGGCCGGTGGTGGTGGCACAGCTCGAAGCGACGTGGCGCTCCCTTGCGCAGCGGCCCTACACACCGCGGGCGACCGCACACCCCCTGCGCCTCGACTTCTCCCGGGCGTTCGGCCACTTCATGACGGGGCCCATCGAGCCCGGCCGGCTCGTTCGGCGGTCCCCCTTCAGCCGCTCGGCGGGCCCGGCCTGGGTCATCTACCCCGAGCTGCGGGTGGTGCTGGACGACGAAGACGTGCGCGCCGCGCTCGGGCACTGCGAGGCCCCCGTGCCATTCGGTGAACTCGTCACCTTCCTCTCCGCGCGCCTCGGGGGACGTGAGCCGTGGGTCGCAGGCTTCATCGCCACCTGGTTGCTCAAGCACGGGCTCCTCGAGGAGCCGCCCGTCGCGCGGTGATGACGCCCTCGCGAGGCGTGCCGCTCACGGGCCTCGGTCGACCACTCGAGGCCGCCCGCGAGCCCAGGGCGACGCACGAGAACGCGCAGGTCGAACTGCACCCTTGGCGTCGGAAACGGCTCGAGCGCTGACGTCGTGACGAATCGCGGCTCCGGCCCGGCGACTGGCGCAGCGCGCCACGCTGACACCCACCCACAGCACCACCGCACGCTCGACTCCGAGAGTCACCGCACCAACGTACCAGCGGGTGTCTCGAGGCCTTCGTCCACCGGCTCGTCGAGCTGCGCGCCAGCGGCGGAGCTCACCAGGCACGTGCCGCTCAGCATCAGTGACCAGTCGAGCGTTCGCTCACGCCGCCGCGCGGGCGTCGAACGTCTTCAGCTCGAAGGTGAACGGCAACGGCTCGCTCTCGGTCTCTGGCGCCGTGAGGAGCTCGAGCAGATCGGTCGACGTCACGAGCCCCACCAGCTCGTCACGCGTGGTGACGATGGGGATCGAGTCGATGCGGTGCTCGAGCATCAGCGCCGCCAGCTTCGAGACGGCGGCGGTGGCCTGACACGACACCGGGTGCGGCGTCATCGACTCGCCCACGGCGAGCGGTGGAAACGAGAGCGCTCCGCCCTCGACCTGAATCGCCCGCAGCAAGAGGTCCCGGTCCGAGAGGATGCCCACCAACCGGCCCGAGAACACCACCGGCAGGTGCCGCACCGACAGCCGCTTCATGAGCGACCAGGCCCGGTCGAGGCTGACGTCGGGCGTGATGCAGGTGACGTTCTTCGTCATGACTCGGCTGGCCTTCATGCGGGCGCTCCGTGAGAAGTGGACCTCTGGCCAGAGCATCAAGTGGGCCACCTTCACATTCCGCGGAGGTGCGCCGGGCCCACACGAAAACCCTGCGCAGCGCGCCCTGGCGCCCCCGCAGTCCCTGCCAGCTGGCGAGCCGACGCGCTGTTGATATGGGTCAGGTGTGGTGTCGTTGACCTTCGCCGCGCTCGTGCTCGCGCAGCCTCAGGCCGCTCAGCAGTGGACCTTCGTGACGGCCCAGGGCGAGGTCGCGCGGGTGCGGTACGCCTTCGAGGTACACACCCGGGTGCGCTTCCTCCCCGGCCCGGCCGCGCTCTCGGCCGTGCAGCTCTCGCCCTCGCTGGGCGTCAACCTGCCGGGCGACGTCTCGCTCTGGGCCGCGTACTCCCGGTTCGAGCAGCTCGACGGCAGCCGGCCCGACGAGAACCGCCTGTGGCAGCAGGTGCTCTTCGACCGTGACACCGACCGGCTCCGCTTCGTGATGCGCGCGCGCGTCGAGGAGCGCTTCTTCGTCGCCGTCCCTTCGGCCGCCGTGCGCCTGCGCTTCCTCGTGCGTGGCTCCGCGCCGCTGGGCACGAAGGCGCTGCGGCTCCTCGCGCAGAACGAGGTGTTCCTCCACCCAATCGGCCCCGTGGGCGTAGTGCAGGGCGGCTTCGACCAGAACCGAACCCAGGCCTCGCTGCAGTGGCGCCCCGTGCCATGGCTGACCCTCGAAGTGGGCTACATGCTGCAGGTCCAGAGCTCGCTGGTGCTCAGCCACAACGTCATCACGGCGGCGACGTTTCGCCTGCCGAAGTGGAACCCCTTCGAGGCGCGCGACGAGGTCGACGAGCTCCCGGTGCCGCAGGGCTGACTGAGTGCACTTGCGTGCCCCACGGCCCGGCTCGAGTGACAGGCCTCACGGCCCTTCGGCCACCGGGCTGCAGGTCACGAGCCCAGCCGCTCGCCGTGACGATCCCGCCAGCACCGGCGGGCTCGAAAGCAGCCATCGACCGACTGCCGTTGAGCGCGACCACCTGACGGCCGGTTTCGTCGGGGCGCCCATCGGGACACAGCCCTGAGCAGGCCGTACACCTGACGCGCCAGGCGTTCGCGCGCTCCGGCGTGCCTTCCACCGGCGTTCAGCCCGTCGTCGACAAGCCGGGCGACCGGGGTTTCAGCCGCCGGCACCACCGAGACTGACGTGCCGTCGATACATCGCTGGCGCGGAGCCACCGGAGCTCACCCCGCGCATATTGGCTCGGCACGACGACGAGAGGACCGCTCCGAACGACGCCCGTGCGGGCGCCGCCACGGCGGTCGGCCGTCTGCTCGTCAGGCTCGGAGCGCGGCGATGGCCTTCGCGTAGTCGGGGCTCTTGAAGACCGCGTTGCCCGCCACCAGCACCGTCGCGCCCGCCGCCACCACCTGCTTCGCCGTGTCGGCGTTGATGCCGCCGTCGACCTCGATGTCGACGTGACCGCGGCCCCGGCCATCGAGCATCGCGCGCAGCCGGCGCACCTTGTCCACCGTCGAGGGGATGAAGGCCTGCCCGCCGAAGCCCGGGTTCACGCTCATCAGCAGCACCTGCTCGACGTCGCCGAGCACCTCTTCGATGGCCGACAGCGGCGTCGACGGGTTGAGCACCACGCTGGGGGCCGCGCCCGCCGCGCGAATCTGCTGCAGCGTGCGGTGCAGGTGCGGGCAGGTCTCTTGATGCACGGTGATGATCGACGCGCCGGCCTTCGCAAAGTCGCCAATGTACTTCTCGGGCTCGACGATCATCAGGTGCACGTCGAGCGGCAGCGACGTGGCGCGCTTGACGGCCTCGACGACGAGGGGGCCGATGGTGAGGTTGGGCACGAAGCGGCCGTCCATCACGTCGACGTGAACGGAGTCGGCGCCGGCCTGCTCGATGGCCTTCACCTCGTCGGCGAGGCGCCCGAAGTCGGCCGACAGAATCGAGGGAGCAACCTTCACGCGTGTCGTCATCACAGCCTCGCTGGAGCCGCCGCGCGCGCGCGCAGGGCCCGGTCCATGAGTCGTATCGTCTGCTCTCGTGAGGCGGCGAAGGGCACTGGCTCGAGCACCGGGGCTGCGGCGACCGAGACGGCGCTCACCACCTCATCCTCGGACAAGCCCCGGCGCTGCGCGTCTCGCACCTCGCGCTCGATCACCACGAACAGCTCGCGCAACCGCACGAGCGTGTCCCGGCCCACGGGCGCGCCGTGCCCGGGCAGCGCCGTCACGAAGTCGACCTCGAGGAGCGCGTCGAGCGTCGCGCGGTAGGCCAGCACGTCGCCGCCCGCCTCGACGTCGATGACGGGCTCGCTCTCGGCCGTCACCAGGTCGCCGGTGATGAGCAGCTTGCGGCGCTCGAGCCACGCCACCAGGTCGCCGTTCGTGTGCCCGCTGCCGGGGTGCCACACCCGAACGACCTCGTCCCCGAGGGTGAGCCGCAGCGGCGCCGTGACGTCGACCCACTCGGCGCGCACGCCCGCGGCCTCGAGGCGCGCCCGGGTGAGGGGGTGCACCAGCACCGGGCCCACCCGACGAAACTGCCCCAGCCCGCCTGCGTGGTCGCCGTGGGAGTGCGTGAGGAGCACCCGCCGCACCTCGCGCGCGAGGTCCACCTCGACGCGGTGCTGGAGCGTCTTCGCCGCGCCCCCGAACTTCACGTCGCTGACGAAGGCGTCGGCGCCGTGCGTGATGACGACGCTGTTGCCCCCGCCGCCGAGGAAGAACCAGAGCCGCTCGTCGATGCGGCGCTCCTCGACCCGCAGGAAGCGCTGGAGCGCACACCCACTCGCCAGCGCCCACACACACACCGCGATGGTGAGGCGGTTGCGGTGGTGCTCGCTCCAGAGGAACATCGCGCCTCGTGTCTACCAGCCCCTCCGGATTCTCGTCAGACGAAACCACGTCGCCCGCCATCACGCCGATGCAGGCCGCGATTCGGCGCATGTCGAAGCTGTCGTCGATTCTCGAAGTGGCGAAGGCCATGACGGCCGAGCGCAACCTCGACACGCTGCTCCCGCTCATCCTCAAGGAGGCCGCGCGCGTCGTCGAGGCCGACCGGTGCAGCCTCTTCATCGTCGACCGCGCCCGCAACGAGCTGTGGAGCCGCGTGGCCCAGGGCGCCAGCGAAGAGATCCGCCTCCCCATCGGCCAGGGCATCGCCGGCTCGGTGGCGGCGACGGGCGACGTCGTCAACATCAAGGACGCGTACGACGACGCCCGCTTCAGCCGCGACTTCGACGTGAAGAGCGGGTACCGCACGAAGAGCATCCTCTGCGTGCCGATGCGCGACACGCGCGGCGACATCACCGGCGTCATCCAGGCGCTCAACGCGTTCGACGGCACCTTCGACGCGGAAGACGAGGAGCTGCTCCTCGCGCTCGGCGGTCAGGCCGCGCAGGCCATCGAGAACGCGATGCTGCACGAAGAGATCAGCCGCCTCTTCGAGGGCTTCGTCCAGGCCTCGGTGATGGCCATCGAGTCGAGAGATCCGACGACGGCCGGCCACTCGGGCCGCGTGGCGTCGCTGACGGTGGGGCTCGCCCAGGCGACCGAGTCGACGCCGGGCGGGCTGTACCGCGGCACACGCTTCTCGACCGAGCAGCTTCAAGAGATCCGCTACGCGTCGCTCCTGCACGACTTCGGGAAGATCGGCGTGCGTGAGCCGGTGCTGGTGAAGGCCGAGAAGCTGTACCCGCACGAGTTCGAGGTCATCAAGCAGCGCTTCGAGCTCGCTCGGAAGGACCGGCAGCTCGGCTCGCTCCAGCGACGGCTCGAGATGGTGAAGCTCCGCGGCGACCGCGACCTGGCCGCCATCGACCAGGAAGAAGACGTGCGCCTGTCACGCGAACTGAAGGAGCTCGACGAGGCGCTGGAGTTCGTCGTCGCCTGCAACAAGCCGACGGTGCTCGCGCAGGGCGGGTTCGAGAAGCTCACGGGCCTGGGCGAGGTGGCCTTCACCGACTCGCGCGAACGCCCCATGACGATTCTGTCGGCGCACGAGATTCAGGTGCTGTCGATTCCCCGCGGCTCGCTGTCGGCCACCGAGCGACGGGAGATCGAGTCGCACGTCACCCACACCTTCAAGTTCCTCTCGCAGATTCCGTGGACGCGGGTGCTCAAGCGCGTGCCCGAGATCGCCTACGCGCACCACGAGAAGCTCGACGGCAAGGGCTACCCGCGCGCGTTGGCCGCCGATCACATTCCCGTGCAGTCGAAGATGATGGCCATCTCGGACATCTACGACGCGCTCACGGCGAGCGACCGGCCGTACAAGAAGGCCGTGCCGCACGAGAAGGCCCTCGACATCCTCCACATGGAGGCGAAGGGCGGTCAGCTCGACGCCGAGCTCTTGCGCATCTTCGTCGAGGCCGAGGTGCCGAAGCGGTCGCTGAAGGGCGCCGGGTAAGGGCTCGGGCGCTCGGTTACATCGAGATGGTGTGCAGGCGCAGTGAGTTGATCTTGCCGGCCTGACCGACCGGCGCGCCGAAGACGATGACGATGCGCTCGCCCCGCTTCGCCAGCCCGCGCGCGAGCAGCTCCTCTTCCACGCGGCGCACCATCTCTTCCGTCTCCTGCACCGGCTCGAGCACGCGCGGCATCACGCCCCACAGCAGCGACAGCCGCCGGCGCACTTCCTGGTTGGGCGAGAACGCGATGATGGGCACCGACGGGCGGTAGCGCGAGACGAGCCGGGCCGTGTTGCCCGTGAGCGTGAAGGCGACGATGAGCGAGCACCCGGCCTCTCGCGCCGCGCGGCAGGCCACGCCGCAAGTCACGTCGGGGAACTCGGCCGGAATCTTGAGCGGCTCGCCGGTGCCGATGCGCGGGAACGACTGCCGCATGGCCGACTCGGCCGCCTCGACGATGCGACTCATCATCTGCACCGACTCCACGGGGTAGTCACCCGAGGCCGTCTCTCCCGAGAGCATCACCGCGTCGGTGTTGTCCATCACCGCGTTGGCCACGTCGCTCGCCTCGGCGCGGGTCGGCCGGGGGTGCTCGATCATCGAGTTGAGCATCTGGGTGGCGACGATGACCGGCAGGCCGCGCTGGTTCGCCCGGCGAATGATGTCCTTCTGGATCGCGGGCACCTCTTCGGGGGGAATCTCGACGCCCAGGTCGCCGCGCGCCACCATCACGCCGTCGGTCTTGTCGAGGATCGAGTCGAGCCGCGCGATCGCCTCGGGCTTCTCGAGCTTGGCGATGATGGGCACAACGCGCCCCGCCTCCTGCATCGCCTCACGGCACATGTCGATGTCCTGCGGGGTGCGCACGAACGAGAGCGCCACCATGTCGACGCCGGCCTTGAGGCCGAAGATGAGGTCTTCCTTGTCCTTCGCGGTGAGCGCGTCGGCCCGCAGCGCCACGCCCGGCAGGTTGATGCCCTTGTTGTTCTTGAGCGTGCCGCCGTGCACCACCTCGGTGCGGATGAGCGACTTCTTGTCGGTCGCCAGCACCTTGAGCTCGAGCAGGCCGTCGTCGAGGAGAATGCGGTCGCCCACGTTCACGTCGGCCGCGAGGTGCGGGTAGGTCGTCGAGACGAGCTCCTGCGTGCCGAGCACCGTCTCGTCCGTGGTGATGGAGATCTCTTTCCCCTCGACCAGCTCGACGGCGCCCTTCTCGAGCTTGCCGGTGCGAATCTTCGGGCCCTGCAGGTCGCCCAGCACACCGACGGCCTTGCGCACCTTGAGCGACGCCGCGCGGAGTCGGTCGAGCACCGCCTGGTGGTCGGCGTGCGTGCCGTGCGAGAAGTTGAGGCGGGCGACATCCATCCCCGCGTCGAGGAGCTTCTCGAGCATCTCCTGGCTGGTGCTGGCGGGGCCCAACGTGCAGACGATCTTGGCGCGGCGCATGCCGGTGGGCTTATCGAACGGGAATTGGCGAGTCACTCGTCACGAATCACGTGGTGCGTCACGTCGACGTGTCGGGCGAAGCACCGGCGAAGCCGCCACGAGGCGCCTCGGAGGCTCGCGAGGGCACTCCGGGGCGCGCCGTTGCGGCTGCATCGCTCACCCTGCCCGCCGGGCCGACCCGGGAGTCACCAACCGCCATCATCGAGCCGCACCACGCGCGCCAGTTTGCGACGGTTCAACTCCCGCCGGTACTCGCCGCCTCGGACACCCCGCAGCATGCACCTCGTCGACACCGAGGCCGGCCACACCTCGATGGACTCAACCATCGCCGTGAAGGCGACGTGGGGGGCGCTGGCCCGCCTGCTGCCTAAATGGGCCTGGGCCGCTCCAGCGCGCGGCCGGGGACGCGGCACGGTGAGGCGCGTCCTCATGCCCAGCCGCGAGCCGGCGCCCTCGACGCTGGTGATGCGCGCGAGGCCTCCGTCCTCGCAGACCGAGCTGCTCTGCGGCATCGCCGAGCCGCACCTGCCTCGACCTCGGGGCCATGGGCGACAAAGGGAAGGTGTGTGCGAGCGGCGCCGACGTGCACAGGCTTGCGCGAGCGTGGAGCATGGCTTTGCGACGCGGCTCGGCGCGAAGGTGACCCTGGCGGGCGACGATGGAGTCATCGAAGAGCCGGCCCGCTCTGACGCCGCAGCGTCGGCAGGTCATCGAGCACCACGAGGTGGCCGCCGCGCTTCAGCAGCCGCGCGCGCGACTTCACGGCCTGCGCCGGCCGCGAGGCGTGGTGCAGTGCGCGGCCTGCGAAGACCTGCACGGGCAACACCCGCAGCGCTTTCGAGCCTGCGGGCCCGTGTCGTCGCCTGTCGCATCCCCACCCGGCTCGACGAGGGTGCGCTGTCCGCGCGCCAGGCCGGCGGATCGCACCGTCCTTCATCGGCGCTTCGGCACCAGGGCCCCGATACTGACGAACCCCCGCCGCTCACCCAGCGCAACCGCTCCACGAGGGCAGTCAGCGCCGCAAGAGCGACTGCAGGTTGGCCTTTTCCCACTCGATCGCCGCCGCGTAGCGGGGAAAGGCCCGTTCGCGGTCCCGAAAGGCCTTCGGGTGGTGCACGTGCCGCCCCGAGTCACGCGCGCTCGGGAACACCTGGTGCAGCATCTCGTGGTACACGATGTACTCCACGAAGAAGAGCGGCACGTCGGGGCGGTCGAGCGCCGGGTGAATTCGGATCTCCCGCGCGCGGTGATCGTACACCCCAAGGCGAATCGACTTCCGGCGGCGCTTTCCGGTGTTCCGGCCCCAGCCGATGCGCGCGCGGATGGTGTCCTGGAAGTGGAGCCGGTTCAGCCGCTCGAAGATGTCGTGCAGATCGAAGGACTTTCCGCGAGCATGGAGCACGGCTTTGCGTCGGGGCTCGGCGCGAATGTGGCCCTGGCGGTCGGCGATGTAGTCGTCGAGGAGCCGGCCCGCGGCCCGGCGACCCCGGCCCGCGTACTCCGCGAGCGCGTGGACGATCGACGTCGGGGCGGACAGGAAGAGGTGGTGCACGCGCAACTTGAGCAGCGGAGGCTCGCGCCGGAAGCTGATCATCGTGCTGCGGTTGTCGTGCACTGACAGCAGCACCTTGACCTCGGGGCCAAGGTGCGCGGCGACCTGGTGGGCCAGCACCCGGGCCGCCGCGAGCGCTTCCTGCCGGCTCGGCGCTCGCCCAGCGTCGGCGGGCGCCTCGGCCGTGGCGGTGTCGGCGGAGGGGGCCGGCGGCGGCGGTGGCAGGCGGTCCATCGCCGCGGGCGTGCGCGGAGCGGGGGGCGCCGGTCGCTCGACCACCAGGGTCGGTGAGGCCTCGCGGAGCGCTGCCGGCCGGACGGACCCGGCACGGAAGAGGTCGAGCTGCCACGGAGGCAGGTGCACGGTTCGTTTCTAGCGATCGCCGCCCCCGCGGGGAAGGACCACCACAGCGACGCTCGCAGGTGAGCGAGTGGAGCCCTCCCATCGGGTGAGACCGCGGTGGCCCTTGGCGGCGACGACACGTGAGCCTGCTCGGGCCGACGCGCCCGCGCCGTTCCGTCACTGGACGACGGAGGTGGCGCTGGTGGCCTCGGCCATCGCGTGGCAGCTGCTTGGTTGGGAGGGCGGCGCCTTCGTCGCCTCGAGGAGCCCTCCGGCCTTCTGGGGCGTCTGGTTCTCTCCGGTCACGCCGACGATGGGGCTGGCACGCCGCGGAGGGAGCATTCGCCGAGGGTGCGCTGTCCGCGCGCCATGGCCAGTGGATCGCACTGTCTTCATCGGCGCTTCGGCACCAGGGCCCCGATACCGACGGGGCCCCGCCGCTCAGCGCGCTGGCTGGTTGGTCTCGGCGGCGCCGAGCCACCGTGGAAGGGCGATCTCGGCTGGTTCCTTGGCTTCACCGCTGGGGCGGCTGCCGAACGTGCTGCCAGGCGCGGCCCGCCCACAGGGCCTTCGTGACAGCTGCCCCGTCGGGACCGGCGCGCGCGAGCGACGACTCGCCGATTCCGGGAAGCAACAACCCTCGAGCCAAATCGCCTGTAGAGCCACGAGCACGCCACCAAAGACGACGCCCGGCCACTCCACTGAAGGAGCGCCGGGCGTCAGCACGACACCTTGAGCCAGCCTTAGAGAGCGCGGCCGAAGATGTTGTACAGGCCGCGCATGATCTCCATGTTGCGCACGGTCTCACGAACCCGCGCTTCCCACTCGGCGGCGGTGAGGCCGTCGACGCGCTGGTTCAGGTTCCTCGCCTGGTCCCACTTCGCCTTCTCGTTCTGAGCGCGGAGGATGACCGAGGCGCCCGTGGTGATCTTCGGGTCGTTCAGCTTCCGCAGCGCGGCGTAGACGTACCCACCGCCGAACGGGTCGGAGAACTGCACCACGTCGTAGCCGGGGGCCGGGTCGAGCGCCTCATCGCTGCCGAGCCGGTAGACCTTCGTGAACTCGGCGTACTCGAGGTTGTAGTTCTGCGTGAAGAACGCCATCGACCATACCAGCGAGTAGAACCGCGCGCTCCAGGTCGAGATCGGCAGCACCTTCGACATCGGCATCGGGTTGCCGCTGCCGTCGACCGGCGCGGGCGGCGCGATGGGGTAGTTGAAGCCGAAGATGTAGTCGTTCGCCTTGATGAACGTCGGCAGCTGCACGGTGGCGGTGCCGTCGGCGTTCTTCGCGAGCATCGGGGCGTAGTAGTCCGGGTTCTGCGTGAAGTAGTTGCCGAACAGGGGCGCCAGCTCGAGGTTGAACGTCAGGTAGTACGGCAGCGAGTACCGGAGCGCATCGGAGCCACGGTCGACGCCGAGGAAGTTGGTCTCGCTCGTGATGAGCGCGAGCATCGCCGCATACACGTCCCAGAAGTGACCGGCCTCGTTGACGCGGCTGTAGTTGTCGTAGCCGAACGAGTCGAAGACGGTGAACATCGACCGGCCCGGGCCACGCGGCACGTAGGCGAGGTCGGTGTAGCCACCGCGCGCCGGCAGCGCCACGTCCGCCCGGAGCGCCGCCTCAGCCGAAGCCGAGAGCCGGCGGTTGAGCGCGTCGCCCGTGGGAATGTACTCCCACGTGCCGTCCGCGCGCTTGCCGTGGTACCCGGCCGAGGGAACCGACAGCTGCTGCATGAGCAGGTTCGTCGAGTCCACCACCGCCATCGTCCAGTAGTTCTGCCAGATGGGGTCACCGAGGCCGTAGAACTCGTCGAGCTCCTCGGGCGACAGCTGGAGGTACTTGACCAGGTAGTAGATGTTGAAGAGCCACTGCTGGTACACGTTCGGAACGTTTCCGAGGAAGCGGCCGAACTTGCCCGAGGCCACCGCCGACGGCGAGTACTGCAGGCGGTCGCGGCGGAAGTTCGAGAAGACGTACGACTGGTTGAAGCGCTCCATCCACTTCGACGTCATCTCGTACACGTCAGCGCCCTGGTCGTTGCGGTTGCAGAGCAGGTTCGCGCCCACCTCGCCATCGCTGCAGAACATGTAGGGCACCTCGACCGGCACCGCGCGCCCACCGGCGGCGTTCACCACCGTGCGGCTGCGCTCGATGTCGCGCTCACCCAGACCCGAGGCGTTGAGGTTGTAGGCCTTCACCTCGGCCAGCAGGCGGTCGTAGTGCTTCTGCATCTCGGACCACTTCCGGTACGAGCGGTTCTTCATGCGCGAGATGCCCTGGTTCAGGCGCTCCTCGAATGAACCGGTGGCCTCGGCGAAGTGGAACGGCAGCGTCGAGTAGTGGAACTTGTCGGTGTAGAGGCTCGACACCGGCGTGTAGTGCTCGGTGATGGCCAGCGGGATCTCGACGTGCGCGCCGCGGGCCGTGAAGACCTTGGCGAGGTTGTCGACCTCGAGCGTGACGAAGGTGTTCTGGTAGTCGTTGCGGGTCTCGTTGAAGACCTCGACCCAGCCGGGCTCGAAACCACCCGAATACGCGAACAGAATCGCCGCGTCATCGTACTTGCCCGTGCCCATGTTCTGGGCCGTGACGCGCGCGCCGTAGTCCATGATCGACGAGTACTGGTACTCGTAGATGCCCTCGTTCTGCTGGCGCTCGTTCTGCTTGGCCGCGTCCACCATGTTCTGCGGGGTGATGGGGAGCACGCGGCGGCCGCCGACGACGACGCCGATGGTCTCCTTGCGCAGATCCCAGTAGCCGTCCTGGTAGTTCATGGCGTCAGCCGACGCGACGAAGTTGTGGCGGAGGCCGAGCGTGTGGCCAATCTCGTGCTCCATGACCGAGCGGTACGCCTCGCGACGGAGGTCGTTGTACACCTCGTCCTTGGCGAGCTTCTTCGCCTCGGTGTCCGAGCACGCCGACGGCGTGGCGCAGGCCGAGTTGCCCTGCATCTTGAACTTCGCGATGAGGTCGCTCTGGAGCTTCGCCTTGCGCTTGGCGACGCCGAGGTAGTCTTCGTCCGAGTAGCCGAACTCGTAGTAGCAGCCGATGGTCGGGTCGACCGTCTCGCGCAGCTCCTTGCGCGCCTTCTCGACGGGGTCGTTGCCCAGGAGAATGCTGCGGGCCACCTGGCGGTAGAACGACTGGTCGCTCTTCAGCTTCGCGGTGAAGTCACGGTTGGGCGTCAGGTTCATCACGGCGCCGCGCACCTCGGGCAGGTTGATGAGCGAGTCCTCGAGCGAGGGGTTGTTCTGGAGGAGCTGCGCCACCGTGGCCTTGCGGTCACCCTTGAGCAGGGGGAGCCCCTGGGCCTGCCACGCGCCGAGCAGGTCCGCCAGGCGGCCGACCGGCTTGGTGAACGTCCCGTTGGGCTTCGACGGCTCCGAGAGGAGCGGCTGCTGCGACGAAAACGGACCCGTCCGCGGGCGACGCGGGTCGGTCGGGTTCAGGTTCGCGAACACGTAGTCCTTGATGTCCTTGCCGGTGATGAGCTCGGACAGGCTGACCTCGCCGTTGACGACGTCGATGACCTGGGCCGAGCTGCCCGCCCACGTGTCCAGGCCGGGGCCGTAGACGTTCGCGACGGCGTTGACGACTTCGCCCGTCTCGGGGTCCATCGCCGAGGGGCCGAGGCCGAGGAGGCCACCCGCGTTCTGGTCGACGTACGGCGCCATGTGGAAGCGCAGGTCGCCGAGGCGGGCGTAGGTGCCCGGCTTGCCGCATGCCGCGGGCGAGCCTTCCTGCACGGGCGACTCGCACACGTAGAACATCTGGGGCACGTCCGCCGAGTTCCACTCGAGACCACGGGGCACGGCGACTGCCTTGCGGAACGCGCGGTCCCACGAGGCCTCGATGGTGTCCTTCGGGTTGAAGCCATCACGCTCGGCGTGACGCATCGTCGACTTGCCCCAGAGGTACCGGGGGGTGTTGTCCGTCATGTAGTAGACGACCGGACGAACATCGCGCTTGGTGACCGGAATGGTCTTGAACATCGGCCGGCC
>JANRKQ010000247.1:0-2314 GCA_033763395.1 Myxococcaceae bacterium
GGCCGAACGTCTCCTGCACGTTGTCGACGGGCGAGACGAAGACGTCGGCGGCCGAGAGCAGCGTGCGCTTGTCGGCGTCGGCGAAGTCGACGACGAGCGACACGCGGTCGTCCACCTTCAGCACCTTTGCCCACAGCTCGAGCATCTCGGGCGTCTTCGTGCCCTGGCGGGCGCCGGCGAGCACGAGGTGCACGTCGAGGTGGCGCTCGTGCACCAGCGCGGCGAAGGCCTGGAGCAGCGGGAAGGCGTCGAGCTTGTCGTACTCGGTGAAGCGGGCGAGGGTGAGGAGCACCGTGCGGCCCGGTGGAAGCTTGAGCACCGCGCGCGCCCCGACGCGACCCACCGGCGCCAGCCCCTCGACGTCGACGCCCAGCGGCACATGGGGCAGCTCCCAGCGGGGCAGCGGCCCGGGCAGGCCCTTCGCGTGGAAGGCGGCCTCGACGTCGTCGAAGCACACCTCGAGCGCGCGGCGGCCCTGGGTGCTGGAGCAGAAGATGGCGTCGGTGGCCGACGGTGACAGCAGGGGCCAGCGCGAGAGCTCCTGGGTGAGGCGCGGGTAGGACAACGAGTGAATCTGGCCGGTCACCGGCACCGCGCGCGGGGCGAAGCGGTCGCGCAGGGCCACCAGGTCGAACAGCCGCTCGACGTGGGCCGGGTGGTGCAGCACGTCGATTTCACCGTCCCGCAGCAGCCGCGGGAGCTGCAGCACGTGACAGGCCTGGAGCCTCCCCGGGGGCAGCTTCCACTTCGTGATGAGGGCCTCGAGCGCAGGCACGTCGGCGTCCTCTCCGACGGCGAGGAGCAGCCGCTCGACGCCGGCGTGGCGGGCGAGCGCTTCGAGGAGCGCGGCGTTCGCCACCGTACGCCCCACCAGCACGCCGCCCGCGTGCGACCAGGTTCCGGGAACGGCCAGGGCCGCGAGCGTGCGCATGGAGCCGGACACGTTAGCGCGAGGCGTCCGGTAGGGTAGGGTGCCGCGGTGATGACGTCCGTCCGGTCGCGGCTCCTCGCTGCTCTGCTGTCGTTCGCTGCGTGCGACGAGGCGAACGAGCGCTCCGAGGCCGACGCAGGCACCTCGTTCGCCGAGGCGCTCGCCGGCACGACGGGAGCGCTCGAGGTGTCCCCCCGCAAGCGCGCGGAGCCGGAAGGGAAGCGGCGGCCGAAGTCCATTCTCCTCGCCCAGGCGCGCGAGCTCGCCGGGTGGCGCGTGGCCGACGGGTACTTGAGCCGCGACGACATCGTCGAGTTGGCCCTCGACGCTGCCGATGGGCGCGCCTCGCTCAAGAAGGACATCGAGAAGCTGGTGGACGACGAGCTGGCAGCGCACCGCGCGCGGGAAGCCGAGTGGCGGTACCTCACCGACGCCGATCGGTTGAGCCGCGCCTTCGCCACCCTCGAGCGGCAGGGCATCGTGGCCCGCGAGCGCTTCTCAGACTGCCGCAAGTGCGGCCTGGCCGACATGAAGCTGCTCCGCGAAGAGCTGCTCGAGCAGGGCAAGCGCGTCGACGGCTACGTCTTCTTCACCGACCAGGACGCCGATGGCGTCTCGGAGTCCGGTGAGCTGGTGCTCGAGTTCGGCAGCTTCCGCGACACCGAGGCGAACCGCCGGAAGGTGGCCGATCGGGTGGAGGCGGCGCTGCGCGCCGAGGGCCTCTCGCCGGTGCGAGAGACGGACGACGACGACGAGCCCTACCTCGTCCTGAGCGAGCTGACCTGGCAGAAGCGGCGCTTCACCCGCGCGCCCACCCGGTAGCCGGTCCCCTTTCGCGGGAGACCCCTCTCAGGGCGGTCCCGCGCCGGCCTCTCCGGTCGCCTCACCCCGCTCGATGGGCGACCCCGCTGGGCCCGGGGGCCCGACGCGTCACTGGCTGATGATGTTGAACTCGACGCGGCGGTTGTTGTCGCGGCCCGCCGGCGTGTCGTTCGAGTCGGCCGGCTTGTCCTGGCCGAAGCCGACCGCCTTGAGCCGCGTGTCGGCGACGCCCTTCTTCACCAGGTACTCCTTCACCGAGTTCGCGCGGTCCTGCGAGAGCTTCAGGTTCTGCTCCGGCACGCCCGTGTTGTCGGTGTGGCCTTCGACCTGAATGAGGCCGATCTCGCTGTGCGTCGACATGATGTTGGCGATCTGGTCGAGCAGCGCGTTCGAGCGCTTCTGGATCGTCGCCTTGCCGGTGTCGAAATAGACCTTGTCCTTGATGATGAGCTTCTCGCGGGTGATGACGACGAGCTGCTTCTGCTTCTCGGGGCAGCCCTGGTTCGTCGCGGGGCCCGCCTCGTTGATGCAGTTGTCGACGCGGTCGTTCACGCCGTCCTT
>JANRKQ010000248.1:0-75603 GCA_033763395.1 Myxococcaceae bacterium
CCAGCCGACAGGTGCAGCGACGCGCGGGCGGTGGCCAGGTCGAAGCGCGCGGTGACGTCGCTCACCTCGGCCGCGAAGAGGTCGCGGTCGGCCTGAATGACGTCGAGCTGGGTGGCGACGCCAGCGGCATTGCGCTCCTTCGCGATGGCCTGAGCGCGCTGCGCCGAGGCCACCTGAGCGCGCGCCGCCTTCACCTTCGTGAGCGCCGCCGTCACCCGCTGCCAGTCGGCGTGCACCTGATCGACGGCCGACAGCCGCGCCTTCTCGGCCGACAGCCGCGCCGTCTGCTCCGAGGCCGCGGCCACCCGCAGCGCCTGGAGGCTGCCGAGGTCGCCCCGCCACGAGAACGAGACGCCCGCGTTCCACAGCGCCGCCTGGTTCTGGAAGCCCGTGGCGTTGGTGAAGCGCTGGGTGAACTGCGCGCTCAGCGAGGGGACGAGCGCGGTGGTGGCCGACGTCGACGTGCGCGCGGCAGCCTGGGCGTCACGCTCGGCCGCCATGACGGACGAGGTGCTGGCCGCCTTCGCCTCGAGCTCCGAGATGGCGGGCTCGGCGTGCAGGTCGTCGTCGGGCAGCTGCAGCTCGGCGGCCGGCTCGAGCCCCGACAGGGTTCGCAGCGTTCGGCGCGCGGTGGCCAGCTGCGCCTCGGCATCGGCGACCACCTGCGTGGCACGCTCGACCTCGGCCGTCGCGCGGAACACCTCGAGCTCGCTCGCCACGCCCGCCAGGCGCCGCGCGGTCTGCTGCTCGAGCTGGGCTTGCGCGACGGTGAGCGAGCGCCGCGCCGACGTCACCAGCGCCTGTGCGCCCGCCGCCGCGTAGTAGGCGGTCACCACCTGCCTCCGCACCTGGTCCCGCTGGGCCTGCTCGCGCGCCGTGGCCGCCTCGGCCGTGGCCGACGCCGCGCTCACCTTCATCCACCGCGAGACGTCCACCAGCGGCAGCTCGGCCTTGAGGGTCGCCTCGAACTGGTCGCGCGGAATGATGGTGATGCGCTGGGTGCTCGTCGGCCCCGAGGGCACGTCGACGATGGCCTCGAACTGGTTGCGCGTGTAGCCGCCGTTCGCCGACAGCGTCGGCAGCAGCCCGCCCCACTGCTGGTCGAACCCCGCCCGCGCCGACACGGTCGCCTCGGCCGCGAGCTGCCCGTCGACGTTGGCCCGCTCGGCCGACTCGAGGAACGTGCTCAGCGGCTGCGCCAGGCCCAGCGCGGGACCAAGCACCACCCACCCCACCAGCCATCGACGATTGATTCTCACAAGTGAGCCACTGAATAATCGCCGACCATTTCCTCGCAACCGAATCTCTGAAGCATGACTCGTTTTCCGCATATTGCGTCGCACGAACGAACGAATTAACTGTTTCGCCGTGGCACGCACCCGTGGAGCCCGGAACGCCGACTACGACGCCCAGCGCCTGGCGCTCGCGCGGAAGGTGCGTGAGCGGGTGATGGGCGCCGACGGGCTGCGGGCCTCGATGCGGGAGCTCGCGGCGTCGGCGGGCACCTCGGTCGCGACGCTCAAGCACTACTTCGAAGACCGGGACGGGCTGCTGCGCGCGGTGCTCGAGAGCCAGCACGTCGACGCGGCGCCGTACCTCGCGATGGCGTCCATTCCCATTCCCGGAGACGTGCGCGCCTCGCTGCGCGCCTACCTGACGCGGCTCAAGGGCGCGTGGTTCGAGCACGGCGTGGGCGTCATTCAGGCGACGTCACTGGCTGGTGGGCTGGCGACGCCGTCGCTCGGGCCGACCTACGTGAACCACCTGCTCGAGCCGCTGCTGGGCACCTGTGAGACCCTGCTCCGGCGGCACGTCGAGCTGAACGAGCTGGGGCCGCTCGACGCGCGCGTGGCGGGCCTTCAGTTCCTCGCGCCGGTGGTGCTGGCGCTCCTGCACCAGGACTCGTTGTCGGGCGCTTCGTGCCGGCCGCTCGACCTCGACGCCTTCTTCGACGCCCACGTCGATGCCTTCTTGCGCGCGTGGCCGCCCGTCGCGGAGCGCCGTCGCGCGCGGGCCTGACGTCTTTTTCCAGCCGACGAGAACCCGAGGGTCAGGCGGCCTTGACGAGCGCGCCCTCGAGAAACATCTGCCCGGCCGCCACCAGGGTGGCCTCGAGATCGTCGTCGACCCCCGAGCCCCACGAGGCCATCGCCGCGAGGCAGTGCAGCAGGTACGCGTCTGCCATGCCCTCGGGCGGGCGAATGCGCGACAGCACCCCCGACGCCATCGCCCGCTCGAAGCGCCGGGTGAGCGCGAACCGGAGCGTCCCCTCGCGCGCCGCCCGCGACCGCTCGGACTCGAGCCGCAGGCCAACCGTGAGCGCATCGACCACCACCGCGCGGTGCTCCTGCCACTGAACCGCGACGCCTTTGGCGATCAGCTCGAGCAGCCTGGGGACCGCCGTCGTCTCGTCGAGCGCGAGGACGGCCGCCAGCACCGGCTCCTCGAGCCGCCGGTTCAGCTCGACGAGCACGTCCTCCTTCGTCGGGAAGTGGAAATAGAACGACGTGCGCGACAGGCCGGCGACCAGCGTGATGTCGTCGACCCGCGCGGCGCGGAACCCATCTCGTCGGAAGATCTCGAGCGCTGCGTGGAAGAGGCGCTCCCGGGACTGTTCTCGTTGCAGATCGCGGCTGGTGCTCTGGGGCTTCACGGGGCCGTCACCTAGCGTGCAGGGCGGTGATCGTCCCTTCGACGCGTGTCGATGACGCCTTCTGTGACGCGCGTCAGGCGAGTGGACATCGCCAGTCACGTCGGGCAGCCGCTTGATTCCACACGAGCTTTGGGCGGCTGGGCGAGGCATGCTCCAGCCCGACGTGGCGGACGCTCCGGTTCGGTTCGGCCAGTATTGGCTCCTCAAGCGGCTGGCGGTGGGCGGCATGGGTGAGGTGTGGCTCGCCCGGCTGCACGGTGAGTCGGACGCCGAGGCGCCCGTGGTGGTGAAGCGGCTGCTCCCGCACCTGAAGGAAGACCAGGAGTTCGTGAACATGTTCTTCGACGAGGCCCGCATCGCCGCGGCCCTCGACCACCCGAACATCGCGCGCATCGAAGACCTGGGCGAAGTCGACGGCGACTACTTCATCACCATGGAGTTCGTGCACGGCATGAGCTTCGGCGACGTCGTCAACGCCGCGCTCGAGGCCGGCACCGACATGCCGGTCGCCCTCAAGTGCCGGGTGGTGGCCGAGGCCGCGGCCGCGCTCGACTTCGCGCACACGGCGAAGACCGAGGCTGGTGTACCGCTCGAGCTCATTCACCGCGACGTGTCGCCGCAGAACATCATGGTGGCCTTCGACGGCTCGGTGAAGCTCATCGACTTCGGCGTCGCGCGCGCGGCGAACAAGCTGACGCGCACGGCCACCGGCATCATCAAGGGCAAGTACGCGTACATGTCGCCGGAGCAGGCCTGGGGCAAAGACCTCGACGGCCGCAGCGATCTCTTCGGGCTGGGCATCGTGCTGTGGGAGGTGCTCGCGCTCGAGCGGCTCTTCAAGCGCGAGAACGACACGGCCACGCTGCGCGCGGTGGTGGGCGCCGAGGTCGAGCCCCCCTCGCGCAAGGAGCCCACCGTGCCCAGGGCTCTCGACGCGGTGGTGCTCAAGGCGCTCACCCGCGAGGTCGAGGCGCGCTTCCAGACGGGCGCCGAGTTCAAGAAGGGCCTCGAGGACTTCCTGAAGAAGGCGCGCCTGCCGGCCACGCGGGCCCACCTCGCGGCGTGGATGCAGAAGCTCTTCCCCGAAGAGGCGCGCGCGCCCCTGCCCTCGCACCCGGAGCCGTCGAGCCCCGGAGAGCGCTCGAGCCCACGGCTGAAGCCCGCCCTCGAGAACCCGAAGCTGCCCCGCTCGAAGGTGCTCGACGTCGGCGAGCTCGAGCAGCGCATCGCGTCGGCGGGCGACTCGGCGCAGCTCCGCGGGCTCTTCTTCAACGCGCTGTGCGCCGCCGTCATGCGGCTGGCAGGCCCCGTCGCCGAGCAGAAGGTGCGCCGGGCCGCCGCCGAGCCGAAGCCGTGGGTCGACCAGCTCAGCTACCCCACACCCGAGTTCCTGCGCCTCTTGTGGAAGGCCGTCGAACAGGTCGCCCCGCGCGCGCGCGACGTCGACGATGCCTTCGAGCGCCTGGGCGCCGCCGTGATGGACGCGCTCCTGCGCTCGCCCTTCGGCAAGGCGCTCGAGGGTCAGAAGGAGCGCGGCCCCGAGGCCATCTTGAAGCCGCTGGTGGCGACGCTGAACCCGATGATCGCTCCCGGCCAGCGCCTGGTCTCGAGCGTCGCGGCCGGCAAGGCGCTCCTCGTGTTCAAGGAAGAGGTCCTTCCGATTCAGGTGTACATCGGGCTCCTGCGCTCGCTGATCACGAACTTCTACCGGCTGCCCGTCGAGGTGCGGTGGGAGACGCCCAGCACGCAGCGCATCGAGCTCCACGTCAGCTGGTGAAGCCCGTCAGAAGCGCGCAGTGACGACGCCCATCGCGCCACCGGCAACGGGGGCACCGCCGAGCGAGACGTTGACCTTCGGGCCGCGCTCCTCGATCAGCACGCCGGCGTGGCTCGCCTCGAGTGCCAGCGGCACCCCGAGCGTGCCGAGAAGGGTCCCGCCCACGACTGCCGCGGCGATGGCCCCACCCCGAAGGCGCCCGGCCTCCTCGTCGAACCCCAGGCTGTTGGCGGCGATCAGGAACGCGCCGAGGAAGCCGATGGCGCCGACCCCAAGCATCGACAGGTACGACACGCCGACGGTGCCCTTGCCGTCCATGGCGCGATGCGCGCCCCACGCCGCCAGGGGCGCCAGCAGCGGCGACAGCACCCCGACGCCGGCCGCGAGGGCGAATCCCACGGGAGTAGACGTGATTCCCAGCAGGAGCGCGACCAGGAGCCCGCCTCCGAGGGTCCCGACGAACGCGAGGCTGGTGGTGGCGAGGCGACCTGCACTCGAGGCGAGCCAGGGGCGCTCCTCGATAGCGTCGTCCCGCAGCAACATCGCGACGGCCTGACCGACCACGACGAGCCCGGCCCCCGCCCCCAGCAGCGCCACCCCGGCTCCTCGCGCGAGCTGCCCAGACGAGCCGGCGACCGTGAGGGCCGCCACCGCGAGCGCGAGGACCAGGCCCACGAACGTTCCCGTCACCATCGCGGCGCCGGGCACCTCACCACCCGCGAGCGCCACCCCAACGCCCGCACCGGTGATGGCCGCCACGAGCCCGCCAATGCCGATGAGCACATGGGCGGGAGTCGGGCACACGAATGCAGGGAATCCGCCCGGTAACGACACCACGCACGCTCGATCGGCGAGGGGCATGAAGAGCATCGGCGCCGCGAGCCCAACCACGCCTCCAAGGAGGGCGCCGATGAAGCGCTTCTCTCGCTGCGCGGACAAGGGCTCGATGGGCGCTGGGGCCGGCTCGACCGGCCGCTCGAGTGGAGCGGTCTTCTCGTTCCAGATGTCTTCTGGAGTCGGTCGTTTGCGGAGCGGTCGCGGCGGTGCGTCGTCTCGCGCCCAGTCGGTGTCGTCGTCCACCTCGGGCGGCGCTCGATCTTTCGACTCGCCCCCGTCCGCATCAGCGGCTGGCGTGAGCGGCACGCGCGATGGCGCCTGCTCCGGCGAGACAGGGGCGCGGCGTACGCCCAGCGGCGTGCGTGGTTTCACCGGCGCGTCGTTCGCCACCGGCGCTGGCGTTGCGGCGAAGACCACCACGGCGAGGAGCGCGAGCATGGGCCCGGGAGCCAACCAGATTCGCGCCCGGGTTCAAACGCAGCGCCCGTGTCAGAAGCGTGCCGTGACGACACCGACGGCGCCCCCGGGCACCGGCGCTCCGCCGATCGACACGGCCGGACCGGCCTCGCGCTTCGAGACCACCTGCAAGCCATGGCTCGCCTCGAGGATGAGGGGCACGCCAAGCGCCCCGACGAGCACCGCTCCCGTCATGCCGGCGGCGAAGACACCTCCGCGGAGGGCCGCGCGCGGCGCAGGCGGTGTGGAACAGCCAGACCGGCGCCCCTTCAACCCGGCCCGCCGTACCCGGCGTCCAGCCATCGGAAGACTCGTCCGGAGCAGGGGTGCTGGCGACGACCACCGCGGCGAAGAGCGCGAACATGGGCGGCCAGGCCAAGCAGATTCACCGGCCCGGGAGCACTGCCTCGGCGTACGGCACCGTCCACACCACGGGGTGCGCGAGCCGGTGCCCGACGTAGCCGTCATCGCCGTAACAGGTGCCGTGGTCGGAGCAGACGATGGCCACGCTCGGCCCGCGCCGCTTCAACGCCTCGAACAGCGGCGGCAGCTGCGCATCGACGTACCGCAGGGCCGCGGCGTGCGTGGCCTTCGAGTCCTCCACCGCGCCAGGCACGTAGAAGCGGTTCGGCTGGTGCAGCGCCGACACGTTGATGAAGAGGAACACGCGCTGATCGACGGCGGCCAGCCGCTCGCAGGCGAGCCGCACCTGGTGCTCCGTCGAGCGGGGCTCCGTCACGCCCATCGCCTCGCTCCAGTGCGCCTCGTCGAAGAAGCCGGGCAGCGCGCGGCCGAGTGGCGTCGCAGGGTTGAAGAAGCCCACGCCGCCGATGCAGATGGTCCGGTACCCCCGCGCTGCGAACCCATGCACGATGTCGGGCGCATCGAACACGACCGTCTCCGGGGTGGTCGTCTCACTGCCGCCGAAGCGCGTGGCGAAGAGTCGAGGGTGGCGGCCGGGATGCGCGGGCGTGGGCAAGAAGCCGGAGAAGAAGGCCTGGTGCGCCGCGTAGGTGAAGCTGCCTGGCGTGTGCCGCGCTTCCCAGCCCTCCGCGCCCAACACCGTCGACGCGAGCGTGGGCAGGTGGCCCGCGCGAAAGGCCTCGTCCGCCACGTCGAAGCGCAGCGTGTCGAGCACGAGGAAGAGCACGTCGTGCGTGCCGATGCAGGGGTTCAGGTTCACGGCACCACTCCGTGCGCCGCCAGCACCTCGAGCACCTTCGCGGTGCAGGTCGCCACGTCGAGCGCGCTGGTGTCGAGCGAGAGCGCTGGCGCCATCGGAGCCTCGTAGGGGTCGTCGACGCCGGTGAAGTGTTTCACCTCGCCCGCCAGCGCCTTGCGGTAGAGCCCTTTGGTGTCGCGCGCGAGCAGCGCCTCCATCGGGGCGTGCACGTGCACCTCCACGAAGGCGACGCCGTCAGCCAGCGCGGCGCGGCGCACCTCGTCGCGGGTGTCGGCGTAGGGACTGATGGCGGCGCCGATGGCGACGACCCCGTTGCGCGCGAGCAACCGCCCCACCATGCCGATGCGGCGGATGTTGGTGTCGCGATCCTCCTTCGAGAACCCCAGCCCTTTCGACAGCGTGGCGCGAATCTCGTCACCATCGAGCACCTCGACGCGGTGATGCGCTTTCAGCGCCGCCTCCACGGCCCTCGCGAGCGTCGACTTGCCTGCGCCCGACAAGCCCGTGAACCAGAGCAGCACCCCGCGCTGGGGCCCGGCCTCACCTCCCACGTGGCGCCGCAGCACGTCTGCCACCTCGGGCCGCGTCACCTCGGCCGGAATCCGCCGCCCCGTCTGGAGCAGCTCGCGCAGCCGCGTGCCCGAGATGGCGAGGTGCTCCGAAGGTGGGTGCGGGCACGTACGCACCGACGCCACCGCCCCGCACGCGCGACAGAAGAACGTCGGGTCGAACGTGAGCGGGGTGACGCCGAGCTCCTCGCGGCTGAAGCGCCGAACGAGCTCCTGCGCCGCGAGCGGTGGGTAGTACGTGCCGACGCCGGCGTGGTCGCGGCCGACGATGAGGTGGGTGATGCCGTAGTTCTTCCGCACCAGGACGTGGAACAGGGCCTCCCTCGGGCCGGCGTAGCGCATGGCCGCCGGGAACGCCGCGAGCACGGTGCGCGCCGCCGGGTAGTAGCCCTTCACCAGCACGTCGTACGACTCGAAGCGGGCCGCGGCCGGCACGTCGTCGCGCTTCGTTTCTCCCACCACGGGGTGCAGCACCAGGCCGTCGCACACCTCGAGCGCCACCTTGGTGAGGGCCTCGTGCGCGCGGTGAATCGGGTTGCGCGTCTGGAAGCCGGCCACGGTCGTCCATCCCCGCTCGGCGATGAGCGCGCGCAGCTGGCGCGGCGTCTGGCGGTACGCGTCGAAGGCCTGCGCCGGGAGCGGGGCCACCGTCACCGGCCCACCCAGCAGCGTCGTCGGCTGGTCGAGCAGCACCGCGACGCCCGGGTGCGCGGGGTCGTCCGTACCGAAGACGGCGCGGGCCTCGTGGCCTGCGTCGCGCACGAAGACGCTCGTGACATCGAGCACCGCCCAGTCACGCCCCGCGCCGTCGCACAGCACGACGGACTCGCCGACCTTCACCGGCTCGGGCGCTGGAAGCGTGATGGGGAGCGGCCACACGGTGCCATTGGCCAGCCGCATCGACTCGACCACCGAGCGGTAGTCGGCCTGTCCGAGAAACCCCGTGAGCGGACTGAGCGCGCCCACCCCGAGCAGCTCGAGATCGTTGAGCGCTCGCGCGTCGACGGTGAGGCGCCGCAGGCCCTTCGCCCGCGCCTCGAACCCGGTGGATGAGACGAGGCGCTCCTGCAGGGTGCCGCCATGGGGTTCGACCATGGCGGCGATCTACTCCGCGGCGGCGCGCTTAGAGCACGCCCTTCTGCATCAGCACCCACAGCGTGGCCGCCACGTCGGCGTTGCAGTCGAACTGGCGCTGGGCGTCGCTCACCGACGCCCACGACGAGCCGCCCTTCTCGATCTTCCCGTTCTCGAAGGTGGCCTGGGTGCTGCCGCCGATCTCGACGTACCACTTCGAGCCGCGCTTGACGGCGACGCCCTTGGTCGAGCCGCCCTTCTCGACGCGAATCTCCGACGACGACTCCTTGTACGTGTACTGGGTCGAGCCGCCCTTCTCGACGCGACTGCCGCTGGCGCACTTGAAATCAGCGGCGAAGGCGGGGACGGCGAAGGCGACGGTGAGGGCAACGACGAGGGTCTTCATGAGGGCTCCGGGGTTGGGGTGACGTTCGCCTCACCCCGAACGGCCGGGCGAGGTGCAGAAAAAGCGACGTGGGCACGCGGGCCCAGCGGGTTTCGCTCGAGAATGCCGTCTCCGAACACTTCGCCCAGCTTCAGGTGCTCGAGGTGCGCCGACCCGATGTGGCAGCCGCACGTGGCCGCCGCACAAGGCCGCGGCTTCAGCACCTCGTCGAAACGCTCGTCGTAGAGGTTCCCCAACGGCGCGCGAATGAAGTGGCAGCTCCGCACGACGCCCTCGCCGTCCACCGAGATGACGGAGTGCCCGCCCGCGCACGCCCGGCCGAGCGACGGATGCCGGACCTGATTCACCGGGAAGAGCGGGTCGACGGCGGTGAAGTGCGCGAGGTCCTCTGGCTGGTACCCGGCGTCGGACGACTTCACCGCGTTGACCCACACGTAGACGTGAGGTGGCAGCTTCGCCCGGAGCGAATCCAGCGCCTCGCGGAAGCGCGGGAAGCCGACGACGCCCACCGAGAACGAGACGCCGCATTCGAGCAGCCGCTCGCACTGGGCCAGGAAGCGCGCCTCGGTCGTCCACTCCGGGTGGTACGTCGCCCACACGCCGAGCTTCGAGGGCTCGCTCTGGGCCAGAAAGTCGAGCCGGGCGGAGAGGTTCGTCTGAATCGCGACCTTCTCCACGTGGCCAAGGCGCGACAGCCGCACCAGCGCGTCCTGGTACCGCCGCTGGGTGAGCGCCTCGCCCCAGGGCGTGAAGAAGACCCGCAACGGGCTCGCGCGCCGTTCGCACCACGACAGGAAGCGCTCGAGCTGCCGGGCGTCGTGGGCGTGCTCCTCGTCGGACTCGTGGTGCTTCGCGAAGGGGCAGTACCCGCAGCCGTAGTTGCAGCTCGAGAGCGCGCCCCGGTAGAGGATCGAGAGCGTCACCGGGCCTCCCACGCGCGCATCTTCGCGGCGACGTCGTCAGAGAAGAGCCACGGCCCGATGGCGTCGCTCAGCTCGAGGCCCTCGTCCGTCAGGTGCAGCACGTCGTTCGTCCAGCCGGCGAGGCCTTCGACCTCCAGCGCCTCGAGCCACGGCGCCGCGGCGCGCAGGCCCACCGAGAACCGCCGCTCGAACGCCTGCGCATCGACGCCTCCGTCGAAGAGCGAGAGCAACACCCAGCGCCGGTGCTGCTCTTCGGCCGTCAACTCGAAGCCGTGATGCGCGAAGCCGAACGAGCGCGCCGGACGCGCGAGGTACTCGTCGATGATGCCCCGCACCGCGCGAGGGCCCACGGCCCAGTCGTGCGCGTAGTGCAGGCTCCGCGTGTACGAGCGCGCGCCGACGCCCAGCCCCACCATGCCGTCGTCTTCGGGGTGGTACTCGGGCACGGCCGACGGTGACGCCCCCCGTCGCAAGAAGACGCGCATCGACCGCTGCTCGTAGCCGTGCCCCTCGAGCCACTCGCGCGCCACGCGGTACAGCGCTCTGCGGTGGTCGTCGAACGCGCCGGCGCGCTTGCCGAGGAAGGTGAGCGGGCGCACGTAGAGCGGGTAGAGGTACAGCTCCTCGGGCCGCCACTTGAGCGCCGTCTCGAGGCTGCCCACGAGCGAGCCGGGCGTCTGCCCCTCCATGCCGTAGATGAGGTCGACGTTGAGCTGCGCCGACGAGCTCGAACGAACGAGGTCGAGCGTGCGCGCGACGTCGTCGGTGCGCTGCGGCCGCTTCAGCGCGGCGACCTCGGCCTCGACGAAGCTCTGCACGCCCAGCGACAGCCGCGTGGCGACCGACAGCACCTCAAGCTTCTCGCGGTCGACGGTGGTGGGAGACAGCTCCACCGACAGCGGCATCGCCCCCAGCGGCGCGCCGAGGGACTGCATCACCTCGAGCACGCGGGCGAGCTGCTGCGCCGACAGGAACGTGGGCGTGCCTCCGCCGATGGCGGCCCGCGTCCAGCGAACGGCCCCCAGCGCGGGCTTCGTCGCCCGGGCCTCCACCTCGAGCTTGGCGAGGAACGCCTCGACGACCGACTCCACGGGGTTGACGGTCGTGAAGAGGTTGCAGAACCCGCAGCGCAGCTCGCAGAAGGGCACGTGCACGTAGAGGAAGCGGCTGTCGCGGCGCTCGTTCGCCCACACCTCGTCGAGCGGGCGCGGTGTCGCGAATTGCCGGTACGCCGTCTTGTGCGGGTAGCCGTACACGTACTGCTGGTAGGCAGACGCAGACAGCCTCTCTCGCAGCGACGACGACACGGAGGCGACGTAAACACGAGCGTCAGCCCGCGGTCACCAGCGGAGCGTCAGTCGGCGACCGGGGTGAGCGGAGCCGGAGTCGAACTGAGAAAACCCTGGGGCGGCCCGCAACCGAGGGATCCAACCGTGTCGCCGCAACGAAGAGCCGCGCCGCGCGCTCTGCGACCCCATCGGTGCGGTCGTCGGCCAGCGCCGCACGAATGGCCTCGGCGGCAGCCAGCACCTCACCTGCGGGTCCTTCGCTCGCCGGGGTTCTCGCTGACCCAACACCTCGTGACGACGGGCTTTGCCGGCTCTGGTATGCGGCCTCGCGCATGTCGTCGCTCGCGCCCAGGCTCGCCGCCCTCGACGAGGCCGTTCGCCGCGCCCAGGCCTTCGCGCCCGCCCGCCGTCTCGTGGGCCACCTCAAGCTCGAGACCTCGCGGCGGGTGACCGACGTCTTCCTGGCCGACGCCACCCACGTCGACACCAACGTGTCCATTCTCGACGCCGAGGCGGCGCCGCTGGCCGAGGTGTTCTTCACCACCGACGAGGGCCACGTGTACGAGGTCGAGGTCGACGGGCGCCCCATCTCGGGGCGGCTGCTCGAAAAGCACCTCCTCGTCTTCGCGGGCGGCGCGCTGACGCAGGTGGCGACGCCCGAGACCGTCTTCACGCGCGGCGCCGACGGCTGGAGCCCGGCGCCGACCCTCGCGGCCCCGCGCATTCCCGGCCGGCCACCGAAGGCCCGGCACGCCTTCCGCTCGCCGCTCGAGGTGACGCTCGACCCCGCCCAGCAGCGCGCCGTCGACCTGCCGCGCCACGAGCACCTGCTCCTGCTTGGTGAGGCCGGCTTCGGCAAGACGACGGTGGCGCTGCACCGGCTCCTCGCGCTGCGGCAGCGGTCGTTCGACGAGGGCCAGCGGCGTTTCCGCGGCGCGGTGATGGTGCCCACCGAGGGCCTGCGGCGGCTCACCTCGCTCATGCTCGAGCGGCGCGGCGTGCACGACGTCGACGTGTGGACGTTCGACGACTGGGTGACGGGTGAGGCGCGGCGCGCGTTTCGAGATCTGCCCCGCCGCTTGTCCGAGAACACGCCCTCGGCCGTGGTGCAGCTCAAGCGGCACCCGGCGCTGCGCCCCACGCTCGAGGCCTTCGTGAAGGCCCACCCGAGGCCGTTCGACGACCCGGACCGGCCGCGCAAGGGCACCGCGCTGGCGTCGCGGGCCGACCTCGAGAACCTCTTCGGCGACCGCGCGTGGATGGAGCCCGTCGTCGCGCGCGCCTCCGGCACCCTCTACCCGTCGGTCGTCGCGGCGCTCGCGCAGCACACGAAGGTGCAGTTCCTCGACCCCTCCGACGTCGCGTACGCCCACGTCGACCTCGAGGCGCGCACGGCGGTCGACGGCCGCTCGCTCGACGAGGGCACCCCGCTGGAAGACGCGAACTCCGCCGACGCCGAGGACCCCGCCGTCCTCTTCGAGCTCGAGCGGCTGCGCAGCGTGCTCTCGCGCAAGGCCCCCATGCCGCTGGGCGCCTACGACGTGGTGTTCATCGACGAGGCCCAGGAGTTCGCCCCCATCGAGCTGGCGGTGATGGCGCGGGCGCTCCGGCGCGGTGGCGTCTTCGTGGTGGCGGGAGACGCGGCCCAGCAGGTCGACCCCACCGCCGTCTTCACCGGCTGGGACGAGGTGATGCGCGAACTGGGGGTGCCGGGCGCGAAGCAGGTGCGGCTCGAGGTGAACTACCGCTGTCCGCCCGACGTCACCGCCCAGGCGCGGCACGTGCTCGACGCGTCGGTGGCGACGGCCGAGACGCCCTCCATCACCTGGGCCGGCTTCGCGGCGCCCTTCCACCTCTCGGTGTGGCTGAGCGACTCGTTGCGCGCGCTCGTCGGTGACGACGCCTCGGCCAGCGTCGCCGTCGTCTGCCGTACGCCCGAGGCCGCGCGCCGCGTTCGCCAGCGCCTGCGGGGCCTCGAGACGACGCTGGCGCTCGACGGTGACTTCCCCTTCCGCCCCGGCGTCATCGTCACCTGCGTTCAGGAGGTGAAGGGCCTCGAGTTCGACGTGGTGGTGCTGCCCGACGCGGCCGCCTCGACCTGGCCCTCGACGGCCGACGCCCGCCGCGGCCTCTACACCGCCATGACGCGGGCCTCGCACCGGCTGGTGCTGGCCTGGGCGGGGGCGAAGAGCCCGCTGCTGGAGTGAGGACGAAACGAGAACCGGCCGGTGTCCACGAGGAGGCACCGGCCGGCAGGCCTGCAGGCCCGAGACGTCACTCACCTCGTCACGGGTATTCGTATTCGACGACCAGGTACGGCCGGCAGGAGTTGCCGGTGACGCCGCGCCCGAAGCGCGGGCACGTCGCCAGCACGGTATTCCCCGAGTAGTACGAGACGCTGTCGGCCGTCAGGTTGGCCGAGAGCTCGTTGGGAAACCGCAGCCTGAACTGCGAGCGGTTGCCGCGCTGCGCCCGCTGGCTCCAGTCGTCGAGGACGAAGGCGTGCACCGTCGCGCGCTTCCAACCGCTCGCGAGGCTCGTCGGCCCGTACGACACCTCGTCGAGCACGCCATCGAGGCGCGTCGCGCCGTAGGCCGAAGCCGCGAGGGCCGGCCCCACGGCCACGCGCTCGAGGCGCACGTTCCCACCGAGCGTCGACTGCGGACTCCCGGCGACGCCCGAGAGGTACATGACGAGGTCGGCCGAGGTGATGGCGATGGTCGACGTCGGAATCGACGAGAGGTCGAAGCTCACGAACGAGCGGAGCGCCACGTTCGAGCCCGTGTCCCCCACGATGAGGGTGGACGAGCCGGTCGACACGGTTCCCGCGTTCGTCACGTGGCCGTCGATGGCCATGACCGAGTCGAGCACCGCGACGCCGTACTTGCGCACCGCGAACCCGCGGTCGACGTTCGTCTGGAGCGTGTTGCCGGCGAGGTCGCGCGAGGCCGAGCCGATGCGGAACGCCACGTTGCTCCCGTGCTCGAAGAAGCCCGGCGGGCTGTACGTCACGGTGCGGCCGTCGGGTGACCAGGCGAAGGTGCCGCCGTTGAGGCTCATCGGCACGTTCACCACGAAGGCCACCTGCACCGAGGCCTTGTCCATCGGCTCCGAGAAGGTGATGGCGATCTTGCTGCTGGCGGAGACGCCCATCGCGCCGTTGTCGGGCGTCGTCGACACCACGGTGGGGCGGGTGGTGTCGGGGGCCGCCGCGGTGGTGAAGGTGAACGAGAACGGCGCCGCGAGGGCGTTGCCACCGCGGTCTCGCGCGCCGACGCCGACCGTCACCGTGTACTGGGTGCTGGGGGCCAGCTGCGCCGAGGGCTGGAAGGTGCGCAGCGTGTCGGTGCCGTCCCACAGGGCGGTCCCGGCGACGGCCGGCGAGATGGAGAAGGCGGAGTCGACGGTGGCCTTGTTCATCGCCTCGGAGAAGCTGATGGACAGCACGGCGTTCGTCGGCACGGCCATGGCGTTCGCCGCCGGCGCGTTGGACAGCACCGTGGGCGCGTCGGCGTCGGGCGGAACGGCGGTCGAGAACGAGACGTTGCCCGACACGGGGTTCCCGGCCTTGTCGGTCGCCGAGTACTGCAGGGTGTAGTCGGTCTTGCCGTCGAAGCCCGGCGCCGCGAAGGTGGCCACGGTGTCACCGGCGCTCCAGGTGGCGTCGCCCAGCGCCTTCATGGGCTCGAGCGTCACCGCCAGGCTGCCGGGCTCCATCGCCTCGGAGAAGGTGAGGGTCACCGCCGAGGCGAGCGGCACGTTCATCGCGGCCGCCGCGGGGCTCGACGACACGAGGGTCGGCGCCTGGGTGTCCACCTGCGCGACGGTGCTGAACGACGACATCAGCTCACCGGTGACGGCGCGGCCTTCGGCGTCGGCCGCGGCGATGATGAGCGTGTATTGTGTACCGGCGACGAGGCTGAGCGGACCAAAGCGGGCCTCGGTGTTCTCAGAATTGAACATGGGCGCGCCGAGCGACAGGCTGGGCGTCGTGGTGACGACGAGCGAAGTGGGCACCACGGCGCCCGAGAACTGCAGCACCAGGCTCGAGTCGAGCCGCACGTTGGTGGCGCCCTTCGAGGGCACCAGCGCCACCAGCGAGGGCGCGGCGTCGTCGGGCAGCATCACGCTGCCGTCGGGGGTTGGCGTGGTGTCGACCACACAGCCCGAGAGGGCGAGGGCGACGAGGGCGACCGTCAGTCTGACTGCAATGGCTTGCATGGAGTGCTGCCTCCTGTGTGAGTGATGCGAACATCATCCACACGGCAGCGGTGCCCCTCCATGGTCAATCCCTCACCAACCCATGGTCAATTCATCGCGTCTGGCTGAGCAGGGTCTGCAGCATCGGCAGGTGCGTGCGCCGCTCGAGACCGAGCTTTCGCAGGCCGCTCGCGAGCAGGTTGCAGACGGTCGAGAGGTGCAGGTCGAGCTCGGCGGCCATCACCTTGTTCGGCTGACCGGCGGCGGCGCGCACCACCACCTCGCGCTCGCTGTCGGTCAGCGCCCGGAGCGTGTCTCCAGCCGGGTTCTCGATGGCGAGGTAGCGCATGCGGCCGCCGTGGCGCTGATGGCGGACGATGGACCAGCGGCCCTGGAGGAGCCGGCTCCACACGTCGAGCGACTCGAGGCTGCCGGCGTGCGCCTCGTCACGGTGGTGCTCCACCTGGCGGGCGGCCTCGACCAGCGCCGTGCGCTCGGCGGCGACGTGGGGTGCGAAGTCTCCCCGGCCCAGCGCGTCGAAGTCGGCCACCACGCCCCGCTCGAGCTGGTCGCGCACGGTGAGCGCGTTCTCGAGGTGCCTGGCGATGGCGCCCCACTGGTACCGCCGGGTGCGCCAGTCGACCGCGCGCACCTCGGGCGTCGTCGAGCGCGGGAGCGCCACGCCCACCGTCATGTTCTCGCCCCCGGAACGGGTCGCGTAGATGCCGAGCATGTCGCGCACGCCGTAGCGCGCCCACATGCGCACGAGGTCGGCCGGCGGCTCGCCCGTCACCGGGTTCGCGTGGAAGAGCGTCGTCGGCTCGGCGTGGCTCGGCATCGTGTAGGCGCGGAAGATCGACTTCATGTCGACCGACCCGTGGCCCTCGTCGGGCACGGCCATGAAGCGCGGGTCTCCGAAGACGCGCGAGGTGAGCTGCGGCAGGCCCCCGTCGAGCCGGTATCGGAAGCTCAAGACTCCGTCGTTGTCGGTGAAGGCCTTCTCGACCTGCGCCACCACCGTGGCCTGCCAGGTCTCGGGGTCGGCCCCCAACGCATACGTCGCGTCCAATACGTCCAGCAGTCGTCCTCGTTCCATCTGGTGTGTCCTCGTGTGGGCAAGCGACGCCCGTCGGGGACCCTACGGGGCTTCGAGCTCCCGGTGCAGAGGAGGCGAGGAATTGACCATGCCCGGCGTCAGGCGCCGGCGACGTCGGTGCCGGCCAGTTTCGCCAGCAATTCCGTGCGGCTGTAGACGCCGCACTTCCGGTACACCGAGGCGAGCTGGTTGGCGATGGTGCGGGCGCTGCGGCCGCGGGCTTCGGCGATGTCTTCGTTGCTGAGCCCCTGGGCCAGCAGCCGCACCACCTCGCGCTCGGACTCGGTGAGCGTGTCGGGCAGCTCGAAGCCTTCGAGGGGCAGGTCGATGACGAGGGTGCGCACGCCGCCGATGGTGAGCGGCGTCACCGACGCGCCTTTGGGGTCCTTCGCAGCGGCCATGGCGGGCGTCACGCTACCGCAGCGCTCACCACGTCGTCGAAAGAGAACGGCCGGCCGAGAGGCTGGTGGCGAAGAGCTCGGCGAACACCGCGCGGAACGGCCCCGCGGCGCCCAGGTTCTCGAGGTTCTGGTTCATGCCGGCGACGCAGCGAAAGAATTGCACGGCCTCTCTGGGGGGTTTGATGGCGCCGAGCGAGAGCGCGTGCTTGAGGAAGTGGTTGCGCATGTCGCGGTTGATGCTCGCGGAGCCGTAGTCGAACGTCTCGGCCGAGGCCGCGCGGCAGGCGATGTCGAGCACCTCTTGCACGAAGGGGCGCGCCGCCGGCGGGTCGTCGAACACCATGCCGGCCTTCTGGCTGTCGCCGATGCAGTCGTACGCGGGCCCGCCCAGCAGCGAGGTGAAGAGCCGGCGGTTGGCGAAGGTCCACCCGTCGCTCATCTGCTTGATGGCGCCGAAGTCGAGCACGCCCAGGGCGCCGTCCGGCAGCAGCATGAAGTTGCCGGGGTGCGGGTCGGCGTGCACGAGGCCCGTCGCGAGGAACGGCCCCCAGGTGACACGGGTGAGCAGCCGCGCGATGCGAAAGCGCTCGTCGTTCGAGTGGGCGTGCCCGCGGGCGAGGAACTCCTTGAGCGTCTCGCCCTCGAAGAACTCGAGCGTCAGCACCCGCTCGGCCGTCAGCTCGTCGAAGACCTTCGGCACCTTGAGGTCGGGGAACGGCGCCAGCGCCTGCGCGAAGCGGCGCGAGCGCTCGGCCTCGACCTCGTAGTCGAGCTCCTCGAGCACGCCCTGCTGCAGCTCGCGGAAGTAGTCCTTGCCCTGGGTGAGGCGCGAGGTGGTGGCGACCATCGCGACCATCGCCGAGAGGTTGTCGAGGTCCGAGTGGATGGCCCTGGCGATGTCGGGGTACTGCACCTTCACCGCCACCGTCGCCCCGTCCTTCGTCACCGCGCGGTGCACCTGGCCGAGGCTCGCCGAGGCGATGGGCGCTTCGTCGAACGACGCGTACGCCTCGTGAGGCGGCCGGCCGAGCTCATCGGTGATGACCTGCTTCACCGTCGCCCAGGGCATCGGGGGTGCCTGGTTCTGGAGCTTCGCGACCACCGCGCGGATCTCGGGCGTCAGCAGGTCGGGGTCCATCGCCATCGTCTGGCCGATCTTCATGGCGACGCCCTTCAAGTCGCCGAGCGTCGCGACGAGCTTCTCGGCCGCGCCCTGGCCCAGCAGCGACACCGACTCGTCTTCTCCGTCCTTGCGGGCGAAGCGCTTCACCGCGCGCGCGCCGACGTCCGCCGACAGCTTCGCCGAGAGCGAGGCCAGCTTCGCGAAGCGCGCCAGCCGCCCCGTCGAGGGCTTGAAGTCGTCGTCCTTGGACATGGGCACGCGGGCCTTACCGGGGGGCTCTCCACGACACAAGGCGTGAACGGGCAGGCCCGCCGGACTCAGCAGGTGGAAGTCGCCCGCGTCCTCAGCAAACGTCGCCATCTGCCAGTTCGCCGCCCCGCAGCGAGGTGCTGCTCTCGGCGACTCGGAGGAGGACATCCTCAGCCGAAGCACCTTTGACGCCCCCAAGCGACGGGGCCGCCGGGCAAAGCTGTTCGAGGCCGTCGAGGCTGCCTCGGCTCTTCCTCGCCACCAGCAGCACCTGGCGGAGCAGTTTGTCGCTGCCCTCGTCGCTCAATCGCGCTGAGGACGAGGCGGGTCAGCTGCGAGCGTGGAGCCCCCTCTCAGCCTCGAGAAATCTCCGTCGCCGAAGAGTCTTCGCAGTTGCGAGTTCGTGATATGCGAACTGACCGGCTTGCCCTGGGCATTCAACACGTCACGACACGCGTCTCCCTCGGCCGACGCATCGCAGGGTTTGATGCAGAGCCAACGTGCTTCGCTGGTCACGCACTCGAAGCCCGAATCGAGACAACCCTCGGCCTTACATGCAGCCAGACAGTTCGAAGTGCCGCTACACTCTGCCGTGGGCGTCAGGCAGCGACCATTCTGCGGGTCCCAAAGGCCCGCCTCGCTGCATGCTGCCTCAGGCTCAAACAAGACCCATAGCCCCAAGCCCACAACAGCAAGCGCGATGAAAACAGGCGCTATCGCTCGAGGTATCCTTCGCACGCGACCTTGCATACCGTACTCATTAATTAAAGGCCCCCGGCCAAGGGCGGCTGGCGGGGGCGGCTCCTCAAAGCGCGTCCTTCGCTCCTTCGAGGCGGCTGCCAATCCTCAGAAACGTCAGCAGCTTGTGTAGGAGTCCGTCGCCACCAGCCCGTCCCTCAATCTTGCTGGTCAGTAAGCGCCACACCGCGGTTTCGTCGTCTTGAGAAGGTCGTCAAGGAGTCCTGGTGTCTTGACCACTGCAGCGAGGTCCGGGTCCTTGAGGATCTGGTCGGGGTCCATCATTCCCGCAAACCATGACTGACGAATGAGGGCCGCAGCTTCCGCAAGATGCTTGCGCCGAGCGCGGATCACGCCCAGGTTGTAGAGGGCACCAGATAGAAGTGGGCTCCGAGAAAGCACCGATCGGAGCGCCTGCTCAGCTTCGTCGAGCTTGCCTCTCTGAATGAGCGTTACCGCCAAAGCCTCCTCCACAACGTCGCGATCTGCACCAGCTTCGCGAGCCGACACGAGCGCTTTGTCGGCCTCCTCAAGCCGCTTTGCAGAGCTCAGAGCGAGACCCAGCGCCAACAAGCGGTCGGCTTCCTCCTCCCGCTGAGCCGTGGGAGACAGCCGCTGGAGAATCTCGACAGCGGCAACACCGCGATCGAGCTGAATCAAAAGTCGCGCACGCAGCAGAAGGCCGAGCCGCGAGTCACGTTCCCGCTTTGGCGCCTTGTCGAGATAAGTCAGCGCCACATCATACATGCATCGGTCCGCAGCCATCTCCGCCAGCTGCATCGACTGAGCGGACGCTGAAAGACCCCAGACAAGCACCGCGACAAGGAGTGGCGTCCTCATGGGCGGGAAGTGCAACGAGTCCAAGCTCTCATGTAGTCCATCGTACCCCCAGCACTGTTGGCTCCGGCTAGCTAGCCAGACCGGACCGCACGCACGACGGACTGCACATAGCCCGAAACGAAAGCGTCGAACGCAGCATTGCTTATCTGATAACTCACCACCTCCTGACGATTGGTACAGAATCGGGCAAATTCTATAGCCGACTGAAAGACGGACGGAAACCCAACGAAATCCTTCCCTCTCATTACTCTTTCAAGGTCGATCGCAATAGCAACATGTACGCACGGTGGCTCCAACCGAATCACAAACGCTCGCAGCTCCAGCATCTTTCCCAAGGAAAATACTGGACTCACAGAATCATCAATCGCCAGATCCGAAAGTTCGAGCAATGGCTCCTCAGGCGTGGGCATGGGAGCCTGACACCAGACCGGTCAGCACCTCGCAGGGCCGTTTGAGCTCCTTGCGGGCCTCGGTTGGCTCCTTGCGGGGCTGCGGCTACCACTCTCTCACACCTTCCCCTTCCTCGCGGCCGTCCAGAATCCAGCCACTTCGTCCGGGGGCCGTCACGGCGCCCCGTCGCGCAGGCGAATCCACTGCACGCGCGCACCATCGAGGTCGCCCATCGCCAGCGTCACCGCCGCATCGTCCAGCCCAAGCGCCTGGAGCGCCTCCACCGCGCCCAGCCCCACCAGCGCCTGCCCCTCGGTCTCCCACCGCGCACCATCGACGCTGACGCACAGGTAGCGGAACGCGGGCGCTCCGCGAAGCGCACCGAAGGGCTGGTCCATGGACTCGACGACGTACCGGCCCACCTTCAGCGTCGCGGTCCACGGCGAGCGCTTCGGCCACGACACCCGGTCGACGACATACGGGTACAGCGGCGACCGCTCGTTCAGCGCCAACAGACGAATGAGCGAGGGCCTGCGCGCCTCGTCACTGTCCACCACCACGCCCGGGCCGTGCGTCGCCTCGATGCGGCCCTCCGGCAGCGTCACGCGCGCGCCCATGTCACGTCTGGAGCGACACCACGCCGCGCCGCAAGAGGTCCTTCACCACCGCGGCCACCTCCATCGGCGTCACCTGCAGCCGGTTGATGACGTCGACCGGCGTGAGGCGCTGTTCACATAACAGCCGCGCAATGGGCAACCACGCCGGCGGGCCCACGGTGAGGTACAATCGATACAGCTCGTCGTCGGGCACCAGCGCCTTGGCGCGCGCGAGCTGATCTTCCCGCGTGCGCTTCTGCTCGTCGTTGAGCCAGGGCACCAGCCGCGCCAGCGTGCCGTCGGTCGAGTGGCGGGCGAAGCCCTCCTCGGGCGCGCGGCCTTCCTTCGACAGCGTGCCCTCGCTCTGCCGCGACATCAGGAACGTGCACAGCGCGCGGTCACCCGACAGCGTCGAGGCGCCCATCTTCGCCGTCATCTGCGCCAGCCGGCCGCCTTCGAACCAGGCGCGCCACTGCCCCCACGCGTCGCGCGCGTCGAGCTGGCCCGAGAAGCGCGTGGTGTCGAGCGCCTTCAAGACCCACTGCGGCCCCAGCGCGCCGAAGCCGAACGAGAGCCCACCTTCGGGAGGCAGGTTGCGCAGGAACCGGCGGCGGGGCTCGACGAGCTCCTTCACCTGGGCCTCGAGCGCGGTCAGCCTCAGCGTCTTGGGGAAGTACGCCTGCGCGCCGGCGTGCACCAGCCGCAGCGACTCGCGGTAGTCGTCCTGCGCCGAGAAGAGCGCCACCGGCACCTCGGCCGTCCGCACGTCTTCCCGAATGAGGCGCAGCAGCCCCCAGCCGTCGAGCCGGGGCATGTTGAGGTCGGCCACCACCACCTCGAACCGCTGCGCCGCCAGCAGGGCCAGCGCCTCGACCCCGTCACCCGCCGTCTTCACCGGGTAGCCCTTCTTGGTGAAGTAGCTCGCCAGCATCGTCACCACCGCCGGGTCGTCGTCGACGAAGAGCACGGGCGTCTTCGGTGCTTCGGGGTCGACGGGAAGCGGTGCCGCGGGAACGGGCGCGGGCGCCGGCTCCGGGAGCGCCTGCACGATGGGCAGCTCGGCCGTCACCGTGCGAGTGGGCGCCGCGTTGTCCCGGTACGTCATCATGTATGGATCCGACGACCCCTCGTCGCCCTCGAAGTCGATGACGCCCGCGTTCCCCTCGGCGCCCTCGGTGAAGGTCCACGGCACCGTCAGCCGAGACATCGCCGCCAGCGCCCCCTGCATCGACTGGCTCTGGAAGCGCGCGCTCTTGAGCACGCCGCGCACGAAGTAGGCCCGGCCGTCGTCGTTGGCGCCCACCGCCAGCCCGCCGGTGCGCCGCGTACGCATCACGTGCTGGAGCAGCGCGCTCAGCTCGCCCGCTCCGCCCCGGCCCCGCACCACGCCAGAGCGGTCGGGCAGCTCCGCCAGCACCAGCCGCAGCCGCGAGGCGTGGAGGCGCGCGTTGAAGGGCTCCTGCAGCATCTCGACGACGCCCGTCTTCATCGCGCGCACGAACGTCTCGTCAGCGATGTCCTTGCACAGCAGCACCACGGGCACGCTCGCCGCGCCCGCTGCATCCACCCGGGCGAGCAGCGTCGTGAGCTGCGCACTCCCGAGGTCGGCATGGACGAGCAACAGGCTGGGCCCGAAGTCCTTCGACATCGCCTGGAAGTCCTGGGGCGAGAACGTGCACCAGGCCACCTGAAAGCCGGCGCCGTCGAGCGCGAGCCCCATGCGCTGGGCGGCGTCCTGGTCGGCATCGACGATGAGGATGCGGGTCTCGCTCCGGGCCATTCGGTCGAAACGCTACTACTGGCGACGCGCGACGCCACCGCACGACCTTCCGTGCGCGTTCCGCCGCGTCAGTTCGCGTACAGTCCTGCTGCAGGAGGGTTCATGCGCGTCGTCGTCGGCTGGGCTGTGGGGATTCTCGTCGGGCTGACGGCGTGCGCTCCGCCAGCGCCCACCTGTGGGCCGTCGAACTGCGCCGAGGGCTGCTGCACCGAGGCCGGCGCCTGCGAGCGGGGAGACGGCGTCTCGGCGTGCGGCCGCGGTGGCCAGCAGTGTGTCGCGTGCATGACGGGGCAGACCTGCCGCGCGGGCGCCTGTGGGACGTCCAGCGCCGGCGGTGGGGCCGCTGGCGGAAGCTCGTCGACTGGCGGTGGCGGCGGCTCGACCACCTCGTGCTCTCCGGCGACCTGCGCGGGGTGCTGCACCGCCGACGACCGGTGCGTGCAGCCGCCCAACAACGTCTTCAACGCCACCTGCGGCTCGGGCGGCGCCCTGTGCGCGGACTGCACTGCGAGCCGCACGGTGTGTGACGGCATGCGCTGCGTCGGAGCGACCGGTGGCGGAACCGCGGGAGGTGCCAGCGCAGGCGGCGCAGCAGGTGGCTCAACGGCGGGTGGAGCCGCGGGCGGGTCGAGCGCCGGTGGCGCCGCGGGTGGCTCGAGCGCGGGAGGGTCGGCGGGTGGAGCGACCGCGGGTGGCGCGGCGGGTGGATCGAGCGCGGGCGGCTCCGCGGGTGGGTCGACGGCGGGCGGCGCGGCCGGTGGCTCGGCGGCCGGAGGCTCAGCCGGAGGCGCGAGCGCAGGCGGCACGGCGGGCGGCTCGAGCGGCGGCTCCGCGGGTGGAGCGTCAGGCGGCGGCGCAGCCGGCGGCAGCTCGATGCCCAGCAACGTCACCGGCACCATCACCACCCGATTCCGGTTGGCCGACGGCGGCACCACGACGGCTCCCGTCAACGTCTCGCAGCTCACCTTCGCGGCGCACGTCAACGACGGCTTCACGTGGACCAGCTTCCCCGGGAGCGGCCAGGCCAACGGCGCCTTCACCATTCCGCAGGTGCCCGCGGGGCCCTATGTGCTGCAGATCGAGACGGACTTCTTCGAGGCCGGCAGCACGCGCCAGTTCCCGGTGGTGCTCGAGTCGTTCGGCCGACCCAACGCCACGCCCGCGATGGTCGACCCGACGAGCCTGACCGTCTCGACCTCGATGCTCTCACCGTGGAACACCACCACCGACGACCTCAACCTGTGGATCCCGAATCAGGGCGCGCTCGTGCCGGGCTACCAGGCGGTCTTCCTGCCCGCGCCCACCACCAACGCGACGAGCCACACCTCCATCGTGAACTGGACGCTCTACTCTGCCCTCTTCGGCGTCGGGCTGGTGAACTCGGCGCAGGGAGATCTCGTGAGCGCGCTCCAGACACGGCAGACGGTGAGTGGCGGGCTCTCGGTGTCGACCGTGGTGGCCGCGGGAGCGCTCCCGGCCTTCACCCAGACCGATGGGCAGGCTCGGTCGATCGCCTCCGTGTTGAGCACGCCGCCGAGCCTCCTGCGCACGCTCCAGTGGAACACGACGTCGTTCTCGAGCCAGCTCCCCAGCGGAAACATGCCCACGCACCGGCTGCAGGTCGTCACCTACCCCGTCGGTGGCATCGCTGAAGGGTACCCCGTCACCACCGCCACGCTCACGGGCACCGCCACGCCGCCGACGAGCCTCACCATCGCGCACCCGTTCGTGAACGTCTGGGCGCACTGGGCGCAGGCCTCGTACGCGGTCACGGGCACCCGGCTCATCCCCGGGACGACGAGCGGCTCCTTCATCATCGCTGGTGCGGTTCGCCGAGAGCCATTGGCGACGTTCTTCCCCACGGTCGCGGCGAACCTTGGCCCCGTACGGACACCGACGATCAACGGGCAGGCCCTCACCGTCGCGCGCACCGGCGTGGGGCTCGAGCCCTTCGTGGCGTGGATGCCTCCGACCCTCGGCACGCCCAACCGCTACGAGGTGTTGATCGCAAAGCTCGGCCCCAACCCGCAGAACGTGATGGAGACCATCATCGAGAGCAGCGTCACCTACTACACGACGGCGACGGGGTTCCGGGTGCCTCCGGGAGCGATGTCGCTCGGCACGCGGCACCTGTTTCAGATCTCGGCCATCGCGGATCCGGCGACGAGCTACCCGGCCATCGGGCTGCCCCCGAACGTCTCGCGCTCCGAAGCGTTCATCTTGTCCGAGACCGTCGTTCCGTAGGCTGACCTCGCAGCCTCACGCTCGCCGCGAGCGGCGGCAGGCCCATCGCCGTCAGCGTGCAGCATCGGTCACGGACGACACCTGGCGCGGCGACCCTGAAGGCGCGCAGCGATCGGTGGCCCAGGTGAGGGTGCGGCGCTCGTCGCCACCTCGGCCGATCACGCCGCTTTGGGGAGCGCGGGGCCCGCCGCCGTCACCCGATTCCGCCCCTGGTGCTTGGCGGCGTACAGCGCCTTGTCGGCCCGCTCGAGCCAGGCCGCGCCAGACTCTCCCCGCGCCCACCGCGCCGCGCCGATGGAGACCGTCACCTTGAGCCGCTTGTCCTGATGGCGCACCTCGAGCGCCTCGACCTGCGCGCGAAGCTTCTCGGCCAGCGCCGCCATCTGCGCCTCGTCGACCTCGCGCAGCAGCACCGCCAGCTCCTCGCCACCGTAGCGGGCCACGAAGTCGCCCTTGCCCTTGAAGACGCGCACGCAGGCCTGGGCGACCGCCACCAGCACGGCGTCTCCGGCCGGGTGGCCATGCCCGTCGTTCACCTTCTTGAAGTGGTCGATGTCGACGAGCAGGAGGGCCGCGCCGCCGGTGCGAAGGCCAGCGAGCTCGACGGTGCGCACGAGCTGCTCGTCGAAGGCGCGGCGGTTGTAGAGCTGCGTGAGCGCGTCGGTGGTGCTGTCCTTGCGGGCGGTCTCGAGCTGGCTGCCGAGCGCGTCGAGCTTCTCGGCGAGCGACTGCATCTGCGTCTGCTGCCGCGCGCGCCGCGCCTCGAACACCGCCTGCACCTGGGCCACCGCCTCGAGCGCGACGGAGCGGATCTCGACCGGCGATGACTTGCCCAGCTTGAAGGCGAGCTGCGACAAGGTGGCCGTCACCTTCGCGTCGTGGGCCGCGTCCTCCGTCACGAGGCGGTTGAGGCCCCCGACGAAGGCCCACACCACCTCGCGCAGCGAGTCCTGCACCTGGGTCATCTCGGACTGCTCGGCCTCACGGTGCTGCCTGAAGGCGCGTCGGAGCCCCGGGTAATCGCGCTTGCTTCCGGTCTTTCCAGCCCCACCCGGCGCCTCGACGCCGGCGACGACGTGCTGCGACCATTGGTCGAACAAGGCCGCGGTCCGACGGGCGTCTTGCCTCGAGAGGTCGAAGGCGAAGCGGCCATAGTCGCGGAGCACGGCGGCCAGCGCGTCGAGCACGTCATCGAGAGAGGCGTCGGGCTTCATGGTGAGCCGGGCCTCTGCAAAGCCGCGTCCATCAGCGCGTCGAAGGCCTTGCGCCCCGGCGCATCAGGTGTGCTATGGGCCGCGCCGCTCACTCACCCCCGGGGACGAACTCATGAAACTTTCACGCGTTGCGAGCCTGGCCGGCCTCTTCCTGCCGGCGCTCGCCTTCGGCAGCGAGGCCAACCTCGTGCTGCCCGACCTCGCCAGCCAGTCCTTCATGGGCGTGGACGGCAAGACCCTGCTGATGATCGGCATCCTGGTGTCGGCGCTGGGCCTGGTGTTCGGCGCGGTGCAGTACACCCAGCTGAAGAACCTGCCGGTGCACAAGTCGATGCTCGAGATCAGCGAGCTCATCTACGAGACGTGCAAGCAGTACATGATCACGCAGGGCAAGTTCATCCTCATCCTCGAGCTGTTCATCGGCGCGGTTATCGCGGCGTACTTCTCGATGGCGCACGTCGAGGGCAAGGCGGCCGAGTGGCCGACCGCGGTGCGGGTGATCATCATCCTCGCGTTCTCGCTCATCGGCATCGCCGGCTCGTACGGCGTGGCCTGGTACGGCATTCGGGTGAACACGTTCGCCAACTCGCGCGCGGCCTTCGCGTCGCTCATGGGCAAGCCCTTCCCCACGTACGACATTCCGCTCAAGGCCGGCATGTCGATCGGCATGATGCTGATCTCGGTCGAGCTGCTGCTGATGCTGATGATCCTCGTGTTCGTGCCGCCCGAGCTCGCGGGCTCGTGCTTCATCGGCTTCGCGGTCGGTGAGTCGCTGGGCGCCTCGGCGCTGCGCATCGCCGGCGGCATCTTCACCAAGATCGCCGACATCGGGTCGGACCTGATGAAGATCGTCTTCAAGATCAAGGAAGACGACGCGCGCAACCCGGGCGTCATCGCCGACTGCACGGGCGACAACGCGGGTGACTCGGTCGGCCCCTCGGCCGACGGCTTCGAGACCTACGGCGTGACGGGCGTGGCGCTCATCACCTTCATCCTGCTCGCGGCGCCCAGCGCGGCGGTGCAGGTGCAGCTGCTGGTGTGGATCTTCGCGATGCGCGTGATGATGGTCGTCACCAGCTTCATCTCGTACGCGCTCAACAACGTCTTCCAGAAGAGCAAGTACGCCACCGCCGACAAGATGAACTTCGAGCACCCGCTCACGCAGCTCGTCATCCTCACCTCGGTGCTGTCGGTCATCGTCACCTTCGCCGCCTCGTACCTGCTGATCCCCAACCTGAACGGTGACTCCACGATGTGGTGGAAGCTGTCGCTCATCATCACCTGCGGCACCGCGGCCGGCGCGCTCATTCCCGAGCTGGTGAAGGCCTTCACGTCGACCGAGTCGCGTCACGTGCGCGAGGTCGTCACGGCGTCCAAGGAAGGCGGCGCGTCGCTGAACGTCATCTCGGGCCTCGTGGCCGGTAACTTCTCGGGCTACTGGCTCGGCGTGGTGCTGGTGGGCCTCATGGGCGTCGCCTACTGGGTGTCGCTGCAGGGCCTCGGGCAGCTCTTCGTGCAGGGCGCCGTCGACCCCTCGCCGGTCTTCGCGTTCGGCCTGGTCGCCTTCGGCTTCCTCGGCATGGGCCCGGTCACGATCGCCGTCGACTCGTACGGCCCGGTGACGGACAACGCGCAGTCGGTCTACGAGCTGTCGCTCATCGAGACGATTCCGAACATCAAGGACGAGGTGAAGAAGCAGTTCGGCTTCGAGCCCAACTTCGAGAAGGGCAAGGAGTACCTCGAGGAGAACGACGGCGCGGGCAACACCTTCAAGGCCACCGCCAAGCCGGTGCTCATCGGCACCGCCGTCGTCGGCGCCACCACGATGATCTTCGCCATCATCTTCTCGATCACGAACGGCCTGCAGGTCGGCCTAAGCTACCTGTCGATCCTCCACGCGCCCTTCCTCCTCGGGCTCGTGATGGGCGGCGCGATGATCTACTGGTTCACCGGCGCGTCGATGCAGGCCGTGTCGACGGGCGCCTACCGCGCGGTCGAGTTCATCAAGCAGAACATCAAGCTCGAGGGCGTCGAGAAGGCGTCGGTCGCCGACAGCCGCAAGGTCGTCGAGATCTGCACGCAGTACGCGCAGAAGGGCATGTTCAACATCTTCCTCGCGATCTTCTTCGGCACGCTCGCCTTCGCCTGCTTCGAGACGTACTTCTTCATCGGGTACCTCATCTCGAGCGCGCTCTTCGGCCTCTACCAGGCCGTCTTCATGGCGAACGCCGGCGGCGCGTGGGACAACGCGAAGAAGCTGGTCGAGACCGAGCTGAAGGCCAAGGGCACCGACCTGCACGCGGCCACCGTCGTCGGTGACACCGTCGGCGACCCGTTCAAGGACACCTCGTCGGTCGCGCTGAACCCGGTGATCAAGTTCACCACGCTCTTCGGTCTGCTCGCCGTCGAGCTCGCCATCGAGCTGCAGAAGTCGAACGCGCAGTCGGGCCGCACCATCACGCTGGCGCTGGCGGCGGTCTTCTTCGCCATCTCGGCGTTCTACGTGTACCGCTCGTTCTACGGCATGCGCATCGAGTCGGGCGTCAAGAGCGGCGGCGAGGGCGTGGCCACCACGGGCGCCAAGGCCGCGGCGTAAGCAACGAAGGACGTTTCAGCACCCGGGCTTCGTCTCCACGCGAGACGAAGCCCGTTGTGTTTCAGGAGGCCGGACCTGCAGAGTCATGTGGTGCGTCAGAAACGCTCGAAGACCACGCGGCGGAAGCGGCTGGTGATGGTGCGGAAATCGACCCCTGAGGAACACGGGTCTCGCGCGTTCGATCTCGAGTTCTGGCGGAAGGCGGGCTCCGAGGCGCGCTTCGCAGCCATGTGGGACCTGGTGAAGCACTACGTCGAGGTATCTGGCGGTGACCCGAATCAACTCAGACTTCAACGACATCGTACGCGCGTTGTCATCCGAACGGGCCCGGTACCTCGTCGTCGGCGGAATGGCCGTCAGTGAGCACACCGAGACGCGATTTGCCGTTGGAGCGTGGCGCGTGGCGACCTGATCACGCGGGTTAGTCACCGAGGGTACGGACCCGCCGCATCGATGATCAGCAGCGCCGCAGCCAGCAGTCGGACGTTGGCCCGCGTCTCGACCCGGCTGATGGAGAGCTCGAGGCGCTCCTCCGGTCGATTGCGGCACTTCTTCTTCCACACCACGCGAACCGGAAGCTCGCGCCACGCCGCCAGCGCCTCCTCTGGCGGGTCTTCGGGGAAGTCGAGCTGGCGCACCTCATCGTCCCAGGCTGCCGGGCTGAGCCGCTGAGCGGTCGTGGAGAACGCCGCGCTGTGGGGATCGATGCGCCTTCGAACGATGCTGCTCGTGGCGCGGTCGGTCGAGACACTCCACATACGAACGAGCGCGTTCGAGCCCTTCCCCACGCTGGCCAGCAGATCGACCGTGTGCGGTGCACCCTCGGGGCACGCGAGCGCGAGCACGGGCCGCTCCTTCGGCTCTGCCGACAGGGCAACCCACGTCAGCATGGCGACCAGCGTCACCCGCGACCCGGTGTCACCAGCTCGGTCTCACGGCTGGGCCGACGCTCTGGCACCGGCTGCAGGTTGCCCTGACTGGTGCTCGTCGCGCTCGGCAGCGCGCCCTGGCTCGTCGACGTCGCCCGCGGCCGCCACACCTTGATGCGCTCGAGCCGCGGCCCGTCCTTCGAGTGCACGACGAAGGTGAAGCCGCCGTGGCTGAAGCGGTCTCCCGCCTCGGGGATGACGCCGGCCAGGTGCGCGACGAAGCCGCCCAGCGTCTCGAACTCACCCTCGGGGAACTTGAAGTCGAAGGCCTTCGCGAACTCGCCGCGCTCGAGCATCGCGTCGACCAGCACGCTCCCGTCGGGCTGCTTCTCGAACGGGCTCGTCGCGTCTTCGAACTCGTCGCCGATGTCGCCGACGATCTCACGCAAGATGTCCTCGAGCGTCACGATGCCCGAGAAGCCGCCGTACTCGTCGACCACCACTGCCATGTGAATGCGCTGCTTCTGCATGTCGCGCAGCAGGTCGCCGATGGGCTTGACCCACGGCACGTACACGGCGGGCCGGAGCAGATCGTGCAGCACGATGAGCTGCGGGTTCTGCATCAGCGGCACGATGTCGCGCACGTGGAGGATGCCCACGATGCTGTCGATCGAGTCGCGGTAGACGGGAATGCGCGAGTGCCCCTGCTCGGCGATGAGCTGGAAGATCTCGTCCATCGGCGTCGACGCGTCGATGGCCACCACCTCGGTGCGGGCCACCATCACGTCGCGGCACGTCTTGTCCGACAGGCGGAAGATCGAGCGGATGAGCTGCGGCGCGCCGCGGTCGACCTCGTGGTTCTGGGCCTGGCGAATGAGCTGCTTCTCGAGCTCCTCGAGCGGCGGCGGCGGGGCCACGAAGGTCACCTTGGCGCTGAACAGGCCGAGCACCACGTTGACCGGCACCAGCAGCACCTTCACGAAGGGCAGCATCACCGTCGTCACCACGGTCGCCAGCCACGAGAAGCCGAGCGCCCACGGCTGGGGGCGCTGAATCGCGAACGAGCGGAACGAGACGTCGACGACGGTGGCGATCATCGCCACCAGGAGCGCCGAGACGAGCGGCGTCATCCACAGCACCCACTCCGAGGTCTCGACCGCCTGGCGGAACGCCACGTCGAGCAGCTTCGGTGGCACCAGGACCCCGATCGCGGCCGCGGTGAAGCCGAGCAGCACCATCGCCGAACGAATGGCCGCGGCCGTGGCCTCGACGTCACTCTTGAGGGCCTGGAGCCGGGCCCCACGCCGCGGAGACTCCTTCGCGAGCGTCTTCACCTGGTCGTCCGACAGCGCCTGGAGCGCCGCTTCGACCGCGGCCAACAGCCCGCGGACCGTCAGCAGCAGCGCCAGCACCAGCCACATGACCCAGGTCGGCATCGGAGGGACCAATGTACCGGATCCCCCCGGCCGCCCCCACTGCGCGCCCGGAGAGGATCGCAAGCGCTCGGAATGACAGAGGCTCTCAGCATCCGCTACAAGCGCTCGGGTGCGCGTGCTTCTCACCTTCTCCCTCCTCGTCGCGACGAGGGCCCTCGCCTGGCCGGTGGACTGGGTGCACGACGTCGAGGCCGGCAAGGAGCGCTTCATCCGGCTCCCGAAGCTCGATTGGTTCGAGGTCGAAGACCCGAAGGTGGCGCAGCTCGAGTGGCTCGCGGACTCGGGCGAGCTGCTCATCTCAGGCCTGAAGGCCGGCCGCACCACGGTGCTGCTGGGGGCCGAGGGCCGGGTCGCCGCCTGGCGCATTCGGGTGGGCGCCAGGCCCCTGCAGGACGAAGCCGCCACGAAGGCGGCGCAGAAGGCCTGCCCCGACCTGCGCCTGACGCCGCTCGACGAGGTCCGGCTCACGGTGACGGCGCACGACGAGGCCTGCCGCAGCGCGCTGCTGACGCTCTTCCAGACCGACCTCGTCGAGGCGCGCGCCCTCGAGCTCACGTACTCGCAGGAGGCGCTGCAGGCCCAGCTGAAGGAGCTGCAGAAGGCCTACGACGCGGTGGCGAAGGGCAAGGTGAAGGCGCGCTACGTGGGCGCGGGGCTGGTGCTGACGGGCGTGGTGACGACGGCCGAGTACCGCAAGGTGCTGTGGGAGACGCTGCGACGATCGCTGGGCCGCTTCGCGCTCGACGATCAGCTCGAGGTGCTCGCGCCGCCAGCGGCGCCTGTGGACGCTGGCTCACCGAAGACCGAACCGACGCGCCGCTGACCTCTTTACGACGGCCGCCGTCCGTGACGGAGTGCGGCCTCGTGACGATGCCGGGCTACACGGTGTTCCGGGTGCTCGACGGTGCGCGGCTGCCGCTCCGTCGGCTCCACGCGGAGCGGCTCGGACCCGGCGCGGACGACGCCCTGGTGGCCTTCGCGCGCACGGCCTCACCCGGCCTGTACCGGGCGACATGGAGCGGCTCAGCCCTCACCGCGACACCACGAGGCCCCAGCCGCCTGCGGGAGGGCCAGCCCAGCCGCTTCGTCCCCTCGCCGTTCGTGGGCACCGTCGGTCGCTTCGCCAAGCCAGCGCCCCCGTCGCCGTACGACGCCGTTCGCCTCGACGGCGTCGTGTCGTTGCTCACCAGCGCAGACGGCCAGGAGCTCTACGAGGCGTGCGTCGCGGGGCTCGTCGCGTGGGACGGAGGTTTCGTGCTCCCACCCGAGAACGCGCCCGCCGTCGCCTCGGTCGCCGAGCGCGCCATCGTCGAACACCTCGCGCCGCGCCGAGCCGTGTTGCGCGTCGAAGCGGAGTGGCCCCTGCTGCTCGTGAACGCTGCGGTCGGCACGTGTGCGCCGGTGATTTCAGGCCGCCGGCCTTTCCCGGCCGACGCACGCGCGCGCCTCGACGCCCTCCTTCGGTCTGAGGACGCATGAGCCCCGGGCGCGCTGCACGGCGCTCGCGGGCCGTGAAGAATCGACAGCGATGCCAGCCTCGACGCGCTCCTGCAATCGGAGGACGTGGGAGCCCGAAGCCCTTCACCGTCAGGCCCGCATGAACAACCCCTTCCAGCGACTGTTCGCACAGCGAGGCCTCGTCTTCTTCGACCCGGCGCTGGCGACCGAGCTCGAGCGACGCGGCGCGGAGCTCTCGTCGCACCTCTGGTCCGCGAGCCTCATCACCGACGATCCCGAGGCCATCATCGCGGTGCACCTCGACGCCCTGCGCGCCGGGGCCGACGTCATCTCGAGCGCCTCGTACCAGGCCTCACGCCCGGGCTTTGCGAAGCTGGGCCTCTCGGACGCCGAGGCCGATGCGCGCCTCACCCGGGCCGTCACCCTCGCGCGAGAGGCCGTCGAGCGGCATGGAAGTCCCGGCCGGTTGGTCGCGGCGTCCCTCGGGCCGTACGGAGCGGTCCTCGCCGACGGGAGCGAGTTCACCGGCGACTACCCACTCTCACCGAGAGCGCTCGCCGACTTCCACGCGCCGCGCGTCGAGGCCGCGCTGAAGGGAGCGCCCGACCTCGTCCTCTTCGAGACCCTGCCCTCGATGGCCGAGGCCGAGGCCGTCGCGCGGGTCGCCCAGCAGTTCGCTGACGTCGCCTTCATGGCCAGCTTCTCGGCGAAGGGCGACCGGCTGTGTCACGGTGAGCGCTTCGCCGACGTGGTGGCGACGCTGGAATCGGTGCCCAACGTCATCGCCGCGGGCCTCAACTGCACGGCGCCCGACGTCATCGCGCCGCTGCTGCGCACGGTGCCACCAACCCGGCTGGCCCTCGCGGCCTCACCGAATGCCGGCCAGACGTGGGACGCGCCCTCGCGCTCATGGAAGGGAACGCCCTACCGGGGCGAAGACTTCGCGACGCTCGCCCAGGCCTTCGTCGACGCCGGCGCCACCATCATCGGAGGCTGCTGCCGCACACGCCCTGACGACCTCGCGGCCGCGGTGAAGACGGTCAGACCGTCTCCATCGCCCCGTGGCACTTCTTGAACTTCTTGCCCGAGCCGCACCAGCAGGGGTCGTTCCGGCCGAGCTTGGGGCCCTCGCGCACCACGGGCTTCTGCGCCTTCGGCTCCTGTGGCACCTGGCCGTCTTCGGTGCCGCGCGTCTCGACGGCCTTCTTCGCCTGGGCCTCCATCTGCTTCTGCAGCCGCTCGGTGTCGGCGTTCGCGTCGCGCACCTGGGCCCGCATCACGCGCTGCATGAAGGCCGACTTGATGCCGCCCAGCATGCGCACGAAGCCCGCGTAGCCTTCCTTCTTGTACTCGAGCTTCGGGTCCTTCTGGCCGTAGCCGCGCAGGCCGATGCCCTGGCGCAGATGATCCATGCCCAGCAGGTGGTCCTTCCACATCTGGTCGATGGTCGACAGGTACTGGAGCTGCACGAAGCGGTTCCACTCCTCGCCGTAGTCCTTGACCCGGTCGGCGTAGATCTTCTCGATGCGCTTGTAGAGCTGCTCCTGCACCTCTTCGACGGTGCCCTGGCGTTGGAAGGTCATCTCGACGCCGAAGATGGCCTTCACCTCGGCCGCCAGTCCGTCGACGTTCCACGTCTCGGGGTTGCGCGCCGGCGTGTAGATGTCGGTGAGGCCGACGATGGTGTCTTCGAGCGCGTCGAGCGACATCTCGCGGAAGTCGTCCCAGGTGTACGACTTCTCGCTGCGCTTCTTGGCCTTCGTCTTCGGGTCTTCCTCGTACTCGACGAGCGGCATGCCGGCGCCCGCGGCCAGCACCTGCCGGCGCAGCTTGTAGATGGTGCGCCGCTGCTGGTTCATCACGTCGTCGTACTCGAGCAGGTTCTTGCGGATGTCGAAGTTGTGCCCTTCGACGCGCTTCTGGGCGTTCTCGATGGAGCGCGAGAGCATCGGAGCCTCGATGACCTCGTCCTCCTTCATGCCGAACATCTCCATCATTCCCTGAATGCGCTCACCGCCGAAGATGCGCATGAGGTCGTCTTCGAGCGACAGGTAGAACCGGCTCATACCGGGGTCGCCCTGTCGGCCCGCGCGGCCACGCAGCTGGTTGTCGATGCGCCGCGACTCGTGCCGCTCGGTGCCGAGAATGAAGAGGCCGCCGAGCGCCTTCACCTCCTGGCGCTCCTGCTCGCACTGCTGCTTGTACTTCGCGAGCGCGGCCTCGAACTTCTCCTGCCACTCCTTCTTCGCGGCGGCGTAGGCCTCTTTCGTGGCCTGGTCGACGGCCGAGAAGTTGATGAGCTGGCCCTCGGTCTGGGGCAGCTCTTCCGGCAGCACCGGCTCGGGGCCCGCCTCGTTCTTCGCCATCACCTCGGGGTTGCCGCCGAGCAGAATGTCGGTGCCGCGGCCGGCCATGTTGGTCGAGATGGTGACGGCGCCCTTGCGGCCCGCCTGCGCGATGATGTCGGCCTCGCGCGCGTGGTTCTTCGCGTTGAGCACGTTGTGCGGCACGCCTTCCTTCTTGAGGAAGGTGCTGAACACCTCGGACTTGGCGATCGACACGGTGCCGACGAGCACCGGCTGGCCCTTGGCGACGAGCTCCTTCACCTCTTTCGCGGCCGCCTCGAACTTCGACTTCTCGGTCTTGTAGACGACGTCTTCGAGGTCCTCGCGCACCATGTCGCGGTTGGTCGGCACCACGCGCACGTCGAGGTTGTAGATCTTCGCGAACTCCTCGGCCTCGGTGTCGGCGGTGCCCGTCATGCCGGCGAGCTTCGAGTACATGCGGAAGTAGTTCTGGAACGAGATGGTCGCGAGCGTCTGGTTCTCGTTCTCGACCTTCACGCCTTCCTTCGCTTCGACGGCCTGGTGGAGGCCATCGCTCCACCGGCGGCCGGCCATGAGGCGCCCGGTGAACTCGTCGACGATGAGCACCTCGCCGTCCTTCACCACGTAGTCGCGGTCGCGCTTGTACAGCGTGTGCGCGCGCAGGGCCTGCTCGACGTGGTGCAGGGTCTCGAGCTCCTCGGGCGCGTAGAGGTTGTTCACCTTGAGGCGCTGCTGGAGCTTCTCGATGCCCTGGTCGGTCAGCATCACCGAGCGGTTCTTCTCGTCGAGCTGGTAGTCCTGCTCGGGCACCAGGCCGTAGATGGTGGCGTCGACCTTCGCGTACAGCTCGGTGTTCTGCTCGGTGGGGCCCGAGATGATGAGCGGCGTGCGGGCCTCGTCGATGAGAATCGAGTCGACCTCGTCGACGATGGCGAAGTTGAGCTCGCGCTGCACGTAGTCCTGCAGGCGGAACTTCATGTTGTCGCGCAGGTAGTCGAAGCCGAACTCGTTGTTCTGCCCGTAGGTGATGTCGCAGCGGTACGCTTCCTGGCGCTGCCGGTCGGACAGCTCGTTGAGCACGCAGCCCGTCGTCATGCCCATGAACTTGTAGACGCGGCCCATCCACTCGGCGTCGCGGCGGGCGAGGTAGTCGTTCACCGTGACGAGGTGCACGCCGCGGCCCGACAGCGCGTTCAAGTACACGGCCGTCGTGGCGGTGAGCGTCTTGCCTTCGCCGGTGCGCATCTCGGCGATGCAGCCCTGGTGGAGGAACATGCCGCCGATGAGCTGCACGTCGTAGTGCCGCTGCCCGATGGCGCGCCGGGCGCCCTCACGAATGAGGCCGAACGCCTCGATGAGGCAGTCGTCGAGGCTCTTGCCGTTGGCGATCTCTTGCTTGAGGCGGGCCGTCTCGCGAGGAAAGTCCTCGTCCTTGAGGGCGCGCAGCTTCGTCTCGAGCGCGTTGATGGCAGCAACCCGCGGGTACGCCTTCTTCAGCTCGCGCTGGTTCTTCGTTCCGATGATGCGCTTGAGGACCCAATCAATCATGGCGGGCTGCCTTCTGACCGAAAACGGTGGGGACTGCCACTGTGCGACGACGCGACGAAAGGCGCGCGCACGGTACAGCGGGCCGGGGCCCCCGCAAGGCGCGTCGGTCGATTCGGTCGCCGCTCAAACCATCAAAGTCTCTCGGGTTTGTACCGGGGGAGGGGTGACGCGCCGGCCCTGCGGCTGCTATGGCTGTCCGAATTGGCGGGTCGCCGTCACCGCCGGTCTGGGAGCCCTCGTGTCGCGTACCACCGCAGTCAGCTGGCTCGTCGGAGCCATCGTCGTCGCCGGGTGTGACTGCGAAAAGCCCCTCTCGCTGGCCCAGGGCGAGGTGCGGTGGGAATGGGAGACGGCCGAGGGGCCCCAGAGCGGTGAGGCGGCCGTCATCGACTTCGGCACCCGGGCGATGGGCTCGACGACGAACCAGACGGTCTTCGTGCGCAACATCGGGCGGGCGGCCTTCACCGTGTCGGACTTCGTGCGCGTGGTGGGCGACGCGGTCTCGGTGCAGGCGCGCGTCGAGCCGGGCGCGCCCTTCGCCATCACCTTCGAGCAGGACCGAGAGGTGGCTCCTTCGGAGCGCCAGCCCATCACCGTCGCCTTCACGCCGGCGGTGAGCGCCGACCCGACGGTGAAGGCCTACGACGCGCGCAGCGTGCTCGACTTCCTGCCCCAGGGCGCCAGCGCGGCGTCGCTCGAGCTCAAGGCTCGCGCCATCTCGGGCGAGTGCGAGGTGCCGGCCGTCATCGACTTCGGCACCGTGCCGGTGGGGGTCATGACGAGCGAGACCATCGATCTGCGCAACGAGGCCTCGATCGCGGTGACGGTGCGGACGAGCGAAGTGCAGGGCGCGGGCGCCGGGGCCTTCGCGGTGACGGGCTTCGACGGGCGTGGCGGGCGCGACGTGGCGCCGGGCGAGCGCGCCGAGAGCCGCGTCACCTTCACGCCCACCGAGACGCGCGAGTACGAAGCGCGCCTCACCGTGCAGCGCACCGCGAGCTGCCCCGTGCGCGAGGTGCGCCTGGTGGGCCGGGGCGTCAGCTCGTGCCTCTCGTTCCGCTCGAGCCCGCCGGACGATCCGCGCAACGGCTCCCTCTTCCTCGGGTACGTGGCGCCCGGGCAGGCGGGCCGCGGCACCGTGACGTTCCTCAACGCCTGCTCCAGCCCGGTGACGTTGAGCGCCATCAACACGAGCGACCCGCTCTTCGTCGTCACCGAGGCTGCGATGGGCGACCTCACCCGCCAGGTGGTGCCGGCCGCGACGCGCACCGCGATGGGCAGCTGGGCTGACGGCGCCGCCGACGTGAAGCTCGAGTTCCGCCCGACGGCCCTGGGCCAGCGCCTGGGTTCTCTGCGGGCGACCACTACGCTGGCGGCCCAGTCGGCCGTCGCCGTGCGCCTCCGCGGCGTCGGCGGAGGCCCCCGCATCGAGGTGCGCCCCACGCCGCTCTCCGTCGGCCGCATCGGCTACACCCCCAACGCGTCGCCCCCCACGTACGTGCCTCGCAGCCTGCGCATCGCCAACACCGGCACGCGCCCCATGCCGGCCGACCCGCGCGCGAACCTCAAGCTGGGCGCCATGGGAGCGCCCGGCCAGTATTGGCGCGTCGCCGCGGTGATGGGCGCGGTGACCGAGCTCTGTGTCGGCGAGTGGGACCAGCAGCGCAACGGCTGCACCGACACGCTTCAGCCCAATCGGTACGATCCGAACGTGGGCATCGAGGCCGTCGCGACCGCGGCGCTCAGCGTGCCGATTCGCATCATCCCCACCTCGCCGGGCCCCAAGGCGTGGGACGTGACGTTTCTCTCGAACGACCCGCTCTCGCCCGAGACGGTGGTGCGCATCACGGCCGAGGCGGTCGAGGCGCCGCCCTGCAACTACGAGGTGCTCCCCGGGCAGCTCTCGTTCGGCGTCATCGATCAGCCGCAGGTGCGCGATCAGCAATTCATCCTGCGCAACCGCGGCGTGCAGCCCGACCAGGTCTGCTACTTCAACGCCATCGAGGTGACGCCGGCGAGCGACGACACCTTCTCGATGCCGATTCCGTTGCCGTCCCTCACGGTGGGCCCGGGCCAGCAGGTGCCGGTGACGGTGCGCGCCCAGCCGCTGCGGCCCGCGCCGATGACGCCCACCCTGGTGCGCGGTGAGGTGACGTTCGGCGTGTCGGCGCCCAACCCGGTGGGCAGCGTGCTGCTGCAGGCCACGCTCGCGCCCTCGTGCATCTCGATCTCTCCCTCGCCGCTGGACTTCATGAACACCGAGCTCGAGTGCGGCTCGCCGTCGCGCACCGTCTCGATCACCAACACCTGCGCCACGCCGCTCACCCTCAATTCGGCGACGCTGACGAACACAGCGAACGTACCGATGGGCACGGGCACCTGCATGACGGCCGGCGGCTGTCCGCAGTTCGCGATCGCGGTGGCGGCGACGGTGGGCACCATCAACCCGGGGGCCTCGCGCACGCTCCAGCTGCGCCACCGACCGTTCCTCCTCGGCCAGACGACGGGCGAGCTGACGGTGACGGTGCAGCAGGCCGGGCAAACGGTGGCGTACCCCGTGGTGCTGACGGGCAACGGCGTGCCGCGCACGATGATGGGCTGTGGCGTGACGGCGGTGTGCCCCGGCCCCATCACCACGGGCGCGAACAGCCAGGTGCCCCTCATTCCCTCGGTGATGGCCCCCGGCCCCGTCACCTGCGCGTGGACCGCGGGCGCCCGGCCTCCGACGTCGAACGGGAGCTTCTCGGCGCCGTCGAGCTGCACCAGCACCAACTACTTCGCCGACGTGGTGGGCACGCACGTGGTGAACTTCACCGTGTCAGACGGGCTCGGCAGCACGTCGACGTGCTCGACGCCCATCACGGTGACGCCGAACGGCGATCTCTGGGTCGAGCTGACGTGGGACCGCAACAACGACCAGGACCTGCACCTGCTGCATCAGAACGCGCCGGGCTCGCCGCTGACGGCCTCGACGTGGAGCAACAGCGTGTGGGACTGCTACTTCTCGCAGCGCATGCCGAACTGGGGCACGCCGCAGAACAGCCCGAGCCTCGACCGCGACGACACGCAAGGCCGGGGGCCCGAGAACACCCGCATCAACTCACCCGCGCTCAACGTCGCCTACACGGTGGGCGTGCACATGTACTCGTGGGCGGCCTCGCCGACGCCGGTGCTCTCGACGGTGAAGATCTTCTGCGGTGGGCAGTTGGTGACGACGCAGACGCGCTCGATGAACCGCTCGAAGGACATGTGGGTGGTGGGCAACGTGCAGTTCTCGGGCAGCTCGACGTGCTCGTTCAACCTCGTCGACACCATCGTGCCGAACGCCCCGCCCTGATGCGTTTCCCGGTGCGGTGGCACGCCCGCGCTCCGCCGCAGGCGGCCCGCGAGCCCCTCGTCGCGTACAGGTGCGCGACCGAGCGATCGAGGCCTGAGACCAGTCACTGCCGGCCAGCGCGCTTGTCGAACAGCTCACCCTTGAGGCCGGGGAGCGCGTTGGGTGGCAGCTTCGTCATCACGTACCGCACGGTGTCGTGGAGCGTCTCGTACGGGTCGCGGGCCACGAAGCCCAGCTCGCGCTCGGCCTTCGACGAGTCGCACCAGAACCAGTGTTCGCCCACCTCGACCTCCTGGGGATCGAGGGTGACGTCGGTCTTCCGCCACTTCGCCAGGCGCTCGAGCGCCCAGGCCCCGAGAATGTTGACGTCGCGGGGGAGCGAGACGCGCGGAGCGGGCACGCCGGTGAGGCGCTCGAGGCGCTTGAAGAAGTCGTGCATCGACAGGTTCACGCCCATCAGGTGGCGGCCGTAGACATCGCCCTTCGTGAGCGCGGCGACGGCGGCCTGCGCGACGTCTCGAGCGTCGACGAAGCTCATGCCCCCGCCTGGCATCGCAGGGATGTCGCGCTGGAGGAACTTCACCACCGTCCACGTGGACGAGAGCCGGTCGTCTCCAGGCCCCATCAGGAGCGACGGGTTCAGCACCACCAGCGGCAGCCCGTTCTTTTTGCAGAGCTCGAGCGCCAGCTTCTCTTCGTAGATCTTCGACAGGTAATAGGGCCAGCGACCGACGGTCTCGATGGGGTAGTCGTCGGCCTCGGTGCCGACGCGCTCGGTCTTCGAGACGGCGATGGTGCCCGAGGTCGAGGCGAGCACGACGCGAGGCTTCTGGCCCGAGGCGATGATGGCGCTGAGCAGCTCGCGCGTGGCGTCGACGTGCAGCTCGTACATCCTCCGCCCGTCGTCGTTCTTGAACGAGACGAGGCCGGCGAGGTGCATGAGGGCGTCGATGCCGACGATGGCCTTCTTCACGGCCTCACCGTCCTTCAGGTCAGCCTGAAGAAACTCGACCCGCGCGGCCCACGCGGCTGGAGGTTTCGTGCGGCCGATGCAGCGGACCTGGTGCCCCGCCTCGAGGAGCAGCGGCACGAGGTGCGTGCCCAGGAACCCGGTTCCACCCGTCACGAGAATCTTCACGAACGCCTCTCCTGTTCGACTCCGACTGGAGCGCTCGCGCTCCACGTCACGCCTCGACCCTCACGAAATTCGGCCATCGCGCGTCCGCCTCGCCGCCGCCTTCGTTCACGCGTGTCCTGCTCGACTCGGCTTTCAGGGCCGCAGGTGCGCTTCACCGCCGCTCCCGTGCTGGAATCGCTGGCACCGGCAGCAGCTCCGGCCGCAGCGCCCGGCCCTGGGACAAGGCGCGCACCGACTCCTCGGCCATCTTCGTCGCGAGGCGATAGCTCTCGCTCTTGGCCAGGCCCTTCGCCTTCGCGCGGAGGTCGTCGATGAGAATCGGCGGCCCGATGCGCACCTCGAGCGCCTCGAACTTCGGCCACCACGCGCCCTTGGGCAGCGCGTCGTACGTGCCCTTCAGGTACAGCGGCAGAATGTCGACGCCGAACGACAGCGCGAGGTAGCCGGTGGTGGGCTTGAACTCCATCAGCTCACCATTGGGCGAGCGCGTGCCCTCGGGGAAGATGAGCAGGTTGAAGCCCTGGGTGAGCGACTCTCCAGCCAGCCGCAGCGACTCGCGCAGGCTGCCCTGCCGGTCCATCGGGATGAGGTTGGTGAAGTTCTCGAAGTACGCCCGCTTCCACGAGGTGTCGAAGAAGTAGTCGCGGGCCGCGAGCGCCACCAGCCGCTGGCCCTGCTCGCCGAGCGCGACCTTCACCAGGCCCATGTCGAGGTGGCTGGCGTGGTTGGCCACTACGAGGAAGTTCCGGTTCTGCGGCACGAAGCTCTTGCCCGTCACCTTCACGTCGAAGAGGCCGCCGTAGATCGACTTCTGCCCCAGCGTCAGCGCCTGCCGGCCGAGCTGCGCCACGGGCGCGGGCAGGTCGAGCTCGAGCGCGTCGCCCTTCGCCGGCGCCTCGGCGTCCTTCACCACGAGCTCCTTCACGCCCGCGCCCTTCGGCCGCCGGCCTGCGCTCGCCACCACCTTGCGCAGGTCGTCCACCGTCTGGATCTTCGTCAGATCGCTGATGGCCGAGGTGGGCACGCCGGCCTGCTCGAGCGCCGTGGACAGCTCCGTGAGCATGAGCGAGTCGAGGCCGAGGTCGACCTGGAGCCGCGAGTCCGGGCGCACGTCGGCCACCGGCTTCTGCACCACGTCGGCGATGATCTGCACCAGCCAGTCGGTGCCGTCGTCGGGGCCCGCCTGCTTCGCCTTCTCGGCCGAGTGCGCGAGCTTGTCGAGGCGGGCGAGCTCCTTCACCACGAGCGGGCGCTTCACCTTGCGCGTCGAGGTGCGCGGCAGCTCGCCGTCCCAGAAGCGCAAGACCTTGATGCGGCGGAAGAAGGGCTCGTCGCTGCCGACGCGACGGAAGTGCTCCTCGAGCTCGCGCCGCACCTCGTCACGCGGGCGGTCCTTGTAGTCAGGCACGCAGAGGCAGGCGACCTTCTCTCCGCCGTGCTCGTCGGGCAGGCCCACCACCGACAGCTCCTTGAGGTGCGGGTGCACGCCGTAGAGGTCTTCGAGCTCGTCCGGGTACACGTTCTTCCCGTTGGCGTCGATGATGACGTCCTTCTTGCGGCCCACCAGCGTCAGGTTGCCGTCGGCGTCGAGGCGCCCGAGGTCGCCGGTGTGCAGCCAGCCCGCCTTCAGCACCGCCTCGGTCGAGTCCCGGTCCTGGAAGTAGCCGGCCATCACGTTCGGCCCGCGCGCGATGACCTCGCCGATGCCATCGTTGTCGGGCTCGTGGATCTTCAGCTCGACGCCCGGGAGCGCCCGGCCCACCGAGTTCGGCAGCCGCTTGTTGCCCGCGTTCGTCACCGTCAGCACTGGCGCCGCCTCGGTGAGGCCGTAGCCCTCGTCGAGCGTGAAGCCGAGCGCGTGGAAGGCCTTGTGCACGTCGTCCGACAGCGCGGAGCCACCGCTGATCATGAACTTCATGCGCCCGCCGAACTTGCGGTGCACGGGCCAGAACAGCAGCTTGCCCAGGTTGATGCCGCGCCGGTTGCGCAGCTCGGCGTTGACGCTCATGAGCGCCTTGAGGCCCTCTTCGACGATCTTCGGCCGGGCCGCGAACTCCTGCGTCACCTTCTTGTGGAAGAGCTGCCAGAGCGCGGGCACGCCCACCATGCCGGTGATGTTGCCGCCCTCGAGCACCTCGCCGATGCGGTCGGCCGTCAGCTCGTCGATGTACGAGATCTCGGCGCCCCGCGAGAACGGCGTGAGCAGCCCGGCCGAGAACTCGAAGGTGTGGTGGAGCGGCAGCACCGACAGCACGCCGTCTCCGACGCCGATGTCGAACGCGCCCGCGAGCCGCGAGATGAGCGAGGTGAAGTTTCGGTGCGTGAGCATCACGCCCTTGGGCACGCCGGTGGTGCCCGAGGTGAAGATGAGCGAGGCGACGTCGTCGGGCGAGGCCGAGCGCTTGACGGCGCCGATGCCATCGGGCCGGGCTGGGTCTCCCGACAGGGCCTCGGCGAGCGACCACACCTTCGTGGGCAGCTTCGCGTCGGCCAGCGCCTGCTCGAGGCGCGGGCGCTTCTCGGCGAGCTCTTCCGACACCAGCAGCACCTTCGCGTCAGATCGGCGCGCGATGTTCACCAGCTCGGCCTCGGACAGCTCCTTGTCGCAGGGCACCGACGTCGCGCCCGCGCGCAAGATGCCGAAGAAGGCGATGGGCCACTCGGGCCGGTTCTCGGACAGGAGCATCACGCGCTCCTGCGGCTTGACGCCCTGGGCGAGCAGGAAGCTGCCCACCCGGTTCGCGTACCGGTGCACCTCGCCGTAGGTGAAGCGCTGCTCGTCGTCGCCCGCGTGCATGCGGAAGGCGACGCGGTGCCGCCACTCGTACACCGTGGCCTCGAAGAGCTCGATGAGGTCGCGGTACGCCGACACCACCTTGCGCTTCTGCGTCTCTTCATCGAGCCCCGGGAACACCCACTTCTCGAGCCCGGGGATGTGCACGTTGAGGAAGTAGTCTCGCCAGTCGAGCGCCTCGGGGTTCCAGGCGATCTTCGCGCGGTCGTGCGCCGGCATGTCGACGTAGAGCGAGCGCGTGTTGTCGCAGCGGAAGACGAAGCGGTTCTCCCAGATGAAGGGCAGGAACAGGTCGACGATGAGGTTGAGCCGGTCGGCGTCGTCGGCCACGTCTTCGAGCTGCACCTTCGCGTGCTCGAGCATCGCCGCCACCCGCGGCGCGCCCCACGAGGGCTTCTGCTCGTCGATGAGCTTCGCCAGCCACTTCGCGCCCTTCGAGATCATCGGCGTCGAGAGCGTGTCGAAGCGCAGCTTCGAGGTGGCCTTGGCCTCGTTGCGCACCTTGAGCTCGTCGAACAGGCTCATGCCGCCCTTCTTCTTGCGCATGCGCTCGCGGCCGTAGAGGCCCACCAGCTCCGTGGAGCGCGCCGCGATGAAGGGGTTCGAGTCGCCGGTGGCCTGCTGGTACACGCGCCGCTCGGCGGTGCGCAGCTGCTGCGCGGTGATGGCGATGAGGCTGCCCGCCACCTGGTCGACCGGAATCATGTCGAGGATGGTGTCGTGCGCGGTGGGCAGAATGCCGCGGCTCTTCATCAGCGCGTAGATCATCGGCGCTGAGGTGGTGAAGCCCTCGTTCCAGCCGGGGAACGGGTAGCGCTGCGCCGACTCGACGATGGAGGGCCGCACGATGGCGTACCGGAGCCCCGGCGTCTTCGCGATGACCTGCTCACCCAGCGACTTCGTGTACGTGTAGGTGTTGGGCCAGCCCCAGTGCTTCGCGCGCTCCATGCCCGCTTCCACGAGGCGGGTGGTGAGCCACAGCTTTCGCTCGCGCCCCACCGCCAGCCGCAGCGCCTTCTCGTCGTTGGGGTCGCGCCCCTCGGACTCGAGGCGCTCGATGGCGCGGGTGCGGAACTCCGAGGCGAGCGCCTTGTCGTCGGCCTGCTCGCGCAGCCGGGCCACCGCCTTCTCGCAGTCGACGAGCTCCTGCTCGATGGAGAAGTCACGCCCGTCGAGCTCGCCGCGGCGGGGGAAGTACCCGATGACCTCTTCGTCTTCGAAGACGAGCCCCGAGCGGTTCCCCGCCACGAAGGACGTGGACATGTGCACCAGCGGCACGTCCCAGTACAGGCAGGCGTCGACGAGGTACTTCACGCCGTGCGTGTTGACGTTGAGGCCCACCTCGAGCGACGGGTTGAACGACACCAGGCCGGCGCAGTTCACCACCACGTCGATCTGGCCTTTGAGCGCGCGGCCCTGCGCCTCGTCGAGGCCCATCCACGGGTCGGTGATATCGCCGTCGAGGATCGTCACCTTCTTCGCCAGCCACTCGAGCGCGCCGGCCTCGCCGCCATACTTCGTGCGCACGGGCTCGAAGGGCTCGCTGGTGGCCACCTTGTCGAAGAACCGCGTCTTCGCGTCCTTCGAGCTGCCCTTGCGCACGAGGATGAAGACGTGCGCGAGGTCGTCGCCGTAGTGGTGGAGCAACATCGACAACGAGACCTTGCCGACGAAGCCGGTGGCGCCGGCGAACAACACCCGCTTCCCGGTGAGGGTCTTCGTGACGTCGAGGGGTCCGAGCGCAGACGACGGTGAGGCCATGGGCGTCGTCGTGTAGCAGATGGAAACCCGGGTGGGGCCTGCGTCGACGGTCAGGGGGTGGGAGCGTGACCGACCGGTCATGGGCTTCCGGTCGACCCGGTCGACGGCTTCGTGTGAGGATGCGACGCATGTCGGCTTTTTTCGCGCGGAGTTGGGTGGTCGCGCTGCTCGTCACGGCCCCCGCCCTCGCCGACGAGCTCTCCCCGGAGCTCCAGCTGGGCCTCAAGGCGCTCCGGTCGGGCGAACAGGCCCGGCTCGAGAAGGCGGTCGGCCCGGTCGCGAACCTCCCGCTCTACCGCGCCGACCTCACCGTCGACGTGGCCCACCGCAAGGTCGTCGGCCGCGTCTCCCTCACCTGGCACGTCACCGGCGAGCCGCTCGACGAGGTGCTCCTGCGCACCACGCCGAACGCGGCCCACACCGACGCCGTCACCCTCTTGAACGCGGCCGTCAATGGGCAGGCCGCGGCGCTCGAGCACCCGGACGCGACGCTGTGGCGGGTGAAGCTGCCGGTCGAGGCCGTCGCGGGCACGGCCGTCGTCGTCGAGGTGTCGGTGCAGGCGGCGCTCCCGATGCTGGAGCCCGAAGGTGAGATGCCCGACTACGGCGCGTTCGGCGCGAGCGACGACTTCGCCTCCCTGGTGGGCCTCTTGCCCATGGTGCCGCCGACGAAGCCCAACGGAGACCTCTTCTCGCCGCCCTCGGGCATGGGCGACCTCTCGGCCTTCGCGCCCTCGGCCTTCATGGTGAGCGTCTCGGCACCCAGCGGCATGCAGGTGGTGATGCCCGGCGTCGCCCTGGGCGAGGTGCCCGAGAAGGGTGGCCGGGTGCGCTTCACCAACGCCATCGTCGGCTCGCGTGACTTCCCCGTCTTCGTCGCGCGGGGCCTGCAGAAGCTCTCGGGGAGCGCGGGCGACGTCACCGTCGAGGCCTTCGTGCACAAGGACGACGCCCAGGGCCGCGCGGTGCTCGACCACGCGGTGTACGCGGTGAAGGAGCTCCACCGCCGCCTGGGCCCCGCCCCGCACCAGACGCTGCGGGTGGTCGAGGCGCCGCTCGGCAAGGGCGCCGGCGGCATGGAGTTTCCCGGCCTCATCACCGTCTCGCGCATGCTCGTCTCGGGCTCGGCCGATCCGCTCTCGGCGCTTGGCTTGAGCGGGGCGGCGGCGAACCCGGCCGTGATGACGATGGTGCTGCCGATGCTGAAGAACCTCATGCGCTCGTCGCTCGAGTTCACCGTGCTGCACGAGGTGGCCCACCAGTACTTCGCCTGTCTCATCGGCAGCGACGCCGTGGACGAGCCGGTGGCCGACGAGCCGTTGACCCAGCACACCGCGCTGCTGCTGCTCGAGTGGCGCAAGGGGAAGAAGGCCGCCAACGACGTGCGCGAGGGCCAGGTGAAGATGGCGTACCAGATGTGGCGGCTGATGGGCGGCGCCGACACGAAGGCCAACCAACCCACGGGGGCCTTCACCTCGTCGACGCAGTACGCGGGCATCGTCTACGGCAAAGCGCCGCTCCTCTTCGACGCGCAACGCAAGCTCGTGGGCGAAGACGCGTGGGAGCGCACGCTGAAGAGCTACGTCGAGCAGTACCGGTACCGCTGGGTGTCGTCGAAGACGCTCACCGAGGTGGCCTCGAAGGTGTCACCGGGCCGCGCGCGCGCCCTCGACGAGCTGCGCCGGCGGTGGTTCGAAGAGACGCACGGCGACGAAGACGTCGGCACGTTCGACCTCGACAAGCTGTTCGGCGATCTCCAGAACGGCGGCGCCCCGGGCACGACGCTCGACCCCGAGGCCGCGAAGATGTTCGAAGAGCTGATGCGTCAGCTCGAAGGGCAGTGACCGGGCACTCCAAGTCCGCCGCTGCGAAGCTCAGTACCCGGCGCGCGCGATGCCCTTGTACTGCGAGCCGAACGAACGAATGTTGTGCACGATGCCGTACGCGCAGCCGCGGGCCTCGTACACCCACGACGAGCCCCAGCCGTCACCCGACTCGTAGATGACGATGTGGCCACCGCTGCCATCGTTGTACACGAGCGCGTCGGCCTTCTTCAGCGCGCCGCGCGACACCGTCGTCCACTGGCTGTTCGACTTCACGAAGTCCCAGGTGCTGTAGGGGTGCGACTCCTTCGTCATGTCGTTGTTCCACGACGGCACCGTCCACACCTTGGCGGCGTAGCCCGAGCAGTCAGCGCCGTACTCACCGCGGTAGGTGCAGTTCGGGCAGTTGCCCGTGCAGACGCCCTTGTTCGACGACGTGACGCCGAAGGGAAGCCACCGGCCCTTGCCCCAGCGGTAGCCGAAGCCCACGCCGCCCTTCGCGCGGCTGATGGCCTGGTCACGTGCCGACGAGGTGCCGGGCGTGGTGGGCGTCGTCGGAGTCGACGGGCTGCTCACCAGCACGAGGTAGCCGCCGTGCGCCCAGCCCTCGATGCCGTTGTAGCGGATGTTGTACCAGCTGCCGCTCGGCGTTCCGCGGTTGATGGTGGTGACGGTCGCGCCCTTCGGCATCACCAGCCGCACCCGATTCTCGAGCGCCGGGCCGGTGCGCAGGTTCAGGTCCGACGTGGTGCGCAGCGTGGAGCCGATCGCCACGCCGCCCGTCAGCTCCGCGCTGATGGTGGCCGTGTCTTCGTTGGCGCCCCGGAGCAGCTCGCTGTCCGCCGCCGTGTCCGTCGCCGTCCCCGCGCACGCCACCAGCGCCCCGCTCAGCACCACCACCAGTCGCTTCACTCCGGCCATGGACTGCTCCCTTTGCACTGTCACCCGCGGGTGACGCACACTGGAAGACACATAGAGCGATTTCCGTACCAGTCCCGACATCGGACATCGCCCCGATCCAACCTGTTGAACTCCCATGGTTTGCGTAACGAGTTCTGACAAAGCGGGTGGCCTGGAGACGGTCGACTGCGTGTTCGAAGCCCAGTCACGATCGACTGAAACCCATACGCGCCGAATGGAACCTGAGCCGTCGCGATCGGCGGAGAAACGTGGTTTTGGCGGGCCATGGCATCGCGGCAGCGGCAGTGGCTCGGCGTCGGCGCAGGCGTGGTGCTCGTCGCGCTGCTCGCCGGTTGGTGGCTCAGCCGACCTGGCGCCAGCGGAGCCTCGCCGGCGACGGGTGACGAAGCCGACGCGGGTCTGCCTGAGGCGGCAGGACCGCGCCCCTCGATGGGGCCCCCGCAGACCGAGGCGACCGCGCGTGCAGCGGCCAGCGACAGCGGTTCGACGTCCTCGCCAGGCGGAGCCGAGGTCATCGCCTCGTTCGGCTGGGGGAGCGGGCCCGACGACCTGGGCCGGGAGCGTCAGCAGGAAGGCAACCCCGAGGGCCCCATGAGCCTGGCGCCTGGCCCCGACGGCACGCTCTGGGTGCTCGACCAGGTGAACCAGCGGCTGGTGAAGCTCGACGCGAAGGGCCGGCGGGTGGGCACCGTCCCCTTGCCCCTGCAGGCCGCGCAGGACGTGGTGGTGACGAAGGACGGCTCTGCGCTCGTGATGGACCGGCTCGTCGACAAGGCGGTCGCCGTCATCGGGCCCGACGGCAAGCCGCGCGGAGAGCTGCCGCTCGAAGGCAAAGGCCTCGCCGAGGGCGGCGCCTCGACAGGGCTCTTCGAAGACGGCGACGACGTGCTCGTGGAGCGAGAGCACGGCGACCTCGTGCGGCTCGGCAAGACGTCTGGCAAGGCCGACCCGGACCGCGGTGAGGTGCCAGGGCGCCCCTCGAAGGACGGCGCGCACTACCTCACCGCGATGCTCGTCGACGCGCCCACGGGCCTCGTGGCGCTCACCGCGGTGGCGAAGGCGACGCTGGCCCACCGCTTCACCCGGCAGCTGTCCTTCGGCGGCCCGGTGTTGACCCTCGTGCTGCTCGACAGCGACGCCTCGGGCATCGCCTACCTGGGCGCGCAGCGTGAGGTGGCCGGCTCGACGCCAGAGGCGCCGCGCCTGGGCATCGTGGTGCTGTGCATCGACGGCGCCGACGGCCGCCCACTGGGGCAGGCGTCGTTTCCAGCGAACGCCGTCGTCGAGGAGTCCTTTCGTGAGCTCGCCGTCAGCGGCGACGGCTCCATCGTCTTCCTCCGCCGCACCGAGCAGGGCGCTCAGCTCGAGCGCCACCGCTGCCAGTGACTAATTGCAGATGCCTGTCGACTGATTGCACGTCGCAGGTGGGGCGCAGTCCTGGTTGCCGCGGCACGAGGGGTAACAGATGCCGAACGGAGCCTGCATCATCGTCGCGGTGAGGGTGAGCGGCCAGCACGAGTACCCGAAGCGGCAGGTGCTGAAGCCGTTCGGCGTGGGGCAGGTCTGCAGGCAGCGGTTGATGGCTTGCGTGCTGCTGCCGAGGTTGATGCACGTCGAGCCCGGCAGGCACGCGGTGCTGGTGCAGTCTCCGGTGCAGTAGCCGCCGACGAAGCCTGTGTCGCTGCCCACGCCGCCGTCGAGGAACTGGGGAATGCAGCCTCCGGCGTTCGTACACTGGCTGTTGTTCGTGCACGGCGCGCCCGCGAAGCTCGAAGGCACCGAGCCGAAGTTGCAGTTCCTCGAGGTACAGGCGGTGCCACCGGTGCACGACTGACACGCCAGCCCGCCGATGCCGCACGCCGTCTGAGCGGTGCCCGTCTCGCACGTCGTGCCGTTGCAGCACCCGTTGGGGCACGTCGACGCGTTGCACGCGGGCGTGATGCAGAAGCCCATCGCGCTCGGGTTGGTCGCCCGGTCGCACGACTGGTTGCCGCTGCAGACGGAGCAGGTGCCACCGGCCGGGCCACAGGCATTGCTGGTGATGCCGGGTTGGCAGACCCCGTTCTGGCAGCACCCGTTGGTGCACGGGTTCGATGGGCCGCATGGCGCCGACACGCACTGCCCGTTGCTGCAGTTGGGCGTCGAGCCCTGACACATCTGGCACGCGCCGCCGTTGCGTCCGCACGCCGTGGGCGCCGACGAAGCGACCGTGTCTGGGATGCAGAGCGTTCCGTTCAGACAGCAGCCGGTGCAGCCTGCGCAGCCCGAAGCGCCGCCAGCCGACCCTCCACCGACGGCCGAGCCGCCCGCGCTTCCACCGCCGACTGCGGAGCCACCCGCGCTCCCGCCACCGACCGCCGCACCACCCGCGCTGCCACCGCCCACCGCGGCACCGCCCGCGCTGCCACCGCCCACCGCGGCGCCGCCCGCGCTGCCACCGCCGACGACGCCACCAGCGCTGCCGCCACCCGTCGAGAGGCCGCCACCTACGCCACCGCTTCCACCCGACCCGCCAGAGCCGCCGCTCCCGCCGGTTCCGCTGCCGCCAGTGCCCAGAGAGGTGCAGCTGCCGCCAACGCAGGTGAAGCCGAGCGTACAGGAGGAGCAGAGCGCGCCGCCGCGGCCGCACGCGTTCGACGCGCTGCCGAGCTGGCACATGCCCGCGGTGTCACAGCAGCCGTTGGCGCAGGACTGCGGCGTGCACCTGGCAGTCCCGCACGACTGGACGACGATCGAGACCAGCAGGGCGGTGATCGCGCCCACCCACACGTGCAGCTTCATGGTTCAACGCTCCTTGGCCACCCCATCGCAGCCACTGTGTCGGGGGCAGCCCACCGACGTCCGTGTTCTGCGCGGCCGGCGCTCCGCGCAGAAAGAGAGTGTGCCACGGTTCGGCGGCCTCGCCAGCCTTTGGGTCTATCGGCAGTAGCCCTGCGTGTTGCAGGTCGTGCCAGCCGCGCAGATCATCGACGGGTTGTTGTTGCAGTTCGGGAAGCAGAAGCCGAACGGCGCGGCGAGCCCGTTGACGGTGAGGCTCTCGCACACGTACCCGGTGCGGCAGTTGCTCTGTCCAGCGCCGGGCGTGGTGCAATTCCCCATGCAGAAGTTGCCGCCGAAGATGCTGAGGCACGAGCCGTTGAAGCAGGTGTTGCCAGGCGCACAGGACGGGTTGCAATAGCCCCCGGGAAAGATGGGGTTGGCCGTGATGCAGCTGTCCATCTCGCCCGTGCCGAGCCCGTCGCCGTTGATGCATCCCTGGTCGCTCAAGCACGCCGCGCCGGGGCCGCCGTTGCCCGTGGTGCACGCCTTGTTGCTGCAGAACGAGTTGATGAGGCAGCCCTGGCACCGCGTGCCGCCGAACCCGCACGCGTTGCTCGAGGTTCCAGGCTCGCATCCGAACTGGGGGTCACAGCAGCCGCTGGCGCACGTCTGAACGTTGCAGGCGGAGCTCGCCTGGCAGGTGCCGTTGAGGCACGTCGTGCCGTTCGGGCACACGGTGCAGGCCGAACCATTGGCGCCGCACGCGATGACGCTCGTGTTCATGATGCAGCTGCTGCCGTTGCAGCAGCCGCCGCAGTTGTTGGGCCCGCACGGCGGGCCAGCACCGCCACCCCCAGTGCCGCTCCCGCCGGCCGAGCCACCGCCGGCCGAGCCACCGCCGGCCGAGCCACCGCCGGCCGACCCACCGCCGGCCGAGCCACCGCCGACCGAGCCACCGCCGGCCGAGCCACCGCCGGCCGAGCCACCGCCGACCGCCGAGCCACCGCCGACCGCCGAGCCCCCGCCGACCGCCGAGCCGCCGCCGACCGCCGAGCCGCCTCCTGCAGAGCCGCCGCCCGCGGATCCACCACCGACCGCTCCGCCCGCGCTCCCGCCACCGGTGGAGAGCCCGCCGCCCGAACCGCCGCTTCCGCCCGAGCCACCGCTGCCGCCGGTGCCGCTCCCGCCCGTGCCGAGCGACGTGCAGCTCCCGCCGACGCACGAGAAGCCCAGCGTGCACGACGAGCAGAGCGCACCACCGCGCCCGCACGCGTTCGTGGTGGTTCCCTGTTGGCACATGCCAGTGGTGTCGCAGCACCCGTTCGGGCACGACTGCGGCGTACAGCGCGCCGGCCCACACGACTGCACGAAGAGACCCACCACGAGCGCCGTCAGCGCCCCGACCCACACGTGTAACTTCATTGGCAACGCTCCCTTGACCTCACTGCGGGGGAACCCCCGAAGACCCATCACCGTGCAACGTTTCGTGGAAGACGGCCTCGAGCTTCTCGAGTTCGCGTCCCGCTCCGTCGACGGCGCCCTTCAGCTTCGCACGCTCCACCGGCCTGGCCAGCGCGGCGGCGCTGGAGCCGACCGTCACCAGCACGGGGACCAGGTACCGCTGCTCGACCGCCGCGTTGAGGACGAAGCCCGCGGGCTCCCCGACGAGGGACGGCCGGGGCGGCGCGGCGAACCCCACGCGCAGCTCGCGCCGTGACACGCCGACGAGGGCCGCGTGGCTTCGCTCCGACCCCATTGCCAGGGGCGCCGCGAACGCCGCGCGGACATCGCGGGTGAGCCACTTCTCGCTCCGCCAGGTGGCGACGAAGCGCCGGGCCTCGGCCGCGGCTTTGGCGTTCGACTCGGCGCCGCCGCTCTGGGCGAGGGCCGCGAGGCCAGACAGGAGTCCCGCGAGGCGACGGGCCTCAGGCAGCACGGGGCCGGTGCGAGCGCCATCAGGCCCGAGCCCCGACAGGCTCGTCAGCCGCTCCTCGGTGAGCGCGGCAGCCAGCGCTTCCAGCGACCGCGCGGCCTTCGCGAACGTCTGTGGCACCGGCTCGACCTCGAGCAGCGGCGGCACGTTCAGGCGCAGCTCGAGGCGCGTGCGCTCGAGTGCCTCGTCGTCCGTGTCGAGCCCGCCGCGCCGGGTGTCGTGGTGGCTGCCCTGGAGCGCCGCGAACGCCCCGCCCAGGCGATCGCGCCAGCCCGAGTCGATCTGAACCGCCTTCGGACTGTCGGTCAGCAGCGCCGCGAGCGCGGCCTCACGAAGCACCGGCCAGCCCGGCGCCTTCGCCGCCGACGCCCCGGGCGCCACGCGCCCATCGCCCACCGCCGCGGCCAGCTCATCGAGCGCCGCGGCGCGCTCGGGGCCCGAGAGCTCGGCGAGGAACTTCGTGAACGGCGTCTCGGGCCACGCCATCAGGGGCGGCGGCACGCGGGCCGCCACCGGGAGCGCCTCGATGAACTCGTTGAGCGCCTCCAGCGCGCGGGCGGGCTCTCCCTTCGCCTGTCTACGCCACGCGAGGAGCGGCTCGTCGGCCGGCTCGCCCAGGAAGCGGTCGCGGCGCTGGCGCACCCGCTCCCACGAGGCCGCGAGCTTGCCGTCCCCTTCCAGCAGCTCGAGGAAGAGCAGCACGGCCGAGGTGCCGGCGCGGCTCTGCTCGAAGGGCCGCGACAGCACGCGGGCGCGGTGAAAGGCACAGCCGAGCTCGGGCGTCGTCGACCACGGCGCCGGCGGGACCTGCCCGTCGAGGTCGGCCGACAGCCGGGCGCGCTCGGCCTCGATGGCCGTCTTGAGCTCGCCGTCGTTCTTCCCGGCGGGTGGCACCCGGGCCGGGTCGCCACAGCTCGACGCCCACAGCACGCGCGCCGCCAGCGCCAGGGCGCCTTCACGCGCGTCGCCAGCGCTCGACCGGAAGCGCGCCGTGGCCTTCTCGGCCACCTTCGTCCACAGCTCGCGGCGCAGCCATTCGGTGTCGACCTCGACGGCCGCCAGCGCCGCGTCTTCGAGCTGGCGCGCCCACCACAGCGGGGCTTCGGCGCCGAGCAGCACCTTCGGCGTCCTCGGGTCGAGCGGCGCCAGCAGCTTCGCGCCCGCCTTCTTCCCCAACGGGTTGTCGGTCGCCAGCGGCCCCTCGGGCGTCAGCGCGAAGCTCGTCGCCAACGGCGCGCGCTCGAGCCCCTGCCCGCTCGTCAGCGTCACCGGGACCCCCGCCGGCACGCGCACCACCACCTGCCTGGGGAGCCGCGAGAGGAACGCCTTCACCTCGGCCTCGCCGTTGGCCTCTTTCGCGTCGGCGAACCCCGAAGACGCCTTGAGGGCCGTCAGATCGTACGTGTACTCGATGGAGCCATCGGGCAGCCGAACGCCCTTGAACGGCCAGACGTCGGCCATGGGCGCGTTGGCCACCACCGCCGCGGTGAGGAGGGTGAAGACCACGGCGTCAGCTCAAGCCCAGCAACGACTTCACCGTCTCGAGCACCTCGATGGCCTGCACGGGCTTCACCAGGTACGCGTTCGCGCCGAGCTTGAGCGCGCGCTCGCGGTCGGCCTCGGCAGACTCGGTGGTGATCATCACGATGGGCAGCTTCGAGAGCGCCGGGTCGCCCCGAATGTGCGCCACCAGCTTGAGCCCGTCGAGCACCGGCATGTTGATGTCCGACAGCACGATGTCGAAGGGCCCGCCGCGCAGCTTGCGCAGCGCCTCGGCGCCGTCACCCGCCTCGACGCACACCAGGTCGGGCAGCTTCTGCAACGCGTACATGACGCTGCGGCGCAGCTGGAGCGAGTCGTCCACCACGAGGGCTCGAATCGTCATGGTCGGACATCACCCTACCCGACCCGGAGGCCCGAGCGAGTCACTTCTTGGGCTGGAGCGCCGGGAAGTTCCCGGAGCCGCGAGACACCTGAATCGCCTGCGCGAGCGAGGGTCCCAGCGCGTGGAGCGGGAGCACCTGGGTGACCGGGCCGTTCACGATGGCGGCCTGCGGCATGCCGAAGACGACGGCCGTCTCTTCCGACTCGACCCACACCTCGGCGCCGGCCTTGAGGAGCGCCTTCACCCCCACCCCGCCGTCGCTGCCCATGCCGGTGAGCACCACGCCGCGGGCGAGCCCCTTCGTGGCCTTGGCGACGCTCGAGAAGAGCCGGTCGACCGAGGGCGCGTAGGGGTCGGTGGGCGCGGGCCGGCTCACCTGCGTGACGAGGGCGCTGCCCTGCTCGACGAGCTCGAGCTGCGCGCCGCCCGGGGCGATGTAGACACGGCCGGGGGCCACCGGCTCGCCGCCCTGGGCTTCCTGCACGCGGAACGGGAGCGCCCCGTCGAGGCGCTGCGCGAAGGCCTCGGTGAAGCGGCTGGGCATGTGCTGCGCGACCAGCACGCAGACGGGCAGCCCAGCGAGCGCTTCGAGCACCTTCTGGACGGCGGGCGGGCCACCCGTCGACGCTCCGATGGCCACCACGGTCGCGGTGTTCGTCGGCATCGGGGGCGACTTCGGGCGCACGGCCGGCACCGCCGCGGGGAACACGGCCGGCGTGAGGAACGGATCGGCCGGTGGGCGCGCGGCCCCCCGTCGGGCCAGGGGCGCCGCCCGCACCTTCTGGATGAGCTCTGCCCGCACCGAGTCGAGCGAGGCTTGATCGGCCTTCGGCGGCTTGGCGACGAAGTCGAACGCCCCCAGCTGCAGCGCCTTGAAGACGTCTGCCGGGTGGCCGTACGAGGACAGCACGATGACGGGCGTGGGGGCCCGCGACTGGAGCAACCGCAAGAAGCTGTAGCCGTCGAGCCGCGGCATCTCGAGATCGAGCGTGATGCAGTCGGGCTTGAGGGCGATGGCCTTCTTGAGGCCCTCTTCTCCGTCGGCCGCGCGGTCGACGACCTCGAGGCCCGGCGCCGACTCGAGCATGGCGGTGATGGCGCGGCGGTTCGCCGGCGAGTCGTCGATCACCAACACACGAATGGGTCGCTCGATGGCCACGGCCGGTGTCGCTCCGCCTCCATGCTCACATGCGCGTACGTCGCCCGCACGGAATTCTCCGCTGACGGGACTCTGGCGAGGCCCATCGAATGAAGGTCCAAAGGCCGCCTTCGTCCGTTGCGCCATGCCGATGACGCTCGCCTTCCCCCGCTTCCTGTCCCCGACGGCCCAGCGCCGGGGCCCGTCGCGAGAGTTTTTCACCCGGTCGGATCCACAGGCTATGGTCCGCCCCGCTTTGGCCACCGACGATCTCACGCTCGTGCAGCGCGTTCGCCAGGGCGACCAGCGCGCGTTCAAGTCGCTCGTCGAGCGCTACCAGCGCAAGGTCTACGGCGTGGCGCTGGGCATGGTGAAGGACAAGGAAGAGGCCCGCGACGTCGCGCAAGAGGCCTTCGTCAAGGTCTACAAGTACCTCGACCACTTCAAGGGCGACTCGAGCTTCTACACGTGGCTGTACCGCATCACGGTGAACATCTGCATCGACGTCTTGCGCCGGAAGGGGTCGGCCCGGGGTGACGATCACGTCGAGTTCGACGAGTCCGTACGCCTCGACACCAGCGAGGCCAACATCGGCGCGCTCGGCAGCAAGCTCGGCACGAACCCGCAGAAGGCGGCGCTCCGAAAGGAGCTGGCGGACAAGATCACCCAGGCCATTCAGGAGATCCCCGAGGCCCACCGGAAGATCCTGCTCCTGCGCGAGGTCGAGGGCATGAGCTACGAAGACCTGGCGCGCACCCTCGACATTCCCAAGGGTACGGTGATGTCGCGGCTCTTCCATGCCCGCCTCAAGATGCAGAAAATCCTCGGTGGTTACCTGGAGTTGGACGAGGCGAAGGCCGGAGTCGGCAATGAAGGCTGATCAGAATAATGACGCACGCGGGCCGTCAGGCTTCTTCGCGAGGTGCACATGAAGAACCCGGCCCGAGAGAAGTTCCTCCCCCTGCTGTCGCCCTACGTCGACGGAGAGCTGTCGCCCGAGGAGCGGCAGCAGGTCGACCAGCACCTGCAGCTCAACAAAGAGAGCGCGGCCCAGGTGGCCGACTTTCGCGCGGGTGATGGGCTGATGCGCAACGCGCTCGAGATGCAGGCCGACGAGGTCGACTGGAAGCAGTTCACCGACGACGTGATGGCGCGCATCACGCCCGAGAAGCTGCCGCTGGTCGAGCGCCTCAAGCTGACGTTCAGCGAGCTCTTCACGTACCAGCGGGGGCCCGTGATGGCGGGCCTGGTGGGTGCGGTCGCAGCGGTGGCCATCGCGATTCCCCTGACGCTGTCGGTGGCTGGGCGGGCGCCCGAGGGCTACGGCGCCGGCAAGGTCGAGGTGCAGACCGTCTCTGTCGACACCGAGGCGGCGGTGAAGCCGGTGGTGTTCGAGACCGAGAGCGGCGACGCGGTCATCTGGGTGGTCGACGCCCCCGAGAAGAAGGACGGCGGCCGCAAGAAGGGCGGCGGGTCGGACGAAGAAGACGTGGCGCCCACGCCGCCCGACGAAACGAAGAAGCAGGACCTGTGACGACCATGACGACCTTCTCGCGACGAATGCTCCTCGGCTCGGCGCTCCTCGCCGCGTCGGTGGCGTTGGCCGATGGCCCCGTGTCGGTGCAGGCCGACGTGGTGTTCGCCTCGACGACCCCGGGGAAGGTCGACCCCGCGCTCACGAAGATGCAAGAGACGCTCGCCGCCAAGGTGAAGTACCTGACGCTCGAGAAGCGCTCGTCCGAGAAGGTGGCCGTCACCAGCAAGGGCCTCACCGTGAGCCTGCCGAACGGAAAGTCGGCCGCGTTGAGCCTCGAAGGCCTCAAGGACGGCGTGGCGACGCTGCGGGTGAAGCTGCCCCCGACCGACGCGACGTACTCGCTCGCGAAGGACAAGTCGTTCTACCTCCAGGGCGGCGCGCACGAGGGTGGCGAGCTCTGGTTGGTGCTGTCGCAGCCGAAGTAGCCGACCCAGGGCCTTCGCCCTCGTCAGACCCCCTCACGAATGACCTGAAGAGCCGTCGCCTCGGTGGCCAGCTGCTCGTGGCTGCGCACCGGCGGCTGGAACCCGGACTCACGCAGGGGCGGCACGGAGCGTCGCCATGCGGCGGGCTCCGAAATCGATGGGAGATCGGTCGCGGAGTACGGTGCGGGTGTGGGCGCGCTGCTTCTCTCACTGCTGTTGAGTCAGGCCCCGGACGGAGGCTCGACGCCGCCGCTCGAGGCCGGGCCGCCGGTGCGTCTCATGGCTGGGGCCGAGCTCGAGGCCGGCGTGCTGCCGTCTGGTTTCGGTGGCCCCTCCGCCGGCGGGCTCGACGTGATGGCGGGGCTGCGCCCGATGCTGGGCCTCACGGTGGCCGACAGCTTCTCGCTCCAGCTCGGCCCGCTCTTGCGGCTGCGGGTCATCGACACGGCGCCGCTCCAGCGTGACGACGACATCGGCGGCGTGCTGCGCGGCGAAGACTGGGACCGCCTGGGTGACTTCGGGGAGCTGCTGCAGGTGCTGCGCGTCGGCGCCGACACCTCGGCCTTCCAGCTGCGCGCGGGGCCCGTGCACCAGAAGACGCTCGGCCTGGGACATCTGCTGCTGCGCTACTCCAACCGGCTCAACGCCGATGCCCGGCCCGCGGGCGCGACGGCGACGCTCTCGGTCGGTCCGGTGAAGGGCGAGCTCTTCGCGGCCGACGTGCTGGCGGCGCGGCTCTTCGCCGGCGAGGTCACCTGGGACGTGGGCCGTACGTTCTCGGGCGACGCGACGGTGCACGGGCGCTACCTGCTCGCGCTCTCGCTCGCGCACGACTTCAGCGTTGGGACTCCGGGGCGGGGGCTCCAGGTCGCGTGCACCAACGACTGCTCCATTCAGACCGTGCCGCCCACGGCGACGCTCGCGCACCTCGACGCGTCGTTCGTCGTCCTCCGCAGCCAGGCGTTGTCTCTCATGGGCCTCGCCGGCCTGGGCGCCCGCGCAAACCAGAGTCGCGACCTCGGCTTCCTCGCGGGCCTCGCGATGGATGTCCGAGTCCCTTCGGTCGAGTTGTCGCTGCGTGCCGAGGGGCGCAAGCAGGCCGGCGGGTTCCGCCATGGCTTCTTCGGCGCGCAGTACGAGGTGGCGCGCTTCTCGGGCACCGGCCTGGGCCTCACGCCGCTCGCCGACGAAGCGTTGCCCGATGCGTTCTCGGTGTTCGGCGAAATGCGGCTGCGCCTCGCGCGCACCGTCACCGTGGACGGAACGGTGGAGCACTTCACCTTCGGGCGCACCGACTTCGACGCCACCGTGAAGGTGACAGCCCTCGACGAGCGCCTGGTGGCCGAGGCGCGCCTGGGCGCGATGGGCCTGGGCGTGGCGCCGCGCTGGGTGGCGTCGGCCGGGCTTCGCTGGCGACTCTTCCAGTCGTTCTACGTGCTTGGCTCTGGCGGAACGGTCTTCTTCCCCCAGCCCGACGGCACGCTGTCACGCGGCGTGACGGTGTCAGCGGGCGTGGGCGTCGACCTCGAGCGGTAGATCGACTCCGGCCCTCGTGCGTTCGAGGGAGCACCCATCGTCGTCGAGGTGCTCCTCCATGAAACTGACCCGCCGCTTCGTGCTCTCCTCCGCAGCCCTCGCCGTGCCCGCCCTCGCGCAGGAGCGGTGGGGCTTCCGGCCCGACCCGACGTACGCCGAGGTGATCCAGCGGGTCGTCGCCATGCCGCAAGACGCTCACCTCGTCTCGCGCGCGGCCGCCCGGGGCCTCGGCGTGATGAACGTGATGTGGGAAGACACCGGCCGCTTCGAGGGCTCGTCGGTCGGACCGAACATCAGCGACCTGACGTTGCAGGTCCGTGAGCGCGTCGGCGAGCAGGTGCGCACCTCGCTGCTGCCCGTCATCCGCTTACCGAACTTCACCGACACCACCGCCGACGTGAAGGCCGACCGATTGTGGGTGCGCGTGGGCAACCAGCGCGAGGGCGCGGGGCTCAAGGCGATTCGGCTCACCGAGGTGCTGTCGAACCTCAAGGAGTACCTGTCGGATCCGCAGAGCCTCAAGGGCACCGGCAACCTGCTCGCGCGGCGCGACAGCCACTTCCTCGTGAGCGCGCAGCACGTCTTCGTGCCGCTGCCGAAGACGGGCAAGGCCGAGTTCAACCCGGTGCTCTTCAACTACCAGTCGTCCGCGCAGAACCCGGCGGTGTTGACGCTGCTGGTGACGCGCGAGGGCACCTCGGTGCGCGTCATCGAGAACCTGCCGGGCGACCAGACGTTCCAGGGCTGGGGCCAGCAGCTGTTCTTCAACGAGAAGGGCCAGCGCACGACGTTCACCGCCGAGCGGAAGAGCGCCGTGGCGAACCGCATCGCCGCGGGCCAGGGCACCACCGCCGACCAGGGCGCGCTCGAAGAAGGCTCGGACATGATGATGATCGTCCAGGTGCCGCTGAAGCAGAAGGAGCCTCCGCGACGCAGCTTCCTGGGCGGCCTCGGGGACATGATGATGGCGCCGGCCCCGGCGCAGGAGTCGGCGGCCGAGGGCGCACGTGGCCCGTCGGACGTCGAGCAGGCGGTGCTTGGCCACGGCGACGCGCAGGGCCCGCACGGCGAGTGCGGAGGCCTCACGCTCGAGCGCGACGAGCGCTTTCCCGTGCGCGTGACGGTGCAGTTCTACAAGGCGACCAGCAACGGCGTGGTGTCCGACAGCGACCTCGCCGACGTCGAGCGCAGCATCAAGCGCGTGTACGCCGACGGCGACTTCGTCGGCTCGCTGGTGGTGCCCGCCTCGCAGCAGGACCGCCAACGGCCGACGAGCTGGCTCGAACGAATGGGCTTCAGGCTCTGATTCAGGCCTTCGGCGCGTTCGCCTGCGCGGGCATGTCGATGGCCACCTGGCTGATGATGCCGACGGCGTTGGTGAACACCTTCGAGGCGACGTGCGCGGCGACCTCGACGAGCTGCGCGTCGTTCAGCCCCGCCTTGCGGGCGAGCTCGAGCTCGGTGCCGGCCTGGGCGCCACCGGTGCGGGTGATGCGGCGGGCGAGCGCGAGAATGGCGTTCTCCCGGTCGTTGGCGCCGACGCCGAGCCGCGCGCGGTCGATGTCCTGCTGGGACAGCTCGAAGCGCTTCGACAGGGCGCCGTGGGCCGCGACGCAGTAGGCGCACCCGTTCAGCTCGGAAACGTGCAGGTTGATGAGCTCGATCTCGCGGCCCGTGAGCGCGCCCTTGTCGAGGGCGCCCGTGAAGCCGAGGTAGCCGTTGAGGGCCGCGGGCGAGTTGCCGATGACGGCGAAGAGGTTGGGCACCGTGCCGAGCGCCTTCTTGAGGCCTTCGAGCGCGGGGCGGGACGCTTCAGGAGCGGTCTGCAGGGTGGGGACGGTGAGGCGCGACATGGTGTTCTCCGGGTGGGGCGTCGCGGTCATTCGCGCGCCGTGCCCCACGAGGTGGCGACGCACGTCGGCATTACGGGCGTGGCGAACGAGCGTCGAAGTTGTCACATGACGGCCGCATGGAGCGCGGAGGGCACCACGTCAGGAGCCGCCTTACCGGCCGTCGAGGGCCCCCGTGACGTCGGTCCTGCTCGCGCTGCTGGCGTCTGCTCCGTGCGAGCCGATGACGCTCGAGGTCGAGGGCCTCAAACGGCTCCGTCGCGCCGTCATCGAAGACCTGCTCCCCGGCCATCCACCGACGTGCGTGAGCGAGGCCCAGGTCGAAGAGATCGACCGCCGGCTGTGGACGACCGGCCTGTTCGACCAGGTGTCGGTGGTGCGCGACGCGGGCGTGCTGCGCGTGACGGTGCGCGAGAAGTGGACGCTCATTCCCGCCATCGACCTCGCCACGAGCCGCACGCTGGTCGACAGCTTCTTCTTCGTCTCGCTCATCGAGGGCAACTTCCTCGGCCTCGGCATGGAGGTCGGCGGGTACGTGATGTGGTCCGAGCGGAGCCCCTCGTTCGAGCTCTGGGCGAGCGAGACGCAGACGGCGGCGCGGCGGGTGACGTTCGAGGGCGGCGTCTCGTCGGTGGGCAGCTCGATCTTCTTCGAGGACAGCGAGTACGCGTGGAACCGGCGCTGGTGGGGTGCCCGCGTCGGAGCGCGAACGCCGTTCTGGTACGGCTCGCAGTGGCGGTTCGGCTTCGGGCTCGACGTGTCACACGAGCGCTCGACCGGTGAGGTGGCCCCCGGCGTGCGCACCGAGGGCCTCAACGTCGGCGTCCCGATGCGGGCGAGCTGGGACGGGTACGAATGGCACGACGTGGTGCCGCACGGCACGCGCTTCTCGGTCGAGCTGACGCCGACGCTCTTCGTCACGGCCCGAGACGTCACGCAGCGGCATGGGGCCTCGCTTCAGCTCCTGCACGCCGCGAAGTTCGGAGAGCGCACCGCCCTCTTCCTCAACGGGGTCGCCGAGGCCTCGTGGTGGGGCGACCCGAACAACGCGATGCTGCTCGGCAACGTGTCGCAGTGGCGAAGCTACGGCGCCGTGGGCGGTGTCCGCGGGCTGCCCGACAACCTCTACCGCACGGCCGCGCAGGCCTTCGGGACGATCGAGCTGCGCCGGGCGTTCGCGTTCACCTCGACCGTCTTCCTGCAGCCGGTGGTCTTCGTCGATGGAGGCGTGATGGCGCGCGTGGACGCGACCGGCCAGCCAGTGGCCGTGCTCCCTGCGCTCTCTGGAGGCGCGGGCCTGCGGCTGGTGTGGACGACGCTCGCGGGGCTCGTGCCCAGGCTCGATGGAGGCGTCCTTCTGCTGCCGCAACGAAACTGGTTCATCACCCTCGGGCTGTCGCAGTACTTCTGACGCAGCCCTGGCGCCGGCCCAGCTCTCGGCGCTGGGCTCCTGGCGCGCCCTCCGCGTCGACAGCCAGGGTGAGCCGGCTCGCCCGCACCGTCACTTCGCTCCCCGTGCTGGGCGTGCCGGTGCGGTCGCAGGGTTGTTGTGCATCGTGCAGCTGCCCGCCGGAGTGCCCACGGCGACCTTCGCCATCGGGCGCCGGCTCGTTCTCACGAACCTGCGACGCGGACCTGCGTCGCACCGTGTCGCGTCGACCCTTCGAGGAGGCCCCCCCGCGGTCGAACGAAGGCTCACCGCGCGACGCGCTCCGGCAGCAGCAGCACCCGCCAGCGTACCCGACGCGAGGGGCCGCCCTGGAGCTCGAGCGTGACGCCATCGAGCGTGACCGAGGCCTGTCCGACCACCAGCACCTCGTCGAAGCCCTCCCGACGAACGCGGTGGAAACAGTCACGGCAGGCGCGCACCTCGGCTGGCGTGGCGACCTTGCGGAGGCCCGGGCTCGTCTCGCCGCCCACCCGCCGCGCCGTCAACGTCGCACCATCGACGAGCGTGAGGGTGGCCGAGGCGCCAGGCGCCAGCGCGACGACGACATCAAGGACGTCGGCGCGGTCGAACACCGTCACCACGCCCGGGCTGGTCGCGGGGGCCAGTGTCTGAACGTCTTCGTCGAGCAGCGGCAAGAGCTGCCCCTCGACGAGGAACAGCGGCAGCGCGTCGATGGGCGCTGGCACCACCACGTCGGTCCCACCTTCGTGGAGCGTATTCCCCGTCCACTCGACGTAGCGGGCGCCCGGCGGCAACCACACCGTGCGCGTCGTCTGCCCGCGGCGGAGCACCGGCGCGGCATACAGGGCGGGCCCCAGAAAGAACGTGTCGTCGAGCGTCCAGGTGCGGGGCTCCTTCGGCCAGAAGAGGAGCGGCGCGCGCATGAGCGGCAGGCCCGTCTCGTGGGCCACGCGCGCCAGCGTCAGGAAGTACGGCTGCAGGCGCGTATGCAGGCTGGCCGAGCGCCGGTACACGTCCTGCGTCTCGTCGTCGCTCCAGAGCGTCCACTTCGTGCGTCGGCCGAAGGGGTTCGAGCAGGCATTCTGGTCCATCATGATGGGCGAGACAGCCGCCAGGGCGACCCACCGCAGGTACAGCTCCTTGTCCCGCTGCGCGTCCTCGAGGCACTTGAAGCCGCCGAAGTCGCTCCCCCAGTACGGCACGCCGACGAGGGCGAGGTTGAGCCCGCTGCGAATGGTGCTGGGCACGCCCTGCGTCTCGTCGAAGCTCGTCTCGGCGTCGCCGCCCCACACGGCGGGCACGTGGGCCTGACTGCCCGTGTAGCCGGCGCGCACGAAGAAGAGGTGGTCGTCGGGCTTCGCGGCCTGCAGCACCGCGCGCGCCTGCTTCGCCGACAGCACCGGGTAGAGGTTGTGCAGCTCGTCTCCGCGCCGCCCGTCGAAGAAGCGCCCGTTGCGTGGCACGTACTCACCGAAGTCGTGCATCCACCCGTCGTAGCCGAGCGCCACCGTGCGCTGGAGCAGCCCGCGGTACCACGCCTCGGCGTCGGGGTTGGTGAAGTCCACCATGCCGATGGTGAGCGGTGCACCCGAGATGAGGAAGTCGGTCGCGGGCCTGCCGTCGGGGCCCTTCACCAGGAAGCCCGCGTCGACGGCGAGGCTCCAGTCGGGCGCGGCGTTGACGTGGTTCGCCGCGAGGTAGGGGTTGTTGTACGCCATCACCTTGTAGCCCTGCGCGTGCGCGTCGCGCGTCCAGGCGGCGAGCTCCTGCTCGAGGCCGAGGTGGCTGAGCGCCGGCAAGAAGTGCATGGCGTCGTCGACGGCGGTGAGCGGCAGCTTGCGCTCCCGCATGACGAGGTACTCGGCGCCGCCGTCGACCGTGTACCCGCGGCCGATGCGGCGTCTGGGCCCGAAGACCCACGGCGCCGGTTCCAGGGGCCGTCCCGTGTCGGCGGTGAAGAGGTCGAGCACCTTCACCGGAGACGGGTCGACGTAGACGGTGAAGGCCACCTGCTTCGAGTTGACGGCCACGCGCCAGGCGTCGGGCCGCTCATCACCGAAGCGCAGCTCGCTGCGGAAGGTGGTGTCGACGTGCAGCCCGTACCCGCGCGTCGAGTGGAAGAACGGCACCGGGAAGTACGTCATCGACGGCCCGTTCGGGAACGGCGTGTCCTTCGCGATGGGCTTGCCCTCACCGGCGCCGAGCGGGCCCTCTTCCGCCCACGAGTAGAGCGCGTGGCCCCGGTGGTCGAAGGTGGCGAAGCGCTCTCCGAGGCCGAAGAGGTGCTCGTCTTCGGGCAGCGCGAAGCCCATCGTCACCTTGTTCACCCGGCTCGCGGTGAGGGTGCTCTCGACGCGCACGCGCGGCCCATCGACGGCCACGCGCACCCGCGCCTCGCCGTCGTCGACGGGCCACGTCACCACGAGGTGCGACGGCGAGGACTCCACGAGGGTGGCCACGGTGCCCCGACGCCACGGACCTTCGTTGGCGGTGTAGCCGTCCCACCCGGGGACCACGTGGCTCACGAAGGTCGGCGTGTCGGTGGTCCCGGCGAAGGCCCCCAGCGCGGCCTCGCCTCCGCCCGGCAGGGAGCGCAAGACCTCGACCCCATCACGCCCGTGGACGGAGAAGCTGAAGGGCTCGAGCGTCACCTCGACCCGCGCTGCGTCGGAGCGCAGCGTGTGGCGGTTGCGGTCTCCACAGCCGAGCACGAGGGCCGCGAGGATGAGGAATCGGAGTGGCGACATGCCCCGAGGCGTACGCCAGGCGCCTGACGGGCGTCGAGGAGGGGCTCCCTCGGGTTTCCCAGCCGGCCCCAGGCCCTTTGGCGCTACCCAGCGCACGCCCGCGTCTCAGGTTGGTGCCGGCTCGACGTGTTCGAACCGCGGGCACCCGGGGTAACGACCGGCCTCGGGTTTTTCGGCGCGCGCGACGCCTTCAGCCGCTGGCCCCTACCGCGGCACGTAGACGCCGAGAATGCGCCCCTGCCAGCTGTCGCGCGTGCCGTAGTTCATGCGCGGACCGTCGTTGATGAACTCGCCGGGCTGGGTGCCCTTCACCACGATGTCGCCGGCCGTCGGGTGAGCGGTGCCGGTGCTGCCCGGCGCAACGACGATGACGGCGCCGGGTGGAATCCGTGGATCGTGCGGGTTGGTGATGGGCGGCTGGGTGGCCGTGTCGAGCCGCTGGAGGCCAGCCTCGTCGAGGTGGCTCTGGCTGGCGTTGAGGTAGTCGGGGAAGCCGCGCGCCAGGTCGCCGTTCATGCGGGGCAGATCGTTCCAGTCGTCGAGCTTTCCGTAGCCGGACTTCGTCATGTAGCCCCAGACGAACTTGAAGCGGTCGCCGCGGCTGGCACCCTGGTGATTCGCGCGCGCGTGCTCGATGAGGCGGCTCATCTGCGCGCGGCCCTGCTCCGAGATGGCGATGGGGGCGCCGGCGACTGGAGCCGATGCGGCACGACGCAGCGCCTCCATCGTCGTCGGACCCGCCACGTCGGCGGGACCGCCCAGCCGGAGCGCGGCCTTGGCCTTCTTGAGCGCCTCGACCCCCATCGGGCCCATCTCGTCGTTGATGACGCCGTCGTAATAGCCGGCCGCTTTGAGGGCCTCCTTGAGCGCTCGCACCTGGGGCCCCCGCGAGCCGGGCTGCACGTTGAAGGCGCCCGCGTCGCCCGGCGTCGACGGTGGCTGTGCAGACGGAGCGGTCGGCGACACCGCGGACTGGAGCTTCGTCAACGTGTCGGGCCCCGCGATGCCGTCGACGTCGAGGCCGAACTTCTGCTGGAAGGCGCGCACGGCCGTCTCGGTCTTCGGGCCGAAGTCACCGTCTTCGTCGAGCCGAGGTGAGGCGCCCGCCTGGTTGAGCGCGCGCTGGAGCGACTGCACGTCGTCGCCAGTGGCCCCGCTGTGGAGCTGCCGCGTCGCGATCGGCGCGGTCGGGCTCGTGGGCGTGCCGGTGCTCGGAGTCCCCGTGCTGGGAGTTCCCGTGGCTGGCGTCGTGGGGGTCGAGCCGCCGCGCAGCGAAAGCCCCTGCGCCACGGCCTCGGCCCTGCGGCGTTGGTCGTCCCGCACGCGCGAGAGGCTGTTGCCGAGGCCGGGGGCGTTCAGCGTGCCGTTGTCTTCCCGGTACGAGTTGGCGCGCCAGTCGACGATGGCGTCGACGGGCGACTTCCCGCCGTCGATGGAGCGCTTGAGCTCGGCGAGCCGCTCCGGGTTGAGCAGCCCGTTCCGCCCCCCGAACGTCGCGGGCGCCTGGTTCCACCCGTCGAGGGCGTTGGCGGCGATGAGGTTGCGCGTGGGCCCCGGTTGGATTCCGGCGCGGGTGAGGGCCTGGTCGACGGCGGGCCACTGGGCGGCGAGCCGATCGGCCTGAACGCGGTCGGCCTCGGCGGCGGTGAGCGACGCGCCGCGGGGGTGCTGCCGCACCTGGTACGAGCCGAAGCCCCGGTTGAGCGCGCCGTTCCCGGGATCTCCGTGGCCGAAGTACGCGCTCGTCGGCCGGCCATCCGCGCCGATGGTGCCCTCGGCGAGGCCGATGGCGAGATAGATGGGCGTCTTCGAGAGCTCACCCGAGCGGAGCTGCGCGCCGAAGTCCTGGCTCGCCCCGGCGCGGCGCACGGTGCGTTCGAGCGCGGCGACGGTGGTGGGGCCAGCGACGTCGACCGGCCCCGTCAGCTGAAGCGCCTGCTTCGCGCGCTTGAGGGCCTCGATGCCCATGGAGCCCATCTCATCGTTGATGACACCGTTGTAGAAGCCCGCGTCCCGCAGCAGCGTCTTCAGCCGCGTCACCTCGGGACCGCGGCTGCCGAGCGTCACGGTGCCATCGCTGGCGGCGGTTGCGGGCGCTCCCAGGGCCACGGGCGCGGCGCTCGCCGGCTCGAAGGTGGTGGGGGCTGCCGGTGTCGGCGCGGCGACAGGGGTGGGCACGACACGCGCCTGCGCGGAGGCCGGGAGCGGGACGACGGGAGACGAGACGGGTTTGACTGACATGAAATCTCCGCGAGTGACCTGCGCACCGGAGTTATCTCGAACCGTATCCCGTGAGATTCGCTGGTCGGCGACCAACTCCAGCCGCTGAACAAGTCGCTGGATTTTCGACCGAATCGGCCCCGGGTTCGACCGTTCACCAACCGGGCGCTCCGAGAAATCCCGACAATGCCCGCGCGTTTGGAAAACGTGTTGCCATCAGTGCGGCTACAAGGGTTCAGGTGGACGAGCGGGTGATCAACCAGGGCAGCGCGATCGCCGTCGGCGTGTCCCTTGCGCTCCACGCCGTGGTGGCGGTGGTGGTGCACACCCGGCCGGTGGAGCCACCGCCTCAGCGCACGGCGGCCGCACTCACCTGGGTCGACGTCGCGCCGGCATCGCCGCCTGCCCCTTCGGTCCAGCCGCCGCCTCCGCCGGTTCGGCTCGTGCGGCCCGTGACGGCTCCGCGCGCGGCGCAGGCCTCAGCCCCACCGTCGACGCCCGCCATCACGACGCCTGGCGGTCTCACCAGCGACCTGCCCACCGCCAGTCCTTCGGAGCGCGCCGAGGGGCCGACGGTCGAGCCGGGAAAACGCCCGAACCTCACCCCGGGCATGGGGTTCGTCATGCGGCTCCCGCAGGCCGGAGACGCCGAAGACACGCGCGGCACCACGCTGCGGAACGACCCGATGGATCAGCCCGACCCGCGGGCCGTCGCCGAGTACGAGGGAGAACGGGCGGGCCGCAAGCTCTCCCTCGACCTCGCCACCGATGTCGCACGGGCCGCGCAGGGTGCCGGCCGAAAGCCCGGGTTCTTCGTGCGCCTCGGCGCGGCTCTCGGCGACGCCAGCGAGACGACGAAGGTCAGCGTCTCGAACGCGTCCCAGGCGGCTGCGACCCGCAATGCCATCGGCAGCGTGCTCGACCCGACGCGCACGCGGCCCTCGGACGAAGCGACGCGGCGCGTGGCCGAGACCGCGTTCGCCCAGAACGCGCGCATCGGCAACCCGGCGCTGCCGGGTGATCAGCAGCAGTTCAACAACGCCGTGGCGCAGTCGATGACGCGGTTCGAGTCGATCAAGGAGAACCTCTCGCAGGCGCAGCTGCGCGCGGTGGTCGAGCTCACCATCGACCCGACGGGCGCGCTGGCCGACGCCTCGGTGCTCGAGAAGTCTGGAGACAGCCAGTTCGACGAGTCGGCGCTGCACCTCTCGCGCAAGGTGATGCGCGCGCTGCCGGAGTCGGACGAGAAAGGGCTGGGCACGACGTGGTGGCGCTCGCGCTGGGTGTTCACCTGGGAGCCGCCCCGCATGAAGGTGCGCTTCCTCGACGCGACGCCGATGCCCGCGCCGCTCTGACGCACGCCGCGGACGGTTTCCCAGTGGCGGAAGGTGGGCGCCGCCGATAGAGCGCCGCCCCATGGCGGACCAGGAAATCACCCTCGACTTTCAGCGCGCCGAGCGCATCGGCTTCGAAGAGGCCATCTTCAGCCAGGGCAAGACGATCGAGCAGCTCAACGAGATCCTCGACCGGGCGAAGGCCAAGGGCGCTTCTTTGCTCCTCACCCGGCTCTCGCAGCTCCAGCTCGAGGGGCTCCAGGACGAGCACCGCGCCGCCATCGACTACGAGCCGGTGTCCCGCACGGCCTTCTTCGGTCCCTTGCGGCCAGCGAAGGCCTCACGCATCGCCATCGTGGCGGCCGGCACCAGCGACGCACACGTCTTCCGCGAGATCGCCCGCACGGCCCGCTACTACGGGCACGAGAGCACCCAGTTCATCGACGTCGGCGTGGCCGGCATCTGGCGCCTGCTCGAGCGCATCGAGACCATCAAGCAGCACGCAGTCGTCATCGTGGTGGCGGGCATGGACGCGGCGCTCCCCACGGTGGTGGGCGGGCTCGTCGGCAGCGTCGTCATCGGCGTGCCCACCTCGAACGGCTACGGCGTGGCGACCGGCGGCGGGCCCGCGCTCAACGCCATTCTCGCCTCGTGCGCCCCCGGCGTGATGGTGATGAACATCGACAACGGGTACGGCGCGGCCTGCGCGGCCATTCGCGTGCTCAACGCCGTCGACCGCGGGGGTGGGGGTCGGGAGCGGTGACGACGGCGCCTCAACGCGCCCGCTCGGCGTCGAAGGCCTCGACGAAGTCGCGCATCGACTGGCCGTAGGCCTCTCTGAAGTACGCCCGGTCGGAGCCCGTACGCAGCTTCGCCATGAGCCGGGGCACGGCCGTGTCGCCGTGGCGCGCAATGAGCTGCTCGATGGCGTGCCGAGCCGTGTCGTAGCCCTTGCGCGCCTCGGCGCAGCTGCTGAACGTGCCAAAGGACCGCTCGAGGTCCGCGAGCGGCACGAGGTGCCCTCCCTGGCACTCGAGGGGCGGTTTCAACCCCTGGTACCCGACCCACTCGGCGAGCCCTTCATTGAGCCACGCAGGCACGTCGGCGCCCCGGCTCGCGACGAAGGCGTGCGTGAGTTCGTGCACGAAGAGGCTCCGCCACCCGACCGTGCCGAGGCCTCCAGTCGGCACTCGAACGCGCCCATCGAAGTCGCCCGCGGCCCACTGCACACCGTGGGAGCGCTCGCTGAACTGCTCCTGCTGGTACACCACCACCGACACGAGGCCACCGGGCTCGACGCCGAGCGCCTGGCGCACCCGCTGCCAGGCTGCTTCCACTTCGAGGGCGAGGAGCGCGCCGTTGCCCTCGTCGCGCCGCCACGGGCTCGTCAGGCTGAAGTGCTCGGTCTCGAAGCGCTCGAGGGTTCCGACGACTCCCTGCTCCTTTCGCTGCTCGGCGAGGCGCAGCGCAAAGCGGCCCCGCCGTCCCGAGTACTGCTCAGCCCGCTCGAAGTTCCACTCAGCCTCGGGGAAGTCGTTCTGCACGGCTGCGAGTTCGCCCAGGAGCGCGTAGACGTCTGGGTCCTCGGGGCCGTAGGCCCGCGCCAGGCTCGCGCTGCGTCGTGCCTCGAAGAATCGTCCCGCCGCGAGGGCCCTGCGCGCCTCGTCGAGCAGCTGGGCGGTGGCGGCGCCCGCCGGCATGGTTGCAGGCGGGACGACCGGCGGCTCGACCGAACGGTCCACCTCGGCGCGCCGAATGGTGATGAGCCCGTCATCGCCCTGCCAGATGACGGTGGTCTCGGCGGAGGGCTCGTCGTTCTCCATGACGGGGAGCGGCAACACTTCGAGCCAACGCCCGTCGTCGGCGACCCGGAGCCGCTCGGGCCCGGTCGGTGAGGTGGTCGAAGCGGGCGCACCGGTCGCAATGGGCACGCCAGCCACGTTGAGCTCGCCGACGCCGTCGAGCTTCTGGGGCGCCGTGCGCGCGCTGGCCGCCGCGGGCTCAGCGTCAGCGATGGGCTTCGCATCGCCGGTGGGCACGCTGGCCGCGGGTCCGACCACCACCGGGCCTCCGACCGGCGCGCGGTCAGGCGTCCACGACGTGCTGACGAAGACTCTGCGGCTGGGCGACGAAGACAACGGGCGCGCCATGACGCGAGCTGGCAGAGTCGGTGGGTCGTCAGGCGGTACTTCGACCCGGCTCGGCGCGGACCTGGCCGGGGGCGCTCGAGGGCGTGATGCGGCCCGCACCAGCGGACCTCGCTCCGGCGACAGAACGAGCCAGGCTCCGGCCCCGATGATGACGACGCACAGACACACGTTGCGCATGGCCGACAACGGTAGAGGCCGCGCCGCCGACGCCGCGTCGGGCCAACGTCCGTCGGGCACCTGACCGATACCGCGAACCGTTCGACCCAAAGCCCCCTCGCGCAACGCGGACCTGGCGCGCAGGAAACCGCCTGGCAGCTTGCGTGCTAAGGCGCCGGCCGATGTCAGCGGCCCTCTCCTTTCCCCCCGACTTCGTCTTCGGCGTGGCCACCTCGGCGTACCAGGTCGAGGGCGGCATCGAGAACGACTGGAGCGCCTGGGAGCGCGCCGGCAAGCTGCACGACCCGAACGCGCGCTGTGGCCGGGCCTGCGGCCACTGGGAGCGCTTCTTCGACGACATCGCCCTCATCCAGCGCGTGGGCGCCACGGCCTACCGCTTCAGCATCGAGTGGGCGCGGGTCGAGCCCGAGCGCGGCCGGTGGGACGACGCCGCCTGGGCTGGCTACCGGGCGCGCGCCGAGGCGCTGGTGAAGGCCGGCATTCGGCCGGTGGTGACGCTCCACCACTTCACGCATCCGGCCTGGTTCCACGCCGAGACACCGTGGACGGGGCCCGCCTGTCTGCCGGCCTGGCGCCGCTACGTCGAGCGCTGCGCCGAGGTGCTCGAGGGCCTCGACGTCGCCATCATCACCCTCAACGAGCCGAACGTCTTCCTCATGGGCGGCTACCTGGCGGGCCTCATGCCGCCGGGGCTGAAAGACGGGCGGGCGCTCTTCGCCGCGACGGCCAACCTCGTGCGCGCCCACGTGCTGGCGCGCGAGGCCTTCTCGAGTCGCGCGAAGGGCCGGCCGCTCACCCTCGGCATCAGCCAGCACCTGCAGGTCTTCGCGCCCCACCGCCGCTGGCACCCGCTCGACCAGGCCCTCACCCGGCTGGCGGAGCGCAACTTCAACCACGCCATTCTCGAGGCGCTGTCGTCCGGCGCGCTCGCGCTCCAGATGCCAGGGCTCGCGGTCGGCACGACGCGCATCGACGGCGCCGAGCGCAGCCAGGACTTCCTGGGCCTCAATTACTACACGCGCAGCCACCTCAAGTTCCTCGCCGGCCCGCCCTTCGTCAGCTTCAGCTTCCGCGACGCGCACGCGCGGGGCCTCACCGACATCGGCTGGGAGTACTACCCCGAGGGCTTCGGCTTCGTGCTGGGGCAGGCGAAGCGGTACGGGTTGCCCATCTGGATCACCGAGAACGGGCTCGACGACCGCACCGGCGCGCGGCGAACGCGCTTCCTCTTCGACCACTGGAAGGTGCTCCTCGAGGCGATGGCGCAGGGCGTGAACGTGACGCACTACCTGCACTGGTCGCTGATGGACAACTTCGAGTGGCTCGAGGCGTACGGCCCGCGCTTCGGGCTGTACCGGGTGGACTTCGAGACGCTCGAGCGCCACGAGACGCCCGCGTGTGGGTACTTCCGCTCGGTGGCGACCAGCCGGCAGCTCGTCGCGCCCTGAGCGCCCTCGGACTGGCAAGCGAACGTTGACGGGGCCCGGCGCGGCCCGCTACCTCGCGTCCATGACGTCGCTGCCGATGGCCACCGTGTTGCTCGACCCGCCCACCACCTTCCTCGCGGGCGCCATCATCGCGCTCATCGGCACCAGGCTCATTCGCAAGTCGGGCGCGACCGAGGTGTGGAAGTCGGCGGTCTTCGGCGTCGCGTGGAGCGTCGTCTACGGCCTCGCGGTCGGGTGGATGTACTTCATCCGCACGGACTGGATGTACGTGTACCTCATCGACACTGCGGGCATGCCGCTCGTGCCGACGTACCTGGCGTTCTTCGTCATTCTGGTCGCGTTCGGCTTCGCGGGCGCGCTGGCGACGGGGCACCTCGTGCAGACGAGCCGCCTCGGGTACGCGGTGGGCCTCACGGTGGCGGCGGCCTTCACGCTGGTGATGCTCTTCGTCCTCACCGGGCCGCACTACGTCGTCATCGGCACCACGAAGGAATACTGGGCAGGCACGGCGAAGAAGCTGGTCGACGACGCCGAGGCGATGCGGGCGGTGAACGGCATCACCATCGGCACCATTCTCGGCTCGTTGCCCATTCTGTTCTTGCGCGTCCGGGACGTGAGGCGGGCGTGAGCGACGCGGGGGCGAAGGCAGCCGGCAAGCCGCTCCTCGAGCGGGTGGCGGTGCAGTACTTCGCGCGCCGCAGCGAGCGACAGCCGAAGGCCCCCGTCGCGCCCGCGGCCTCCGACGCCGTGCACGTGCTGAACGCCGACGAGCGTCGCGCGATGCGAGCGGTGCAGCGGGGCGCCATCGTGCGCTCGGCGGTGGCGGGCGCGCTGTCGGGCCTGGTGGCGGCGGTGGCCGAGGTGTGGGCGCAGCCGTTGGCGCCCGAGGGCACGCCGCTCTTCTCGGCGGGCTCGCTCCAGTTCTGGCTCGTGGTGGGCGCGGCGACCGGCGTGGCCTCGGTGGCCGAGATCCTCTTCCTGTACTGGGACATCCTTCGCTCGACGCATGAGTTGGCACGCGCGGCGGGGCTCGAGCTCTTCGGGGCGAACCGCAAGGCGAGCGACAACGCGCTGGTCGACGCGCTGGCCCGGGCGGCGCTCGAGCTGCCGAACCCGCTGGAGCACCCGTCGGGCATCAACGCGCGGCGGGAGTCGTCGAACCTGCGGCTGCTGCTCGCGTCGCTCGCCTACAAAGCGAAGGTGGGCGTGACGAGCTTCCTGCTCAAGCTGCTGCTCCGACGCCTGCTGACGCGGGTGCTGGTGCGGGGCACGCTCCAGACGCTGCTCCCCTTCGTAGGCGTGCCGGTGACGGCTGCGTGGAACGCGCTGGTGACGTGGTGGGTGCTGCGCGAGGCGCGCATTCGGGCGATGGGGCCCAGCGCCGTGAGACAGCTCGTCGACGTCATCTTCGCCGATGCGCCGCACCTGTCGGACGCGGGGCGGGTGTCGGCGGCGCGCGCTGTCGCGGCAAGCATCGTGCGCACCCAGGACCTGCACCCGAACCTCACGGCGCTGCTCGACGAGGTGATGCGCCACGTGAAGCACACCGGCCGCGCCGAGCTGGATGATGTCGGCGAGTTCCTGCGGGGGCTGCGCGCGCTGACGGACGGGGAGCGTCGCTTGAGCCTGCAGGTGCTGGCCATCGCGTGCGTCGTCGACGGTCGGTTCTCGCCACGGGAGCGCACGCTGTGGAACGACGCGATGGCGGCGGTGGGCAAGCCGCTCGACACGCTCGAGCTCGAGCAGCTGCGGGTGGCCTTCGTGCGGGGCGATGGGCTCGCAGACGACGTCTTGCGCGCGCTGTGACGGCGCCGGGCCCTCGGGCCCGTTAGTGACGTGAGACCATGGACGTGGCTCCGCTGCCCGAAGAACTGCTCGCCCCACCCATCACCGCCGGGCAGGTGCCGAGCCTGAGTGACGAAGAGCTCGACGCGGTGCCCTTCGGCGTCATCGGGCTGACACCCGACGGCGTCATCGCCCGCTACAACCTGGCCGAGGCGCGCTTCGCCAGGCTCGACCGCTCCCGGGTGGTGGGCCGGCGCTTCTTCGATGAAGTGGCCCCCTGCACGCGCACCGACGCCTTCCAGGGCCGCTTCGTGCAGTTCCTCGGCACGAACGAGCCCTTCGTGCGCTTCTCGTACGTCTTCGACTTCAAGTTCGGCGCGCAGACCGTCGACATCGAGCTGGTGCGCGACCCGGCGAGCCCGCTCGTCTACGTGTGCGTCAACCGCACGCGGTTTGGCGGCGTTCGGGGGGCCGACGGCCTGACGCCGGCGCCGCTGCTGGGCGAGCTCGTGCGTGAGCCCGACTACGTGCTGCGAGACACCTTCGCGCGCCGGGTCGTGCGGGTCGACGGCTCGCTCTTCTCGGCGCTGCGCGCGACGTGGGACAGGGTGGCGCCGAATGGCTGGCAGGTCTTCTGTGAGGAGTGGGGACGGCAGTGGGGCCGCCGCGCCGTCGTCGACCTCGAGGCGATGTGCCTGGAAGAGACGAACCGCTCGCTGAGAGATCTGCCCATCGCCGAGGCCGTGGGCCGGGGCGCGCAGCTGCTCGAGGCGCAGGGCTGGGGGCGCACCGTCGCCGACTTCTCGGCCATCGACCGCAGCGCCGCCTTCACCATCACCCTCGCCTGGAGCGCGCACGGCGAGTCGGTCGGCCAGTCGGACTTCCCGCGCTGTCACCTCTTCGCGGGGTTCTATCGCGCGCTCTTCGTGCACCTGTCGGAGCGGCTGCTCTGGGTCGGAGAGGCGTGCTGTCGCTCGCAGGGCGCGGCGTCGTGCGCGTTCGTGGTGGTGCGGGCCGACCGGAAGCAGGCGCTGGTATCGGCGCTCGAGCGCGGCGGCGGCGACGTGGCCCGGGTGCTCGACCTGTTGTCGGAGAAGCGCCCGTGAGCGCCGTGACGGGCGTTCCTGCCGAGCTGCTGCGGCTCCCCTGCCGGGTGTTCTTCGAGCGGGTGTTCAGCGGCTCATCGACCGATCCGTCGCGTGCGCCGGCGGTGGCGTTCCT
>JANRKQ010000249.1:0-3125 GCA_033763395.1 Myxococcaceae bacterium
TCATCACGTCCAACCGCGCTATCGAGGAGTGGCCGCCGCTCTTCGGGAACCCGCTGCTCGCGAGCGCCGCCATGGACAGGCTGCTCCACCACGCCCATGTGCTGGAGATCGAGGGCGACTCGTACCGGAACCCGCCGACCATGAAGCGCAAGAGGGCCAACGCTGCTCACGCCGAGGCCCGCTGAACGCGATCCGTTTGGCCGAACTGACCCGTCGTGACCAACGAGTCGTCAGACCGCCTCGCGAACGAGCGCTGAACCCGGATCCGTTTGGCCGAACTGCGTGCGATCCGAAGGGGCGAGCCTTGACATCGAGGCGGCGGGTGGGCTTGCGCCGCTTCGTCTTTCGCTTCGGTGCTGGTGTCGTCGATGTCGGCCGCAGTGTCGCCGTGGGCCGCAACACCGAGGGGGGCCACGGGCCTTCCTTCGTGTCTCCTTTCGCCGTCCCCTTTGGCTCCCACTTGCTTCCGCAATGGCTGATTGCGGAGCCCGACCCGAGCGAGTACGTCCGAGGGCATGTCACGCGTCCAAGCGTACGAAGGGATGAAGTTCTTCACCTTTTACCCGGTGCAGACGGTCGCCCACCTCATCGAGTATTCGGCCGAGCGACGAATCGCCGTCACCGAGGCCATTCGAGAGCACCTCACTGCGGCGCGCACGCTGGGTGGGGCGCCCCTCGTAACGCACGAGCGCCTGGCCTACCTCGCGCACCAGAAGCGCATCCCCCTCGAGGCTGTCGTCGCCGACGCCCTGGAGCGCGCCACCCAGCGCCTCCCGGAGGCCCCGCCGTCCACGAAGACGAACATCCGGGAGTACACGCCGGAGGAAGTGCAGGCGCTGCTGAAGGACGCCAACGTCAACAAGCACTCCATTCGAGGGAGCGGCGTGCGGTTTCAGCCCACCCTGCCCCTTCAGGAAATCGCCCACCTCGAGCGCTACGCCACGAGGCACCGCTGCGGCCTCCCGGAGGCCGGGCGCGAGCGCCTCGAGTTTTGGCGCACGCTGGGGGGCATCAGCATCGAGGCCCACCGTCGCATCGCGCAGTTCGCCGCCTCGAAGGGCATCTCGCTCGAGAGCGCCGTCGCGAACCTCCTCACCGAGTACGCCAGAGAGCTCGAGGACCCGCCCCCCTCCCTCCAGCTCGACAACGGCCTCCAGGTGCTCCCGGCCGAGGGGCTCCTTGAGCGGCTCGGCAAGCAGCTCCTCGACGAGAAGAAGCGGGCCGCCAAGCGGAAGCCCGGAAAGAAGGCGTCCGGGTAGCTCTATGGTTGATTAAGCAACCATTAAGGATTGACCGGAGTGTCTAAGAGGCGCTATCCTTGAGCCTTCAAGGAGGGCGTCCATGCGCTCGTCGGCGTCGTCGAAGGACTCGGACAGCTCGATTCGTTTCATCAAGCTGCCGGTCGGAGTCCTGCGGTCGGTCTTCCCGGACTTGCCCCCGAAGAGTGGCCCCGGCCGGGGTGGCGAGCTGACGGCCGCCGTGCGGCGCGTCTTCCTCGACCTCACCAACTTCTTCGGGGTGCCGGCGCCGATGCGCCGCCTCCTCGAGGAGGACAGGGCGAGCCAGGGCATCGCCAGCAACCTCCAGTACGTGCAGTGGCTGACGCTGCAGCGCGCGGCCGAGCTCGAGCGTCGGGCCAAGGCGGAGGAGGCCTAAATGAGGCTCCGCGTCGGCCTCTTCCTCGCGTGGCTCCTCCTCGTTGCGCTGGTGCCCGTGGGCGCCGCGCTGGTGCCGGACGGCCCGCCCTGGGTGCCCCACCTGCCGTGGGCCAGCGCCGTCGTGGCGCTCGCCTCTGTCGCCATCGTCGTGCCGCCCAGAAGCCTCAGTCCCCTCGCGTGGCTGCTCGACGTGGCTGCAGTGGCAGCAGCCGCCCTGCCCCCTCGCCGCCTCACCTCCTCACCCTCCAACCCTCCCAAGGAGCCCTGACGCCATGACGTCCCACCTCGCCCGCCTCGCGCCCCTCGCCCTCGTCGTCTTCGCACTGCCCGCCCACGCGCAGGCCAACCCGACGCAGAACTTCCAGCAGGCACTCTCCTTCGCGGCGCCCTTCGTGGGCACGCTGGGGGCGCTGTCCGTCATCGGTGGCATCATCGGGAAGGCTGCTGGTGCGCCCCAGGCGAACGGGGCGCTCGCCGCAGGTGCGCTCTTCATCATCGCCACCTTCTTGATGAAGTCGTACTCGAGCTGGGCCGCCATCTTCTTCTGACGAGGCCAGAGTCCCGTGCGCGCGCCCGTGTACCGGAACCTCGATGCCCTCGCCTCCGTCGCGGGCCTGGCCCTGCCGTACGAGGCTGGCCTCGTCGGGTTGGCCCTGGTGCTGGGCGTCGCGTGGCTCCCCTTGGGCCCCACCCTCGTCCTCGTGGGCCTCCTCTACGGCCTCATCCGCTGGGGCAACCGGGGCCACCACCCGGGCTACCTGCAGGACTTGCTGCCGTACCTCGTGCGGCGCTCCTTCGGCGGCGGACGCTTCAGCGCGGCCGCCCGCGCGCGCAAGTCGCCAGTCTTCCCCTTCGCCTCCCTCGTCTTCCGAGACAGGCAATGACACGCCCCAAGCGCACAGGCCCACCCGAAGTCTCCCTCGCCGACTTCGTGCCCCTGTGGCGCACGCTGGATGAGGACGGCGTCGCCGCGCTGGTGACGCCGGCGCTGGACTACGTCGGCGTCCTCGAGGTGGGCACCGTCGACGCGCGCTTCGCCTCGTCCGAGGCCATCACCGGCCTCGGAGAGGCCTTGCGGGCCCTCGTCAGCGGCAGTGAGGACGGCTGGACGCTGCACTTCCTGGCGCGCGTCCTCACCGACGCCTCCGGCGACATCGCCGACTACCGCCGCGTCGCCACGCAGCGCCCGCTGCCCGGCCCTTTGGCCGCGTACGTCGAGGCGCGCGTCGAGTGGCTTGGGGCCCAGCCCTTGAGGCGCACGCGCCTCTTCCTCGCCTTCTCCCGGGGCAGTGGACTTGGGCCCCGGCCGCCCGGCGGCGTGAAGATGCTGTTCGCCAACCTGGCGAAGCACTCCGAGGCCCGTCACCGCGAGGAGGTGTCGGCCCTCAAGGCCATGCGCAACGCCCTGACGGCGCGGCTGCAGGCCGCTGGCCTCCCGGCGCGCCCGCTGGACGCGAAGGCGGTGCG
>JANRKQ010000250.1:0-15437 GCA_033763395.1 Myxococcaceae bacterium
GGAGCAGCGGGAGCCCCACCTCTGGCAAGGCCAGCGCAGCGTCGGCGCTTCAGCTCACGGGGCGACCACCACGCCAGCGCGTCGCAGCACCTCGAGCGCGTTCGTCGTGGTGACGATGCCTTCACGCAGCGTGTAGTCGAACGTCATCTCGCCGTTCGTCACCACGTCGCGGAAGTGCACGTTGCGCACGCGGCCCTGGAGCTCTTGCTCGAGCTCACAGAGCGCGAGATCGTGCGTCGTCACCGCGCCGGCCGCTCCCAGCTTGAGCAGCTCGCGCAAGAGGTGCTTCGAGGCGAGCGTGCGCTCCTTCGCGTTGGTGCCCATGAAGAGCTCGTCGAGCAGGAAGAGGCACGCGTCGCGGTTCGCGGTGGCGGTGTCGAGGAGCAGCTTGATGCGCTGCACCTCGGCGTAGAAGTACGACACCCCGCGCTCGAGCGAGTCCTTCACCCGCATCGACGTGAGCACCTGCGCGCGCCCCACGCGGAAGCGCGTCGCCGGCACCGGCAGCCCCGCCAACGCCATCACCGTCGACAGGCCCATGGTGCGCATGAGGGTCGTCTTGCCCGACATGTTCGAGCCGGTGATCACCAGCGCGTGACCGGGGCCGCCGAGGGACACGTCGTTGCGCACCGGCGCGTCGAGCAGCGGATGCCCGAGCCCCGTCGCCTCGAGGAGGAAGCCCGAGTCGGTGACGTCGGGGAAGACGTCGGCCGGGCGCTCGAACGCGTAGCCCGCGAACGCCGAGAGGGCCTCGAGCTGGGCGAGCGCGTCGAACCACGCGCGAACGCCGGTGCCGTGCGTCGTTCGCCACCGCTCGACGCGGAAGAGCACGTGCAGATCCCACAGGGTCAGCACGTTGATCACCGGGTGCATCTGGCCCGAGTTCTTCAGCTCGGCGAAGCCCATGAGGCGGGCGAAGGCGGCCAGGCGCTCCGACACCGAGGGCCCCTGGCCCTGGACCCCTGCCTTGAGCGCCTGGAGCCGCGGGTGCGTGAAGGCCTGGCGATCGATCGCCGCGAACGTCTCTTCGAAGCGCACGAAGCCCTGCTCACCCGACGACAGCGCCACCCACATCTGGTTGAGCGCGACGCCGGTGAGGCGCACCACCCCGAGCTGCACCAGCACGCCCCCCCAGAAGAACAGCGACGAGACGTCGAAGAAGGCGGCAGCCGCGCCCGCGCCCAGGGTGAAGACGGGCAGCACGTGCGCCAGCGGCCAGGCCCACTGCAGCTTCGACAGGAACGAGGGCGCCTCCGTCCACGCGATGAAGCGCGTCGGATCGGCCTTGTCCTGGCCCGCCAGGCGCGCCTCGGTCACCAGCGCCTGCCGGAAGTCCAGCAGCGGGGTCAGCTCGCGCACGGCGCCCTGGCGCTCGCCCACCTCGGCGGCAGACGGGGCCGCGGTGAGGAGCCACGCCGCGAGCTGTCGCTCTCCGGCCTTCGTGCCCGTGTCGTCGAGGCGCTGGAAGAGGCTGCCCTGGCCCAGCACGTCGAGATCGCCTGCGTACAGGTGCCCGTCGGGCAACAGCGCAGCGCCCTTCTCGGGAAACGTGTGCCACTGGCCCGACAGCCGGGCCAGGCCCCGCTCGTTGAGCGACAGGCGCACCTGCTCGCGCGCTTCCCGGCCCAGCACCTTCGCGTGCGCCACCGCGAGCGCCACGTACCCCGCGAGGCTCCCGAGGCTCGCGAGGAGCGCCCACCGCGGCAGCTTGTCGAAGATCACCAGCCCCAGCACGATGAGGAACGTGAGGAAGGTGAGGGTGCGGAGGTTCGCCAGCGTCGCCCCCTGGCGGTCGAGCGAGACCAGCGCCGCCTTCGCCGTGTCTCGCCGGATCGTATACGCCTGCTCGGCACTCATGCGCCGCCCACACTGCCTCACCCGTCGCTGAGACGCTCGGGTCGAAGTGATGATGCTCTGCGTCATTCGGGCAGGAAGCGAAGAGTTCCCGCTGACTTCGCGGGGTTGACCCACCGCCGAGCGTTGTGCCAAGTGCCTTCTCTGAAGCAGCCGCGTGCCGGGCGGCGCTGACGTGGTGCGTGCAGTGGGGTTGAACGGAGAATTGCCCATGACGAAGTGGTCTGCGCCCCTCCTCTGGGGCGTCGTGGTCGCGTTGAGCGTGTCCGGGTGTCGGGGGTGCAACGACCCCACCACCAACCGGAGCCAGGGTGAGCCGCGGCTCCTCGTCGAGCAGGGCGGGGCGACCCTCGAGTCTGACACCCTCGACTTCGGCGCGGTGCCGATGGGCAAGCGCGTGTCAGCCGTCATCTTCGTCTCGAACGCCGGGGGCGGCCCCCTGCAGATCGAGTCGTGGGCGCGCATCGGCAGCACGCCTCCGATGAAGCTGGGGACGACGCTGATCGAGCCCAACCCGGTGTTCGGCATCGAGTACGACAACACCACCAGCATCACGCAGGGCGACTCGGTCGAGCTGCCGGTCTTCTTCGAGCCCCCGAGCGAGATGAACCCGCAGGTGGACTACGAGGTGCAGCTCACCTTCACCACCAGCAACTCGACCCGCGAGTCGTTGCCCTTCAAGCTCAAGGGTCGCGGCATCAAGGGCGAGTGCGAGCTGCCCGATCGCATCGACTTCGGCGCGGTGGCCCGCAACGAGTCGTTCGCGCAGAACGTGACGCTCAAGAACCCCCGGCCGCTCGCGGCGCTCCCGCGCGTGGACACCATCGTGGCCGCGCAGGGTGGGGCGTCGGTCTTCAGCTTCACGCCCGAGACGCCGACCGGCGAGTTCACCTTGCCCGCCAACCGCGAGCGCGACGTCGGCATCGTCTTCCGGCCGACCGAGATCCGCGACTACTTCGCGACCGTGCGCATCCGCGCCGCCGAGGGCTGCCCCGAGAAGGCCATTCGGCTCGTGGGCACCGGCGTCGATCAGGTGCTGCGCTTCGAGCCGGCGACCGTCGACTTCGGCTACGTGCAGCCCGGCCTGTCGATCACCCGCGAGGTGACGTTCACCAACCTCTCGTTCAGCGAGGCCGTCGTGGCCAACCTGGGCGCGCGCGAGGGCACGACGGCCAGCACCATCTTCCGGGTGGCCGCGGCCGACATGGGCAACCCCGCCCGCATCACCGTGCCCAAAGCCGTGCGCAACCCGATGACGACGGCGCTCGAGCCGGGCACTGCGAAGGTGACGCTCTCGTTCACCCCGTCGGTGATCGGCCCCCGCACGGGCGAGCTCGTCGGCAACCCCAACATTCCCGGGCAGACCCTCATCACGGTGCCGCTCAAGGGCTTCGGCGGAGGTCCTGACATCGACGTGAGCCCCGCCACGGGCCTCAACTTCGGGCGCGTCGCGTTCTTCGCAGGGCAGGGCTCGTTCGCCTCGCGCCGGCTCACCGTGCGCAACGTGGGCACCCAGCCGACGAACCTCGACCCGGCGGCGAACCTGAAGCTGGGCGTGGCGGGCGCGCGCAAGCCGTACTGGCGCGTGGTGCCGCTCAACGCGGAGTCGCTGCCGAGCGAGATCTGCGTGGGCGACTTCGACGTCACCAGCCAGACCTGCCGTGATGATCTGCCGACGAGCGGGCAGGGGCTCTACGATCCTGCCATCGGCATCGAGGCGTCGGTGGCGCGCGGCTCGCTCGACATTCCGGTGCGAATCACCCCGGCCAACACGACGGTGAACGCGACCACGGGCGTGAAGGCCTGGGCGGTGACGATCTCCTCGAACGACCCCGACGAGCCCGAGGTGACCGTGAACGTCACCGCGCGGCCGGTGCTCCTGCCCCCCTGCAGCTACAGCTTCACGCCCTCGACGCTCGGGTACGGCGTGGTGACGCCGCCGCAGAGCCGCGATCGCTCGTTCCAGATCTGCAACACCTCGCCGTCCTCCGACCCGACGAAGATCTGTCTGTTGAGTGGCCTCGACCTCGAGCCCGGCACCAACCAGATCTTCTCGCTGCCGGCCGGAGCGGTGAACGAGCGTGAGCTGGCGCCGCAGGAGTGCATGACGGTGACGGCCCGCGCCTGGCCGCGCAGCCAGCTTCCCCCGAACCCCACGGCGGTGACGGGCGGAGTCACCTTCAACATCTCGGATCCGGCCCGACCGCAGGGGCGGGTGCAGCTCACCGCCACGCTCGCGCCGACGTGCCTCATCATCTCGCCGAGCGCGCTCGACTTCGGCACGGTGAAGGCGGGCTGCAGCTCTCCGTCGCGCACCTTCCAGGTCTACAACGCCTGCACGCAGCCGCTGCGCTGGGTCGACGCCCAGCTCGAGTTCGCCGCCGGTGTTCCCGCGGGCACGCCGGGCTGCGCTGGGCCCGGGCGCTGCGACGAGTTCAGGGTGACGACGGCGCCGTCGACCGCCTCGCTGCCCACCTCGGGGCCGCTCTGCACCAACGCCCCGGCCGGCACCGGTGGGTGCCTCGCGCAGGGCGCGGCGCCGCTCAGCTTCCAGCTCCGCTACGCCCCGCTCGACATCGGCGCCGACATGGGCGCCTACAAGATCTCGGTGCTCCAGAGCGGCCAGCCCGTCGACTACTACGTGACCTTGCGGGGCGCGGGCGACAACGACGGCAGCAACACCGACACCTTCAGCCAGGAGGCCAGGCCCAAGGCCGACATCCTCCTCGTCATCGACGACTCGTGCTCGATGAACGACAAGCAGCTCGAGCTGGGCCGCAACTTCTCGTCCTTCATCCGCTTCGCGACCACGAGCCAGGTCGACTTCCAGATCGGCATCACCACGACCGACGCGTCCGACGAGAACAACTGCCCGGCGTGCTTCACGGGCAACCTCAAGGCGGCGCCGATCACCGGCACGAAGATCTTCACGCCCACCACGCCGGACCTCGAGCGGCAGTTCGCCGCGACGGTGAACGTCGGCACCAGCGGCAACTTCCTCGAGACGTGCGTGGCGCCGGCCGTGCGCGCGCTCACCGCGCCGAAGATCACCGACCCGATGACGAACGCAGGGCTGCTGCGGCCCGACGCGGTGCTGGCGGTGGTGTGCGTCACCGACGCGCCCGACCAGGCGACCCAGCCGATGTCGTTCTATTTGAACCAGCTGCAGAACATCAAAGGCGCCCAGCGGCCGGGCCTGTTCAGCTACAACGTCATCGGGCCGTTCCTGCCGTCGCCGCCCGCCAGCGGCACCTGCGTGTACGACGGGCAGGGTGACGACGGAAAGCACGTGCAGCTCGTGTCGCAGACCAACGGCGTGCGCGAGGAGATCTGCACGCCGAACTGGGCCCCGTCGCTCGAGCGCATCGGCCGCAACGCGTTCGGTTTCCGCACCAGCTTCTACCTGACGGGCACGCCCGATCTCTCGGGCACGAACACCATCACCGTGCGCATCGATGGCATGGTGCTGCCGCCCGTCGACTCGCGTGGGAACGAGGCGTGGCGCTACGACGCCGCGACGAACTCGGTCGTGTTCCAGCCGCTGTACGTCCCTGAGCCGGGGAAGACGATGACGGTCAGCTACAAGGTCGCTTGTCTCTGACGGTTGCCGTCAAGGAAACCCGCAGCACTGGCGCCGGGCCGTGATAGGCGCATCGGACGTGATGTCGTTTCGGGAGAACGCCGTGAAGAATAAGCGCCTGTTGGTACTGCTCAGCCTCGTCGTCGCGTCGACGGCTTTTGCGCAGCTGCCTCCGTTCACCCGCATCACGGTGCCGTACCAGCCCCTCGCCGGCGCCACGCCGATCACCTTCGCCGACGATGACGAGGGCATCGTGCCCATCACCCTGCCGTTCACCTTCGCGTGGAACGGCGCGAGCTACCAGACGGTGTTCGCGCACGTGAACGGGAAGATCCTGCTCACGCTGCCCACCGGCTGCTCGGCCGGCTCGACGTCGTGCACCACCTTCATCAGCCGCCCGCCGATTCCGAGCGCGACCTCGTCGGTGGTGAACTTCGTGGCCGGCTACTGGGACGACATGGAGATCGGCGCCAACACGCAGGTGCGCGTGCTCTCCACGCCCTCGCGGGTGTCGGTCGAGTGGGTGAACATCGAGCGGTTCGCGGGAGGCTTCAGCCTCACCTTCACCATCAACCTCGAGGCCAGCGGGAACATCTCGATTCACTACGGGCCGGTGACGCCGGGGTTCTCGACGGGCGCAGGGGTCGCGGGGTACCAGTCGGGTGGGGTGGGCTTCGCCGTGCTCGGGCCCTCGTGCTCGGCCACCACGCAGTCCGGCTGCTGCAGCGCGGTGGGTGGCACCTCGACGAGCTGTCTGTTGTCGACCGTCGTTCCCGACACCCTGGTGGCGACGGAGCCGCCGCTCACGCCCGATCTCATCGCCCAGTCGGTGCGCGTGTCGAACTTCCAGACGATTCAGCCCTCGAACGATCTGTCGATGACGGTCGCGGTGCGCGCCCTCAACTACAGCCGCACGCCCGCCAACAACTGGACGTGGCGCGCCGTGCTCTCGCCGGACCCGCAGCTCGATCAGGCCGATGGTGGGCCGGCGCTCCCCGACGGCGGTCTTCGGGTGAACGACATCGCGCTCTCGCCGCAGTCGATGAACAACTCGCTCGCCGCGCAGGGCTCGCTCGACTTCACGGCCAACGTGTCGACGGCCTCTCCGCCGCCCCCGGGCGACTACTTCGTCATCGTTCAGCTGGACTCGCAGAATCAGGTGGCCGAGGCGTCGGAAGGCAACAACGTGGCCGTGCTGCCGTACGCCATCACCGGTGGGGTCGATCTCGTCGCGACGTCGGTCACCGGCGTCTCGACCAGCGGGCCCGACTCCGAGGACATGATTCGGCTGCAGTACTTCAACCGGGGCGGCGCGGCGGCCGGCCCGATGAACTACCGCCTCATGCTCTCGCCCGCGCGCGACGCCGGGCTGGTGCTCTTCCCCGACGGTGGGCCGGTCGACCCGCTCCTCCCCGATGGCGGCGACGGGCTGGGGCCCGTCAGCATGTCGGTCATCCACCGCGCGACGCGCAGCATCAGCGGCGGCGAGACGGTGGACGAGAGCGTGCTCGTCACGATGCCGCCCGACGCGCCGAACGGTGACTACTTCTACGTGCTGCAGCTCGACCCGGGCGGCCGCATCTCGGAGGCCAACGAGCGCAACAACGTCGTCTTCTCGACCGTTCAGGTGGCGGTCCGGCGCGCGGACCTGCTGCTCGAGGCGATCGAGCTCCTCGACCCGGTGACGCGGGTGCCGGTGCGCAACGTGCTCTTCGGAGAGACCTACCGCGCGGTGATTCGGTACCGGAACCAGGGCGGCGGCGCTGCGCGGAACTACCGCATCGGCGTCATCCTCTCGACCGACAGCACGCTCTCGCTGCTGTCCGACACGATCCTCACCGAGCAGACGATCGCCCAGACGTTCTCGAGCACCTCGAGCACGACGCTCGAGATCCCCTTCACGCTGCCGGTCGTCGACCGGGCCGACGCGGGGCTGCCCACCGGCAACTATTACCTCTTCATCGCGCTCGACACGCTGGGCGCGGTCTTCGAGTCGAACAAGGGCAACAACTCGGGCAACGTCGGGCCCCTGCGCGCGCAGTCGCCCGCGCCCGACTACGCGGTGGCGACCGTGCAGGCCCCGGCGAGCGCCGGCATCGCCGAGGTGGTGCCGGTGTTCCGCACCATTCGCAACATTGGCAACCGCGCGGGAGCCCGCGTGCCGTACCGGTACTACGCCTCGGCCAACACCATCGTCTCGTCGAGCGACGTGCCGCTCGAGCTCCAGCTCGCCGACGGCGGAACGGCGCTCGAAGGGTCGGTCGAGCTCGCCAGCGGCGTCGGAGACTCGGCCACCGAGCTCGTCAAGCTGCCGGCCTCGATGCCGCCCGGCTCGTACTTCGTCGGCTGCATCGTCGACCCGGCCAACACGCTCGTGGAGCTGAACGAGGCGAACAACGCGCTCGCCTCGAACGCGCTGCAGGTCGTTCAGTCGTCGCTGCGGGTTGTCGACTCGCAGCTGCCCGACGCGACGGTGGGCCGCGGCTACTTCTACCGGTTGTCGGTGCTGGGTGAGACGGCTGGCGCCACCACCTGGCGCGTCGACTCCGCGCAGGGGGCCCTGCCGGCCGGCCTGTCGCTGTCGACCGCCGGGGATCTGTCGGGCTCGCCCACGGGCAGTGACGGCACCGGCGTGCGCGCGTTCACGGTCGTGGCCGACAACGGCGGTCGCCAGGCCGTCGCGCGGCTGGTGATGCGCGTGCTGCCGCCCACCTCGCAGGTGACGATCACCACGCGGGTGGTGCCGGCCATCGTGAACAGCCCCGCGGCCGTGGTGCAGCTGCCGCTGGGCGCCGCCGGGGGTTCGCGGCCCTATGTCTGGCGCATCGCCTCGGGCGCGCTGCCGCCTGGCCTGTCGTTCAACGACAGCGGCGTGCTGGGTGGAGCGCCGCGCGCGGGCACGCCTGATGGCGTGTCGACCGTCACCTTCGAGGTTCGCGACGCCACCGGGGGCTCCGACCGGGCGCAGATTCAGCTCAGGCTCGTGGCGGCTGGCGCGATCATTCTCCAGACGACGCAGCTCGCCGATGGCCTGACGGGCGCGAACTACACGCAAGACGTCGCGGTGCGGAACGCCGACGGCAGCATGCTCGCCAAGCCCCTCAAGTGGACGGTGACGCCCGGCGGACTTCCGCCCGGCCTGGTGTCGACCGAAGAGTCCGAAGTGTTGACGTTGTCTGGCCGCCCGACCCGCGCGGGCACCTATACCTTCACCATCTCAGTCGAGGACGCCCGTGGCCGGCGCGACAGCCTCGACTACACCATCACCGTGTACACCAACCGATTCCGAATCCTCGTGTCGAACCTCCCGCAGATCATTCGGCCGGGCGACTCCGTCTCGGCGTCCTTCACCACCGCGCCCGCCGCCAGCGTGCGGTGGTCCGTCGCCAACGGGGTGCTCCCCAGTGGCTTGAGCCTCAGCGCCGACGGCACGCTGACCGGCGCCGTCGAAGATCTCGACGCCAACCTCGGCACCTTCAGCTTCGTCGTCGAAGCGAAGGACGACACGGGCGCGTCGGGCCTGGCGCCCTACGGCCTCATCGTCGAGCGCGCGCCCCGTCGCATGGGCTGCAACGCGGTCGACGCCGGGCCGCTCGGCGCGCTGTTGGCGCTGCTGTCGCTCATGTGGCGGCGCTCCCGTCGCGGGGCGCTCCCGCTCGCCGCCGCGGCCGCCGTCGCCGTTCCGGCCGTGGGGCTGGCGCAGGCGACGTACCAGGTGAGCGGTCCTACCCCCACGCCCTTCCAGGCTCTGCCGAGCACGCGCACCGTCGTGTGTCCGTCCGGAGCCACGACCTGCACGCCGGCGAACACGGGGACGATCAACCTGCCCTTCACCTTCCGCTTCGGGGGCACGGACTACACTTCGGTTGGCATGTCGCGTTTCGGCTACCTCGCCCTGGGTAACTCGGGCCAGACGTCGAGCGGCAACACCAGTATTCCCCACAACATCTCAAGCACCTTCACGCCCGGGGTCTTCCTCGCGGCCTGGTGGGACAGCATGAGTCAAGCGACCGGAACGACGGGGAACTTCGCTTGGACGGTCACTGGTACCGCCCCCAACCGCATCGTCGCGTTCGAGTGGCGTGACATGGTGGTCAGTACCGTAAACACCCAGCGCTTCACGATGCAGGTGCTGCTGTACGAGACGAGCAACCAGGTTCGCTTCAGCTACGGCTCGGTGCAGCCCCAGGGCACGGCCTCGGCGTCCATCGGCATTCAGTCGGCGCTGAACACGGGCGTGGCGGGCGTGACGTGCGGCAGCTCGGGCGCCTGCGCGGCGGCCGACTGGCCCAGCAACCAGGCGATCGACTTCTTCCTCCCGCCGGACCTGCGCGTCGGCCGCCTCGCGGTCGACCAGACGGGCTACGCGGGCGTGCGCTACGGCGCGACCGCCTTCGTGCGCAACGACGGTGGGCGCGTCGCCACCAACGTCACCGTTCGCTTCTACCTGTCGACCGACGCCGTCCTCGACCCGATGACCGACACGGTGATCGGTGACGCGATGGCGGCCACGGTGCCGGTCGGCGTCGAGACGCCGGTGGTGCTGCCAGGGAGCCTGCCGGCCATGTCGACGCCCGGGAACTACTTCGTGCTCGCCGCCGTCGACCCGGCCAACGCCGTCTCGGAGATCGACGACGCCAACAACGTCAGCCCGCCGGTGTCGATGAGCATCGGGCCGCCTCGGGCCGATCTCTCCGTCAGCAACGTCATGGCGCCCACGATGGCGGCGCCCGGCGCGATGGTCATGGTGTCGCGCACCCTCGCGAACGTCGGAAACGCTCCGGCCGGCGCCTTCAAGTTCACCTGGCTGCTATCGGACAACAACGTCATCAGCATCTCCGATCGCGCGTTGACGCCGGTCGAGACGAACGCGGGCCTGATGGCGGCGGCCTCTGACATGGGCGGGACCATGCTCGCCCTGCCAGCCGACCTGACGGCGGGCACCTATTGGCTGGGCGTCTGCGTCAACTTCGACGGCGCCAACGCCACCGGCGGGTTCCAGATCGACGAGATCACCGTCACCAACAACTGCGCCGTCGCGCAGGCCGGCACGGTGGTGTCGACGGGCGCGCTGACGGTGCTCACCACCACGCTGCCCGCGGCGACGCAGTTCGCGCCCTACGGGCTGCGCCTGCGGGCGACCGGTGGCTCTGGCGCCGTGACCTGGAGCCAGACGGCCGGCTCGCTGCCGCCGGGCATGGCGCTCAACCCTGACGGTCTCCTCACGGGGGCGCCTGCGCGCACCGGCTCGTTCAGCTTCCAGGCGACCGCGACCTCGGGCGCCGCCACCGCCCAGCAGATGCTCAGCCTGCAGGTGTCGGGCGGCACGCTCCCGCTCGTCATCGTCGACCAGGAGCTGCCCGGCGCCGAGTTCGGCCGGGCCTACTCCGCGCCGCTCGTCGCGCTCGGCGGCAAGCCGCCGTACCAGTGGGCGCTGCGGCCCAGCGCGGTGCTGCCCGAGGGCCTCGCGCTCGCGCCCGACGGCTTCATCGAGGGGCGCGCGACCGAGTCCGGCGAGAAGCTCTTCGAGGTCGAGGTGACGGACACCGAGGGCACGAAGGTGGCGCGGGAGCTCCGCGTGCGCGTCGTCAACCCCACCACCCTGTCCATCGGCACCACCGCGCTCAACCGGGGCGCGCTCCGGCAGAGCTACCTGCAGAAGCTCGTCGTGGTGGGTGGCCGGGCGCCGTACCAGTGGTCGGTGACGCGCTTCCAGCAGCTCCCCCAGAACCCCACCGAGCAGCCTGGCGCGATCCAGATGGGCCTGCCCGAGAACTTCGGCCTCACCATTCAGGACGGCGTCAACGAAGACTTCCTCTCGGGAACGCCCCGGCAGGCCGGCCTCTTCGCGCTCACCCTCAAGGTGGTGGACGGCGCGGGCACCGAAGACACCGTCTCGCTCACGCTCCTGGTGGCCTACGCCGAGGCTCTCGCGATCACGACGACGATCCTCCCCGACGCGTTCGTCAACCAGTCCTACGCGGTGAGGCTGTCACACAACGGCGGCCGGGAAGCGGCGGTCACCTTCTCGCTGCCCTGCATCCGCCAGGCGGTGCGGCCCGATCAGTTCGACTGCGTGATGACCGACCCGACGCAGACGCTGCCGACCGGGCTGGTGCTCGGCAACGACGGCTCGATCCTCGGGGTGCCGAACGGAACGCCGGGCACCTACACCTTCCTCGTGAAGGCGGCCGACGAGGGCGGACGGCAAGATCTCCGGGGCCTGTCGATTCGGCTGCGCGAGAACTTCAGCACCATGCAGACGGGCGGCTGCTCCACCGGTGGCGGGGCTGGCGCCTTCGCGCTGGTCGCGCTGCTGGGGGCCTTGCTGCGGCGGCGGCGGGCGTGACGGCGGAGCGCCTCGGCGGGCGGGCCTTCGGTGGGCTCGTCAGCTGCGGGCTCCTTGAACGGGCTTTGAGCATTCGACGAGGTCATTCGTGAGCATCTGGAAGAACGTGGTGTGGGCGGCCCTCGCGGCCACCGTGACGGGCGTGGTGACGGCATCGTGCGGTGGCACGACGAGAGATCTGTGCGCCGATCGGAACGTCGTCTGCGACGCGCCGCTGGCGTGCGATCCCTCCGACGGGCAGTGCAAGTGCGGCGGGCGCGGCGGCGTCGTCTGCCCGATGGGCTTCGTCTGCGACCAGGTCGCGAACACCTGCCAGAGCACGCGGTGCGCGCGCGTCGACTGCTCCGAGCGCTTCGGCACGAGCTGCGACGTGCTCGACGGGCAGTGCAAGTGCGGTGGCACGGGCGGGGCGGTGTGCGCCTCGAACGAGCAGTGCAACCCGCTCACGAAGACCTGCGTCGTGGCGGTGGACTGCCGCTCGCGGGCCTGCGCGCGCAACGAGACCTGCGATCAGTCGACCGGCCGCTGCCTGTGCGGGACGTCGACGTGCACCTCGGACCAGAGCTGTTCGCTGGGCGCCATGGGTGGTGGCACCTGCGCCCCCAGTGTCTGCAAGGGCGTGTCGTGCACCGGCGCCAACGTGTGCGACACCGGTGATGGGCTCTGCAAGTGCAACGGCGTCGTCTGTCAGAGCGGAGAGGCCTGCGCGTGTCCGGCGGGCGCTGACGGCGGCCAGTGCGCCGCGACCGAGCGCGCGTGTCGGGCCGGCACGGCCTGCCTGGGCGTGAACTGTGTCAACGGCACGACGTGCGATCCCGTCGACGGGCAGTGCAAGTGTGGCGGCCCGGGAGGCCCGGTCTGCGCGGCGAACCAGATCTGCTCGCTCGGGCCTCCGCCCAAGTGCCAGGGTGGCGCGCAGTGCACGTTGCCCGACGGTGGGGCGCGCACCTGCCCGACGGGGACGAGCTGCGATCCGGAAGATGGCGTCTGCAAGTGCGGTGGGCGCGGCGGCGTCGTCTGCGCGGCCGCTGGAGGCGCGGACGGCGGCACGATGGACCCTGCCGAGGTGTGCGTGCAGAACCCCAACCAGCAGGCCTGCCGGCGTCCCTGTGACATTCGCAGCCCCGACTGCCCGACTGGCACCTACTGCTACTTCGACTCGTCGGCGTCGTCGCCCGTGGCCTACTGCGCGGCGCCGACCGAGATGCGCGTCGAGGGCAACGGGTGCAACAGCGCGACGGCGTGCTTCTCGACGATGCCCGCTCCCCGGTCGCTGCACTGCAACGGCCTCGCGTTGGGCCAGACCGGGCTCTGCCGCGCCTACTGTGACGTGGCCGCGGGCATGGCGGGCTGTCTCCAGGTTCCGGTCGCGCAGCGCTGCATTCAGATCACCGGAGCGCCGAACGGCTTCGGGTACTGCCAGCCCTGACGCGTCGCGAACGCCTCCCACGGCCGGCCCGGCGCGACGCCTCCTCGAGCGCCCTCCGGGCACCTCTGGGGTTGGAGGGGGGGGCGTGAGCCTCGAACTCGGAGTGCACGTCGCGTGCGCGCTGAACGACCCCTTCGAGGCGACCGCGCTGCGGCGCAGGCCTGCAGGCGATGGATTCCGCTCCGCGCGAGCGCTCTGGCCAGGATCAGGGTCATGGCGCGCGGTCGGGGCAAGCGTTCGAGATGGTGCGTGAATCCCGCGCTCGGCGGGCGATCGGCGCAAGCGATCGAGAGCGTCCGTGAATCTCGCGCTCCGCTCGCACCCGCTCGGCGCACCGTCGGCGCGCATGTCAGCCTGGTGAGGTAAGGGGGCTTCATGGGCCACTCAGCACCGTCTCCGGGCGACGCCGCCAGCACCTCGACACCCACGGCGCCAGAGATCGTCGACGTCGCCACCCTCACGCCGATGATGAAGCAGTACCTCGAGGTGAAGGCCCAGCACCCGGGCGCGCTGCTCTTCTTCCGGCTGGGCGACTTCTACGAGCTCTTCTTCGAAGACGCGGTGAAGGCCGCAGAGCTGCTGCAGATCACCCTCACGTCCCGGGCGAAGGGCCTCGATCGGGTGCCGATGGCGGGCGTGCCGTACCACGCGGCGCGGCGGTACATCGCCCGGCTCATCGAGGCCGGCCAGAAGGTGGCGGTGTGCGAGCAGCTCGAGCCGCCGGGCAAGGGCATCGTCAGGCGTGAGGTGGTGCGCGTGGTGACGCCGGGCATGGTGCTCGACGACGACGTGCTCGAGGCGAAAGAGAACAACTTCCTGGCGGCGGTGACGCCAGCGCTCGACGGGGAGCCGTGGGGCGCATCGCTCCTCGACGCGAGCACCGGCGAGTTCACCGCGCTCCAGCCGGGCCCGATGGAGGCCATTCTCGACGAGCTGTCGCGCGCGGCGCCGAAGGAGCTGCTGGTGCCCGAGGGGACCGGCGAGGTGGCGCTCGAGTCGATGCTGGCGTCGTTCTCGCGTCGCCCGACGGTCGCGACGCTGCCGGCCGACGCCTTCGAGCCCCGCCGGGCGCGCGCCACCCTCGTGCAGCACTTTCAGGTGAAGAGCCTCGACGGGTTCGGCCTGGCCGAGACGTCGGCGTCGCTGGGGGCGGCCGGCGCTGCGCTGCGGTACCTCAAGGAGACGCAGAAGAGCCAGGCGGGCCATGTCGATCGGCTGTCCGTCGCCAGCCGGGGCGGCGTGATGGTGATCGACGAGGCGTCACGGGCGAACCTCGAGCTGCTGCGCACGCTGAAGGACAACGCGCGGGCGGGGTCGCTCGTCGGGGTGCTCGATCGCAGCGTCACGCCGCTGGGCGCCCGCCGCATCGCGCGCTGGCTCTCGGCGCCGCTCACCGACGTCTCGGCCATCGGCGCGCGGCACGACGCGGTCGAGGCCCTCGTCGAGGCGCCCTCGTTCCGCGAGGGGCTCGTCGAGGCGCTCAAGCAGGTGGCCGACGTCGAGCGCCTGTGCGGGCGGCTGTCGCTCGCGTCGGGCGGCCCGAGGGATCTCAAGGCGCTGGGGCGGTCGCTCGAGGCGTTTCCGGGGCTCGCCAGGGTCCTCGACGAGGCGCGCGCGCCGCTCCTCGGGGCGCTGGTGGGCCCGCTGCGGGCCGACGAGGTGACGGCCCTGTCGAAGACCCTCGGGCGCGCCCTCGTCGACGAGCCGCCGGCGGTGGTGGGCGAGGGCGGGTTCATCGCGAAGGGCTACCACGCGCAGCTCGACGAGTACGCCGAGCTCGCGTCGTCGGGGAAGGACTACCTGCTCAAGCTCGAGGCCCGCGAGCGCGAGGCGACGGGCATCGGGTCGCTGAAGGTGCGGTACAACCGCGTGTTCGGGTACTACCTCGAGGTGACCCGGGCGAACCTGCACCTGGTGCCCCGCTCGTGGATCCGCAAGCAGACGACGGTGGGCGGCGAGCGGTACGTCACCGAGGAGCTCAAGACGTACGAAGAGAAGGTGCTGACCGCCGACGAGAAGCGCATCGCGCTCGAGCTGCGGCTCTTCGAGGAACTGCGGGCGCTGGTGGTCTCGCGCGCGGGCCCGCTGCGGGCGGCGGCCGACGCGGTGGCCACGCTCGACGCCCTGGTCAGCTTCGCGCGCGTCTCGGCCGAGGGCTCGTACGTGCGGCCCACCATCGACGAGTCGAACGTGCTCGAGCTCGAGGGCGGCCGGCACCCGGTGGT
>JANRKQ010000251.1:0-5407 GCA_033763395.1 Myxococcaceae bacterium
TTCGACTACACGCTGCGTGAAGGCATCGTCACCACGACGAACGCGCTCGAGGTGCTGCGACGCGCTGGCGTGGTGGTCGCCCCGTGAGCTGAAGCGCCGACGCTGCGCTGGCCTTGCCAGAGGTGGGGCTCCCGCTGCTCCACCTTCGCTCACGCAGACGGGCGCGCCGCCGGGGCTTTCGTCGGCTCCACCGCCACGTCGCGGGGCTCGATGCGCACCAGCTGCACCCGAGGGCCATCGACCTTCATCACCAGGATGCGAAAGGGCTCACGCGTCCACCCGTCACCGGCGATGGGCACCCGCCCGAGCTTCGCCATCAGGTACCCGGCGATCGTCGTCACCTGCGACTTGTCGACGTCGAACTCGATCTCGAGCGTGTGCTCGATGTCGTCGAGCTGCGCGGTGCCGGGCAGCTCGAGCTTGCCGCCTGGGAGCGCCTTCACGGGCTCCACCTTGCGGCCCAGCTCGGCGATGTTGCCCACCAGCTCGGCGACCACGTCGGCGATGGTGACGAGCCCCGAGGTGCCGCCGTGCTCGTCGACGGCGATCGCCATCTGCTTCCCGCGGCGCTTGAACTCGCTCAAGAGCTGCTCGAGGGTAATCGTCTCGGGCACGAAGAGCACCGGCCGCTGCACCTGCGCGATGCCCGAGAGCTCCTTGCGGGCGAGGAGGAAGAGCAGCTCCTTCACGTTGACGAGGCCCTCGACGCGATCGAGCGAGCCCCGAATGACCGGCATCCACGTGTGGCCCGAGGCCTGGGCCACGGCGAGGTTCTCGTCGAGCGACAGCTCGTGATCGAGGCACTTCATCTGCGAGCGCGGCACCAGCACCTGCCGGGCAGTCTTCTCGACCATGGCCAGCGCGCGCTGGAGCAGCTCGGCCCGCGACGCGTCGATGGCGCCCGCCTCGGCCGACGACGAGAAGATGAGCATCAGCTCCTCTTCGCCGAGCGCTTCTCCGTGCCCTTCCGACGTCTGCCCGATGCCGAGCAGCTTGAGCACCAGCCGCGTGCCCGCGTTGAGCAGCCAGATGATGGGGAAGGCCACCGTGTAGAACGCCCGCATCGGCCACGAGAGGACCAGCGCCGTTCTCTCGGCCTGGGTGATGGCCAGCGTCTTGGGCACCTGCTCGCCCACCACGATGTGCAGGAAGGTGATGACGCCGAAGGCGAGCACCAGCCCGACCGTCTTCGCGATGGCCTGCGCCGACTCGGTCTGCGGCGCGAGGCTCATCACCAGCGGCTCGATGAGGTGCGAGAACGCGGGCTCGCCCACCCACCCGAGCGCCAGCGACGCCAGCGTGATGCCCACCTGCGAGGCCGACAGCCAGGTGTCGAGGTTCTTGCGCATCGCCAGCGCGGCGGCCGCCCCGGGCCGACCCTCGGTGACGAGCGCCTCGAGCTGCGTGACGCGCACCTTCACCAGCGCGAACTCGATCGCGACGAAGAAGGCGTTCGCCAGCACCAGGGCCAGCGCCCCGACGAGCGCCCAGGCCTCCATCAGCGCAGGGCCTCGAACTCGGGCCGCCCTTTGAGCGACTCGAACATCGGGTCGGTGCGCAGCCAGCTCTGCACCTTCGTCTTGTCGGCCGCCACCGCGCGCGCGAGGAAGCCCACGGCGTCGGTGGGCCGGCCCCACAGCGCATAGAGCGCCGCCTGGTTGTAGAGGAGCAGCACGTCGTCGGCCTTGTGCTCGGCGGCCGTGTCGTACGCACGCTCGGCCTCGGCGTAGAAGCCCTTCTGCGCGAAGCAGATGCCCAGGTCGAGCCAGGCCTCGAAGTTCTTCGGCTCGAGGCGGGTGACCTCCTTGAGGTGGGTGATCGCGCCCCGGTAGTCGCCCTCGTCCATGAGGATCGCCGCCAGCTCGTGGCGCGGGAACGGATCCTGCGGGTCGAGCTCGATGGCGATTCTCAGCTCCTTCATCGCCTCGTCGAAGCGCCCGTCGTCGGCGTGGGCCAGCCCGAGGTTCAGGTGCGCGTCCGGGTAGTCGGGCTCGAGGCCGATGGCCTCCTGGTACTGCGAGACGGCGAACTCGTTGCCGTGGGTCGAGAGGAAGACCGCCAGGTTGTAGTGGGCGGTGGCCGAGTCGGGCTCGAGCTTGATGGCGGTGAGGTATTCCTCGAGCGCCTCGCGGAACTGCTTCTTCTCGGCGTAGACGGTGGCGAGGTTGTCGTGCGCGTGCGCCGAGTTGGGGTCGAGCTCGATGGCCTTCTTGAACTCCTTGACGGCCTCGTCGAGCCAGCCGCGATCGGCGAGCTCGATGCCCCTGGAGTTGTGCTCGTCGGACTGGCCGAGCGGGTCCTTCTCGCGCGCCATGGTGCGCCGAGGGATAGCACCCGCGGGGGCCCCCGTCGTGCCCATCGAACGGCGCTCGACCTGCCCTCCCGCAGGGGCCATCATCTGCCCGTGATCATTCCCTTCTTCGCCCTTGCGCTGGCCGCTGCTCCCGACGCCGGAACGCCCGTTCGGGTCACCTTCGCCGGCGACGTCACCCTGGGCTTCCACGTCGAGGAGTGGGCCGACGAGCTGCTGAAGAAGGGCACGCCGAAGGACCAGGCGCTCACCTGGGGCTTCGAGCGGGTGAAGGCGCTCACCCGCGCGTCGGATCTCTTCGTGGTGAACCTCGAGTGCCCGTTCACCGACAAGGGCACGAAGCTGCAGAAGAACTTCAACTTCCGCGCGCGACCGGAGCTGGTGGCCGGGCTCGAGGCGGGCGGCGTCGACGTGGTGAGCCTCGCGAACAACCACCTCATGGACTACGGCCCCGAAGGCCTGTTCGACACCTTGACGGTGCTCGACACGGCGAAGATCGCCCGCTTCGGCGCTGGCCGCTCGCTTGCCGACGCGCGCACACCAGCCATCGTCGAGGTGCAGGGCGTGAAGCTCGCCTTCCTCGGGTACTTCTTCCTCGGCGATCGGAACATCGAGCCGAAGGAGGTCATCGCGACGGACTCAACCCCCGGCGTCGCGGGGCACTTCACCGACACGGCCGAGCTCAAGAAGATGCTGGTGGCCGACGTGCGCGCGGCGAAGAAGAAGGCCGACCACGTCATTCCGTTCTTCCACTGGGGCCGCGAGGGCAAGGGGACTCCGGAGCCGTACCAGGTGGAGCTCGCGCACGCGGCCATCGACGCCGGCGCCTCGGCGGTGATCGGCTCGCACCCGCACGTGCTGCAAGGCATCGAGCTCTACAAGGACCGACCCGTCGTCTACTCGCTGGGGAACTTCGTCTTCGGCGGCAACTGGAACCCGACCGACAAGCGCACCGCGCTCGTGCACCTGCTGGTGACGAAGACGGCCATCGACGCGGTCGAGGTGACGCCGGCACGCAGCGACGACTACCCCGACAAACCCTGCCAGCCGTTCCTCGCGGAAGGGCCTCAGGCTGACGACGTGCTGAATCACCTGGCGAAGCTGTCGGCGGGGTTCAAGGCGACGATTCCGGTGCTGCGTGGGCGGAGCGCTTTGGACGCAGGGGCGCCCTGACGTCAGCGCTGCTGGCGGAACCGAACGAGGCACAGGCCCGGTACCATCTCGAAATCACCGTCGAAGGTGAGCAACTCCGCGTCGCGGTTCAGGCAGACCGCAGCGATCCACACGTCGTTGGTGGGCAGCGGCCGTCCTCGCTTCCGGAGTTCAGCCAGCACTTCTCCGAATCGCACGGCGACGGGCTTGTCGATGTCGATGACTCGCACGGGGGCTTCCGCCAGGAACGCGTCGAGCGCCGCCTCATGTTCTCTCGGGCTCGTGCCTTGATGGAACCCGGCCACCAGCTCGCCAATGACGACCGTCGGAACGAGCACCTCGGGGTACTCCCTGAGGCGCGCGAGGACGTCTTGCTGGCCACGCTTCAGCTGGCTGTACGCCGAGGTGTCGGCACGAACCGGCGGGTCACCGCCAGAGATCCTCGTCGATGGTGCGCTGAGTTCGAACGAGCTCGTCGAAGGCCTTCGCCTCGTCCTCGCTCCACGTCACATACTTGAGCAGCCAGTCACCCGGCGGTGGTCCGAACTCCTTCTGGAGCAGCTCGAGCACCAGGGTGTTGATGCTCTTCCCCGTCTCGCGGCTGACGCGGTCGAGTCGCTTGCCAATCTTCACGGGGACCTTCCGAATCGTGAGCTGGCGCATTCAGGCAAAACACGACGAGCGTGCCTGCACGGTGCGCAATCAGGGGCCCTGACGCTTCGGGCGACGAGCGAGCGTCCAGGTGGCGACGAGGGTCTGGTCGACGTCGGGCCAGTCAGCGGACCACTCGAGCGCGCGGGCCATGGCCTTCGCCTTCGGCGTGTCGTCGGCGTCGAAGGCGATCACCTCGAAGCCGGCCTCGACCAAGGCCTCGCGAGAGAACGGGCAGCGGCCATCGGCCATCGGCACGTACGGCCCGGGACGAACGGCCGCCAGGTTGTAGATGAGGAACAGCCCACCGGGCTCGAGCTGCGAGTGGATCACCTTCAGCGTCGTGACGTCGTCGGCGCCGAGGTCGATCGAGCCCTTCGCGCCCAGAGGCTCTGCCGGGTGCACGTAGCCGCGCTTGAGCGTGTTCTTCGACAGCCAGAGCGCGACGCCCGTCCCCATCGCCTGCACGAGCTTCCCGTCCTTCGGGAAGAAGCCGTCGTGGAGCGTCACGCGGCGTTGAGACGCAGCCGTTCCGGCCACCAAGAGCGGGTCGACCTCGACGCCGTGCACGTTCGCACCGAGCTTCGCGAGCGGCAGCAACGCTCCGAGGTTGCCGTACCCGAAGTCGACCACCTTCTTCTTTGTGGGGACGAAGCCGTTCGCTGCCGCGAGCTCGTAGGCACGCAGGTAGCCGAGGGGATCGGCGATGCGCGCGTAGATGAACTCGTCATCGACGACCCGCGCGGTGAAGCCAGCGTCTGCAGGCGCTTCCTTCACGCAGCGACGCTCGGGCTTCGAGCAGAACCACGTCTGCGGCGTGACGGGCTCGAGGGACTCGAACGTCGCGAGCCATTGCCGCACCCACGGCGTCTCGGCTTGCGGTGCGACCTGCCTGGCGAGCCGCGCGAGCTCCTGACGAACGGGAGGCGTTCCTCCATCGACCGCCAGCACCAGCGAGGCGAGCGCGGCGAACATCACGCCTCCTCGGGCGGGGCCTCCATGTGCTCGGGCGCGTCGATTCCGAGGATCTTGAAGGCGCTCTGCAGCGTCTGCTTCAGCGCCGCCACCAGCGCGAGCCGGCCCTGGGTCTTCTCGGCGTCGTCGCTGATGATCGGGTCGGACTTGTACTGCGTGTAGTACGCGTGGAAGTCGCCGATGAGCTCCTGGCAGTAATAGAGCACGTGGTGTGGCTCGAGGCGGTCCGCGGCGCTCGCCACCACGTCGGGCAGCTGCGAGATCTTCTTCAGCATCATCTTCTCTTCCGGCAGCACCAGTCGGGCGAGGTGCGCGTCG
>JANRKQ010000252.1:0-27024 GCA_033763395.1 Myxococcaceae bacterium
ATCGACGAGCTGCGCTGCATCGTCTGTGGCCTCTGCGTCGACGCGTGCCCGAAGGACGCGATCCGCATGGACACGTACGTGCACACGCCCAGCGAGTACACCCGGCAGGGTTCGTCTACGACATCCCCAAGCTGCTGGTGGGCCCCGCCGTCACGCACCCGTCGGATCCCTGGTTCAAGCGCGGCGCGTCGACCGAGCCCGACCACCAGCCAATGGAGAAGCACACGCGCATCGGCGAAGGGCTCGTCGCGCTCAAGCTGCCGCACAACACCGTTGAGGTGAACACCTCGAAGCCGGTGGCGGTGACGAAGTTCATCAAGTAGCCGCGCTGTCTCCTCACTCGAGCGGCACGGCCTGTATCGGGCCCCGGGTGTCGTCGACGGTGACGCGGCAGCGGGTTGTTGGCCGAGCTCCGCGGGTGACTCGGGTCGAGGAGCTGCGTACGGACTTCGGGGGGCATGCCACGGCCTGCCAGGAGCGACCGCACTCATTCCGGCGAGACGAGGCGTTGGGAGCCCTCGCAGCCCCAAGGCCAGATCTGACGGGAGCGGCTTGAGCGCGGCGCGCGAGGTGAGCGTTCCTTCGACGGCGCCCTTCGCCTCGGGAGCCCGGCGTCCGCCTCGCTGAGCCAGGACAGGCGTCCAGGAACGAAGTCCTCCGACTGCACGCGCCCGCGCCTCAACGCGGGAAGGACCGAGGCGGTGGTCAGCGCGCGAACGAGGGGTCACACGCGTGGCGCGGGCAGCCGGCTCCCGCGAGCCAGGTCGCCTGCGTGTACCCGGCCGGGCACTCGACCTGGAGCGGCGCGCACGGAGGCGGCAGCACACACGCCGCCGGAGCGAGGCAGCGATCGAGCCCTCGCGCGAAGACGCGCACCCGTCCGCCGGTGCAGGCGCGCGGCGTCGACGTGGGGCAGTTCGCGCGCTGAGGGAGCCTGAGGAAGATCTGGCTGGCGTCCAGCACCCAGTACGTGGTGCGCACGCGGCTCACCGTGCCAGCCACCAGCGCGCCATTCGTCAGCACCTCGTTGAGGAGCCACGGCGTGTCGAGGAACGGGGTCGCCGACAGGCCGGTGACGAGCTCGTTGAAGCCACCGAAGGTGCCGACGTTGAGGCGGGTCGCGCGCCACGAGCGGCACGGAGCGCCCACACAGAAGGCCTGGCGATCGACGCGGTAGAACGGGTCGCCAGCGCGAACCGTCACGCCCGGCAGGCCCCGCCACGCCTCGAGGACGAGAAGCGGCCGGGTGTTGAAGCGCGTCTCGACAGGCCCGAGCCGGGCACGAACGAGCACCTCTCCGTCGGCGCCATCGAGCACGTCTTGCTGGGTCTGCGCGTCGAGACCCGAGCGCGAGAAGTCGAGGCCGTTCACGTACTGCTCGGCCGAGGTGCGGTTGACGTCGCGCGCAAAGAAGCCGCCACACATCGGCGAGACGCACCGGCGCGTGTCCCGACGCAGCGTCACCACCGTGTTTCCGAACGCCGACAGCTCGTCGGTCACCTCGGACGCCTCGACGCCCTCGGTGCCGTCGTCGATCTCGACTTCGGTCACGCCGCAGCCGGCGAACAGCACGAGGCTCAAGAAGGCTCGGTTCATGGCGCCCGCCTCTCGCACAGGCCATGTGGGCCTGGCAACCACATCAGTGTGTCGGTGCTGCATCGTCAGCGCCGCGCAGGGGGAGAGGGGCGCTGGATTCAGCGGAACGTCGAGCGCCTGCACCGACTCCGGCCGGCGGTGGAGGGGAACACTTCTGCCGCGTGCTCCGAGGCCCTGTCGCTCACGCGAGGCGGCGCTCGAGCTCGGGCAGCATCAACCTGAAAGCCTGCCCTCGGTGTGACAGCCCCGACTTCTGCTCGTGCGTGAGCTCAGCCAGCGTTCGGCCGTCCGGGAGCACGAAGATCGGATCGTACCCGAAGCCGTGAGCCCCGCGCGGAACGAAGCCGATGCGGCCCTCGCAGGTGCCCCGCTGAAACACGCGCTCACCCGATGGGCTCGCCAGACACAGGGCGCAGACGAACCGTGCCGTTCGGGCGGGGTCCGCCACCGTGGAGAGCTCCGACAGCAGCTTCGCGATCCGCTCGGCGTCCGTCGGGGCGTAGCGCGCCGAGTAGACGCCCGGCCGCCCGCCCAGCGCGTCGACGACCAGCCCCGAGTCGTCCGCCAGCGCCCACTGCCCGGTGGCCTTCGCGACGGCGCGCGCCTTCAGCTCGGCGTTGCCCTCGAAGGTGTCGGCGGTCTCGTCGATCTCGCCGATCTCGGGGAAGTCCTTCAGCGAGCGCACCCGCAGGCGAGGGCCGACGAGGCCCTCGAGCTCGACGAGCTTGCCCTTGTTGGTGGTGGCGAAGACGAGCTCGTTCATCCCAGGGCGTGCTTCTGCAGTTCGATGAGCTTCGAGATGGCCGCCGAGCCGGCGTCGAGCATCGCGTCGAGCTTCTGCCGGTCGAACGTGCCGTGCTCGGCGGTGCCCTGCACCTCGACCAGCCCGCCGCCCTCGAGGCCCACGAGGTTCAAGTCGACCTCGGCTGTGCTGTCTTCGTCGTAGTCGAGATCGACCGACACCTGGCCCTTCACGACGCCCACGCTGATGGCGGCCACCGGCTTGAGCACCGGCAGCTTCTGCAGCTTGCCCTTCGCGTGCAGCTTCTTCATCGCCAGCGCCAGCGCGACGTACGCGCCGGTGATCGACGCGGTGCGCGTGCCTCCGTCGGCCTGAATGACGTCGCAGTCGAGGGTGAAGGAGCGCACGCCCACCGTCTTCAGGTCCACGCACGCGCGCAGCGAGCGGCCGATGAGCCGCTGGATCTCGAGCGTCCGCCCGCCCTGCTTGCCCTTCGCGGCCTCACGCGCGCTCCGCTCGTGCGTCGACCGCGGCAGCATGCCGTACTCGGCCGTCACCCAGCCCGCGCCGGTGCCGAACACGTGAGGCGGCACCTTCTCTTCGACCGAGCACGTCACCAGCACCTTCGTGTCACCGAACTCGACCTGGCAGGAGCCCTCGGCGTGCTTGTTGACGTGGGGCGACAGGACGATGGGGCGGGTCTCGAGGAAGCCACGGTTGAAGGAGCGCATGAACGGGGCCCTTACACCGAAAGCGGCGCCCGCCAGCAGCCTTCAGCCGCGCAGCAGCATGGCGACGACGATCCACAGGATCGCCGCGAGCAGGTAGAGCCCGACCGCCGCGCCGATCTTCAATGCCTTGTTTTCGGTGCGCTTCGCGATGGCGACCGCCGCGCCGCCCGCGAGCGCGCCGAACACCCCGCCGAGCAGCCCGCCCATGATGCCGAAGACGATCACCGGGGCGAAGTACGCCATCGCCGCCGCGTTCTTCTGGGCCGCCTCGTGCAGGGTGCCGAAGCAGGTGGCGCAGTGCGTGAGATCGGCGCCCGCGCACGTCGCACAGATGAAGGTCCCGCAGCGCGCGCACGCGGCGAGGGCAGGCGCCTGGTTCGCGGGGCAGAGACTCCCAGCCGGGGCGGGCCGTGGCGCGACGTGACGCTCCGCCGGCGGGAGCAACGTGCCGTTGGGCGCGAACAGCTCCAACACCGGCGTGAGGCCCTTTCGTTTGCGCACCACCTTGAGCGACTGGCCAGCGACGGGCACCGTCCACTCCCCTTCCTGCGAGAGCTTCAGCTCATGGAGGAAGTCCTTCGCCGGCGGCGAGAGCACCACGAGCTTCCCCGCCGGGAGCGCTGCCCGAAACTCGACCCGCTGCCCTGCGAACGACCACCCCTGCGCCATGCCCTGCCCTCCCTCACGGTGCTTCAGGCGCGGGCACGACGCCCTCGCGCACCTTGCGGGTGTCGCGCGCCGTCACCTGCCCGAGGAACTTCGCGATGCCGCGCGCGATGCCTTCGGCGAGCTGCTGCTGGTACTTCGCGTCGGCCAGCCGCTCGCCCTCACGCGGGTGCGAGACGAAGCCCACCTCGACCAGCACCGCCGGCGCCTCGAGGCCCATGAGCACGTAGAATGGCGCCTGCTGCACGCCACGGTCTTGCGCCCCGGTCGTCTCGATGAGGGCCTCGTGCACGGCGTAGGCGAGGCGCGACGAGTCGTGGTGCGTCTCGGCCTTCTGCAGATCGGCCAGGATGAACGCCAGCGTGTCACCCGAAGGCCCTTTGGCCTGCTGCCGCCCCTCGGCGTTCTCGCGCGCCGCCACCTTCTTCGCGTCTTCGCCGCTCGCCGCCGCCGAGAGGAAATACGTCTCGATGCCCTCGTTGACCCGGCGCTGCGTGGCCGTCGGCATCGAGTTGGCGTGAATCGACACGAAGAGATCGGGCTTCTTCCGGTTCGCCAGCACCACGCGCTCGTCGAGGTGGAGCCGCGCGTCGGCGTCACGGGTGAGCGTCACCTTCGCGTGGAGATCGGCCTCGAGCCGCGCCTTCAGCTTCTTCGCCACCGTGAGCGCCAGGTGCTTCTCCACCAGCCCGCCGGCCGAGGTCGCGCCGTCTTGCGAGCCCCCGTGCCCGGGGTCGAGGACGATGACCGGCCCCTGGGCCAGCGTGGTGACGGTGAGCAGCGTCAGCAGCACCCCATCAGCGTAGGAGCATCTCTGAAGCGCCTCCAGCCAACAGCCGGGGCCGAACCGACCGCTCGCAACCCATTGACTCACCTCACGCCAGAAGCAAATCTACTATTAACGATGAATTGACTAATTTACAAATTCACCCGCGCCCCTGCCGTCAGGACTCGAGCCCGTAAATCATCAGCCAACCCCGGAGGTTGAAGGCACATGACACAGCACGTCGTAATCGTCGGTGGTGGTTTCGGCGGTCTCACCGCGGCGCGTCGCCTCGCTCAGGAGAAGGACGTTCGCGTCACGTTGATCGACCGGCAAAACTACCACCTGTTCCAACCGCTGCTGTACCAGGTGGCGACGGCGGGCCTGTCACCGAGCGACATCGCGACACCGATCCGACACCTCGTGGCGGGCCGGCCCAACGTCGAGGTGCGCATGGGCGAGGTGACCGCGGTCGATCTGGCGAACAAGCGGGTGAAGCTGACCGACGCCGAGGTGCCCTACGATCGGCTGGTGCTGGCCGCGGGCGTGCGCCACTCGTACTTCGGCAAGCCGCAGTGGGAAGGTGACGCGCCGGGGCTCAAGACGCTCGACGACGCGCTCGAGATTCGCCGCCGCGTGCTGCTCGCCTTCGAGAACGCCGAGCGCGAGACCGACCCCGAGAAGCAGACGGCCGATCTCACCTTCGTCATCGTCGGCGCAGGCCCCACCGGCGTCGAGATGGCGGGCGCGATCAGCGAGCTGGCGCGGTACACGGTCGCCGACGAGTTCCGCAAGTACAACCCGCGCACGACGCGGGTGATCCTCCTCGAGGCCGGCGATCGCGTGCTCTCGGCCTTCGACAAGGACCTTTCGCAGAAGGCGCTCGAGTCGCTGCGCGAGCTGCACGTCGATGTTCGGCTCAACACGCGCGTGGTCGAGGTGACCGGCGAGGGCGTGAAGCTCGAGAACGGGTTCCTCGCGTCACGCACGGTGCTGTGGGCCGCCGGCGTCGAGGCGCCCGCGCTCTCACGCACGATGGGCATCGAGACCGACCGCAGCGGCCGCATCACGGTGAACGACGACTGCTCGATCCCCGGGCACCCCGAGGCGTTCGTCATCGGCGATCTCGCAAACTTCAAGGGAAGCGACGGCTCGCCGCTGCCAGGGCTGGCGCCCGTCGCGCTGCAGCAGGGCGAGTACGTGGCGAAAGCGATCGTCGCGCGCCACCGTGGTCGTGAGGTGAAGCCCTTTCGCTACCTCGACAAGGGCATCATGGCGACCGTCGGCCGCGCCTTCGGCATCGCGCAAAAGGGCCGCTTCAAGATCACCGGCATGATCGGCTGGCTCGCGTGGGTGCTCATTCACATCATCTTCCTCATCGGCTTCCGCAACCGGGTGCTGGTGATGATCCAATGGGCGTGGGCGTGGGCCACGTTCGGTCGCGGCGCGCGCCTCATCACGGGGACGACACCGGTGCCGGCTCCAACGGAACGGAGAGGGCTTCGAGCGGTGAACAGCCCCGTGAAAGCAGCCTGACGATCACGCCGCCTGGGCCTGCACCCAGCGGCGGAACGGTTCGAGCGGCAACACACCAGCCTGGCGGGCCGCTTCGACGCCGTTCTTGAACACGATGAAGGTGGGAATGCCGCGAATGCCCAGCTGCGCCGACGGCTGAGGGTGATCGTCGGTGTTCACCTTCAGCACGACGAGGCGCCCGGCCTGCTCACGCCCGAGCTGCTCGAGGATCGGCGCGGCCATGCGGCACGGGCCACACCACGGCGCCCAGAAGTCGACGAGCACGGGCACCGGCGCATTGGAGACGGCGCGAGAGAACCCCTCGGCGTCGACGGCCTGCGGAGCGCCAGAGACGTCGAGATCGCGCTTGCACCGCCCGCACGTCGGCACGCCCGGCTGTCCGGCACCGACCCGATTGAACGCACCACACGACGCGCAGCGGAACATGCTCCAAGGTAGAGCAGACCTGGCGCGCGTCAACGGCCGTCACTGCACGGTGAGCCCGGGCTTGCCCTTCTCGAGCCAGCCGATCGCCCAGGCCTCGACGCCCTTCGCTTCGAGCGCGCGCAGGGCCTTCGCCGCGTCCTTCTCGGGGACGGCCGCGAGCAGGCCGCCGTTGGTCTGGGCGTCGGCGAGCACGTGCTTGATCGGCTCCGGCAGCCCCTCGGGGAAGCGCGCGCCCTTTTCGGCGTGCTCGAGGTTCGTCTTCGTCCCGCCGGGGACGACGCCCTGCTCCGCCAGCGCGGCGATCTCGGGAAGCAGCGGCACCCGCTCGAGCTCGATCACCCCTCGCAGCTTCGCGCCTCGCGCGACCTCGAGCCCGTGGCCGAGCAGCCCGAAGCCCGTGACGTCGGTGAGCGCGTTCACCGTGAAGCGCCGGCTCGCGAACACCTGGCCGGCCGCCTGGTTCAGCGTGGCCATCTGCTTGGTCACCCGCTTCACCAGCGCCTTCGACGCGAGGCCCCGCTTGAGCGCCGTGGTGGCGATGCCGGTGCCGATGGGCTTGGTGAGGATCAGCACGTCGCCCGCCTTGCCGCCGGCGTTGGTGAGCACCTGCCTGGGGTGCACGACGCCGGTGACGGCCATGCCGTACTTCGGCTCCGGAGATTGAACCGAATGGCCACCGAGAATGGGAATGCCGGCCTCCTTCGCCTTCGAGGCGCCGCCCGCGAGGATCTCGCGCAGCATCGACGTCGGCAGCTCTTTGGGGAAGGCGACGAGGTTGAGCGCGAACAGGGCGTTGGCGCCCATCGCCCAGATGTCGCTCATGGCGTTCGCGGCGGCGATCTGTCCGTAGGCGTACGGGTCGTCGAGCACCGGCGGGAAGAAGTCGACCGTCTCGACCACCGCGAGATCGGAGCGGAGCTGGTACACGGCCGCGTCGTCACTCGTCTCGAAGCCGACGAGCGCGGCCTTCGGTTTGGGCGCCGAGGCCAGCCCGCGCAGGACTTCGTGGAGCAAGTCGGGGCGCAGCTTCGCGGCACAGCCCGCGCAGTTGGAGAGCTGGGTGAGCCGGGGCAAGGGAGCGTTCATGGGCGCTTCATGTACTCGCGATCGCGCCGGCGCGTCCTGCCTGCTCGTCACGAAGGCGACACGGCGGCGCCGCACCGTGCGCTCGTGCCTGGCCCACGGCGACCCTCGAGCCTCGTGTCGCGGCGTTCTCAGGGCCAGTCTCGGCCGGACCTCAGCCTCGCGGGCCGCGGCCATCGCCAGCCGGCTCGCGGGACGCCGCGCTGGGCTTCGGTGCTCCAACGGCGCGAGCGTTGAGGCGCGCTGTGAGGCAAGCTCGGCTCGATGCACGGGCGAGGGCACGTCAGACCGCTGCACGAGAGACCGCCCGACACGCGGCGCAGCGCGGAGCCTCGCTGATGGCCGGCCTCGAGCTCGAGCACGCCGCAGCGCTGCACGAGAGACCGCACGACGCGCAGCGCAGCGCGGAGCCCCGCTGATGGCCGGCATCGAGCTCGAGCACGTCGACGTTTCGTTCGGCTCGACGGGCGTGTTGTCGCAGGTGACGCTCTCGCTCGAAGCGGGGAAGACGCACGTCCTGCTCGGACCGAGCGGCTGCGGCAAGTCGACGGTGCTGCGGGTGCTCCTCGGGCTGGTGACGCCGACGCGCGGTGCGGTGCGGCTCGCGGGTGAGGCCGTGTCCACGCTCTCCCGGGCAACGATCGCCGCGCGGGTCGGCTACGTCGTGCAGTCGGGGGGGCTGTTTCCGCACCTCACGGTCCGACAGAACGTCGCGCTGGCCGGGCAGGCGCTCGATCGCTCGCTCGCGCACCCGGTGGAAGCGCTCTGCGCTCAGGTCGGCCTGGGCGCGGAGCTGCTCGAGCGAATCCCCGCCGAGCTCAGCGGCGGCCAGCGGCAGCGCGTCGCCCTGGCGCGGGCCCTCGCCCTCGACGCACCGGTGTTGTTGCTCGACGAACCGCTGGGTGCGGTGGACCCGCTGCTGCGCGCGGAGCTGCAGGACGAGCTGCGAGCCCTCTTCCGCCGCACCGCCAAGACCGTGCTCTTCGTCACGCACGATCTCGCCGAGGCCGCCTTCTTCGCCGACACCATCACGGTGATGAACGCCGGGCGCGTGGAGCAGCACGGCCCGACGAACGAGGTGCTCGCGGCGCCGGCGACGCCGTTCGTGAGCCGCTTCCTCTCCTCCCAGCGGGCGCTCCATCGGGTGGGCCCATGATCGCCGCGCTCGTGCTCACCGCCAGCCTCAACGGCACCGTGGTGATCGGCTCGAAGATGGACGTCGAGGGCCAGGTGCTCGGCGAGCTCTTCGCCCAGGTGATCGAAGCCACCGGAGAGGCCACCGTCGAACGTCGCTTCGCCATGGGCGGAACGGCGATCGTCTTCGCGGCCCTCGACTCGGGCGCCATCGATCTGTTCCCCGAGTACAGCGGCACGCTCGCGCACGTCGTCCTGCGGGATCCGACTGCCTCGGACTTCGACGACATCAAGCGGCGCACCGAGGCCAGGGGGTACCTCGTGGGTCCGGCCCTCGGCTTCAACAACACCTACGGACTGGGGCTCAAACGGGAGACCGCCCGGCGGCTCGGCGTCACACGCGTGTCGGAGCTCGTCCGCCATGCGGGGCTCCGGGCCGGGTTCTCACCGGAGTTCTTCGCCGGAGCCTTCGGGTGGCCCGCGGTGCAGCGCCGCTACGGGCTCACCGCCGAGGCGCGATCGATGGATCACGTCATCGCCTACACCGCCATGGCTGAGGGTGAGATCGACTTGACCGACGTCTACACGACCGACGCCGTCATCGCGCAGCAGGACCTCGTGGTGCTCGAGGACGACCAACACGTCTTTTCCCGGTACGAGGGCCTGGCCCTCGCGAAGGCCGACTTCGCGACGCGCTTTCCGAAGAGCTGGGCAGCGCTGCAGGTGCTCGCGGGGCAGCTCACCGACGAGAAGATGATCGAGCTCAACGGCCGCGCACAGCTGCGCCGCGAGCCCGCTTCGATCATCGCGCGCGACGTGTTGGTGGGCTTCTCGCTCGGCGTGCACCAGCCGGTTCCAGCCACGCGGCCTTCGACCGAACGGCGCTGGTGGGCGCTCACCGTCGAACACCTGTCACTCGTTGGCGTGTCGCTGCTGGCCTCGCTGCTCGTCGGCCTGCCTCTGGGCATTCTCGCGGCGCGGCGCCGTTGGCTTCGGCAGCTCGTGGTGGGCGCAGCGGGCGTGCTCCAGACGGTGCCTGCGATCGCCCTGCTCTGCTTCCTCATTCCGGCGTTCGGCGTCGGCCGCGGCGCAGCCCTGGCGGCCTTGTTCCTGTACGGCCTGTTGCCGATCGTCCGAGGGGTGGTGACGGGCGTCGAGTCCATCGACCCGGCGCTGCTCGAGGTGGCGACGGTGCTCGGCCTTCCGCCGCTGCAACGCCTCGTTCGCATCGAGCTCCCGCTCGCGTCGGTGGCGATCCTCAACGGCGTGCAGCTCTCCGCGGTGACGGGCGTCGGCACGGCCACCATCGCGGCGCTCATCGGCGCGGGCGGCTACGGCTCGCTCATCATCACGGGCCTGTCGCTCAACGATCTCTCGCTGGTGATGGCCGGCGCCGCGCCCTCGGCGGTGATGGCGCTGGCGATGAGCCTCGGGCTCGACCTGGTGACGCGCTTCGTCGTCCCGCGTGGCCTTCGCGCTCGTCAGTGACGGGGCGTTCGAAAGTCATGGCGTTCACTCCATTGAAAGGGAGGATGTACCCATGGCCACCGCCCGTCCGCCGATCCCCGAAGCCCAGCTCGGCCCCGCCGAGAAGCTGCTCGATCTGATCCTCTCCAGCTCGGCGCACCTCTGGCACAACCGCCCTGGCCTCGAGGTCGGCGGCGTGTGGCAGATGAAGCCGAAGAAGGGCGCGGCGATGCCGCGGGGCGCGAAGGAGGTGCGCCCGGGCCTGCACGTGACGGCCGCCGAGCGCCTGTACACGCGCCTGCTCGAGATCTACCGCCTCAACCAGGATCTCTTCGCGCACTTCGCGAGCTACGCGCTCAAGGAGACCGACTGGCGCGACCTCAAGGTGGCGTGCGCGGCGCTCATGCTGGTGCAGAACCGCGCGGGCCAGCCGGTGAAGGAAGACGACGGCCAGGTGGCCTTCTACGACGACGACTTCCGCCGCATCGGCGAGGCGATGCTCTTGTTCTACGAGAAGAAGTCGCAGCGCATGATGACGCCGAAGGCCGTCTTGCGCGTCGCCGAGCTCCTCGAGACGGACGAGATCGCGAAGCTCAACCGCAAGGCCGGCTTTGGCGATCCCGCGTCGAAGAAGCCGCCGCTCGGCCGGTGGAAGCGCGCCGCGCAGAAGTGGCTCGAGTACCGCGAGGCGAACCCGCAGCTCCTCGAGGGCCTTGTGAAGGCCGGCTTCAAGGAGACCATCAAGGCCATCGCGCGCAAGGCTGGCTACAAGCCGAAGTCGCAGCGCTTCTTCGAGGTGCTCGGCTGGAAGCAGAAGCAGGCCGAGGGCGGGCACCGCACCGTGGGCCTCGGCACGCTCAAGCTCGAGAAGAAGGACCGCTTCGACGGCTTGTCCGAGGTCGAGATCTGCGAGGCCATCGAGACGCAGCGCCTCGCGTACAAGGACGTGGTGGGCCGGCTCCCGAAGGACGTGGGCCTGACGCCGGCCATCATGGCGGCGCTCGTGCCGTCGCTGTCCGACCGCGACCTGCGCATCTTGACGCCGACGCTCGAGTCGCTGGGGCTCATGGTCGACGCCGACATTCGTGCGCGGTGGGAGAAGGCCATCGCCGAGTCGACCGATCAACGCGCGCTGAACGTGGCGAAGAACGTCCGCTCGAAGGAGCTGAAGGAGAAGCTCTCGGAGGCCGCCGACGTCGCTGCGAAGAAGGCCGTGGCCGAGGCGACGAAGGACGTCGACGTGCGCGTGATGTTCCTCATCGACAAGTCCGGCTCGATGGAGGGCGCGATCGAGCAGTCGAAGGAGGCGCTGACGAAGATCCTCGCGGGCTTCCCGCTCGACAAGGTGCACATCGCGACGTTCGACACGTTCGGCACGGTGCTGGTGCCGAAGGCGGCGTCGGCGGCGGCGGTGAAGCACCTGCTCCAGTCGATCAAGGCGAGCGGCGGCACGGTGCACGCGGCGGCGGTGCGGGCGATTCACGCCTCGGGCGTGCGCTTCCCCGAGACGGCGCGGCTGGTGGTGATCGTCGTCGGTGACGAGGCCGGAGAAGCGGGCGATCAGTTCGCGCGTGTCTTCCGGGAGCTCGGCTACCACCCGGCGGCGATGGCGATGCTGGTGTCGGTCGCGGGCGCGCGGGGCAACACGGTGCGCGGCGCGGCTGGCCAGCTCAAGGTGCCGTTCAGCGAGGTGCAGGCGACGTCGTTCGACGATCCCTACCAGGTGCCGCGCGTGCTGAAGGCGCTGCTCGATGCGCCGGTGGCGGTGGGCGCGGCGCCGCAGCAGGGCTGGGTCGAGCGGGTCATGCGCACGCCGTTGCTCGAGCTGAAGGCCTGACGCGCATGGTGGACTACCGGAAGTTCCTCGCGAAGGCGGACACCCGGGTGCTCCCGTACGTGGGCGGAGAGACGCTCGATGCGGGAGACCGGGTGCTCCGCCTGAGCGGGGCGCTCCCGGAGCGGCACGGCTGGTACGAGGTCGACGTGTCCGGCCGGCAGGCGACGGTGAAGCGTGCCGCCGAGCCTCCCGAGCTCTCCGCGCTGCCGAAGGTGCGTGGGTGGCTCAAGGGCGAGCGGCTCTTTCGCGACGGGGGCATGAGTGAGCTGGTCGAGCTGCTCCCTGAGGAAGAACCTCCCCTCTTCAGCCCCGTGGTCGCGCGACGGTGGAGCCGCGACGTGTTGGTGTTCGACACGCTCGAGTTCGAGTCGGAGGCCGAGGGTGCGTGTCGCGAAGCGCTGGGGGAACGCCGCGCGCTGAAGGACGTGAAGGGCGTGCCCGCGCCGTTGCGTGGGGCCTACGGGCTGTCGCTGCTCGAGGCCGTGTCGCAGGCCATGCAGATTCGCTTCTCGTGGCAGGAGGTCCGCCTCGAGGTGGGCGCCGTCGCCGACGCGGGCGTGGAGAAGGCCGAGGCGGTGCTGCGCGCGCTCGAGGCTGAGCGGGAGCTCGCTCGTCGGGAGCTGGCGGAGCTCGAACGAGCGGCCCAGGCCGAGCTCGCGCGGCTCGAGCTCGAACAGCAGCGACAGGTATTGCGGGAGCAACGGGCCGAGGAAGCAGCGCGGGCCCAGGCCGAGATCGACGCGGTCCGGCGGAGGCTCCAGCGGTGGCGAGGCGGACCTGAAGAACGGGTCGGCGTCGAGGTCGATCGTCGCAACCTGCGCGGTCAGGAGCGGCGCGCGGCGGAGGCGCTTCAGGCAGCCGGCGCCCGGCTCGAGACGCTGCGGCGCCTGGCGGACGATCAGCTCGAGGTGGTGTTCCGCTACGAGGGCGAGCGCTTCATCTCGATCGTCGACGGGGCCACCTTGCAGGTGATCGACTCGGGCATTTGCCTCGGTCATCCCCCGAGGGACGATCTCGTCACGCTCGAGTCCTTGCCAGGCGTGATTCAGGAAGCGATGGACACGGGACGGCTCGTCATCTTGAGGTGGCCATGAGCGCACGCGAGGTGTTCTTGATCGTCGGCCGCGGGGACGCGGTGCTCTGGAGCGACGCCTCGGATTCGGCGCTCGCCCTGCCCGACTCCCGCGCGCGCTGGGAGGCGATCTGGCGACATCGGGCCGAGCTCGAGCTGATCGTTCACAGCCACCCGGTGGGTCCGCATGCGTTCAGCGCGGAGGATGAGTCGACGATGGCGGCGGTGGAGCTGGCGCTCGGCAAGCGCCTGACCTGGGCGGTCCTCTCACCGAAGGGCCTGCTCATTCGGCGTGACGGCGTCGACGCGACGGCGACGGAAGTCCCATGGTGGGCTGCCCTCCTGGGGCTCGCGTCACACCTCGGGCCTCGAGGGTGAGCCCGCCCCGCCTGTTCGTGATCTTCGCGGCTGAGGCGCCGGTCGGTGTCGTCATCGCCCGCGGCCCTTCGCGGTGGACGAACGTGTCGCGTTGGGACGTCATGACCGACACGGTGACCCGGGGTGCCTGGTTCAAGGGGCGCCTCTACGAGACGAAGTGCGATCTCTCGCCGGACGGCGAGCTCTTCCTGGCCGCCTTGTTCAAGGGGCGCCGCGCAGGCACACCGTTCACGGACTCGTGGACGGCGATCAGCCGACTTCCGTGGCTGTACGCGCTCGCGCTGTGGCCGATCGGAACCACCTACGGAGGCGGCGGTCGCTTCGTCGGCCCGCGCGAGGTCACGCTTCGGGGGGTCGGCGGCCCCCACCCAGACTTCTCGCCCGACGGGATCGTCTGGAAGAACGGCCCCGCGGCGCTGCACGCCTCCTCGGGTGAGGTTGAAGGCGCTGAATGGAGCGGCCGCGACGCCCGGAATCGCCTCGTCTTCACGCGCGAGGGCCAGTTGTTCGTGCGCACCACGCGGGGAGAGCGGCGCCTGTACGACTTTCGGGACGCACAGGCACCAACCGAGGCGCCAGAGTGGGCGAAGGCCGCACTGGGGCCGAAGCGTCGTCGACGTCACCCGCCGTCGCAGAGCTGACCAGGCACATCTGGAAATGGCGACGGGCGCTCCCTGACCGCTCGAGCGCCCGCCGCTGCTGAGTCGACTGTCTGGTTCAGAACTCGTACGCCATCGCCTTCGCCTTCTTCGTCGCCGACTCGATCACGGCCTCGTCCATCGCCTTGCCGCCCGTCTCGGCCTTCTTTTTCATCTCGGCCGCGACGAACGCCTCGCGGTCCTTCGACAGCTTCGCGATCTTCGCGGTGATCTCGGCGCGTTCCTTCGCCTTCTGCTCGACGAAGGCGTCACGTTCGGCGGGCTTCATCGCCTGCATCGGCGCGGGGAGCGCGGCGACGGGCATGTCGGATGCCTTGCGGCCACCGGCCTGAGCGTCGACCATGTCCCAGTCGTCGTTCTTGTACGCCGCCGAGGCCTTCGCCGCCGCGCGGGTGGCCATTGAGCCGACCGACATGCCGCTCGCGTTCTTGTCCTGCATGGCCTGGCGCTCCTTCGCCTCGCCGCCGCGCGGGCCGTAGCCGATGTACGTCTGGTTCAGCTGGTCGTTGAGCTTCACGAGCTCCTGGTCCTGCGGGGCGTCGATGCGAACGACGGCGCGGTTCTGGTCGATGGTGAGGAACGAGCCGTCAGCGAGCGTGGCCGCGTCCTTCCAGTGCTGGCTGATGCCGGTGCGCTCGTCGCCCGCGTGAATGGTGTTGACGACGATGCCGCGACCGATGGCCTGCTTGACGACCTCGCGGAATGCGATGGGGCCCTGATCGAACGGCTCGTTACCCGCGATGTAGATGAGCTTCAGGTCGCTCGGGTTGCCGCTCCACTCGAGCTCCTTCATGGCGTGCTGAATGACGGCGCCGCACCATTCCTCGCCGCCGTTGGTGCGCAGCGCGAAGAGCTGCTCGGACACGGCGTCGAGGTTCGAGGTGAGGTCCGACATCTTCTTCACGTAGTGGTTCGCGGCGGGCAGGCCGTCGTTGCCGTACTGGTAGAGGGCGAGCTCGAGCTTCGCGCGCTTGCCGTCACGCCTGGCGGTGGCGAACGTGTTGACGATCTTCCACAGCTGCTCGCGCGTCTGGTTGATGAGGCCGTCCATCGAGCTCGACGTGTCGATGAGGATGGCGATCTGGATCTTCGGGTCCGCGGCGGCGGGCTTCGACTCGGTCGCGAGGGAAGGAACGGCCATCAACGCCGCGCAGCACGCGGCGAGCAGAGAGAAGCGCTTCATGGAAAGTGGCTCCGGGAAAGGGTGTGGAGCCTTCAACGAGCGCGAGTGCGCGCGGATCTATGCCGTCGAATTGAAGCCGAAAAACGGGTGCTTACGACGCGCCGAGCATGCCCTTCTTCAGGCTCTCGTCGACGGGGACCTTGCCGATCCACACCGAGAAGAGGGCGTCGGCGAAGTCCTTGCCGACGATGACGGTCGAGCCGCCAGCGCCGGAGATCGAGGTGCCCTTCCCCGGCACGTACGAGATGGTGAGGGTCTGGCCCTTCTTCACCGCGGGGATGAGCTTGCAGAAGGTGTCGAGGCGCTCCTGCAGCGCCGGGAGCTGCGCCTTTGCGTTCTTGTCGAAGCCGGTGCGAATGGCGTCGACGATGGTGGCGGCGTCGAGGTCGCGCAGCATGCGCATGTCGACGCGGCGGGTCTCGTCGGTCGAGAGGATCGCCGAGGCGTCCTTGCTCTGGTGCTCGACGTAGAGGCCCGCGACGTAGACGTTGACGATGAACTTCTTGCGCAGGCCCATGCCGTTGAGGTGCAGGGCGTGGCCGTCGACCGAGACGTCGTCGGGCATCTGCACGCCTTCGAGTTCGCCGGCGAGGACGGGTGCTGCGGAGAGGCACACTGCGAGGACGAGACGCGTCATGTGAACGACCCCCGAAACGAGACGGCGACGACGATACCGCGCTCGGACGAGCCTGGCGTTCGTTCCGCGCGACGCGGCGCGTTCGAGCTCGAAGTGGAGCTCCGCGACAGCCCGGCAGACGATGCGGCTCATCGAGGCCTGTCGTACGCTCCGCGCCAAGGCGACCGCATGCACAACGGAGAATTGGCAGCGCAGCAGTCCGACACGACCCCTGCGGCACGGGCGCGGTACCTCGGTCGGATTCGGAAGACGCCTCCACGGCAGCGGCTCCAGCGAGCGCTCGACCTGTCCAACCAGCTTCGGGCGAGAGTGATGGCGGCCATCGAGAAGTCGATGCCTGGCGCCTCGCGTGAGGCGCTCGCGGAGGCTTTCCTTCGACGAGTGTACGGCGACGCGATCGCCGACCGATACGCCCAGAGGCACCCGCGTTGAAGGTGGAAGATTCGACCCTCGCGGTCGTGCGAGCGGTCGTGCAGTCCGCCATGGCGCATCGGGCAAGGGAGCTGCCACCGGCGACGCCGCGTTCAGGGGATGAACAGGTCGCTGACGTTGGCTGAGATCTCCACGTCCGACGGCAAGAAGCCGGGCTGACGGGGGTTGAACGCCCCGGACCAGGCCCGCACCTCTACGGCATAGACGACGCCCGACTGCAGCGCGAACGGAGGCACCTCGAGGCTCGTCTGCGTGGTGGCGAAGGACGACGCTTCGCTCCAGGTGATGCTCCCGTTCTGGAAGACAGCGCGCTGGAAGGACACTGTGTACCGAGCGGGCGAGCCCCGCTCTGGAGGCAACCAGGAGATTCGAGGCGTCAGGCCGACAGCCGAGAGCGCACCCGACATGCCGTTGACGCGGATGTCGCGCGGGGGCGTCAGGGCTCCGCGCATCGTCAGGGTTGGCCCATCGAGGGGCACGAAGCGCTCGTGGTAGGCGTCGAAGATGCCGCTGAACGTCGGGCCCTGGACCCTGATGTCGGTTCGCACGAAGACGTACGCGAGGAGGTCTTCGGTGGGCACGAGCGTGGCCCACTCGATGCGCTGCTGCACTCGGCCAACCGTCGGGAGCAGAGGCTCGGCGCCGACGACGGTGACGTTCGAGAGATTGCCTCGGAAGCCTCGGGTGACCTGGCCGACGACGCGGTGGTTCCGAACGGCGTTGATGCCAAAGGTCAGGGTGTTCACCGGAGCAGGCGCGGGTCGAACGGCGCGCGCGACGTCGACGAGGGAGGGGACATCGAGGTCGAGGTCGACGCCGCCATCGAAGGGCGAGGTGAACGGCATGACGACGGTCTCGGTGGCCCCGGGGCTCATGTTCGGGGCGAGCACGGTCGAGCCCGAGAGAATCGAGCGGTACGACAGGGGCCCGGCCTGCCGGCGGCGGAGCTGGAACAGCGAGACGGTATCGCCGAGGCGGCCCTCGGGCAGCGGCACCGAAATCTGATGGAGCGGAACGGGCAACGTCGAGTTGGTGAGGCCGGCTGGCGGGTTCGCGTTGAGAATGTTCTCGGCGAAGGGCGACTCGAACGAGGCGATGAACCAGCGGTCGTTCGCGGGCTCCCAGGGGTTCATGTCGAAGAAGGCGCAGTTGAGCGTGGTCGGCCGGTTGGGCGGCGCAGCGACTGCGTCCTTCCGGCCTGACACCACGTAGGACAGGTCGAGAAAGCTCTCAGTCGTGACGACCGCGAAGGGCGAGGAACGGACGAAGATGACCGCGTCGCCCTCGGGCACGGCGGGGATGAGGTAGCCGCCGTCATCGAGCAGCGCCCCCGTCGCCAACCCCCAGCCTCCGTCCCGGTGGCGCCACTGCGCTCTGACGTCGTCTCGTCGCGGGAAGGTGAGTGGGAGTTCGCCGCCGTCGAACGGCGGGAACGAGAGGGAATCGCGCGCATTGACCGTGAGCGCGATGTCGCGGAGACGAATCGGCCCTTCGACACCGCTATCCGAGGCCGCCCCTGAATCGGCCACGGAAGCGTCTAAGGACGCAAGGCGCGCCAGTCCATCTTCCACTCTCGCGCCTACTCCGCACCCGCTCGCAACCGGCAGCGCCACTGCCCAGAGGGTCAGAACGAGTCTCAACTCGGGCTCCTCAGAGACATTTGGGAAACAGTTTCGACGCTGCGACTACCTCCTCGAGCAACTACTCACCAGCAGCGACAATCAAATCACCACACCGGAGACGAAACCTTCGCTCAAACTGTGAAACAAGTTCGTATCTCACTCCTTCAAGGCCGTCCGCGCGAAGATCGACAACCTCTAGCTCTGGCAGAAACAGCCTGCCCGAGAAGGCCGGCATCTCGAAGTGGCGGACATCAGAAGCTCGAATGCTCAACACATCTTCGCTACCGCTTACCCAGAGCTCGACATGGCAAACTGTGGTCTCCCATGACCAAAGAAGTGAGGTCGACCGGTCGAAAGAATACAAGTCGAACTCCCCACTCGGCACTGAGACCCCGATAGCAACCAGTTCATCACGACGATGAGCACCGAAGGACATCCGAACCTCTCTTCTCCCATGGTCCACTATCCACAAAGAGCTCTGACAGTCTCGCTAACCCAAAGGCGACCACCAAACAAGAAACGTCTCCCCATCGAACGCCGACAGACATGCCCATACCGGCGCTGTCGGGCTCAAGAGCGACCCGGAGTGAACCAGAACCACTCCAGAGGGATAGCCTTGACTCATGCGGACAATCTCTGCAAACCCGCCAACACCAAGACCAGACAGCGCGACATGAAGATACACTCTCCCCTCATTGACTGTGCTCCAAGGCAACTCACTGACGAGAGGATCTGTCGGCTTAACTGACGGCTGCGCACATGTAATCCACAAAGACGGCTGAGCCGGGGGAAGCGACATATGAAGCGCAGAGATCGCATCATCCATCGAAGGAACCAGTTCAGGATCAACCCCAACAAGTGACTGCTCGCAATCCATGGACGCCTGAATATCAATCTGCCTACTCAACGCGACGACGAGTTCTGAATCGGCAAGAAGCAATGTCGCAAGTTCTGCTATCGGGTCTGCCTCCGCAGACAGCCTTGAAAGCGCCTGAGTACGAAGTGCTGACGCTGGCACAAGCGTGACGCTCATCTCTTATCCCCTGGGTTCTTGGGCTGCACGGTTCCGTCCGGAAAGATCCGGAAGCCATCACGACCCTTCCTCGGAATCCAGTCCCAGTGCGGCCCTGGCGGACCGTGATCGAGATCTGGGTGCAGCGTCTCGCCAGTTGTTGGATTGTACCAGGCTCCATTCTTACTTCCTGGCGTCGTGTCACTCGGGCGCCACTCCCACTCCGGGCCTGGCGACTTGGTCGGGTCCATCCCCGGAAAAGGAGGGGGCGTTGGGAGTTTTCGAGCAGGTGTGGCGGCAGGGGGTGGTTCCGAAGGAGAAGGAACGTCTGGAGATACCGGCGGGGGCGGCGGCAACGGCACTTCGGGAGTTGCAGGCGAGGGCGTCGGACTCGGGGCGCCCGGTGTCCCAGGGGGAGGCGTCGGGCCTGGGTTGGGCATCGTGTCCATGCCACGCGTGTCGTTCGGCCAAGCACAGAGCAGCACGCAAACCGGTCCACCCCGCCCCAGCCAGCCCAGGAAGAAAAAGATGATATTGTTGTCTCTGCTCAGCTGGTCAGGAGCGGGGCCCGGCGGTTGCGGCGAAGGGTTCGGGGCCGTCCATGGCCTGAAGTCCTTGACCGGCGCTTGGAACGGCGGGCGGACTGGAGAGCCTGGCGGTGTCCCGCTGCCCCCGCCCGGAGGAGGTCGAACGCCGGGTGGTGGAAGCGGATTCGGCGTGTTCGCAGGCTGAGGGGTGGCGCCACTGCCAGCATTCTGCGGTCCCCCGCCGTTTCGCTCGTTCTGACCCAACTCGTTCTTGGCTTCGGGCGTTTCCCACCAAGGCGGTTCACGTGGCGGAGGTTGGCCACCGCCCCCTCCACCGCCGCCACCACAGCTGGGACCCACGCAACTAGGAGGAGGTGTAAATGACTCGCAGCCAGCAACGTCGCACTTGCCCGGTGCCAAAAGGCCACTACCCGCGCCCCCTCCGGCACCATTCTTTGACAGTCCAAAGGGGTCTCGATGGTTGATGGGGTCGAACCCGTTGAAGGCGTACAGGTTCGCCGAGTCCACCTCACCCAACGGGTCGTGCGACAACCACTGGCCCGACTCCGCCGAATACCAACGGTTCCGGAAGTACAGCAGCCCATGCACCGGGCTCTTGTACGCACTGTGGAAGCCGAACGGCAGCCCACCAAGCCGCCCGCACTGGCTCAGCCCCGTCTCCTCGCAGGTCGTGCTGGTCGACCACTCCTTCGACTTCATTCGGCCTTCGGGCGTGTAGTCCGCCGTCACCGCCAGGCCGGGCGTCGTCCCGTCCGCGTGGTAGTAGCCGACGACGCTGCCCTTCCCGTCCTTCAGCGCGAAGGCCTCAGAGCCATCCGTCGTCGGACGAACCGCCACAAGGTTGTCGAGCCCCGGCCCCCACACTGCGCTCCACGTCAGGCTGCCGGCCTGGTTCCACGCCGCCACCATCTGGGCTCCGTCGTAGGCGACCTCTTCCTGGACGTCCCACCCTGGGCCGCTCCGCGCCGCAACCAGCCGACCGAGCCCGTCATACTGGAAGGCCTGCCGGTGCGAGGCCCCTCGCTCGACCGTGACCAATGAGTGGAAGTCATCCCACGTGTTGGTTCGGCCGAACTCCTCGGTGACCCGACCTGCGGAGTCGTGTTTCACCAACGTCTTCTGGGCGCCATCGAGCTCCACCCACTCAGCCTGGAAGCCGCGGTCCCGTGGTGGGGCATGGAAGCGTGGGGACTGTCCCGGAATATCAACCCGCTGCACGGCCAGGGGACTGCCTTCGATGTCACGCGTGTATTCGAAGCGAGCGGCCGGCACGGCCGGCGCCATGGCTTGCACCTCAGCCCACGTCGTGTTCGTCGGATCGTGACTACCGGTCGCCGCGAAGTTGTCGCCCTCGAAGACGACCTCGAGCGCCCCGCTCTGCTGGTACTTGTACCCACGCCACGCCTTGTCCGAGGTGTGGCCCGCCTTCGTGAACATTCGGTTGGCGCTCACGACGCGGCCCATCTTGTCGCGCAGGAACGAGCTCTCGTACGGCCGCTGCGAACCCTGCACCCAGTCGAAGGCCCGCAACTGCGAGAACCCGTCGAACGTGTTCGCCTTGAGCAACGCCGTACTCGCGTTGAGGTGCTCCTCCTGGTCGACGAGCCCGCCGTTGTACTTCCACTTCGAGACGTTGCCCGACCAGGGCCGCTCGAGTTCCGCGAGTCGGCCAAGGCCGTCGTACTGTTCACGAGCAATCTGGCCGTCTGGCCGGCTCGATTCGCGCAACCACGTTCCTCCCGCGACCGACCATGTCGAGGTCGTCGTTCGGAGCACACGCGTGCCGACCTGGGTCGTCTCCAGCGAACGCCGCCCCAGGGTGTCGTAGCCGATGCCCGTCACGACGGTTCGCTCGGGGTCCGGGACCAGTCCGAGCAGCCCGACGTTGTAGTGGGTCGCCGATGCCAGGCGCCCGAGGCTGTCGTAGCCGTACTGGCGGAGCACCGTCTCGGTGTTGTTCCTCAACACCCGATGCACCCGGTTGTTCAGGTACTCGTACTTGAGCGAGGCCGCTCCCATCGACTCAGTCTTCAGCCGACCGACGGCGTCCCAGGTCCACGTGGCCACGACGTCTTGCGGAGCCGCCGTGGTGCCACCCGGCACCGTGCGAAGCCTGGGCTCTCCGTAGCCGGTGTACGCCTGAGCCGTTTGGCCGTGCGTCGCGCCACGCGGGTCCGTGCGCGTGAGCAGCGCGCCGCGCCGGTCCCAGGTGTACGTCGTCGTTTTGAGTGCCCCTCCATTCACCGGGAGCCGCTCCGTCACGACTCGCCCAAGCAGGTCATGGACGAACTCCGACGTCGCGCCCTGTGGGTCTGTCGCGCCCGTGAGGTAGCCGTTGTCATCGCGCGCGAACGTCGACGACCTCATCGGCGGTGACGAGGTGCCGTCGTACCCAACCTCGCGCTCCGAGAGCAGCTCACCCAGTACGTCGTACGTGCGCTCGAAGGTCGTCGCGCCGACGCTCCGCTCGTTTCGGAGTTGAACGGTGGCCGAGAAGCGACGGTCGACCGGAGACAGGCTCACGGTTGTCACGCCGCCTTGCCGCGCGAAGACCACCTGACCGAACTCGTCGAGGGCGAAGTACTCGGGTTCTTCACCGAGCTGTTCGCGACTCCAGACGCGACCTCCCGGCAAGCGCTTGTATCGAACCGTGCGCTGGCCGTTCGTCCAACGCTCCGTCACGCGGGCGTACTCGTCGCGCACGTAGCGAACCGTCCAGGCGCCGGCAGTCGAGACGGAGCCGAGCACGTCTCGAGCGGTGTGACGCACGGTCGAGAGCCGCCCCTGGGAGTCCGTCACGGAGGAGAGTCGACGCAGCCCGTCGTACGTGCGGGTTTCCGTCAAGATGCTGCCGCTGCCGACGGCCCCGCGGCTTCGCGTGAGCCAGGCGCCATCATCGTTGAGCGTGAATGCGGTCAGGCGCGAGATCTCGCCCGTTGCCGATTGTGTGACGCTGGTCACCCAACCGCGCGCGTCGCGCCCGTAGGTCACCAGCGCGCCTTCGGGGTCCATCGCGATCTTCAGGCGCCCCTCCCGGTCGTACCAGAAGGTCTCGGACGAACCGTGAGCAGGAATGGAGCCGTGAGGAACGCCATCGCAGCCGCCAGCGACGATCTCGGCGCACCGGAAGCGGAGTTCGCCCTGCTCGTCCCAGGTCTGAACGACGGCGCCGATCGCGACGCCGTTGCGGTCGTAGCGCTGAATCCGTGTCGGCAGGCCGTCGACGTTGCGGGTGAAGACCTCACGCGAGTGGAGTTGCGTGGGTGAGTCGTAGAGCGCTTGCTCGCGCACCCGCCCGTCAACGTCCCGAATGAAGCGGCTTTCGCTTCCATCGGCGCGAACGATTCGCGCCGGTGCTCCGATGATCGTGTACTCGAAGAATGTCGTGGTGGCGGCTTCCGCGGCAGGGTCGAGCGACTGGCGCACGATCTCGGAGGCGGCGTCTGAGGACATTCCCGTCAGGGTTCGCAGTTGCGCCTGCAGATCCGAGTTTCCGCACGTCGCTGGCAGCAGCCATTGGTAGGGCCCGTCAAGGTGGGGACAGGGTGCGGCAGGAGGTCCATACGCCGCGCTGAGCTCGCGGTTCCGCATGACCCGCACGCGACCGAGCCAGCCACGATGGTCCTGGCCGACAGCACCGCTGGTTGCTCCCATGACGCGGTAGTCAAGCGCAGTCACCGTGCCGTCCGGCGTCTGCATGAAGTACGGCCGCCCATGCGCACTGAAGCGGTAGAGCGTCGTCTCGATGCTGTTGCCAGCGATGCTGTCGGTCCGGACCAGGGACCCGCGAGCAGGAAAGCCCGTGCGCTGGTCGCCGTTCAGATCGCCAGCGCCGATGAGCACGCTCAGTGGGTTGCCGGTAAGGTTCACCGTTCCCGCAGCGTTGACTGGATACTGAGCGCCCCACTTCTGAGCGTCCTTGAGCAGCTCGTCCAGGCAGTCCGGCGTCGAGATCGTGCACTCCTGGTAGTCGTAGTAGCTGCGAGTCGTGAGTCGTGGTCGACGTTGCGGGACGGCACCGCCAACCACGTCGCCCTGCACCACCCGTGAAACCTGACCAAAGAGCGGCTCGTATTCGAGCGTCGTGTACCGGCCGAGGGTCGTTTCAGTGGTCGATGTCCCTTCGACCTCGTCGGTGACGGAGCCCCCGCGCGGCCGCTCGAGAATGGCGCGAACGTTTCGCCGCTGCGCCCAGTAGAACGCCGCAGGTTCCTTGAATGCTGGTCCGTTCGGGCCGTTGACGCGCTCGCCGTCGATGTAGCCGTAGCGGGTATCGCCATCGTTCGGGGTCCACGCCGTTGCGCCGCTCGTGACCCTCCGCTGAGCGATCACGTTGCCGTCGGCGTTGTAGAGGGTCTCAGCAACCTTCCAGGTGCCGTTGACCTTGGTCGCCGAGACCAGCGTGCGACCGTGGTAGTTGAAGCCGTAGACGTGAAGCTGGCCCTCACGGTCGGTCATCTTCGTCCACGCGCAGATGCGGTTGGCGTTGAGGTTCATCTCGGCCCTGCGGCCGGCGAAGCTCTCGAAGTTATAGAGCGTGCCGCTGGTGCCGATTCGGCCGGTCATCCACGTCTGTAGATCGTTGTGCTCAACGTCGAACGTCTGGGTCTCGGCGAGCTGCGCGCAATTCAGCCGCGAGCGTTGGAGCGGCATGTCGAGGTCGACGCCAGCCGTTACCAGTCCATCGGTCAGCGGCCCGGCTGCTGGTGGCGTCGCGAGGGGCAGCGCGTAGTAGTCGTAGGTGTGTCGGTACCCAGGGAGCCTGGTTCGCTCCTTCGGTTCGTCTTCTGGCTTGCACGCGGGAACGTTGCCGGCCGGTGTCCCGCCGATGAGAAGGGTGCCGAGGTGCTTGTTGATGGTCCCCTGGAAGTTCGCTGGCAGGTCGAGGAACTTGCGGGTCGCCTCAGAGATGATTCCGGCGGGCGTGATCTCGTATCCGTAGCGGCTCCGAAGGTCGGCTTCGAGGAACGCATCGGTGCCCGTCGGGCTCTCGTCGGCGTACGCGAAGGTGGCCTCAGGAAGCGTCGTGGTCCAGTTGGGCGCTGTGCTCGGCATCCCGGCGACGGTCGAAGTTCCCCAGCGTTGCGCCGTCACCTTGTCGAACTGCAAAGACAGTGGGTTCACCTCGTAGCGGGTCTCGACGGTCTCATTCGGTCCGGAGATCGTGAGGAGGTTGTCGGCGACATCAGAGAGGAACGCGTCGACGCGGCGATGCACTTCCTCGGTCGGGTGCGGCATGAAGCCAGGCACCAGAGGGTTGCCGCACTTATCGTAGCTGACGAAGCTGCAGCCCGTTGTCCGCGCGAAGTACTGGTTGTACCGCTGGTAGAGGTCAGCGATTTGGGCCGCGCTGAGCGTCGTTCCGGCGACGGACGCGGAGGCGTAGGTGAAATTGTAGGTTCGGGCAGGCCCTGGAACGAGGCCAGCTGGCTGTGTCCCTGTGTCGGTGCGCGTCACCGTCGCCAGCAGCACCTCGCTGAGCCGCCGAGGAATCGCAGGCGCCACGTAGGTGAACTCGGCGGTGGCGCCGGCTGGCCCAGTCACACGCCTGAGGAGTCCCGCTCGGCGGAGGTTGTTCGCCCCCGACACAGTGCTCGTGTCCGTATCGGGCCAGTAGGTGAAGACCAGCTCCCGAGCGTTCTCTCCCGGACGACCCGTGTGCTCGAAGACACGACTCACCCGCTTCGAGCGCTGCCCCCAGGTCGACCCGTTCCCGATCCCATCGGACTGATGGGCCAGCAGGAGCGCCTTCGCGGCCTGGAGTTCACTCGAGGCGTTCGAGGGCAGAACGACATCGTTCGCACCAAGTACGTATTCGCTCTTCAGAATTGGCTTCGTTCGGCCGACGAGACCGGACAGCAAGGTGCAGGTGACAGAGTTCGCTGTGATGCCCGTCGGGCCTACCGGCACAGACCACGTGCCGGCGTTGACCATTTGCACGAGTGCATCGGGGCATAGCGCCTTGTCGAGCCGCCCCCAGGCGTTCAACTCGTACTCGAGCTTGAAGCCGTTCCCGAAGCGGTCTGCGTCGTAGATGAGGTAGCCGTCGGCATCAAACTCCTGAACATGCCCGTCGGGGCCCCGCAGTAGCCACCCATTCTTCTGCTTGCGGAGGTGCGAGAAGACCCCTGCCTGCGGCTTGAACAGACCGTCGCGACGGTCGCGCATGAAGAGCCGCGCGTTGTTGCCCACGCGCAAGTAGACACAGGTGACGTCAGACGGTGTGCCGGCGCAGAAGGGGTCGACGCCATCAGGCAGATTCTCGTGCCGCAGTGGAATGACCCGAGCGTCCCAATTGTGGGCCCAGTTGCTCCCAAGTTCGCTTCGATCGTTGCCCTGGCTCGAATAGCTCCGAGTGAAGGTGAGCGGTCGAACGGGCCCCTCGAAGGAGAGGTCGGTGTGAGTCACCTCGAGGCTCCCGGCCATGACGCTGATGGGGTCTTCCTTCACCTCGGGGTCTTGTTCGGTGACCTCAGTTGCAGGCTCACTGTTGGTATCGTTTGGGTCCGACTGGCGAGGCTGGCCGTCGGCGATCGGGTGTTTCGGTTTCCCACCCGAAACCTGGGGGACCTTCGACGGGAGAGCGTCGACAGTGTCGAGCATTCGGCCAGCCATTCCAATGGCTGCCGTAGGACGCTCGGTCTCTGTCACGCCGCTCACCAGTACACCAGTCCGCTGGGTCTGCACCCCGGTGTCCTGCGTTGTAGAAGTTCTCAGTCGACCGGGGGGGCAGACGAGGGGTGGCATGCACACGACATTCGGCGAATCATCTGGTCCGACAGCATCGACCCGAATGGTGGTCTGACAAGCGCCAGACGAACAATCGAGACACTGGCGAATGCCGCGGTCGTTGGGAGGATCACACACGGGCTGGCTTGTGCCACCGCGAGCGACGAACTCTGCCTGCGCAGCAAGCTGGTTGAGTTGGCGAATTCCGTTGTCCGCCTCGCAGGCGCCGCCGCCTTGCACGGGTCTCATCAAAGAGCAAAATCTCGGTCGGCCATTGGCGTCGGTGGCACCGTTCGTCGATTCGCAGCTGAAGCAGCGGCCGTCACAGTCCGCGGCAGAGACGGTCGTACCCTGACGGATCGAGCCGCCCGACCCCACGAGCGACCCGCCGAAGTTCACGTATTTGCAGTATTCAGGCACGTCTCTCCCGCCAACCGGCCTTTCCAGACTTTGACCCGTACACGTGGAAGTGAACACTGAAGCCTGCCACGCCAGGCTGGTGTTGAGTTCCAAACCAGCACCACAAGCGTAGCTCGCGTTCGCGCAGCCAGGCGAGAGCCTGGGCAGGCAGAATGTCGGAAACAGCGCTTCACCGTTCGCGTACGCCAACGTGGGTCGCGGCGCGCGGGGAAGGGAGTTCTTCGCTCCTTCAAGAACCGCTGGTGAGTAGTAGGTCGTATCGCCGCAGTACGACTGTCCACAGGGACCCAACCCACCGACGTCGCCCTCGCAGACTGAGAGGGGGCCGCAACAACGACCAGTTCCGAAGCC
>JANRKQ010000253.1:0-4319 GCA_033763395.1 Myxococcaceae bacterium
GGGCACTCGACGACGATTCTCGAGGTCGATGGCGTCACCGTGCTGACCGACCCGATGTTCAGCGAGCGCGCCTCGCCCTCGACCATCGCCGGGCCCCGGCGCTTCCACCCGCCGCCGCTGGCGCTCGACGCGCTCCCCCGCATCGACGCGGTCGTCATCTCGCACGACCACTACGATCACCTCGACATGCGCAGCATCCAGGCGCTCGCGGCGAAGGGCGTGCCCATTCACGTCGGCCTGGGGGTCGGCGCGCACCTCGAGGCGTGGGGCGTTCCCGCGGCGCAGATTCACGAGCTCGAGTGGTGGGAAGAGCGCACCATCGGCGCCTTGCGCGTCGTCTCGACGCCGGCGAGGCACTTCTCTGGCCGCCGCGGCTTCGGCAACGACCGCGCGCTCTGGACGTCGTGGACCTTCGTCGGCCCGTCACACCGCGTCTTCTTCTCGGGCGACACCGGGCTGACGCCGCAGTTCAAGGACATCGCGACCAGGCTCGGGCCGCTCGACGTCTCGCTCCTCGAGATCGGCCAGTGGCACCCCGCGTGGGGCGCGATTCACCTGGGCCCCCGGGGCGCGCTCGAGGCGCACGCGATGTTGAGCGCGAAGCACCTCATCCCGATTCACTGGGCCACCTTCGAGCTGGGCCTGCACGCGTGGAATGAGCCACCCGAGACGCTGGTGACGGAGGCCGAGAAGACGAACACCTCGGTCGTCACGCCGGCCCTGGGCCAGCCCATCGAGCCCCTGGCCGGTGAGGTGGGGACGCGTTGGTGGCGGGCGCTGCCGCCGTTGGCACCGGCGTGTCCCTGACGAGCGGTTGCACCTTCGCCGCGGGTGGCGTGTCATGTCCCCATGCCCCGCCCCGTCGCTCCCAACTCGCTGGCCTCGCTCCGTTCGGCGCTCGCCCACGCAGCGCGTGATGGAAAGGTCGACGCGGCCGACGTGAAGCGCCTCACCGAGCGCGCCCGGAAAGACGGCGTCACGGCCGGCGAGCTCGAGGTCTTCTCGCGCGCACTCACGCGGCAGGGTGACCGGTTCGACGTCGACGCGAAGGCGACGCTGGCGGTGTTCATCGACTCGAAGGGCCTGGCGACGAAGGACCTCGACGACCCGGCGGTGCTGTCCGAACACGTCGACCGCCTCGGGTGGACGTGGACCGACGGAGCGCTCGCCGTCGACGGCATCAAGGCCACCGACATCACCCAGGGGTACATCGGCGACTGCTACCTCGTGTCGGCGCTCGCGTCGGTGGCGCACCTGCACCCCGACGCCATCGCGCGGGCCATGAAGGACCTGGGCGACGGCACCGTGGCGGTGACGTTCCAGACCGCGACCGGGCCGCACACCGTGGTGGTGGACAAGGAGCTGCCCACCGCCGACGGCAAGGCCTTCTACGCGCGCAGCACCGACGTGAAGGAGCTGTGGGGCCCGCTCCTCGAGAAGGCCTTCGCCGAGTTCACGAAGCGGGGCTACGCGGGCATCGACGGCATGAAGCCCGAGGTCGTCACCACGACTGTGCACGTGATGACGCTCCTGGTCGGCGGTCAGCCCGCGGGCGTCGACCTGAAGAACGGCGGTCACGGCGACGACGTCATCTTCGAGACGCTCAAGTCGCTCGTCGACCAGACGCTGCCCACCATTCTGTCGACCGGCCCGGAGCCCGACCGCTACGTCAACACCGGGCTCTACGGCAGTCACGGCTACTCGCTGCTGGGCGTGGTGGAAGAGAATGGCCAGCGGTTCGTCGAGCTGCGAAACCCGTGGGGCTTCGCCGAGCCCGCGGGCAACGGCGCCGACGACGGCGTCTTCCGGCTGCCCATCGCCGACGTGACGAAGCACTTCGACGGGGTGCTGACGGTCATGCCGGGCACACTGGGCCAGCCGCCGCCCTTCACCGCGCCCACCTGACGCTCCTTCAGCGGGACGGAGGCACGGGCTCGTCGGGGTTCTGCAGCATCGCGGCCTCGGCCGACCTCAAGGCCTGTGGGCCCTCGAAGCCCCGAAACGCCACGGTGCGCTGCGGCCTCAGCTGCGAGAGCTCGTACAGCTCGAGGTAGGCGGCGAGGACGGGTGGGGTCTTCTTCACCTCGCCGAGCGCCGCGCCCACCTCGAGCGGGTACTGGGCACGGGCCTGGGCCACCAGGGTGGCGACCTCCTTCGCGGTGTCGGCTTCGAGCTGCGCTACCTCGAGGCGTCCCGTGGCCTCGATCTCGGCCGTCGCGCGCTCGAGCCGCGCCGCGATGGCCGTCGAGAGCTGCTCCGCCACCTCGGGCAACAGCTCGATCTGCTGGATAAAGGCCGAGTCGATGACGAGGCCCCAGCGCTCGGCCTCGCGGGCGATGTCGGCGCGCAGGCGCTCCCCGAGCTCCTGGCGATCCTGCAGCACCTGCTGGAAGTCGGACTTCCCGAGAATCGAGATGGCCGCGTGGGCCACCACGCTCTCGAGCGCCTCGTCCCAGTTCGTCACCGCGAACTGCGACCTCACCGAGTCGACGATGTGCAGCTCGACCCACAGGTCGACGAGCATCGTGGTGCCGCGGCTGTCGTTGACGTGAATGCCCTTGTACGAGCGGTAGTCACGCGCCTTCGAGACGTGCGTCACCTCGACCCACGGGAAGAGCTTCAAGGGCAGCACGTGCAGGCCCGGGCGCGCCAGCTTCTCGGTGAAGCGCCCGAAGACGGTGACGAGGGCCACCTGGCGGTCGTCGATGGAGACGGTCATCGCCTTGAAGAGGCGGCTCGCGACCGAGACGAGCCCGGCGCCCAGCACCACGCCGCCGATGAGCTGCAGCCAACCCTGGGTGTTCATCGCTGGCCCTCGTTCGAGTTGAGGTACACGAGCTTCGACTCACCGAGCACCTCGCTGCGCCGCCGCCGCACGTAGTCCTCGAGGGTGCCCTGCTGGTGCAGGGTGGCGAGCGCGCGGGCGAGGGTGGCGAGCTCTTCGGCGGCCCCCTGGGCGCGCGCCTTCGCGATGGCCACACCCTGCCTCGCCTCCAGCACGCGCTGGCGGCACTCGCTCTCGGCCCGGTAGTGGTGCGCCTCGGCTTCGCTGCGCGCCTGCATCACCGCGTTGAGCGCGTCTCGCAGCTCGTCAGGTGGGAGAATGTCGGTCAGGTCGACGGCGTTGAACTCGATGCCGTGCTCGTCGCCGATGCGGGCCTTGCAGAAGTCGGCGATGCGCGTGGACAACAGCCCGCGCTCACGGCGAATGAGGGCGTAGCTGCCGGCCTCCTGGGGCAGGGCCTCGGCGACCGAGTGCGTCGCGGGCGCGCTGGCGGCCTGCACGTTGGCCAGCTCGTTCCGGATGAGGCACGTGAAGAGCGTCGAGACGTGTTCGATGGGCCGCTGCAGCCCGAAGAGGAACTGCTCCAGCATCGACAGCTTGGGCTGGTACCGGAGCGAGGCCTCGAGCCGCAGCACGGTGCCGTCGGCGGCCATGGTGCGAATCGCGCCTTCGCCCGACAGCTCGATGGTCTGCTCCATGAGCGAGACGAGCACGATGCGCTCCCAGGGCCACTTGAAGTGGAGCCCGGGCGGCCGGGTCGCGAGCGCTCCGCCGGGCAGGCGCTCGGCGGCGCCGAAGCGGGTGATGACGCCGACGTGCCCCTCGGGCACCCGCGCGCCCGACGATCGGAAGGCCCAGACGACGGCGCCAAAGGCTCCGAGCGCGAGGCCCATCAAGAGTGGTGAGGCAGTGTCCATGTCGAGTCCCCGAAGGTGCTGCACGAAACGAGTGGCTAGAACCGATCTCCCGTGGTGGGCGCCCAGGCCTCGTCCCACGGCCGGCGGCTCGGCTCCGACGAAGCCGCCGGCAGCCTCCGCCCCGAGGCCACCGCCGCCCGGTAGGCCGCCGCGAGGCCCCGGTTCACGTCGACGACGTCTTCGTTGAAGTGGTGCTGGGCCTCGCTCACCAACGGCAGGCCGTCGACCTTGTCGGCGGAGTCGACGATGTGGCCGTGCGGCACGAAGCGCCCGTCGGGCACGGTGACGCCCACCACCACCGCGCCGATGCCGATGAAGCAGCCGCGCCCCACCACCGCGTCGTGCACGACGGCCTTGAAGCCGATGAACGTGTCGTCGCCCACGTAGCAGGGCCCGTGCACGAGGGCGTCGTGGGCCATCGAGACGTTGCGGCCGACGTAGATGGCCCACTTCTCCTGGCCCACCAGCACGTGCTTCTCCTTCAGCGCGTGGAGCACCACGCCGTCCTGCACGTTGGAGTTGTCACCGATGAAGAACGGAGTGCCTTCGTCGGCGCGCACCGACGACCCGGCGGCGATGTGCACGTGGTCTCCCAGCACCACCTGGCCGATGACCGA
>JANRKQ010000254.1:0-35589 GCA_033763395.1 Myxococcaceae bacterium
GTTTTCCGACGGCGACCCCGACGACGGGGGCTGCGCCCACCAACAACGACGCCAACACCGGGAGCATCATTTGAGCTTGCCCTCGAGCCGCTGCGCGGCGACTTCGACGCCGTCGAGGGCCTGCGCGCTCGGAGCACCCGACAGAACTGTCTCGAGCTTCCGAAGCTCTTCGAGTTCGAGGCCGAACCCGCCACTTTCGGCATCGAGCTTGGCCATTCGGGCGGCCACGTTCGAGAGACGGCGTTTCAACACCGCGCGGCGCCGGTCGAGGGTGGGCGGCGCGGCGCGGCCCGGCTTGAGGCCCGCATCGGTCGAGGCGGTCGTGGGGGTCGGCTCCGGGGGTGGGGCCAGGTCCGCGCCCGTCGGGTCCGCGACCGAGGGCAGGTCGGCGGCGGGCCCTGGTGCCACGACGTCGACCGGCTCGAGGGGCGCTGGCCCGCGCTCGACGGCTGACGGCTGCGAGGCGCTCATCGAATCGAGGCCAACGACGACGACTCCCAGCAGCACCACCGCCCCCGTCACCCCCAGGACCACCCACGAGCCGCGGCGCGGGGCCGCGGTGGGCCGTTCGTCGAGGAGCGCGGCGACGGCCTCCCGCACCTCGGACGCCGACTTGAACCGCTGCTCGGGCCGTTTGGCGAGCAGCCGCTGGACGAAGCGGTCGATGTCTCCCGGGAGTGCTGGAACGAAGCGTGACGGCGCAGGCGCAGGCTTGCTCTGGTGCGCGAGGAGCAGGGCGGTGATGGTCGCTTCCTGGAACGGCAGGCGGCCGGTGAGGAGCTCGAAGGCGATGCAGCCCAGTGAGTACAAGTCCATCGAGGGGCTCGCGGCGCGGCCAGCCGCCTGCTCCGGGGACATGTAGTCAGGCGTGCCCATGACGGCGACAGTGGTCTTTGCCGTGGCCGCGTCGGTCTTCGCGATGCCGAAGTCGAGCACCTTGACGTACCGTTTCCCGTCGTCGTCGTCGCAGAGGAACACGTTGCTCGACTTGAGGTCGCGGTGAATGACGCCTCGCGAGTGCGCCGCGACCAGCACGGCCGCTATCTCATCGAGAATGCCGAGGGCCTGCGGCACCGGGAGGCCGGGGTCGCCTTTGTTGCGGAGCTCGTCTTCGAGGGCCAACCCCTCGAGGAACTCCATGACGATGGCTTCACGGCCGTCGGGCAGCGTGACGAAGCCGAACACATCGACGATGCCGCGGTGCTTCGCCGCGTTGGCGGCCTTCGCCTCGGCGCGAAACCGCGCCACCACCTGCTCGTCGCCCGCGACGTCAGCGCGGAGCACCTTGATGGCCGCTTTTCGACCAATCGACGCGTCGACGGCCTCGTAGACGAGCCCCATGCCACCTTCACCGAGGCGGCGGCTGATGCGGTAGCCGAGCACCACATGCCCGATGAGCGGGTCACGAATCGCGGTCTCATCGACTTCGATGTTCGGCTGGGTCCGGCTCACGGGGCTCGCGGAGGTTAGGAGTGAATCGGCCCCGGTCGGAGCCCTGGCGCTGTCGTTGACGCACGTCGAAAGCGTCTCGGCGAGCATCTCAACACGTTGGCTCGGCGTTGGCCCGTGACGGAACGGCCGGTGTCGCCCCAACCGCTGGCATGAGCTTGCGAAGGCCTGACATCTCTGGTTGTTGCGGCCGCATGTGGAACCGCTCCTTCACCTTTATCCTGTTGGCCGCGCTGGCCGTGCTCCCTGCGTGCGGAACGCCCGTGCCCGCGTGTGGTCCCTCGACGTGCACCGGCTGCTGTGCGTTCGATGGCCAGTGCGTGCAGCTTGGCTCGGACTCGGCGTGCGGGCGGGGCGGGGCGATGTGTCGCTCGTGCGGCGCAGGTGAGACGTGCTCGTTCGGCGCGTGCATGCAGACGAGCTTCGGCGTCGGCGGAGGCACTTCGGGCGTCGGTGGCGGCTCCAGCGGCGGTGCGGCGGGCGGGAGCGCGGGCGGCGCGGCGGGTGGGGGCGTCTTCTGCGGCCCGTCGACATGCGCGGGCTGCTGCCGCGGCGACGGCTCCTGCAACCTCGCCCCGACGAACCAGAGCTGCGGCTCCCAGGGCCAGCTCTGCCGCGACTGCTTGGCGCTCGGCCAGCAGTGCAGCCAGGCGACGTTCTCGTGCACCGGGGGCGCCGGCGGTGGAATGGCCGGAGGCTCGGCCGGTGGAAGCGCGGGCGGTTCGGCCGGCGGAAGCGCCGGGGGCGCGGCGGGCGGCAACCCCAACGACACCCGCCTCCGTGTCTTCGTGACGTCGACGACGTTCTCCGGAAACCTGGGCGGCCTCGCTGGCGCCGACCAACGGTGTCAGAACGCCGCGGTTGCCGGGAACAAAGGCGGCACCTGGCTGGCCTTCGTCTCGACGGCGACGACGACTGGCACCGGCCGGCTCACGGGTGCGGGGCCCTGGTACCAGGAGCGAAACAACGGAACCTTCACCCTGACGTACAACAACCCCGCCAACCTCCAGACGAATGCGCTGGCCACGCTCGATACCGACGAGCAGGGGCGCACCTTCTCGGTCTCTCCCGTCAACTTCTGGACCGGGATGAACGCCGACGGGACGTCCAGCGGCAACACCTGCACCAACTGGACGTCCACCAGCGGCCTCGGAACCGTCGGTGGGGGAACCGTGCTCAACGCAGGCGGTGGGGCACCGTGCTTCGACGCGTTCTCCCTCCTCTGTCTCGAGCAATCGCGCCTCCCACGCCCAGGTCCCTTGCCGACGCAGAGAAAGCGCATCTTCGTGACGTCGACGACGTTCTCCGGAAACCTGGGCGGCCTCGCTGGCGCCGACCAACGCTGCCAGACCGCGGCGACCGCCGCGAACAAGGGCGGCACCTGGCTGGCCTATCTGTCGACGATGACGACGACGGGCACCAGCCGCATCACGAGCGTGGGCCCCTGGTACCAGGAGCGCAACAACGGCACCTTTGTTCTGACCTACAACAACCCCGCCAACCTCCGGACGAATGCGCTGGCCACCCTCAACACCGACGAGCAGGGGCGCACCTTCTCGGTCTCTCCCGTCAACTTCTGGACCGGGATGAACGCCGACGGGACGGCCAGCGGCAGCACCTGCACCAACTGGACGTCCACCAGCGGCCTCGGAACCGTCGGAGCGGGCACCGTGCTCAACGGAGGCGGTGGGGCACCCTGCTTCGACGCCTTCTCACTCCTCTGTCTCGAACAGTGAGGTGGCTGGTCACCCCGCGGCGAGCCGCTTCCAGGTGTCGACCACCGTGTCAGGGTTGAGCGAAGTGGAGCCGATGCCCCGTCACGGCATTCGCGCTGATGGAGAAGCAAGAGAGGGTTCGAGGAATTCGTTTGCGAGGATGACGTTCGCCCCCCGTCATCCCGCGCGCTGCTCCATCGCGACCATCGCGACGTGGAGGTCCACGGCGTTCTGCATGTTCAGCCAGAACTGCGGGGTCATTTCGAAGCGACGCGCCAGGCGCAGCGCGACATCCGCTGTGACCGATCGCTTCGCGTTCACAATCAGGTTGATGGTCTGAAACGAAACGCCGATCTCGTGGGCGAGCTTGTCCTGCGTCAGGCCCTCCGTCTCCTCGATGATTTTCCGGAGAATGACCCCGGGGTGTGTCGGTGCCCTCTTTCGCGCCTTCATGACAGCTCCTCAGTGGTAGTCGACGATCGCGACGTCGTTCGCCTGGCCGCTCTCGAACTCGAAAACGATCCGGTACTTCATGTTGATGCTGACGCTCCAGTGACCCTTCAACTTCCCCTTGAGCTTGTGGAGCCTGTTGCTCGGCGGGAGGGCCATGTCGCCAATGACCGTCGCCGCGTCGAGTTGGTCGAGCAGCAGACAGGCGTTCGGCCAGAGATCCCTCGGCAGCACGCTTCGAGCCGCCTTCGTATCGTCGCCCGCCCAGATGTCCTCCGTTTCTTGATTGCCAAAGCCCACGATCACTCGTGAGACGGTATACACTCGACCGTTATACCGTCAAGCGGTATGAGTGCGCAGCGGTCGCGGCTCGCCGGTCTCCACCCTGCGCCGCGCACTCGTCATCGCCGACAGGCTTCACCCCGCGGCGAGCCGCTTCCAGGTGTCGACCACCGTGTCCGGGTTGAGCGAGATGGAGCCGATGCCCTCGGCCACCAGCCACTTCGCGAAGTCGAGGTGGTCCGACGGGCCCTGGCCGCAGATGCCGATGTACTTCCCCTTCGCCAGGCACGCGCGAATCGCCTGTGACAGCAGCGCCTTCACCGCCGGGTCGCGCTCGTCGAAGGCGTCGGCCACCAGGCCCGAGTCGCGGTCGAGCCCCAGCGTGAGCTGCGTGAGGTCGTTCGAGCCGATGGAGAAGCCGTCGAAGTACTCGAGGAACTCGTTGGCCAGAATCGCGTTCGACGGCACCTCGCACATCATGATGAGCCGAAGGCCATCGGTGCCACGCGCCAGGCCGTGCCGCGCGAGCGCCTCGGTGACCCGGCGCGCCTCGGACAGCGTGCGCACGAACGGCACCATCAGCTCGACGTTGCTGAGGCCGAGCTCACCGCGCACCTTCACCAGCGCCTCGCACTCGAGCGCGAAGCAGTCGGCGAAGTCGGGCGCCACGTAGCGCGACGCTCCGCGGAACCCGATCATCGGGTTCTCTTCGATGGGCTCGAAGCGCTCGCCGCCCAACAGCTTGCGGTACTCGTTCGACTTGAAGTCCGACAGGCGCACGATGACGGGCCTGGGCCAGAACGCCGCGGCGATGGTGGCGACGCCCTCGGCCAGCTTCTCGCGAAAAAAGGCCTTCGGGCTCTCGTAGCCGGCGCTCCGCTCGAGCACCTGGGCCTTGAGGGCGGGCTCGAGGAGGTCGACGTGCAGCGCGGCCTTCGGGTGCACCCCAATGCCGTTCACCACGAACTCGATGCGCGCGAGGCCGACGCCCGCGTTGGGAATGGCAGCGAACTCGAAGGCGAGGTCGGGCGTGCCCACGTTGAGCATCAGCTTGGTGGCGAGCGGCGGCAGCGCGCCCCGCGTCGACTGCTCCACCTCGAAGGGCACCGTGCCCGCGTACACCTTGCCGGTGTCGCCTTCGGCGCACGACACCGTCACCTGGGCCCCGTCGGTGAGCGTCGTCGTCGCCTCGCCGCAGCCGACGATGGCCGGAATGCCCAGTTCGCGGGCGATGATGGCGGCGTGGCAGGTGCGCCCGCCGCGGTTGGTGACGATGGCCGAGGCCCGCTTCATCACCGGCTCCCAGTTGGGGTCGGTCATGTCGGTAACGAGCACGTCTCCGGGCTTCACCCGGTCAATGTCCTTCACCGAGGGCACCACCCGCACCACGCCGACGCCCACCTTCTGGCCGATGGCGCGCCCGGTGACGAGCACGGGCCCCTGGCCGGTGACGCGGAAGCGCTCCACCACGTCGGCGCGCTCGCGCGACTTCACCGTCTCGGGCCGCGCCTGGAGGATGTAGAGCTGGCCGTCGACGCCGTCCTTCCCCCACTCGATGTCCATCGGCCGGCCGGTGTGCTCCTCGATGGTGAGGGCGAAGCGCGAGAGCTCGAGCACCTCGTCGTCGGTGAGCGAGAAGCGGCGCTGGTCGGCCAGCGGCACGTCGACGGTGCGCACCCGCGCGGCGCCCTCGGCGAACTCCATCTTCACCCGCTTGCTGCCCAGGGAGCGCCGCACGATGGCCCGCTTGCCCGCGCGCAGCGTCGGCTTGTGCACGGTGAACTCGTCGGGGTTGACGGCGCCCTGCACGACGGTCTCTCCGAGGCCCCAGCTCGAGGTGATGAAGACGACGTCGCGGAAGCCCGACTCGGTGTCGAGGGTGAACAGCACGCCCGAGGCGCCGAGGTCGCTGCGCACCATGTGCTGCACGCCCACCGAGAGCGCGACGTTCGAGTGCGCGAAGCCCTGGTGCACCCGGTAGGCGATGGCGCGGTCGTTGTAGAGCGAGGCGAAGACGTGGCGCATGCGGTCGAGCACCGCGTCGATGCCGACGACGTTGAGGAAGGTCTCCTGCTGGCCCGCGAACGAGGCGTCGGGCAGGTCTTCGGCGGTGGCGCTCGAGCGCACGGCGACCGAGAGGGGCCGGCCCTTCGACAGGGCCTCGTAGTGCGCGCGCACCTCGGTCTCGAGGCGCGAGGGGAGCTTCGCGTGCTCGACCCACGAACGAATCTCGGCGCCGGCCTTCGAGAGCGCGTTGACGTCCTCGACGTCGAGGCCCTCGAGGCGCGCGGCCACCTTCGCGTCGAGGTCGTTCTCGCGCAGCAGTGCGCGGAAGGCCTCGGCGGTGGTGGCGAAGCCGTCAGGCACCCGAATGCCCTTGCTCGACAGCTGGCTCAGCATCTCACCGAGCGCGGCGTTCTTCCCGCCGACGACCTCGACGTCGGACAGCCGCAGGGCCTGAAAGGGCAGCACGAAGGGGCTGGTGGACATGCCTCACGTTCTGACAGCGGCTCCTTTCGGGCGCACGGCCAATTGCCCACGTCATGACGCGTCGTGACCGGTCGAGCCCTTCGTTTTTTCCATGGTCTGGTCGAGGGGGCGCTGAGCTACTCCCATACAGTCCGGGGCGTCGGGGCCCGGCGCTCGACCTCTCTGGGAAAGGAGACCACCGATGGCTGACGAGGCGCGCCGCCGCACGGTCTTCTTCGTGTCCGACGGCACCGGCATCACCGCCGAGACGCTGGGCCACTCGGTGCTGGCGCGCTTCGCGGGGCTCAAGCTCCAGCAGGTGCGCGTGCCCTTCGTCACCGACGACGCGGCCATGCGCGAGGTCGTCGCGAACATCGACGCCGCAGCCGTGGCCGATGGGGTGCGGCCGGTGGTGTTCGCGACGCTGGTGAACCCGGCGCTGACGGCGCTGGTGGCGAAGGCCAACGCGCTGGTGCTCGACGTCTTCTCGCCCTTCATCGCCCCGCTCGAGACCGAGCTGCAGCGCTTCGCCGGCAGCGACATCGGCGGCTTCCACGCGATGGGAGACGCCGACACCTACGCGCGCCGCATCGAGGCCATCAACTTCAGCCTCGCGCACGACGACGGCCAGTCGTCGACGGGCTTGTCCGAGGCCGACGTCATTCTCGTGGGCGTGTCGCGCTGCGGGAAGACGCCCACCAGCCTGTACCTGGCGATGCAGTACGGCGTGAAGGCCGCCAACTACCCGCTCATACCCGAGGACTTCGAGCGCGACGCGCTGCCCGAGGCGCTGCCGGCGTTCCGCAGCAAGCTCTTCGGGCTGACGATTCTCCCCGAGCGCCTGGCCCAGGTGCGCCACGAGCGCCGGCCCAACAGCCGCTACGCCTCGCTCGACAACTGCCGCCGCGAGGTGCAGGACGCCGAGCGCCTGATGCAGCGGGAGTCCATTCGCTGGCTGTCGACGACGACGAAGTCCATCGAAGAGATAGCAGCCACCATCATGACCGAGGTGAAGCTGGACCGCCGGGGCTTCTGACTCAGCGCAGCAGCCCGCTCGCCCGGGCGCGGCGCACCTCGGCCCCGTCCTGGGTGAAGGGCGCGTAACGGGCGCCGTCTCGCGAGAGGTGCCGCAAGAGCCAGCCGGTGGCGAAGGTCATCGCGGTGGCGTTGGCGCGGTTCTTCGGGCCGGTGGTGCTGGTGTTCTGGAAGTCCATGTGGCGTGCGCCGGCGACGGTGAGCTTCTGCCGGTCGCGGGCCCCCACGCGGTCGTAGATGGCGAAGCCATTGCCGAACTGGTTCACGAGCTCGGGCCTGCCGATGACGAAGGCCGTGGGCGCGGTGATGTCGGGCGCCGAGCGCGAGCCCGCGCCGTTCAGGTCGGCCGGGTCGAGGGCCACCACCGCGCCAACGCCCCGCGCGTTCGAGGCGGCCAGCAGCGCGGTCAGCCCGCCGAACGAGTGCCCCGACAGCCCCACGCCGCGCGAGAGGTCGACGGGCCCGAGCTCACGCGGCCGCTTGCCCACCCAATCGACGATGTCTTGCAGCACGGGGGCGTTCTTGGGAGGTGCGCCGGAGCCGTGGGGCAGCCGTGGCACCACCGTCGCGAGGCCCCACGAGGCGTAGTGGGTGGCCGTGCCCGCTTCGCGCGCCTTGTTCTGCAGCAGCCCGTACGCATGCACCACCGCGGGGAACGGGCCCGCGCCCTGGGGCAGGTAGACGTCGGCGGTGGTGCTCTTGCCGTTGGGGAGGGGAATGGTGATTTCCTTCTTCACCACCCGGTGCGGCCCCAGCGCGTCGAGCCGAGGCGCGCTGGGCGCGGTCGTCCGCGCAACGGTGGGGGGCGGTGGTGGGGGCCGGGGCGTGGTCCGCTGGGGCGTGATGGCTGGCATGGGTGAGTGTCGTCAGGAGGAGCAGGGGGTCTCACCGGGCGAACGCAACGAGTCTGGACACTGGCGTTGCCTGGGCGGCCACACCGTGAATGCGAACGGTCCAGCGTCGAGAGCCTGCCGCACGACCGGCTGGTGTCGCCGAATTACGCCAGCGGTGGTGGTCGCGCAGCAGCCCGGGTTCAGGCCTCGCCAAACGAAGGCGACGTGTAGCCGGCCACGCTGTCGCGGTCGGCGGCGCGCCCCTCGGCCATGCTGCCGCTGCTCTGGCTCTGACCGGCATGGCCAGGAACGCTGTCGCGGTCGGCGGCGGGGCCCGCGGCCGAATAGCCAGGAACGCTGTCGCGGTCGACGGCACGCCCCTCGGCCATGCTGCCGCCGCGCTGGCTCTGACCGGCGTAGCCAGGAACGCTGTCGCGGTCGGCGGCGCGCCCCGCGGCCATGCTGCCGGGGTTGCTGTTGTCTCCCGCGACGACGTCACCCTCGCGGCCGTTTCTGACGGGTTCGGCTCGTTCGACACCCTGGGCCCGCGCCTCAGGGCCCTGCGCGGGGGCGGCGTCTCCGGCGCGGTCGCCATCGATTCGGGGCTGGTTGGCCGCGGCCTCCGCGCCTCCCTGGAGGGCGTTCGCCACCTGCTGCGCCGCGCCGCCGCGGGGAGCTCCGCCAGCTCCAGCAGCGCCGCCGACCGCCGGAGCCTGACCCTCTCCGCCCTGCGCGCCCTGGCCGCCGAAGAACATCGAGAAGAACTGCTTGATGAAGTTGGAGAAGAGCTCGACCAGCTTCGCGATGGGGTTCTGCGCCAGCGCGTCCTGCCCGGCGGCCTGCCCCTGCGCCGCGGCAGCCTGCTCGACGCCGCCCGTTGCCGTCGGTGCCGCCGTCTGCGCCGCGCGCTGCACGGCGGGCAACGGGTCGTCGAACCCATCGAGCACCTGGAGCCCGCCGGGCTTCTGCGCGGGGGCCGGCGCGGCGGCCGGCGGCCGCGCCGCGTTCGCCACCTGGTTCAGCGAGTTGAGCATCGGCCCGGCGACACTGCGGAGAACGTCAGGGAACATGAGGGCTCCAATCGAGGCCCGAAGGAGTTCGGGGGATGGGCCTCCACCCAGCAACCGACATGCCCGCCCACGCGCCGAGAGGAACCACTGGCTTGGCTCGGCGCGTGTGGACCGGGGGTCGACAGTCGGCCTGCGCTGCTCCACTCCGCTGGGCGCGTGTCGTCGATTGAGAGGAGAAGTCTCGCCAGGTCCGCCGAGTCGAAACGAATCAGCTGGACCTCTCGGAGATTTGTCCCGGTTCGGCCGCCTCGGACGACCCCGACGGGTGCTGTCCCGCCTCGCCGCCAGCCTGAAGACTTGGGCGCTGTCCGTCCCTGCGGGAGGATGTGCGCCGATGGCGGACGAGCGGACCCAACGCTTCAACGAGCTCTACCGCCGCTTCGCGCCGGCCGTCTTCCGTCGCGCGGCCGCGCTCCTGGGTGGAGACGAGGCCGCGGCGCAGGACGTGACGCAAGAGGTGTTCCTCGCCTACTTCAAGACCGAGGGCCGGCTGCGGGGTGAGGCGAGCCCCTTCACCGTGCTGTACCAGATGGCCACCTACCAGGCGGTCGACCGGCTCCGGCACCGCGCGCGGTGGCACGGCACGCTGAAGACGCTCCCCGACGACGAAGCCGCGCTCGACGAGGTGAGCCAGCTGCCGGCGCCCGAGTCCTCCACCAGCCGCGTCGACGCCATGCACGACCTCGCGCTCCTGACGAAGGGCGAGGACGAGCAGACGCTCACGTGCGCGGTGCTGTACTTCGTCGAGGGCTACACCACCGAAGAGGTGGCGCAGTCGCTCGACCTCTCGCGCAAGACGGTGGGCCGGGCGCTGGCCGCGTTCGCCGAGCGCGCCAACAAGCGCGCCGAGCGCTTCACCGTGAAAGGCACCGCATGAGCGCGCCCCGCCGCCCACCGCCCGACGCGCTGCTCGAGCGCTACCTGGCGAACGACCTGTCGCCCGAGGCCCGCGCCACCATCGACGCCGCCCTGGCCGAGTCACCCGAGGTGCGGGCGCGCCTCGAGGCCCTGCGCGCCGACAGCGCCGCCTTCCTCATCAAGCACCCGCCCGGTCCCCTCGCGGCCCGCCTCGCGCCGCCGCGCCGACGGTGGCTCCTCTGGCTCCCCGTCGCGCTCGCCTCGGCCGCGGCGGCCCTGGTGGTGGTGCTGCTCCAGCCAGCCGAAGACGAGTCGACGACGAAGGGCTCCATCACCGTCATGGCGTTTCGACAGACGGCCGATGGAGGTGTCCAGCCACTGCCCGCCGGCGCGCGCGTTCGTGCCGGAGACAAGGTGCGCTTCCGGGTGACGGCGCCCGATGGGTACGTCGCGGTCCTCTCGCGGGACGGCGCCGGCACGGTGTCGACGTACTTCCCCTACGGTGGCGCCACCGCGGCGGCGTTCGACTCGAAGCAGCCGCTGCTCCCGGTGGCCATCGCGCTCGACGCCGTCGAAGGCCGGGAGCTCGTCTGGGCCGTGCATGGGCCGACGGCCTTCTCGCTCGCGCCGCTGGTGAAGCAGCTCGAAGCCGGGAAGGACCCCACGGGGCCCGGGCTCTCGGTCGGCGCGCTGGGGTGGGAAAAGACGTCTGGCGAGACAGGCCCCGATGACGCGAGCGCGGCCGAGTGACGCTCGCGCGCGGTGGGTTTCACGACGGTTCTGGCCGGTGCTACGGCAGCGCGGTGCGGTGGTGTCTTCCAGTCCTCCTGGCGGTCGTGCTGGTTGCCGGCTCGGCCCGGGCCGAGGAGCGCTTCGCCCTCGTCATCGGCGCCAACACCGGCTGGGAGCTCGACAAGCCCCTCAAGCATGCCCAGTCTGATGCGGAGCGCATGGCCTCGGTGCTCGTCGAGCTCGGCCGGTTCCCCAAAGAGCGCGTCACCGTGCTGCTCGACCCCGACGTCGCCGCGGTGCGGGCACGCCTCGACGCGCTCTCTACGCTGGCCGCGATGGCGAAGGGGCCGACGCTCGTCTTCGTCTACTACTCGGGCCACTCCGACAGCCGCACGCTGCACCTGCGAGGTGCGCCGGCGCTCGAGCTCGAGGAGCTCTCCCAGCGCCTGCGGGACGTGCAGGCCACCGTGCGCGTGGGCGTCATCGATGCGTGTCAGGCTGGCGCGATTCTGGGCACCAAGGGCGGGACGCCGGTGGCGCCGTTCGACGTGAAGGTGGTCGACGAGCTCACCGTGCGCGGCCTGGCGGTGCTGACGTCGAGCGGCGCCGACGAGCTGTCGCAAGAGACGCGCGCGCTCCAGGGCTCGGTCTTCACGCACCACTTCGTCTCGGGCCTGCGGGGCGCGGCCGACGCGGACCAGAACGGCCAGGTGACGCTGTCGGAGTCGTACCTCTACGCGCACGGGCGCACCGAGGCGGACACGGCGGCGACGCTGGTGCCGCAGAAGCCGGCGTTCCGGTACGAACTGAAAGGTGAGGGCGAGCTGGTGATGAGCTGGCCGGCCGAGGCGAGCGCGAAGCTGGTGCTGCCGAAGGGCCCCTCGTCGCGCGTGGTGGTGGTGGACGAAGCCGAGAAGCTGGTGGTGGCCGAGGGGCGCTCCGACGAGGCGCGCGAGGTGACGGTGGCGCTGGTGCCGGGCCGCTACGTGGTGAAGCAGGTGCTGCCCGAGGCGCTCAACGTGGCCCCCGTGACCTTGGGCGCCGGCAGCCGCTTGAGCCTCGCCTCGCTCTCGTTCACCAGCACGCCCCGGCGCGGCGGCTTCGTGAAGGGTAGCGAGGTGGTGGGCACCGTGGTGGAGCACCCCCGGCGGGCGTTCTGGTTCGTCGCGGGCGCGGCGGTGGTGGCTGGCGTGGCGTGGGCGGTGACGGGCGGCATGACGTTGAACACGCGCAACCAGTACGCGCAGCTCGGCCGGCCGTTCACGATGGAGGAGTCGCGCACGCTCACCGGCTGGGCGCTCGCCTCGGACATCACCATGGGCCTCACCGCGGCGCTGGCCCTGGGAGCGGTCTTCACATGGTGAAGTGGCTCCTGCTGCTCGCCTTGAGCGCCTGCACGCTGTCGAACCCCTTCGGCGTCGAGTGCGTCTCGGACGTCAACTGTGGCTGCGCGAACTGCTGCATCGGCTACCGGTGCGTCGCGGTGGGCACCCAGGCCCTCGACGCCGGCAGCACCGTCGACGCCGGCCGCGAGCTCGTCGGGCAGGTCACCACGCTCGCGGGTGGGAGCCGTGGCATGACGGACGGCACCGGCGCGCAGGCCCAGTTCGATGCCCCCACCGCGCTCGCGCTCGACGTGAACGGGCTGCTCTACGTGCTCGACTCGAACAACCAGTGCATTCGCACGGTGGACGGGCAGGGCGTGGTGACGACGGCGTTTCCGAACCTGTTTCCGTGTGGTGGCACCGGCCTCGACGCGCCCGGCGGCCTCGCGTTCGGCTCCGACGGGACGCTCTACGTCAGCGACACCGGGCGGAACTGCGTGCGCGCCGTCTCCGCCACCGGAACGGCGAGCGTCGTCGGGGGCTCGTGCTCCCGGAACTCGAGCGACTGCCTCTCGTCGCCGCCGCGCTTTGCCCAGCCGGCGGGCCTCGCCTTCGCTCCACCGTTTCTGTTCGTCACCGAGACCGGCGCGAACCGCGTGCGGTGGATTCACCTGCAGAATGGAACGGTGGGCACGCTCTCGGGCCAGGGCTTCGGCACCGCCATCCTCGCGGACGGCGTGTGTTCGTTCAGCGCGTCGTGCTCGGGCTCCGTGGCGGGCGCGACCTTCAACGGCCCGGCGGGCATCGCCGTCGGCGCGCCCGGCGAGCTCTTCGTCACCGATGCGTACAACTGCGCGCTGCGCCGACTCACCTGGGAGCCGGGTTGTACGGTGCAGACGGTGGGGCGCTCGCGGTGCCCGATGTTCGCGTCGGAAGACACGAGCGGCATCCTTCGCAACCCCTTTGCCGTCACCGCGGGCCTCGGCCCCCTCGCCGGGAGCACCGTGGTGGCTGACACCGGCAACCACCGCATCGCCACCGTGAGCCCGGCGGGCCTCCTCTCCGTGCTGGCCGGGAGTCGTCAGCGCGGCGCCGTCGATGGAGTCGGGGCCGAGGCGCAGTTCAGCTCGCCGGCCGGCATCGTGGTGGACGGCGCGGGCCGCCTCTTCGTGGCCGACACCGGCAACAACCGCATTCGGGTGCTGACGCCGGTGATGCGGTGAGAGCGCTCTGGCTGGTGGTGATGGCGGGCTGCGTCCCCATGGGCGGCTTCGATGCGGGCCTGCCGGTGGTCGACGCGAGCGTGATGGCCGACGCGGGCGAGCTCGACGCGGGGGCGACGACGACGGGCTGGAGGCTGCTCCCCTTCGCGGGCGCCGGCACGGTGGGCAGTGAAGACGGCCCGGGAGCGATGGCGCGCTTCAACTCACCTGCGGGCCTCGCGCTCGACGCCGACGGGTTCCTCTACGTCGCCGACACGGGGAACCGGGCGATTCGCCGCATCGACCCGCTGGGCAACGTGTCGACCGTCGTCTCGAGCGGCCTCGTCGACCCGACGGGCGTCGCAGTGGGCCGCGCAGGCACGCTCTTCATCTCGGACACGAGCGAGCAGTGCGTCATGTCGGTCACCCCACCCGGAAGTCCACGCGTCTTCGCCGGCACCTGCGTGATGGGGCAAATGGGCTTCACGCGCTGTTACGACTCCGGGCCCGGCACCGTGGGGCCCGGTGTCTTCGGAGGCCCGAGCGGGCTGGTGGCCGACCTCGACGCCGGCGTGCTGTACGTGGCCGACGCCGTCTACGAGACGATTCGAAGTGCGCCCTTCGGCCGCCGCGAGCTGGCGACGCTCGCAGGCACGTACGGCGTGATGGGCGCGCGCGATGGCGCGTGCGGCCGAAACTACTGCTGCGGCACCAGCGCGAACTTCATGGGCTGCACCGCGATGCAGGGCACGTCGTTTCGCCGGCCCGTCGACGTCGCGCTCGCCGACGATGGGTCCCTGCTGGTGGCCGACCGAGACAACTGCGCGGTGCGACGTCTGGCGGGGCCTGGCGCGGCGGCCACGTGCCGGAGCACCACGCTCTTCGGAGGCACCTGCGCGTCCGGCGCGCCGCTGGAGTCTTCGCTGCGCAACCCGCTCGGCGTGGCGGCGGGGCGTGATGGGGTCGTCTTCGTCAGCGACACCGGGAACCAGCGCGTGGTGAAGGTCGACCCCTCGAAGCCCGCGTTCGAGCGCCTCGAGGAGCTGCCGGGCCGTGGCGCTTTGACGCCACGCGGCCTCGTGGTGGACCCGGTCGGGCGGGTGTTCGTCGTCGACGCTGCGATGAATCGGGTAGTGGTGTTCGAACCGCCGCCATGAACCGCGCTGCTCAGCGCTTCTTCAATGGCTCGAGGTCGAGACCGCCGGGCCCCAGCCGAAGGAGCGTCCCTCCATCGGGCATCACCGCCAGCAGCACCGCGACGAGTCCAGGCACTCGACCATGCTGGCACAGGCGCGAGCGCCGCACCCTCGCGTCGCGCGTCAGTCGCGGTCCCGGTCACCGGCTCGCGACGCGCCGGGGCATCGCGCACACCGCCACGCAGCTCGCGAACTCCTTCCCACACGCGGGGAACCCGGGCATCCGCATCAGGTTCTGTTCCAGCGGCAGACCGGGGATGAAGCGCTCCTCGGGGACGAGCCAGTCGTAGGCGAGCACCTGCGCGGCGAGCGTCGAGGCGACGAACGCGCGCTGGCGGCCCTGGCACTCCGGAACCTCAGAGGTGCACGAGCTCGTACAGGCCGTCAGGCGCTCGGCCTGCTCGGTCTCGCAGCGCGCCACGGTGGTGGCGGTCACCCGGTTCAGCCCTTCCGCCGCTCGTGCCGACAGCCGGTGAACGGCGAAGCACTGCTGCTCGGGGTGCTCCGCGTCACGCGCCACCTGGACCCACAGCGACGCCGCATCGCGCACGTTGCGCGAGAGGTCGTGGAAGTCCGCGCAGTCGAGCTTCTGCTCCGTGTCCATGACCTCGGGGCAGGAGAGGCGCTCGAGGCGCGCCAGAGACGACTCCCGCTTCGGCATCGACGTCACGGTCGCCACCCGCTGTTGGCCGCTCCGCAGTTCATCGTCGAACAGCGGCGTCGTGGCACAGGCACTGAGCACCAGGAACCCGAGCATTCGCATGTCCTCCCCGTGTCGACGACGTTCGGGCCAGGCCACCCGGGCCCCAGCCAGTCGAATGAGGTGGAGTGCTGTCTGCTCCCCCACGGGCCTCATCAACGACAAAGTCGATGCATCCCTTCGAGGCGTCGCCGAACGAGTTCAACGCCTTCCGCGAGAAGCCCTGTCAGCAACCTCGGGAACCGTCCAGCCGGTCTCAGGCCGTGCCTCCGGGTGCGTTTCCCTTGGGGAGAGGACTGGGCGGGTGTCCAACGGTTCCATCCGGTGACAGCTCGCCGCAAGGAGTTTGCTCCGACCCTGGTTCTGCAAGCGCAGCCTGGTCGGCCCTCTCGTCTACCAGCCGCTCCCCTGACCGCGCAGGCGCCCGGAGTTCCGGCGGTCTTCAGCGCGAGGTGAAAGAAAATGTCCCCCCTTTCGGGGGTCGTCCGACACACGCGCCATGAAACTCTGGCTCGTGGTGACTCTGGCAGTGGGTGGGCTCGTCGGGTGTGGCTTCGGCCTCGACGCGCCACGGTGTTCTTGTACCGCGTCGACGTCGCAGGGGGCGCGGCCGCTCGCCTGCGGGACGTCGGCCTGCATCGGCAGCGACTCGTTCGCCTGCAGCCCCGGCGGGCAGCTCGCCATCTCGCTCAACGCGTGCGGCGGACCCTCGATGACGGGCCCCACCAACACCTGCACCCGGCGGACGTGCGATGGAGCCTGTGGCGCGGTGCCTGATGGCTGCGGAGGAACGCTCCAGTGCGCGGGCTGCAACGCCGGCGAGCGCTGCGGCGCCTCCAACCGGTGTGAGCCGCTCTGCACCGGCGTCACCTGCGCGACCGGCCAGCGCTGTGAGCCCTCCACCGGCCAGTGCCTCGCCGACGCCTGCAGCCGGGCCGGCGCGGTGTGCGGCGTCGTCGACGGCCAGACGTGCGGGGTGTGTCCGGGCGGCTCGGTGTGCTCGGCGTCGAAGACCGCCTGCATCGAGACGGTGGCCACGGTGCCCGCGCGGTACGTCGACTCGACCGCGCTCGTCGGCACCACGCTGTACGTGACGGGCTTCGACTCAACCTCGGCGCAGGGCCGCGACCTCTACGCCGTCGACCTCACGACGAAGCAGGTGCAGCGCGTGGCGTCGGGCACGGTGCTCTCGCCAGTGCGCGCGAGCGGCCAGACGGTGCTGTGGGCCGAGCTCAACGGGCTGCGCCGGCTCCCGGCGGGCAGCACCACGCCCACCACCATCACCGGCACCACCGGCCAGTGCACCGACCTCGTCGAGGCGGGCGGCTTCATCTACTGCTCCATCGGCGGAGACCCACGGTTCGGCGTGTCGAGCTTCGGCATTCGCCGCATCCCCTCGGCGGGCGGCCCCTTCACCTGGACGAAGCAGTTCCTCAACCGCGCGCGGCTCGCGTTCGTCGCGCCGTTCGTCTTCTACATCGGCACCACTGACAACTCCTCGTCGTTCGCCAACCTCGGCGCGGTGGACACCTCGGACGGGATGGATCAGGTCGTCGTCAGCGGAGGCGCGCTGCAGAGCAACTTCGTGCTGGCGAGCCAGCAGGGCTTCTTCTTCGTCGAGAGCGGCGCGCAGTCGAAGCTGACGCAGGTGCCGTTCGACTCGCCGATGGAGCGCGTGCTGCTCACCGGCGACTGGTTCGACCGCGCCTCGACGGTGCTCCAGGGCGGCGACGTCTTCACGGTGACGAAGGTGGGCCCGACGCTCGGGCTGTGGCGGGTGCCGCTGGCGAACGTGGGCGCGCGCTCGCTGACGCTGACCGCCGCGGACCTGCAGGCCACCGACCAGGAGCGGCCCGAGGCCGTGTACCCGCAAGGTTCGGGCTGGTTGTTCGTCACCAACTCCGTCGTGTACCGCACCGTGGGAGCCGGCCAGTGAAGACCTCCATCCTGTCGTTGCTCGCAGGGGCCGCGGTGCTGGTGTCGTGTGGGGTGGCGCCCGCGCCGATGACGTGTGACGTGCGCACCTGCGCCGGGTGCTGTGACGCGACGGGCACGTGCCGGGCAGGCAGCGAGGCGTCGGCGTGTGGCGCGGGCGGGCTCTCGTGTTCGGCGTGCGGCAGCGGCCAGACGTGTCAGCTCCAGGCGTGTCGCTTCAACGGAGGCGCCGGCGGTGGGCAGGCGGGCGGCTCAATGGGCGGCGGACAGGCTGGAGGCTCCATCGGTGGCGGCGCGGCGGGTGGACAGGCTGGGGGCTCCATCGGTGGCGGCGCTGCGGGTGGACAGGCTGGGGGCTCCGTCGGTGGCGGCGCGGCGGGTGGACAGTCTGGAGGCTCCGTCGGTGGCGGCGCGGCAGGAGGCGCCACGGCCGGCGGGGCAGCGGGAGGCGCGGCGGGTGGTGGCAGCGCCGGCGGCTCGAGCTGCGCGTGCGACACCTCGTCGACCTGCACCGGTTCGTGTCCGTGCGACGCGGACTGCGCGCAGACGGTGAGCTGTACGCCCGCGCGCGTCGAAGCGCCGGTGCCGATGGTGTCGCAGGCCCTCAACGCGGTCTCGGCCGTCAACGGCGTGGCCGTCGCGGTCGGAGACGGTCAGACGATTCTTCGCTTCGAGAACGGCCTGTGGACCCGCGTCACCGCGCCGACCGGAACACACGCCTACCGCCTGCGAGACGTGCACCTCGTCGACGCGCAGAACGGCTGGGCCATCGGCGCCTGGGACGTCTCGGTGCAGGGCACCACGTACACCTACGGCATGGGCCTGAAGCTGACCAACGGCACGTGGACGCTCTCGCAGAACTCGCTCGCCTGGGGCCTCAACGGGCTCGACCTCGTCGATGGGCAGAATGGCTGGGCGGTCGGGCGCTCCGGGCAGCTCGCGCGCATTCTCTCGGGCTCGTACACCCCGGGCACACCTGGCAGCGGCACGACGCTCAACGCCGTCGACGTCATCGACATGAACACCGGCTGGGCCGTCGGCGAGAGCGGCACCATTCGGCGGCTCCAGAGCGGCACCTGGACGACGGTGATCAGCCCGACGTCCTCTTCGCTCACGGCGCTGGTGCTGTCCGACGCCAACACGGGCTGGGCGGTGGGCGCGAACGGCACGATTCTCAGACTGGCCGCCGGGACGTGGACGGTGGTGACGCCGGCGGTGACGAACGTGCGGCTCCACGCGGTGGGCCTCGCGGCCGACGGGAGCGCCTGGGCCGTCGGCGAGCGCGGCGTGACGCTCAAGAACACCGGCACCGGCTGGCAGCAGTGTGAGGCGGCGAACACGAACGCGCCCACGCTGCGCGGGCTGTCGGTGAGCGCCGCGGAGCGCTGGGCCGTGGGGGACCTCGGGCACCGCCGTCAGCTGGCGCCATGAGGGCCTCGGTCGTGGTGGCGGGTCTGCTGGCGATGGCTGGGTGTGAGCGTGGCCAGCTCGTCGTCCCCGAGCAGGCGTTCTTGCTCGACGGGGCCGTGACGACCGCGGCGCGCCCCACCGCGGAGCCAGCGCCAGCGCTTCCGAACGCGTCGGTCGACGCAGGTCTGGCTCGCAAGGCCCACGTCGTCACCACCTTCGACGCGGCCTCGCTTCCCGACCCGGCGATGGGCCCTCCGTGCGAGCCCGGGGATGACACGCCGAGGACGATGGCCGCTCGAACCAACCGTGGCTTCAATGACCAGTACCGCACCGCGCTCGAGGCAGGGCGCCTCGCCGATGGTACCAGCCTCACGCTGTCCTTCTGCGGAGACTTGAGGCCGCTTCTCGCGCTCGGCTTCACGCTGTTCTCGGCCGACCTCCGTCGGGGCCAGGCGTCTGGGGTGGTCCAGTTCCACGCGGCTGAGCGCCTCGTTCAGCATCCCGGCGTGCGCCGGCTCGAGGTCGGAGAGGAGTCGCAGGTCGATCCGTTCTGCTGTGACTTCTGATGGCGTCTCCCGAGCTGAAGAGCCCCTCTGGTACCGCGTGACCTGGCGGGGAACCTGAGGGCCGAGCGGGGTGGTGTACACTCGGGCGATGAGGCTCATGGCACTGGCCGTGGTGGTCACCTTGACCACCCCTGGACTCGCACGCGCGCAAGAGGACGACGACGAGCTCGCGCCGCTGGCGCCGAAGACGCAGCCGAAGCGGCCGAAGAAGAAGGTCACGCCGCCGGCCACGACGAAGCCTGAAGTCACCGCACCCGAGACGACGAAGCCCGCTCGGGAAGACTTCGCGCCGCTGGAGCTGAACGAAACCCCCGCGGTGGAGCCGAAGAAGGCAGCTCCACCGCCCGCAGAGCCACGAACCGCTGCGCCGCAGACACCGGCGCCGTCGCAACCTGGCTACGAAGACCCCGACCTCGCCGCGGCGACTCAGGTGAAGAAGAGCGCGTTCCCGCTGACGACGGTGGGCTGGGTCGCCGCTGGTGTGGGCGCCGCGGCCGTGGTGACGGGCGCCATCGTGGGCGGGCTCGCCGCGAGCGCGCGTTCGGGTCTTGCCGTCGACGCGCGAGGGGTGGTGGTGAACGGCGACCCTGAGCAGGCCGCCGCGACGGTTCGTTTGTCCAGGCTCTCGTCGGGGTTGATCATCTCGGGCGGCCTCGCGCTCGCTGGTGGACTCGTGCTGGCGCTGTGGCCATCGCCGAGCCCCGCGAGGAGTGCGCTCCGGCTGATCCCCACCGTTGATTCGTCGTCCGCCAGTCTCTTGCTGCAGGGGGTGTGGCCGTGAAGGTTCGCCTGGGAGCGGTCCTCGTTCTGGCTGGCGTGCTCGAAGGGTGCACGTGCGGCATCGCCGTGTGCACGTCGAACGCCGACTGCCCAGAAGGAGCGACGTGCGACGCCGTCGCGGGTGTCTGTGTCGCGCAGCCGTTGCCTGATGGTGGAAGCGCAGGCGGTGCGGCTGGTGGAAGCGCAGGCGGTGCCGCTGGAGGAAGCGCAGGCGGTGCGGCGGGCGGAAGCGCAGGCGGCGCGGCCGGTGGAAGCGCAGGTGGCGCGGCTGGAGGAAGCGCAGGTGGCGCGGCCGGAGGAAGCGCAGGTGGCGCGGCCGGAGGAAGCGCAGGTGGCGCGGCTGGTGGAAGCGCAGGCGGCGCGGCTGGTGGAAGCGCAGGCGGCGCGGCTGGTGGAAGCGCAGGTGGGGCAGCGGGCGGAAGCGCAGGTGGCGCGGCCGGAGGAAGCGCAGGTGGCGCAGCCGGTGGAAGCGCAGGTGGCGCAGCGGGAGGAAGCGCCGGTGGTGCGGCTGGTGGAAGCGCCGGTGGCGCAGCCGGTGGAAGCGCAGGCGGCGCAGCCGGTGGAAGCGCAGGCGGTGCAGCGGGCGGAAGCGCAGGTGGTTCAGCCGGTGGAAGCGCAGGCGGCGCAGCCGGTGGAAGCGCGGGCGGCGCAGCCGGTGGAAGCGCAGGTGGTGCAGCCGGTGGAAGCGCCGGCGGTACCGCGGACGCGGGCATTCCGTCGTTCCCGTACGCGCCGAGCAACTTCAACCCCACGCTGCATGTCGCGCGGGCCGTCGACGCGGGCTCCGTGACGGTCTCGTGCGACGTCACCTTCGACACCACCACCAACGTCGCCACGCCTTCGAACTGGTGCGGCGCGGGCCGTCCCCAGCCCGTCACCGAAGACGGCGGCACGGTGATTCTCCCGATGCGGTCGCTCACGGTCTCGAGCGCGGGCTCGCTCACCGTCATCGGGAACCGGCCGCTCATCCTCGCGGTGTATGGCGACGCGACCATCGATGGCGGCATCGCGGTGAGCGCGAGCGGCCCCAGCCCCAGTCCTGTGCCCGGCAACATCGCCGCCTTGTGTGGCACGGGCGTCGGCGGGCTGGGCGGCACGTACCAACAAGGCTCCCAGGCCGGTGGTGGAGGTGGCGGCGGTGGAGGCTTTGGCACCGGCGGCGCGTCAGGAGGTCGCGGCTCGAACAAGGACGTCAACGGCGGTCCAGCCGGCGCCGCCTCGTCTTCCAACGGGCTCGTCGAGCTCAGCCCGTTGCGTGGCGGCTGCCCGGGCGGTCGGGGCGGTGCGGGAATGAACAGACAAACCGGTGGGCTCGGCGGTTCAGGCGGGGGCGCCCTTCAAGTCTCGGCCCTCGGCCGGCTCTGGCTGGGGGGCGTCCTCTCAGCGCATGGGAGCGGAGGCGAAGGTGGCACCACCGGCGCGGGCAACCCAGACAAGGGGAAGGGTGGCGGCGGTGGCGGAAGCGGCGGCGCAGTGCTCCTCGAAGGCAACGCCGTCGAACTCGGCGCCTCGGCGCGGGTGCAGGTGAACGGTGGGGGCGGAGGGAGCGGCGCGGCCGACACCGGTGACGGCAACGATGGAGACGATGGCGAGACGAACGCCACGGCCAGCGGCGGCGTTGGCCCGCAGTACTCCGGTCGCGGCGGCGACGGCGCCAGCTCGAACACGGGCCCGGGCAACGGCCAGCAAGGGGTCGACAGCCAGATTGGCGGAGGCGGTGGCGGTGGCGGCGGCCTCGGTCGCATTCGCGTCAACGCCGCACAGTCGTGCAGCGGGACGAGCGCACTCTCGGGCGCCCACGTGTCGAAGACCTCACCGTGTCCGTGAGCGCATCGAGCCACCCGGGCGCACCGTCGAGCCGGCCTGCATGGGTCCTCTGGCTCATCGCGTCCACCCTGCTCGCTGCCCCCAGCGCCTACGAGCTGTCGCTGGCGGTCGCCTCTGTCGGGCTCCTGTCGTCCGAGCCGTTGAACGGACGCGATGGCGCGCTGAGCGCGGGCTTCCTGCTCTTCCAGGTCGGCATCGCGGCCGCCCTCACCATCCTCCTCCTCGTGGTGACGGGCCTCCTCCTGCGCGCCACGTCGCAATGGCGTCATTGGGCCGCGTGGCTGGCGGCCGTGCTCCTTCCGTTGCTGAGCGCAGCGGCTGGCGTGGCGGCGGCCAGGCTCTGACTCGGGCGCTGCGCGGCGCCATCACCCATCACCTCGACGCGCTCACTGCCACCATCGGGAGCACTGGCACGCTGGGCCCGTGGGTCGCGCAGCCGATGCCGTTCGGCACCTCGACGCACTCCGCGGACGTCGAAGACGGCTTCGTCTTCCTGGTGGGTGGGTTCGACGAGAACCTCTCCGTCTTGAGTCCCCTGCGCCGCGCGCGCGTCGATGCGCAGGGGCTCCTGTCAGGCTGGGAGTCCCTCACGCCCTTGCCGCTGGCCCGCGCGCACGTGCATCAGTCGCCGGTGAGTCAGGGCGTCATCTCTTCCGTCGGTGGGAACCGGGGGAACCACGCCGCCACCGACGCGGTCTTCATGCGCGTGCTGCGCTGAGGTGCGGGCCGAACGTTCACCGCACCAGCGGCAGCTCGAGCACCGATGCGCCCTGACCCACGAAGAGCGTCTGCGTGGCCACGTCGGCCCCCGTCTGGAGCGCCCACGGCCCGGCCCGGTTCGAGTGCGTGTGCACCACCGGGAACGATGACGAGGTGAGGTCGACCCGCAGGCGCGCGCCCTTCGGCAACGTCCACTCGATGGGCCAGAAGTCGAGGCTCACCGCGGTGGTGCTGCCCGGCGTGTACGTCGCGCGCTCGAGCGTCTCGGCGGTGGGGAACGCCAGCGTCGCGGCGGCCTCGCGCACCAGGAGCGCCTTTCCGTCCTGCTCCGCGATGAGGCGCCCCACGAAGGCCGTGTCGGGCGCCGTCGACGACACGGTGAGCCCCAGGCGCGCCGGGCCCGAGAGGCGGGTCTCCTGCTCGAGCGGCGGCCCGCGGAACGTCAGCACGTCGCCGCGCGCGCACGAGTCGCCCTGGTCGACGGGCCCGGGCACGATGCCGAGGCTGCGGAAAAAAGCGAACGACAACATGGCTGCGCCACCCCGCGCTGGCACCGGGTTCGCGGGGTCGAAGACATAGGACGTCGACGAGCCGCTGGGCGCCTCGGGCAGCAGCGTGCCCCCATTACAGGCCTGCGAGGCCGGCGCGTCACCCAGGTGCAGCACCGTGCGCGCGAGCGTCGGGTCGGGCCAGACGTCGTGCGTGCGCCAGGCGTGGTCTCCGGGGCCCAGCGTGCGCACGGTGCCTGGCTTCAGCGTCGTCAGCGGCTTGCCCTTGAGGTGGTGGTCGAACCACTCGAGCATGAGCGGCCATGAGTCGAAGCGGCCGGTGTCGACCTCGTACGTGATGTCACCGCTCGTCATGTTGAGGTGGTTCCACGGGCCCACCACCAGCACGCTCTGTGACTTCGTGGCCAGCCGCGTCCACGCGTCGAGCTGCGCCGAGAAGAACGGGTCGAAGAACGCGCCGATGAACAACATTGGCACCTTCACCTTCTCGGGAATCGTGCGGAACGTCGTCTGCTGCGCCGACTGCCAGTAGGCCGCGCTCGGCGCCTCGGCGGTGAGCAGCTCGCGGTACCAGGGGAGCTGCTTCGTCATGTACCGCTCGTCGGCCTCCATCGCGGGGCGGTGGGCCGAGGCGGCGAGAAAGTCGTTTCCGGCGGTGAGCCGCATGCCGCGCTCGGGCATCAGCGTGGCCCAGGCCGTCAGCAGGTCGTGCCGGAGCAGCCCGCGCTCGTACGCGGCCAGCCGGAAGTCGACGCCGAAGACGCTCGGCACCAACGTCTTCACCTCGGGCGGCAGCGCGTCCGCCATCACCAACTGCACGCACGTCAGGTAGCTCGGCCCCCGCATCGCGACGTTCCCGTCGACGAAGGGCTGCTTCACCAACCACGCGAGGGTGTCGAGCCCGTCGTCCCGCTCGTTGATGATGGGCTGCCACTCGCCCTCGCTGTCCATCTGGCCGCGCACGTCCTGCAGCACGCAGGCGTAGCCGTAGCGGGTCATCACGCGACACTGGAAGCGCTCGAGCGTGCGCAGCGGAATGTAGGGGTTGCGCACGAGAATGGTGGGCGCGCGCGCGACGCCCGCGGGGCGGAACACCTCGGCGTGCAGCTTCACGCCGTCCCGCATCGGCACCGACACGTCGTCACTGCCGCCGAACTCGTGCGTGAAGGGGGGCAGCTTGCCCTGGCGGCGGAAGAGCTCTTCGCGCACCACCGCGAGCCCGATGGCCAGCACCGTCGCCACCACGCCCACCACCGCCAGCCACCGGAACGCCCGACGCATCGCGCGCTCGTAGCGTCGACTTCACGCGCCGACAATGGGGAGTCACCGGAAGGGGCCGACCGTCTTCAACGCTGGTGACACGCCACGATGAACGGCGTGTCACCCACGAGCAGCCTTGCCCGCCCTGCAGAGTTGGGCGTGCGCTCCTCGTTGCCCATCGGCAGGCAGCGCCACACCACCTTCCAGAGGGCGCTCACTTCCGGCGCTGCGAGAACAGCCACTCGTACAGGTCGTCGCGCGCGAAGGTGGGCGCCCACGCGTCATGGCCCACGCCGGGGAGCTCGGTGTACCGGGCCGAGCCGCCCAGCTTCTGCGTCAGCGCGGCGAACGCGCGGGTGTTCGTATTCGACACCAGCTCGTCCTGCTCGCCGTGAAAGGCCCACAGCGGGAAGTGCACGAGGTCGCGGGCGCGCTCGACGTCGAGGTCCCCCGCGATGGGCACGGCCGCGGCGAACAGGCCCGGCGCGCGCTCGAGCATCGCCCACAGGCCGATGGCTCCCATGGAGAAGCCGATGACGTACACGCGCCGCGCGTCGACGGAGCGCCGGGTGCCCAGCTCGCGGACGAGTGAGAGCACGGCCTGCTGCGTGCGGCTCGAGCCCCCGTACCAGCTGCCCCCGAAGGTGTCGTCGGCGGGACACTGCGGCGCCACCACGATGCAGGGGAACCGGCGACGACGCTCCGGCGCCTCGAACGCGCGGATGCCGTTCTTGAGCTGGCGCGCGTTGTCGGTGCCGCGCTCGCCGCTCCCATGAAGGGCCACCACGAGCGGGTACTGCACGCGCTGCGGCTCGTAGGGCTCGGGCAGCAACACGCGGCACGGGAGGCCCGCCATCGAGTCCGACAGCCAGTCGCCGATTCGTTCGTCCGCCATGACGCCTCCTTACTGCTGGACGCGTCGTCATGCCCCGCTTGCGTCACGCGCCCCGACCGAGCACACGGCGTCGACATGCGCGCGCTGCGGTTTCATCGCTTCGGGCCTCCCGAGGTGCTCGTCGTCGACGACGTGCCAGAGCCCGTGCCCGGCACGGGAGAGGCGCTCATCGAGGTGCACGCGGTGGGGCTCAACTTCGCCGACACCGAGCGACGACGGGGCGTGTACCTGGCCGACGCGCCGCTCCCCGCGACGAGCGGCTTCGAGGGCGCCGGCGTGGTGCGAGCGTGTGCGTCGACTCCTGCGCTCATCGGGCGACGGGTGGCCTTCCTCGGAGCCGGCGCAGCGGCCGAGGCGTGTGTCGCGCGCCTCGACCGCCTCGTGCCGCTCCCAGGCGGAGTCGACTTCGTCTCCGGCGCGGCGCTCCTGCTGCAGGGGCTGACGGCGTGGCACGTGCTCCACACCGCAGGCCGCGTGCAGGCGGGTGAGACGGTGTGCATCAGCGCCGCCGCTGGAGGCGTGGGCCTCCTCGCGACCCAGCTCGCCCGTCAGGCGGGCGCGCACGTCATCGGTGTCGTGTCGTCGAAGGAGAAGGAGGCGCGCGTGCGTGCGCGCGGCGCGCACGAGGTGCTGGTGGGCTTCGACGCAGGCGCGCTCGAGTCGCGGGTCGACGTCTTCCTCGACTCCATCGGCCGCGACGCCGCCGAGTTTGGCTGGCAGGTGCTGCGGCCGTTCGGCCGGTGGGTGCACTTCGGTGAGGCGAGCGGTCCGTCACCGGCCCTCGAGCCGGGGTGGCTGCTCGAGAAGTCGCTCTCGGTGCAGGGCTGGTGGCTGCGCACGCCGCATCCCGAGGGGGTGTGGGCGGCCGGGGTGGAGGGGGTGCTCGAGCACCTCGGGAAGGGCACGCTGTCTCTCGACGTCACGTCGATGCCGCTGGCAGAGGCCGCGCGTGCCCATGCGCTGCTCGAGCAGCGGCAGGTGGTGGGGAAGGTCGTGCTGGTGGTGCGCGAGCCTGAACGTCGCTGAAGCCTGCGGTGGCGCGCACGCCGAACCCGATGCCCGAGACGGCGGTGCCGCCATCGAAGTCGACGACGTCGTTCACCAGAGGTGGCGACGCCCTCGGCGCCGAGGACGGAGCGTTGGATGGCCTCGAAGAGTCCCCGCGCAGTCCGATGGGCCGGCACTGGCCCGTGGCAGCAGCTCGGGAGGACTCTCCCGACGCGTCGCGTTCGGGCTGCGATGCTGATGACGCCCAGGGCGCCGACGAGGGGGGCATCGCGCACCCACGTGGAGTGGAGCCGTCGTGGTCGGCCTCACGCCGTGTCGAGCAGCCGCTTCGCTTCGAGCAGGTCGGCGTCGCTCGGGAACTTCGCGAGCCCAGCCTCGATGACGGCACGCGCCTCGTCCACCAGCCCCGGGTCCTGACGTCGCTGGGCGAACAAGGCCAACCCGCAGTGAGAGAAGACGACCGGTGTGCAGCCGGGCAGCGTGACGGCGCGGCGGTACAGCTCGAGGCCCTCGGCGCCACGCGACAGGTGGGCCAGCAGCAGGAACGCGCGCTGATCGAGAATCGATGGGTCGTCGGGCCGGAGCGCGTCGGCCCGCTCGAAGGCCTCCAGCGCCGCCTGTGGGTCTTCTTCCCCGATGCGCCGGGTTCCGAGGGTCCACCACACCTGCGCGTCCGCCGGGTCCTTCGCGGCGGCCTCGGCGAGGTCCGGGTGTCCAGCGAACGACGCGTCGGGCGGGGGCGCGGCCGCGTTCGAGATGGTGAGGCGCCACAGGCCGTTCACCATGAACGCGTGGAAGACGAAGCGGCCGAGGTCTTTCACGCCGAACTCCCAGCGCAGTCGACCGCCGGCGTCGAGCTGGTACGTCTGCTGAGGCGTCACGGGCGTGTAGACGAGGCGCCGGACCTGCTCCGCCGACAACCGCGGCGCTTCCCCGTCGGGCCACGCAATGGCGTCGTCACCCCTCGTGAGCGTGAACGCCTGATTCGGTCGAATCGACAGCAGGGTTCCCGGGTGTCTGGCCATCAAGTCGAGGATCGCGACGATGTTCATGGGCGCGCACTCGAACGCAGCGCGGCGCGAAGGGGAACTCGTTTCGCGAGGCAAGACTGGACGTGGTGGGTGATGAGGTCGCTGCCGCTGGGCTCCAGCGTCGTCGTCGGTCCAGCCCCTCACGGGGAAGTCAGTTGCCCGCGCTGCGGCTTTCCTCTTTGGTGGCGCCGATGCGCGTTCTGCTCGTCGTCGCGGTGGGGTGTGCGCTCGCGTGCGGGCGGACCGAGGTGGTGCGCGAAGCGCTCGTCGACGTGCCGCTCCCCGACGCGGGCCCGGTGGACGCGGGGCGGCCCCGGGACGGAGGCGTCGACGCCGGCCAGCCCGACGCCGGCCCCGTCGACGCGGGCTTCGTGCCCAAGCCCTGCATCACCGGCACCTTCACGCTGAGCCCCGCCGAGCCGGTGGTGATGCTGGTGCTCGACCGCTCCGGCTCGATGGATCTCGTCTTCTCGAACGGCGTCACCCGGTGGGACTCGCTGGTGGCCTCGCTCCGCGCGACGCTGCCCGCGGTGAACCAGACGATGCAGGTGGGAGGCCTCGCCTTCCCCACCAACTCCGTCGACGACTGCCTGGTGCCTGACACCTCGGGGGTGTGGCCAGCGCGCGGCAACGTGCCGCTCCTCATCTCGACGCTCGAGAGCATTCGGCCCTCGGGGGCCACGCCCACCGCCGACGCGCTGCGCGTCGCCAGCCAGGTGCTCCGCGGTCGCCGCGCCGGCAACGCCGCCCGCGCCATGGTGCTGGCCACCGACGGCGCGCCGACGTGCGGCGCCTCGCCGCTCGACTCGACGCTCCAACGCCTGCGCCAGGCCGCGAGCGAGGGCATTCCCACCTGGGTCATCGGCATCGCTGACGAGCCGGTGCTGCGCGGGGCGCTCCAGCAGATGGCCGTCGCCGGCAGCCGTCCCCGGCCGGGGCCACAGGGCTTCTATTCCGCCCAGTCCGCCGCGGAGCTGCAGCTCGCCTTCAGCACCATTCGCGACCAGGTGGGCGCGTGCTCGTTCCTCACCAACTCGGTGCCCGACGCACGGGGCAGCATCGTCGTCACGCTCGACGGGGTCGCGGTGCCCCAGGACGACACGGGCCTGCGCGGGTGGCGGTGGACCGACCGCGAGAATGGAGAGCTCGCCCTCGTCGGCAGCGTGTGCGAGCGCGCCGTGGCGCGGCCTGCCAGCGTCGTCGTCACCGTCGGTTGTGGCGGGCCCTGAGGGCCTGACGCGACATCGACGCGGGCGGAGGGGCAGTCTGCTACACCATGACGGCCCGTGTCCCACCCGCACCTGGTGACCTCCGAGTCCATCGTCATCGACGGCCCGAACGGCGTGACGGGCGCTCCGCGAGCCGGGTTCCCCGACGGAGGGCGCTCGCTGGGGCTCGGGCTCGGCGCTGGCCTGTTGGTGATGGTGCTGCTGCGCACCCGCGCGCCCCGGTGGGTGCTGGCGCTGCTGCTCGCCGGTGGCGCGATGCCCGGGCTGGCGGCGCTCGGGTGGCTTCGGGCTGACGCGCCCCATCGGCGCGCGGCGCTCGCGGCGTCGGTGACGGCGGGGCTCGACGACCTCGCGCGCCTCTCGCCCGGGCCCGTCGCGCGTACGCTGTCCATTCGCGACGACGGCGACGTGCTGTTTCCCCTGGCGCGCTACCTGTGGCCCGCGCGCCTCGATGCTGACGGCGGCGTGCAGGTCGACCGGCGGGGGAGCTCGCTCACGACGGCGTGCCGCGCCGAGCCGTCGGGCCTCGTCGTTCACTGCGGCGCCGCGCCATGAAGGCCTTCGCGGGCCTCGCCCTGTTGCACCTCATGGGCAGCGTGCTGCGCGCCGTCGCCTCGCGGGAGCGGCTGGTCGAGGCGCTGCGGTCGCCGAGCTCGGCGCTCCTCGCCCTGGGGCTGCTCGGCGCGTCGGCGCTGGGCGGCGCGGGCCTGGTGCTCGCCTCGGCGCTGCTCGTCTGTGCGCGCTTGACGCCGCGCCCGCCCTCGCAGCGCTCGGAGCGGCTCCCGTGGCTCGCCCTCGCCGCCCTCGCCGTCGTCGCGCTCGCGCGCCCGTGGGTCCCCGTCTACTGGGACGAGTTCGTCTGGCTCGGCAAGGCGAGGCTCGAGTCGCTCGGGTTCGGAGCGGGGGTCAGCGCGGCGCTCGACCCGTCGTGGCACCTCGTGCCGCCGGGCTACCCACCGCTCTGGCCGCTCGCCGTGGGGTGGGTCTCGCTCGGTGACGACGGGGTGGACGTGCACGTCGCGGCGTCGGCGCTGCTCGCCACGCTGTGCGCGGCCACGGCGCTCGAGGCGTGGTGGCCCCGGCTCGAAGACGCGGCGGGCCCGCGGTCGCGCTGGGTGACGGCCGCCGTGCTGGCGTCGGCGCCGCTCGCCCTGGTGCACCTGCGCTCGGGCTACGTCGACCTGCCCGTGGGGCTGCTCGGGGTGGCCGTCTTCGGGTTCCTCGTCACCGAGCGGCTCCCGCTCGCGTGCGCGGCCGCGGTGGTGCTGGCGGGCGCGAAGGACGAAGGGCTCGCGCACGTCCTCGCCGCCACCGCCGGGGCCATCGCCGTGCACGGCGTGCGCTCGCGCGTGCTGCAGTGGGTGAGCCCGGCGCTGCTGGGTGTCATCTCGGTGGTGACGTGGCGCTGGTTGCTCCACGCGCGCGGGGTCGAGGTGCACGACCATGCGCTCGACGCCCCGCTGTGGAGCTGGAGCGGCACCTTCGCGGGCCTCCTCGCGCGGCATGCGCTCGACGCGTGGAGCTGGGGCCTGTGCTGGCCCGTGGCGCTGGCGTCGCTGACGCAGAGGCCGTGGCGCGCCGAGGTGCGCGGCCTGCGGTGGGCGCTGGGCGTCAACCTCGTGTTGATGGCGGGCGCACTGGTGAGCGGGCCGGAGCGCGTGCGCGTCTTCGCCGAGAGCGGCACGCTGGTGAATCGGCTGCTCGTCCAGGTGTGGCCGCTCGGCGCGCTGCTCGTGTGGTTCGCGCTGTCGGCGCCGAGGCCGGCCCGCGCGACCGGGGGCCACGATGCGCTCCCGGTGTCCCCGGGCGGTCCAACGGCTCCTTGAGTCCGAGAGGGCAGGAGCGAGCCCGCTGCGGCCCGTTCCCCGGGTGAGCAGCGCCCACGCGCGGGTCGTTCGCGCCTGGGCTGGCGGGCGGTGCTGGCGCTGGAGCACGCCGACGCAGCCTTCGAGGAGCGGGTGAAGCGCGGGGCCGCGGCCCGCGGCTCCGGCGACGCCCGGTCTCCGCGCTCCCCGCGCCGTCCTCACGGACGCACCTCGAACTGGGGGGCGCGCCCTCGGGGGTCGGCTTTTTTGACGCGGCCGCCTGGGTCCGTACCATCGCGCCACATCCCTGCAGCACCCTGGAGCCACCCGCGATGACGACCCCCAACCACCGCCGCTTCACCCGCCTCACCCTCGAGAACACCTCGGTCGGCGTCGTCGACGTCGAGAGCGGCATCGAGTTCACCGCCGAGGGCAAGGACCTGTCGGGTGAGGGCCTGCGCTTCCACGCGCCGATGGAGCCGTCGCTGGGGGCCGACATGCAGGTGCTGCTGAGCGGGTCTGATCCACGCCTCTCGCCCCTGCGCGCCACCTTCCGCGTGTTGCGCGTGACGAAGGCGGCGCCGGGGTGGGACGTCGCCGGCACGCTCCACCAGCTCTAGACGCACAGCGACTTACCTTCGAGACCGTCGCCCGGCGCGGGCATGGTACCCTTGGAGGCCCCTCGCCGGTTTCTGGCGGGTGCGACCTCGACGACCCATGCCCATGCTCCGACCTCCGTCTCGGGTGTTCCGCGGTGTCCTCTTCTCAGCCGTCCTCGCCGGGCTCGCCTCGTGCGGGAGCCGCGAGGAGGGCGCCATTCGTTTCGACGTCGAGCTCGACGCCCAGCTGCGCGCCGAGTGCGTGTCGTTCGTCGGCTCCTCGAACGGCAGCCGCGTCGTCTCGGGCTTCTTCGTGCGCAGCCGCGGGAAGCACCGGTACACCGTCGGGGTCGCGCGCGCGTCGCTCCCGGCCACGCTCACCTGGCAGGCCACCGCCGTCATGGGCTCGTGCGGTGACGAGGCCACGTGGAAGGTGACGTCGGTCTCGGAAGCGAAGACCGTCACCTTCCCGGAGAGCGGCGTTCAGCCACACCCCCTGCGCCTCGACCTCCCGGGCGCAGACCTCGACGCAGACCGCGACACCTGGGTCGACGTCGGCAAGCGCGGTGAAGACTGCAACGACGGCGACGCGGCGGTGAACCCGGGCGCGACCCAGGCCTGCGGCTCGACCGTCGACGCGAATTGTGACGGCAAGGTCTTCTGTGACGACCCCTCGTGCGCGAACGAAGTGGCCTGCCAGCGGAGCGCGACGCGGCTGTCGGTGCCCATGCCGCCCACCACCGTCGTCAACCACGAGTGCTCGCCCGAGGTGCGGCTCGTCACCACCGACGAGCAGAACCAGGCCGCGCCGGTCTCACGCTCCACGCCCATCACGTTGACGAGCGCGGCCGGCCTCGAGTTCTTCACCGACGCGGCCTGCACGACGCCGGTCGCCGGTGGCGTCGTCACCTTGACCTTCGGGCAGTCGACGACGTCGTTCTGGTTCCGGGCCCGGTCGTCCGGCGCAGCGACAGTGCAGGCCTCGACCAGCACCCTCGGCATGACGAGCTTCACCGTCACCGTCACCGAGCAGCCCGTCGCCGAGGTGCGCGCGACGCCAGCGAGCCTCACGGTGGCCTCAGGGCTCTGCTCGCAACAAATCGACCTGAGCGTCTTCGACAGCCAGGGCCGCCCCACCACCGCCACCAGCGCCATCGACCTGACCGGCACCGTCGAGCCGGCCGGCACCATGGGCTTCGAGTTCTTCACCGCTCCGGGGTGCGGCGGGGTGTCCGGCACGCCGCGGCTCAACGCGGGCGCGTCGTCGACGACGGCGTACGTGCGCGCGACGCAGGCCACGCCGATGGGCATGCCGCTCACGGTGCGCTTCGGAGGCGTGGGCATCACCACGCCCGCGACGGTGGCCGTCACCGTCACCGCGGGAGCGCCGACGCGGGTGGAGTTCCGCGAGCAGGGCGTGTCGGTCGAGCGGGGCATGTGCAGCAGCCAGGACGTCGAGCTGCGGCTCTTCGATGCGCAGGGCAACCGCACCGTGGCAGGCGCCGGGGGCGCGACCGTCTCGCTCGCGGTGGTGCCACCCGCGGGAGGCATGCCCCTCTCGTTCTTCACCGCGCCCACCTGCTCGGGCACGGCGCTCACGAACACCGTCACGATTCCCGCGGGCGCGGGCGAGCAGCGCCTCTTCCTGACGGCCGGGACGAATGGCCGGTACACGGTGACGGCGTCGTTCAACGGCATGACCGCGCCGCCCCTCGAGGTGTCGGTGGCCGCGAACCCGCCGTCGGCGCTGGTGTTCCCGAATCAGGCGGCCACGGTGAACGCGTCGGCGGGCGCGTGCAGCCGCGCGGTGCGGGTGCAGACGCGCGAGACGTCAAACCCCGCGTCGGCGCTGTCCGGCGTGCGCATGGCGACGGTGGTGAACGTGGCCGCCAACCCGGCCGGGCGCGCCGCCTTCTTCTCGGACTCGATGTGCACGACGCCGTTGTCGCAGCTCAACTTCGCAGCGGGCGCCAGCGAGCAGACGTTCTACTTCCGGGGTCGCCTCGCCGGAGCGTTCTCCATCGAGGCCACCCGTGTGTCCGGAGACACGCTCTCCGCCGCGTCACCCACGCAGCCCGCCGCCATCGACCCGGGCCAGACGTCGCGGCTCGAGTTCACCACGCCGCTCGCCGTGTCCGTCGAGGCCAACGCCTGTACGCCCGCCTTCGGCCTGCTCGCGCGTGACGCGTTCGACAACCCGACGCGCGCGAACTTCCAGGTGACACCGAGCGCCGCGCCGGTGCCCACCGACGGAGGTGTCGTGTTCTTCGCCGGCCCGGGCTGCGCCAACGCGAGCGGCTCCATCGCGGTGGTGGACGGCGGAGCCACCTTCTTCGCGCAGGCGCGCGCCGCGCGGGCGTACACCATCAACGCGCAGTCCTCAGCGCCGAGCGCGCTCACGCAGCTCCCCGACGGAGGCAGCGGCGCGGTGACGCTGACGGTGAGCCCGGCGCCGCCCACCGTGCTCGCCATCACGAGCCAGCCCGCGGCCACGATGCAGGCGGGTGCGTGCCAGAGCATCACCATCGAGCGCCGTGACGCGTTCGGGAACCCCGTCGCCGGCGCGGTGCAGGGCTTCACCGCGACGCCGTCGATGGGCGCGGTGCTCTCGGTGCATGCAGACAACGCGAGCTGCACCGCCGGAACGGCGCCCTCGGCGCTCCAGTTCGCCGCCGGCGCGACGACGGCCACGTTCTTCGTGCGAGGCCGGCAGGTGGGCAGCTCGACGGTGACGGTGACGGGCATGGGCTCGGCCACGACGTCGTCGGTGATGGTGACGCCCGGGAGCGTGGCGCAGCTCGAGTTCACCGGGCTCGCGGCGAACTCGGCGGTGGGCGGCTGCGCCACGGCCACGGTTCGCCGGCGCGATGGCGAGGGCAACCTGACGACGCTCCCTGCCGGCTTCATGGCGACGGTGACGGCGTCGGGCGCGTCGGCCAATCTGCTCATGGGCTCGGCGTGTCCTCTGTCGGCGATGAGCACGAGCCAGTCGGTCTCGTTCGCGTCGGCGAACTCCGCGACGTTCGCGTATGAGCCCCGCGCGCTGGGCGTGCTCACGTTCACCGCGACGGCCAGCGGGCTTCCGCCACCTGACGCGACGGCCTCGACGACGGTGGGTCCAGGGGCGGTGGCCTCGGTGCGGTTCGTGTCGACGCCCACGAGTCCCCAGCTGGCCGCGACCTGCATTCAGGTCGAGCTCGAGGCGCTCGATGTGGGGAACAACCGGGTGGCTGCGACGGCGAACCTGATGAACTCGCTCGGGGGCGCGTTCTACCTGTCGATGCCGTGCACCGGAGCCCCCGTCACGAGCGTCACGCTCCCCGCGGGCGGCTCGCTCAACTTCTTCTACCGGCCGACGGCCACCGGCATGCACATGCTGACGGCGGACCCGCCCGGCGCCGTGCCGCCGGCCAGCATCACGTTCCAGGTAGACCCCGGCACCCCGACGACGCTCGTGCGAACGCCCGGCTTCATGACGAACACGGCGTCGGGCACCTGCGTGACGTTCACGCTCGAGCGGCGCGACGCGGCGGGGAACCCGACGACGCTGGGGGGAGCGCTCCCGGTGACGGCGATGCTCTCGGGCCCGGCGGGCGCGTCGGCCGAGCTGTTCTCGGCGGCGGGCTGCACGGGCGCCGGCATGCCATCGATTCCCGACAGCGCGTCGACCGGGGCCTTCAGCGTCCGGCCGCAGCTCATCGGCGACCTGACGCTGAGCCTGAACTCGTCGCTGGCGACGAACCCGTCGAGCACGACGACGACGGTCGACCCCGGCGCGCTGGCGAGCCTCGTGTTCACGACGACGCCACCGCAGCCCTCGGTGGTGGTGGGGAGCTGCACGCTGGTGACGCTCGCGGGGCGTGACGCGGCGACGAACGCGACGGCGCTCAGCTCGAACATCACCCTGTCGATGATGGGGGCGAGCGCCACGTTCCACCGCGTGGCCGGCTGCGGAGACCCGCCCACCACCAGCATCGCGGGCTCGACGGCCACGTCGGTGAACTTCTACGTGAAGCCGACCGCCGCGGGGACGAACCTCGCGCTCACCGCGACCACCGCCCCGTCGCTGTCGGCCATGCAGAGCTGGACGTTCGTCTCTCCCGCGGCGACGGCGCTCCGCTTCAAATCGCCGGCGCCGGGCTCGGTGTCGCGGTTGTCGTGTACGGGCCCTTATCGCTTCGAGAGCACCGACGGGACTGACGCCGTGCCCTCGGGCCAGGACCGGGTCATCACCTTCGGCGGCACCAACGTGCAGTGGTTCTCGGACCCGGGCTGCTCGACGCCCATCACCACCATCGACCTGGCGACGGCGCAGCAGGAGACGGGCGACTTCTTCTTCGTGGTGTTCGGTGATGCGTCACCCGTCACGCTCACCGGTACGGCCGCTCCCGCCCTCGCCGTCGCGAGCGCCAGTGTCACCGTGATGGGCAGCCCCGGTACGCTGTCGCTCCACGCCTCGGCGCCCAGCGCCGAGCTCGAGTTCCGGGCGTGCACGGCGCTGACCTTCGAGCGGCGGCTGATGGGCACCGCGTTCGGCACGGGCAACTTCCCCACGGTGGTGAATCTGACGAAGTCGGGCAGTGGCTCGAGCGGAGCGACCTTCCACGCGGCGAACGACTGCTCTGGCGTTGAGCTCACCTCGGCGACGATTCCGTCTGGCATGGCGAGCGTCACCGTCTACGTCGCGGGCCGGTCGGCC
>JANRKQ010000255.1:0-12718 GCA_033763395.1 Myxococcaceae bacterium
ATGGTCGACGACGAGTACCCCGAAGCGTGGATGCTCGAAGGCACCCGGCACGCGTCGAGCTACGGGCTGCCGACGTTCCTGTCGAACCGTGGCTTCATCGCCGCGGCGCAGGTCGACGCGCGCTCGGTCTTCGAGCTCTGCAACGTGAACACCGGCGCCTGGCGCGTCGAGGCGTGGAGCAACACGCTCACGCTGCACGTGTACGCCGACAGCACGCCCGCGAAGACGCTCACGCGCGCGACGGCGGGAATTCTCGGGCGCCCCGCGAAGCCGCCACCCATGGCGTTCGCTCCGTGGAACGACGCCATCTTCGGGCCCGCCGAGGTGCGCCGCGTCGCGAAGGTGCTGCGCGATAACGACATTCCGTCGTCCGCCATCTGGACCGAGGACTTCCGCGGCGGGCGCGAGAACGCGATGGGCTACCGGCTGAAAGAGGAGTGGGACCTGGACCGCACGCTGTACCCCGACGCCGAGGCCATCGCCGCCGAGCTGGCCGCGCAGGGCTTCGACTGGCAGTCGTACTTCAACACCTTCATCGTCGAGAACGAGCGCATCTTCGCCGAGGCCACCGGGGGCGATCACTTCGTGAAGACGTCGCGCGGCGCGCCGTACCTGTTCGACGGCGTCACCTTCAAGCCGACGGGCCTGGCCGACCTCTCGAAGCCCGAGACGCGCGAGTGGGTGAAGCGGTACCTGCGGCTGTCGCTCGACCAGGGCTTCAAGGGGTGGATGGCGGACTACGGCGAGTGGCTCCCGCACGACGCGGTGCTGGCGAGCGGAGAGAACGCGCTCGAGGCGCACAACCGCTACCCCACCGAGTGGATTCGCCTCAACGCCGAGGTGATGAAGGAGCGCGACCCGACCGGTGCCCGCCTGGCCTTCTTCTCTCGCGCGGGCTGGTTCGGCACCAACGCGCTCGCGCCAGTGGTGTGGGCAGGAGACCAGCGCACGAGCTTTCAGCGCGACGACGGGCTCTTCACCGTCATCCCCATGGGCATCAACCTCGGCCTGTCGGGCGTGTCGACGTACGCGCACGACATCGCCGGCTACCAGTCGGGCACCAACCCCAACTCGACGAAGGAGCTCTTCTTCCGCTGGACGACGCTGGGCGCGCTCTCGCCCGTCATGCGCACGCACCACGGCATCGACCCGCGCGACAACTGGAGCTTCGAGAAGGACGCCGAGACACTCGCGCACTTCGGGCGGTGGGCGAAGGTGCACGTGTCGCTCTTCCCGTACTTCGACGGGCTGGCGAAGGAGGCCGAGACGACGGGCATCCCCATCATGCGTGGGCTCTTCCTCGAGCACCCCGATGACGCCGCCACCTGGACGTTGAGCGACCAGTACCTGCTCGGCCAGAACCTGCTGGTGGCGCCCATCGTCGACGAAGGTGCGACCCGCCGTTCGGTGCACGTGCCGGGCGGAACCTGGGTCGCGCTCGACGGCTCTGGCAGCGTGGTCGGGCCCGCTGACGTCATGGCGACGGCCGCGGTGGCCGAGCTGCCGGTGTGGGTCCGCCGTGGCGCCGTGGTGCCCCGCCTGGTGGACCGCGTCGACACGCTCCTTCCGGCCGAGCCGCCGACGGTCGACCTCGACGACGTCGCGCTCGAGCGCCGGGTGTGGTGGGCGCCAGGCGGCGTCGATCGCTTCGTCGAGCGTGACGGCACCACGTGGACGTCGGCGCCCGCGGGCGAGCAGGCGTTTACGGAGAACGGCTCACCGTTGGCAGACTGCGCCGCGCCCACGCAGCGAGGCTGTGTGCAGCGAGGCGGCTCACGGGTCGTCGTCCGGCTCGCCGGCCAGGGGCCACTCGTCGGCGCCGGCGGTTCGCTCTCGGTCGAGGGCCCCGCGCGCACCATCGACGTCGAGGTGCTGGCGCCGTGAGGTACGCGCTCCTCGCCGCGGTGTTCGCCACCGCCTGTGTCACCTCGTCGCAGGCCACTCGTGCTGGAGGCGCCGTGGAGAACCCCATCGTCCAGGTCGGCCACCCCGTCTTGCGCGAGCGCGCGAAAGACGTGACGAAGGAGCAGCTGTCGACGCCGGAGTTCCAGGCGCTCATCGCCCGCATGACCGAGGCGATGCGACAGGCGCCGGGCGTGGGCCTGGCCGCGCCGCAGCTCGGCGTCCCCTTGCGCGTGTTCGTGCTCGAAGACCGCGCTGAGCTCCAGGCTTCGCTCACCCCAACTGAGCTCGCCGAACGCGAGCGCGTGCCAGTTCCGTTGCGGGTCATCGTCAACCCCACGCTCACGCCCATCGGCGAGGAGCGGGTGACCTTCTTCGAGGGGTGCCTCTCGGTGTCGGGCTACGCCGCGCTCGTCGAGCGGTGGCGCGAGGTCGACCTCTCAGGCCTCGACGAGAAGGGTGAGCCGGTGACGTGGCGCGTTCGGGGCTGGCCGGCGCGCATCCTCCAGCACGAGACCGACCACCTCGACGGGGTCCTCTACATCGACCGCATGGTGTCGCGGACCTTCGGGACCCTGCCGCAGGTGAAGGCCCGTTTCGGTGGGAAACCCATCGCCGACATCAAGCAGGCGCTCGGCGTGACGAGGTGAGCGCAACCTTCCTCGTCGACGCGTGTTGGCATGTCCATGCGACACGTGTGGCCTGGCTTGGGGTGCGTCCTGGTGCTGGCATGTGGGATGCCGGTGCCTCCCGTCGATGGTGGCGTCACGCCCGAAGACGCGGGGCTCGCTGACGCGGGGCTCGCCGACGCGGGCCTCGACTGTTACTCGGGCGTCGCGGCCTCGGCCGACGTCGTGTTGACCGAGCGCGGCGCGGTGCGAGGTGAAGCCTCTGCCGAGGGGCGCGCCTTTCGGGGCATTCCGTACGTGAAGCCTCCGGTGGGAGCGCTGCGGTGGCGCCCACCGGTCGACGAGCTCGCGTGCTTTCCGGGCGTGTTCGAGGCGCGCGCGTTCGGCCCGCAGTGCCCCCAGCTGCCGATGGGCCAGGGCACCCCCATCGACGCCGGCGCTCCCATCGAAGGCACCGAAGACTGCCTGACCGTAAACGTCTTCACGCCCGCGAGCGCGACGCCTGATGCGGGCCTGCCGGTGCTCGTCTTCATCCACGGTGGCGGCAACACCATCGGCTCTGCGTCCGAGTCGGTCGGGAACGTGCCCGGCGCCGTGCTCTACGACGGCACTCGCCTCGCGCAGCGCGGCAACGTCGTCGTCGTCACGCTCCAGTACCGCATTGGCGTGCTGGGCTACCTCTCGCTCCCTGCGCTGGACGCGGAAGGCGACGGCGGCACCTCGGGGAACTACGGCCTGCAGGACCAGCAGGCGGCGCTGCGCTGGGTGCAGCGAAACGTGGCCGCCTTCGGAGGTGACCCGACGCGGGTGCTCCTCTTCGGTGAGAGCGCTGGCGCGGTGAATACGTGCATGCACCTGGCGATGCCGGCTTCGCGCGGGCTCTTCCAGCGCGCCCTCGTGCAGTCGGGCTCGTGCACCTCGGCGTTGACGCGGCAGATCCGCCACCAGGAAGGAGCGACCTGGTTGCCCGGCACCGGGTGCGAGGGCTCGGCCGACGTGCCGGCATGTCTGCGCGCGTTGACGCCCGAGCAGCTCATCCGCGCGTACTTCGTACCGGTGGTGGTGGGCGCGCGGCGGCCACCGGTGAGCTGGGGGCCCATGGTGGACGGCGTGGTGTTGCCCCAGGTGCCGGCAGACGCGATGCGCGCCGGTGTGCACACGAAGGTGCCCTTCGTCATCGGCTCGAACACCGACGAGACGGCGCTGTCGACGCCGCTCATCTCCACCGAGGCCGAGTACCGCGCGGCCCTCTCGGCGCTCGTCGGCCCCGCGGCGGTGAACGCCGTCATCCAGCGCTACCCGGTGGCCACGTACGGCACGCCCAGGCGCGCGCTCATTCAGGTGACGAGCGACGCCTTCTTCACCTGCCAGGCCCGCATCGGCGCGCGCAGCGCAGCGCTCGGTCAGCCCGGGGTGCCCGTTCACCGGTACCTGTTCGCGCGCGCCACCATTCCTGCACGCGGCGCCTTTCACGGCATCGAGCTGGCGTACCTCTTCCAGAAGGTGAGCGAGGTGGTGCCGACGCCCGCGCCCGAGGACGTCGCGGTCGAGGCCTCGACGCTGGCGCTGTGGACCCGCTTCGCCGCCACGGGCGACCCCTCGGACCCGATGACGTCGTGGCCCCGGTACGGCTCGACGGAGCCGCTCCTGCGCATCGACGCGCCCCTGTCGACGGTGACGGGCTGGCGCGGCGCCGAGTGTGACTTCTGGGATCAGGTGGGGGGCATCTCGATTCCACCGCCCCCGTGACCTCAGCGTCGCCGGCCCCTCGACGGCACCTCGAGCTCGTAGAAGACGATGCCCGCGTCGCGCTTCGCCCACAGGCCCGCGCCCACCTGCTGGAAGTGGCGCTCGAGCAGCCGCCGGTAGGTCGCTCCGGGGCGGCGGGCGACGCGCGTGTCGGTGAGCTCGGTGTCGACGCTCCCCGCGATGTCCTTCTTCGTGATGGCCTCGAGGTAGAGAAAGCCGTGGCACGCGGCCGCGAGGTTGGCGATGGCCTTCGGCAGGCTGGCGTCGTCGACGTAGGGCAACACGCCGTGGCAGATGACGAGGTCGAAGGTCTCGTCGAGCGTCAGCGTGCGCACGTCGGCCTGGCGGTGTCCGTAGCGGCGGCACGTGTCGGCCTCGAGCTCGGTGCCCAGGTAGCGCACGTCTTTGCGGTGCTTCGACAGCCACTGCTTCCACCAGCCGACCCCGGCGCCGACGTCGAGCACCGACTGCACCGGCCAGCCGAACCACGAGAGCAGCCCCATCACGCCCTCGATGAGGTGCGCGTGCCGGGCCCGGTCGTAGATGCGCGTCTTCGGGTCTTCGTAGTACCGGCGGTAGTACGCCGCGTCGAACGAGATGGAGTCGGCCACGGGCGGGCTTTCACCTCACCTCGCGCCGGTTGCCCAGCCCTGCGTCAGGGGGTGCCCGCGTCGCCGGCTGGCGCGGTCTCGGCGGCGGCCTTCTCGGCGGCGGCGCGCTCGTCGGTGAGGGCCTTCGCCCGGGCCTCGGCGCGCGTCTTCATCGTCGCCAGGCCCTTCTCGAAGTCGCTGCCCACCATCTTGTCCATGTCCATCACGAGCGAGAAGGCCTTGCCCATGAAGTCGTTGGTGCCGGTCATCGTCCACGTCACCTTCGTGCTGGCGCCGTCCGCGGCGAGCGCGAAGAGGGTGCGGTTCTTCGCGGGGAAGGGCTCCTTGAACTCGAGGTCGATGCCCACGGACTGGTTCGGCGTCGCGTCGGTGATGGTCATCGAGCCGGTGCCGACGTTGTCGGGGTTGCCATTCCACCCGTACTTCGCGCCCACGCCCGAAGGCGCGCCCGAGTACTCGCGCTTCATCGCCGGGTCCAGCTGGTCCCACGGCGACCAGCTCGCCCACTCGTGGAAGTCGACGACCTGCGCATAGACGACGTCGGCCGGCGCGTTCATCGTCGCCGTGCGGGTGACGGCGAAGTTGGCAGGGCGGCTGGCGATGACGCCTGCGAGCACGACGAGCAGGGCCACGAGGCCGAGGGCGAGCTTCTTGAGCATGGAGACACCAGAGAACGGCGGGGAAGGCTCCCTGCTAGCGCGAGCGCCCGATGCGCCCCAAGCGTGGTCGCGTCGACCAACTGCCGTGACGCGGCGTCACGGCGCTGACGCGCGTTCACCCGCGAGCGTCTTTTCGTTTCACCCGCAGCACCGCCATCTTTGTCGAGTGGTTGAAGGGTGTCGGGTCGACGCGGGGCGCCCCGGCGCGGGTCGCCTCGGTGCCGGTGAAGTCGACGGGCGCCGGAACCCGGGCCTCGAGCGAGAGGTAGCCGTCGGCGCAGAGCCGGTCGAGCACCGCCTGGAAGTCGGCCCCGGGCACGAAGACGGCGTTGTTGACGGCGACGAGGAAGCCGTCATGCGCGATGAGGGGGCGCACCTTGTTGAGCAGCCGCTCCATGTCCGAGATGAGGTCGACGCGGCCCTGCTCGGTCACCGAGAAGAGCGGTGGGTCGACGAAGACGCAGTCGAAGGTGCGCTTGTCGCGCTTGAGCTGGCCGACGACGTCGAAGAAGTCGCCGGGGCGGAACTCGGGCCGGCGCGGCGGCCACCCGTTCATCGACCACGAGTCGCGGCCCACCGTGAGGAAGGCGTTGTTGAGGTCGGTGTTGAGCACCTCGCTCGCGCCGCCTGCCTTCGCCGCGACGCCGAGCGAGGCCGTGTACGCGAAGGTGTTGAGCACCCGCTTGCCGCCGAGCGTCCGCTTCGCCCAGGCGCGCAGGTCTCGCGTGTCGAGGTACAGGCTCGAGTCACGGTTGAGCCGCAGCGACAGCGCGTACCAGACGCCGTCTTCCAGCACCCGTCGGCACAGCGCCTTCTCGTCGCCCAGCAGCATCAGCCCGTTGCGGGTCTCGGGCGCCTCGGCGTTGCGCACCTTCCACAAGGCCGTGGTGATGAAGGGGAGCCGCGCGCGCACGAGCTCGACGGCTTCCTTCGCGAGCGCCTCGTCGCCCCGCTTCGAGTCCGAGTGGTCGTTCACCACCAGCGTCGTGCCGTAGAGGTCGAGGGTGAGGGTCGGCAGGCCCTCGACGAAGCCGTTGAAGAGCCGGCAGGCGGACTGGCGCTTGTCGTCGAGCAGCTTCGCGGCCAGCCGGGCCTCGAGGGCCGCGGGGAATCGTTCAGAGAGCGTCGTCACCCCGCGCCCATGACGCACGGAGCGCGCCCCGTCAATCAGTGACCAGCAGGGCTCGCGGGGTCATCAGCTGACCTGGCCTCACGTTGGCGGTGTGGCGCCGCACTCAGCGTGGCGTGAGGGTGTGTTCGAGCCGCGAAGCGAGCGCATCGAGGCGCCCGACGACGGCGCCGGTCCTGTCTACAACCATCGAGCCACCCTGGCCCGGGACCCGCGGCGTGCCCGGGCCCCAGTTGGCGTTGACGATCTCGAGGCCGTACCGCCGTGCGAGCGGCGCGAGGTGTCCCGGCCGGGAATCACCTGCGTCATCGACCCAGGCCGAGCAGAAGAAGAGCACGTCGACGGCGGCGAGCACCTCGGCCGCTTCTTCGGCCAGGAAGTGCACGTCGAAGCAGACCGCGAGTGAGCCTGAGAGGCCACCCAGCTCGAAGCGCGGCCAGGGTCGATCGCCTGGTGAGGCCCACGTCTCGGGGTACCACGGGTGGCGTTTGCGGTAGTGCGCCAGCAGCTCGCCGGTAGGCGCGACCACCACCTGGCTGTTGAAGCAGCGCTCGCCGTGCCGCTCGATGACAGGCCCGATGAGGCAGGTGTCGAAGTCGCGGGCCAACGTTCGCAGGCCACTCAGCTGCGAGCCTTCGAGCGGCTCCGCGAAGCGCGAGAGGTCGAAGTCGAGCGCGCCTGAGACGTAGCCGGTGAGCGCGGCCTCCGGGAGCACGACGATGTCTCCGGGGGCCCTCGCCTCGAGCGCGGCACGAACCCACTCGAGCTGCGTCGGCACCTCGCCAAAGCGGGCGGGCACTTCGAGGACGGTGACGTCGATGGGCATCGGCTCGCGCTCGGGTATACCCCGCCGCCGTGCCCGCCACCCTCGCTCTCGGCACCATGAACTTCGGCACCCGCACGCGGGAGGACGAGGCGCGCCGAATCATCGACGCGGCGCTGGCGGCAGGCGTCACGGCCTTCGACACGGCCAACCTGTACGGCGACGGCGAGTCGGAGCGCATCCTCGGGCGCGCCCTCGGCGCTCGTCGAGGCACCGTTCGCCTCACGACGAAGGTGGGGCTGTGGCGGCGCGAGGGGCTCTCGCGGCAGCGCATCGTGGCTTCGCTCGACGAGTCACTCGGGCGCCTCCAGACGGACTTCGTCGAGGTCTACCTCTGGCACGCGCCCGACTCGCGAACGAGCCTCGACGAGTCCCTCGACGGCGTCGAGGCGGTGCTCGCGTCTGGGAAGGCCAGGGCGTGGGGGGTGTCGAACATGGCGGCGTGGCAGCTCGTCGAGGTGATGCTGCGGTGTGACGCCCGCGGCCTGCCACGGCCGGTCCAGTCACAGGTGCTCTACAACCTGGCGGTGCGCCAGCTCGACCTCGAGTACTTCGCCTTCGCAAGGCGCTTTCCGCTGACGACCACCATCTACAACCCGCTGGCCGGCGGCCTCCTCGCGAGGGACCCGACGGCCAGCGTGCCCCCCTCGGCGCGGTTGTCGTCCAACGCGCTCTACAAGCGCCGCTACGGTTCGGACGCGATGGTGACGCGGGCGAAGGCGTTTCGACAGGTGGCGGCCGACCTGGGCGTCGACCTGCTCACGCTGGCGTACGCGTTCGTGCTCCAGCGGCCCGGCGTCGACGTCGTGCTCACGGGACCCGCGACGGTCGATCAGCTCGAAGCAGCGCTCGCGGCGGCCCGCGTTCAGCTGAGCGACGAGGGGCTGAAACGAATCGACGAGGTGTCGCGGCAGCTCGACGGCACCGACGCGAGCTACGCGCGATGAGCGTCGACGTCGAGAGCGCCATCGCCCACTTCCGCGAGCATGGCTATGCACGGCTCGGCCGGGTGGTGTCCGACGAGCTGCTCGAGCGCCTCCGTGCGCGCGCGCAGGACCTCATGCTCGGTCGCGTGGTGCATGAGGGCCTCTTCTTTCAGCTCGACGCGGCCACCGGCGACTACCGCGACGCACCGCTGGGGCTGGGGTGGCAGGGCCCCTCGCTCGCGTACCGCAAGCTCGAGAAGCTCGAGCTCGACGACGTGTTCCGCGAGCTCATTCGCCACGGCGCGCTCGAGCCCCTGGTGCGGGCGCTGATTCCCGGGCGGGTGCGCCTGTACCGCGCCATCGTGTTCAACAAGGCCGCCGCCGGTGGCACCGAGATTCCCTGGCACCAGGACGGCGGAAGGCTGTGGGGCTTGAGCGAGGACCCCCAGGTGCAGGTGTGGACCGCGCTCGATGATGCGCCGCTCGACGGAGGCTGCCTCGAGGTGCTGCCCGGTTCGCATCGACGCGGCCTCGCGACACCGCTGGGGGGCGTCGTTCCAAACGCCCAGGTCGAGGCCCTCGAGGCCGACGCGCGGAAGCTCTGCCTCGACGTTCGCGCGGGTGAGAGCGTGCTCCTCCACAACCTCGTCTGGCACCGCTCCGGCAAGACCCGGACGGGCCACCGTCGCCTCGGCTTCTCGGCCTGCTACCTGCCGGACTCGACGGTGTGCGTCCGGAAGAAGCGCGCGCCGCGGGCGTTCTTCGAGGCCTTTCCGTAGCGAACGCGGCCCGTCATGAAGGGCTTGCGGCGTGGGCGCCAGTCGAGTGGCGTTCGGCCGATGCGTCACCTCACCTTCTTCGTCATCGCCCTCGCGGCCGTCGAGGCCGCTTCACGCCCCCTCGACGGGGTGCCTCAGCGCGGGGCCAGCGCTGCCGACTTCGCGCCCGGGGGCTGGTCCGTCGAGGCCACGCTCCAGGCCGACCTCGACGGAGTGGCGCCCGACGACCTCGTCATCGTGCTGTTGGGCCCCGGCTCCGTCGACCAGTCGCGCGCGCTGGTGTGGGCCCACGCGCTCGAGGGCGGAGGCTTCACGCGCATCGACTCGAACGTGGGGCTGCTCGCGTGCATGAACTGCATGGGCGTCAAGGGCGGCTCCGGCGCGCCAGACCTCTCGGTGTCGAAGCGCGTCCTGACGGTGACGTCGATGGGTGGCTCCCGCGAGTCGTACAGCGCCACGCACCGCTTCCGCTTCGAGCAGGGCCTCGTGCGGCTCATCGGCGTCGACCACTGGGACGGAGACTCGCTCAGCGGTGAGGGGCGCAGCCGCAGTGAGAACCTGCTCACCGGCGTGACGGTGGTCGAGACCCAACCAGCCACCGAGGACGAGGCGGGGAAACCGACCGGGCTGAAGGCGACGAAGAAGACGACGCGCGCGAAGCCGAAGCCGCCCGTCGCGCTGCACGAGGTCCGCGAGTACGGCAGCGAAGACGTGCCCCACGCGCCGTAACCGCTCGTCCACCGGGGCCTCAGCGCGTCGAGGCCTCGGTGCGCCCGCTCCAGGCCGCGAAGCGGCGCAGGTTCACCTGCAGCGCCCGGCCCGTTTGACTCTCGGCGGCGATGGGCTCGAGCGCGTCTTCCTCGAAGCGAGCCCCCCGGAACCAGGCCCGTGGGTCGACGACGACGACGACGGCCTGACCCTCGTCGAGCGAGAGGTCGATGGGCACGAAGTCGACGCGCTGGTCGTCGAAGCCGCCCGGGAGCGCCACGTCGAGGGCGAACGGCCGCGTGATGGCACCACGGGACACCGTCCCCGACAGCCGCAGCGCCTGCGCTCCGTTGTCGTCGTCGCGAAGGAGGTGCACCGACATCGATCGCCCAGCCCCAGCGAGGGCGGGGACACGTCCCAGCGTATGGCTCGCGGCGAGCAGGTCGATGACCTTCGGCTCGATCCACTCGGTCATCACGCGGCCTCCAGAGAAGAAGTCATGCCCTGGGTGCGCGTGTGCCGTCGGGAGCAGCAGCTCGCCGGCCCTGCGCCACCACGGCCGGGCCGTTGGCGGCGGCGCCTCGAAGACGTACAGCGGACCGAACGACAGCGTCGCGCGCTCGAGCGTCACCACCGCGCCGTCGTCCAGCGTCACCCCCGGCATCGACGAGACCTCGAGCCGAAAGTCGACGCTGGTGAGCTTGCCTCCGGTGCCGGCCTCGCACGCGGGCAGCAACGCGAACACGAGTGAGCAGGCGAGTCGACGCATGGGGGTCTCCTTCAATCGAAGTGCAGGCCGAGCATCAGCCGCCACTGCCGTGGAGGCCCGGCCGAGAAGTGCCGCATCGCCAGCCGGGATGGCGCGGCGTCGGGGCCGACGAAATTCGACGCGTAGTTGAACTCGGCCTGTCGCCACCGGGTGTCGAGCACGTTGTCGACGACGAGACCGAGCGAGACCCAGCGCCAGCGAGCACGAAGTGACGCGTCGACGAGCACCGCCGGCTCGCTGAGCTGCTCGAAGGGCAGGGGCCGCGGCCCGATGGCCCACACCGCGAGGCCTGCCGTGAGGTCGATGGGCTGCTCGAAGACGTCGAGCCGATGGGCGCCGACGGCTTCGACCCGCGCGAGGAAGCGGGGCACGTAGGGCAGGGCGGGACCGTCGAAGAGCGCGAGCCACGAGGCTCCCGCGGGAGGCAGATGGCCGCGCGTGTACGAGAGGCTCGCGGTGACGTCGAGGTGCTGCTCCCAGGTGAGGCGCGCGAAGCCGAAGGCGCCCACGCGGCTCGATGCGCCGACCGGCACGTTCCGGCCCTCGTCCGGCTCGAACACGATGTCGCGTTGAACTCGGGTGGCGAACGCGGCGCCGCGCGCTTCGAAGCGCACCGGCCCTTCGCGGAGGTACCGCAAGCCGGTCTCGGCGCTCGCCACCAGGGCGAACGGCGCGAACTCTGAGTCCGACAACGCCGCCGCGTCGCTCGAGCGCGCGCCCAGGCCCACGCCCGTCATCCACGACAGGCCCTTCACCAGCACCACCTCGGTCGACACCCGTGGCGACGGCATCACCCCGAACGCTTCGATGAAGTCGTCTCCGAGGCGGGCGCCGGTGCGGTCGGCGAGCGGCCGGTTGCGGTCGTTCACCCCGAAGAGGAAGGTGTCGAGGCGCAGGCCCCCGCTCACCGTGACGCGCGAGCCGAGCGGGAGGCTGCCCTGGGCGAAGAGGCCGACCTTCCACTCCTCGATCTTGATCTCCTTCACCGAGCCGTCGCGCGGGTCGCTCACGTACACGCGGCCCCAGCCCATCGTCATCGCCGGGCGTGGCGAGCACGTGCCCGAGACCGAGGAGTACGGCATTTCGTCGTTCGTCTTCCGGGCCCGCCGCCCGTTCCACCCGGCGCGGCTGTGGAAGCACGTGCATGGGAGCTGGAAGGGCATTCTGCGCAGCAAGGGCTTCTTCTGGCTCGCCACCCGCGACGACGTCACCGGCGTGTGGGCCCAGGCGGGCGGTGCGACGAGCCTCGAGCCGAGCGGCATGTGGTGGGCTGCGGTGCCGAAGCGCGACTGGCCGAAGGACCGCGAGCTGCGCAAGATGGTCGAGGCCGACTGGCACCCCACGTTCGGCGACCGGAAGCAGGAGATCGTCTTCATCACCCGCGGGCGCGACCACGCGGCGCTCACCCGGCAGCTCGAGAAGTGCCTGCTCACCGACGCCGAGCTGAAGAAGGGCCCCGCGGCCTGGGCGGCCCTGGACGACCCGTTCCCGAAGTGGGTCATCATGCAGTCCGAGACGTCGGAGGCCGCGTGACGCCCGCCGTCGATGTGTCCGCCCGTCCGTCCGTCGTGCCTCCACTGGTGTGGCCCCTGCACGCGCGGCGTGGCGGGGCCCTCGATGCGCTCGTCGACATCTACGAGCCCGCGCTGAACCTGGTGACGGCGCCGCTCGATGCCGACGCCTCTGTTCTCGAGGTGTTGACCCGGGCCGCGAGCGAGGTGCCGTGCTTCGAGTTCGTGAAGGAGACGTCAGGCGCCGGGGCCCTCGAGCACGCGCTGCCCTGGTTCGAGGGCCACGCAGGCGGTCCTGCCTGGCTCGGGCTCGCCCAGCCCCTCGTCGGGCTCTTCGCCGACCTCTTCGAAGCGGAGCGGCTGGGAGTGCGGCTCACGCTGGCGGACAAGCCGATGTGCCCGCGCTTTCACGTCGACGACGTGGTGTGCCGTCTGGTCGTGACGCTGGTGGGACGGGGCAGCGAGTTCCTCGGCGAGCCCGACGTGCGGCGCAAGCTGCTCGGCGCGAAGGAATCGTCCGTCG
>JANRKQ010000256.1:0-25421 GCA_033763395.1 Myxococcaceae bacterium
TCGGGTGCTCCGAGCGCGCAGGCCCTCGACGGCGTCGAAGTCGCCGCGCAGCGGCTCGAGGGCAAGCTCAAATGATGCTCCCGGTGTTGGCGTCGTTGTTGGTGGGCGCAGCCCCCGTCGTCGGGGTCGCCGTCGGAAAACGCAGCGGAACGAGCGTGAAGGTCGCCCTCGAGCGCGCCGAGCTCGTTCGCAAGACCCTCGGCTCCAGCCTGGCGGTCGCGCCCGCGCAGGACTTCAGTGAGTGCGACGGCAAGCGGCCGTGCCTCGTGCGTCGGGCACGCGCCCTGGGCCTCAACTTCCTCGTCGAGCTCCAGGCCGCGACCGTCGTCGGCGACCCCCTCACCTCGGTGCTGCTCTGGTCCATCGACGACGACGGCAAGGTGCTCAAGCAGGTGCTCATCGACGCGCGGCCGACCGAGCTGGAAGCGGCCACGGCGAAGGCGCTCGTGGCCCTGGTCGAGGAGCTCGACGCGCAACTGAAGCCGCCCCCGTCCGCGCCCCCGCCCGCGCCCCCGACGGAGCCGCCGCTGACTGAAGCGCCGCCCCCGAGCCCGCCTCCCACCGTCGTCGCGCCGCCCGTCGAGCCAGTCGTCCGCAGCCCGGTCGCGCGCTGGCTCCCGGTCGTCGCCGGAGCCGTCGTCACGGTCGGGGGCGGCGTGCTCTTCGGGTTGAGCCGGGTCGCCGCCGACGACCTGCGCAACAAGAACTTCGCCTCGGAAGACGACATCAACCGAACGGTCGAGTTCGGACTCTGGGCTGAGCCGGCCGGACTGGTTGCGATGGGCGTCGGCGCGGTGGGAACGGCCCTCGCGCTGGTCTTCGGGTTGGCGCCGGCCGAGGCGCCCGTCACGCTCGTTCCCGGGCCCTCGGGTGGCTTCATCGTGTGGAGCGGAGCCTGGCCATGAAGCGCACCCTGCTGGTCGTCGTGCTGACCGCCACCTCGTGCACGCCGTTCGAGGAGCTCGGAGAGGTCGCGCGGTGCCGCCTCCGAGGGTGTGACGGCGGCGTCGACGCAGGGCCCACGCCAGATGCAGGCCAACCACCCGACGGAGGACCCGACGCAGGGCCCGACGGGGACGCAGGTTCTCCGTCCGATGCCGGCGTCGATGCCGGCGGGCCCTCGCCCCTCGGTGAGTGTGACCGCCCTGGCATTTCCACCTACGTCCAGCGAGTCAGCGCTGAGTGGCGGTGCGTGCGTGAAGGCCTGCTTGCGAGCGCCGACGGGGGAGTCGGCGCGGTGCTTCCTCCCGTCAAGCGCGAGGTCACGACGCCCATCGTTCAAGGCTTCGCGGGCGGTGCGCTGCTCCCGGATGGCCGGGTGGTGGGCTTTCCGAACCTCGAGCGCCAGTTGATGTTCGTGAACCCCGACGACACCATCGACTTCAAGCCGTTCGAGGCGAGCCAGACCCTGCGCTACGAGAAGCCCGACGGAGGGGCTCGAGCGCCTGTGGCCAGTGGTGTGCTCGGCTCCGACGGCCGCGTCTATCTGTGCCCGGGTGAAGACCCCGTCTTCGTGGCGCTCGACCTGCCGTTCGATGGCGGGTTCGACGAGACGAACGATGTCCGCTCGAGGGCCATCGGGTTGGACGCCAGTGTGCTCCCTGACGACGCTGGGCGAGGCTGGTCGGGGTGCGTGACGGCTCCGGGGCTGGGGGTCTTCAGCGTGCCGCAGTCCGGTCGCTTCGTCCTCGCGTTGCCCTTCGACGGTGGTGCGGTGGAGCTCATCGACTTGACGAGAACGCCTGGCTACGAGCCGCCGGCTTCTGGAGGCGTCGATCAGTTCTTCGGCGCCCAGCTGGCCCCTGGCGGCAACATCGTCGGCATTCCGTATGGGGAGGGCGCGAATCGGTTCATGGCGTTGGACCCCCTCGGCCAGCGGCGCGTTCGGTACCTCGCGGTTCCGACGTTGCCGCCGCTCCTCCCCATTTTTCCGCCAGGGCTCCTCCGCGGGAGCGTGATTCGGGGTGATGGCACCATCATCGCGGTGCCAAGCGCGACGACGAGCCCCCTGGGGCTGCGGGTGGACGTGAACCTGGAGCTCGTGTCGTTCCCCGATGGGGGTGGCAGCCCTTCCCGGTTCGCGTTCGGCGGCGTTCTCGCGGACGACCGGCTCTTCCAGTCCTCCTTCGGCTCGCTGGGCCCGGTCGATGCCGGTTGGGATGGCGGACTCGACGTCTACAGCTTCTCCACGAGGACGTATTCGACCCTCGCGCTCCCAGCGGGCCTCGATGTCTCAGGCTTCGGGGCCTCGGTCGGACGATTCGATGGGACCCTCGTCTTCATTCCGAGAAAGGACCGCTTCGTGCTCTTTGTCCCCACGGGCAGCAGAGTCCCGGTGCCGCGAGGCGCGCGGCTGTCACCCTTCGTCAATCACTTCTGACGGCTCACCAGCTCCCCGAGCTGCCGCCGCCCGAGCTGCGCCCGCCTCCGAAGCTGCCGCTGCTGCGCGACGAGCTCGAGGTCCACGACGAGCTGGACGAAGACGACGTGGAGGGCCTGGGCAGCTGCGCCGTCACCCGCTCGGAGGTCGACACCTTGCCGCAGTGGTTGCACGTCTCGGTGACGCGCACGAGCCCGGTGCTGTACTGCGTGGCGGCGCGCAGCGTGGTGCTCGACGACGACATCGTCTTGAAGCCGCAGCCCGAGCAAGCGCTGTAGCCCGAGAACCAGGCGCCGTACCGCAGCACCAGGGTGTCGTTGCAGCGAGCGCAGAGCCACACGTCGTAGTCGACGCTGCGCAGCCGCTCTTCGCTCTGCTGCCCGTCGGACAGGTGCGCGTCGTCGTCGGACTCAGACAAGCGCTCCCTCGGCTGGTGACACGTCTCACACGCGCGCGGGCGAAGCCGCAGCCACCGTCGAAGCCAGAAGGCCCCGCCCGCGAGACCGGCGAGCAGCCCGCCCCACAGCCACGCGGCGAACTGGTGGACGACGTCGCGAACGACCTGCTCCAACGGCTTCGGAGGAATGCCCGTGCGCAGCACCAGCGCGGCGAAGCGCCCTCCGAGGAGCAGCCGGCCAGCGGTCGGCCGTGGCGCGGTCATCGCTTCGAGCGCGGCGTCCACCTGCCGCTGCTCCCACTCCGTCGAGGGCCTCACCGGCAGCCTCAGCTCGCCGCGCAGCGTCCTCGGGTTGAGCGCGACGATGGCCAGGGGCTGGCTCGACGTCGGCTCCACCTGTCGCTGCAGCAGGTCGACGAGCTCACCCAGCTCGGGCCAGCTCTTGTCGGTGGCGACGTTGAGGAACAGCAGGCGGCCCCGCCCCTCGGCGTAGAGCTCGTTCGAGAGCACCTCGAGGTCGGCGCGCTCGCTGGCCGAGAGCGACTCCGTCAGGTCCATCACCCAGGTGCGCGGTGTGCGGTCCGGGAAGGGCTTCTCGAGCCGCAGGTAGGGCGCGAGGCGCTCGTCGACGTCGGGCGGCGGCTCTGGCAGCGAAGGGGCGCGCGGAGAGGGCGTCGCGGCGCCCAGCTCGCGCACCACCGAACGCGCCGCCGCCAGCAGGGCGCCGTCAGGGTCTCTTCGTTTCATGTTCGCGACGATGTCGTTCGCCATGATGGCGTCGGTCTGCCGCTTCACCAGGGGCTCCTGCGTCCCGACGATGAGCTCGGCCTTCCGGTCGTCGAGGGCGAGGAAGAGGAGCACCCCGTCGTCGCGCCCCGCGTGCCCGATGCCCCAGGCGTTGAAGACGTCGGTCGCGAACCGCCGCGGGACCTCGCCGGCCGTCGTCCGAAGCACCAGCACTCCGAGCTGGCCTCGGCCCGAAGTGTCGAGGGTGCGCGCGAGGTCCTCGAGTTGGGTGACGGTGTCGCTTCGGAGGCTGCCCGTCTGGTCGACGACGAAGCGGCCAGTCGGCGGTGACGGCACGTCCCAGCCCGACGCGGCCAACGCGGAAGTGACGAAGAGCAGGCCGCAGCACCAGAGGGCACGTTCCATGAGGTTTGCGAAGCCTAGCGCCCCGGCGGGCTGGGGGGCCTGGCCTCGGCGGGTGCGGCGTTCAGGCCACACCTCACCTCAGGGGCTGACAGGAACGGCGCGCACCCGGCTCGCGGCGGCAGCGACCATGGCGGTGTCTCCTTTTCGCGACCCCTCGTCCTGCGTTCGTCCGTGAACTCGACCACCGTCACCCGCGCCGCCACCGTGTCGCGCTTCATCACCTGCGCGCAGCAAGGCGCCTCGCCCCGGCCGACGCGTCCTCCACGCCACGTGCCTCGCCCCTTCAGACGGGGCCTGCCCCCCCGCGACGTCGACACGCCCGCTCCCAGCCCGCGGCTACGGAGCTTCTTCGGACTCCTGGGCCTGATGTGCACGTTTCACCGACACCCTGCATCGAGGTCCGCATGAACCCCATCGACCCCGTGGAAGCACCGGCCAGCTCCGAAGACCGCGTCGGCACGGTCGAGCGGCTGATGGAGCAGTCGCGGGCGCTCGACGCCGAAGCGGCCGCGGCACGTGCGGCCCGGCCTCAGGCTCCGGCCGCCCCCGCCGAGCCGCGCACGGGCTTCGAGCGCAGCGACCGCACCGCCGCCCAGGCCCGCATCGCGGGAGCCCCCACCCCTGAAGCCCGGCAGGCCCAGGCCGACGCGCTCGCCCGAGCCCGTGAGCTCGACCGCCTCAACCAACCGGGGAACCGGCCCATCACCGCGGGCGTGCGCGAGCGCACCGACACCCTGCGCACCGCGCGCGCGACGCTCGATGAGCAGAACCGGCTCCTCCGCGAGGGCGTCGAGCGCCTGGGGCCCAACGCGAGCGACGAGCTCCGCAACCGCTTCCGCGACTCGTTCCGCGGCGACCCCGCCTACCAGCAGGCCGTCGAGCGGGAGCGCGCCGCCGCCCAGGACCTCTCCCAGTACCTGCGGACGAACGCCGACGCGCTCCTCGCCGAGTATCCCTCACGGCCCAACGCGCCTGCCGGCAGCGACGAGCGCCTCATGCGCGCGCACGGCGGCAACGTCGCCTACCACGCGCTCGCCACCCTCGCCGGCTCGTCGGAGGCAGGCAGCGCCATCGAGCTGTCGGCGCGGCTCAACCGTGATGGCCTCTTGCCCGACAACCGGCTGCGCGAGGTCGTCACCGTCGCCGTGCCGAACGACTACCTGAACCGCGTGCGCGGCGGCGAGCGGCCCGACGCCGCCCGTGACGCGACGCTCGAGGGGCTGCGCGGCTCGCTCCACGGCACCAGCCTCGCGCGCGACCTCGACCGGACGCAGAGCTTCGGCCGCGAGTGGGCCGGCGGACCAGAGGCGCGGCAAGGTGGCCTCCGTGGAGCGCTGTCGGGCCTCAACGCCGTGCACAGCGTCATCAAGGCGGTCGAAGGCGCCCAGGCGGGGCGCGTTCAGGAAGCCGCGCAGGATGGGCTCAAGTCCCTCACCGATGCCGCCGAGGCGACGCGTGACATTCTCAACCGCGTCGGGGTGGGCCAGGGCTTCGCCGAGCGGCTCGGGCGCTCGCTCGACCAGGGGGTGCTCCGCGCTGCTGGCGTGGCCGCGGGCGGCATCGGGGCCGTCAACAACCTGCGTGACTTCATGGAGAGCGGTGACTGGCGCTATGCCGCGGCGGCGGTCGGCGAGGTCGCGCAGGGGCTCGCGGCGGTGCACCCCGCGTCGAGGTTCCTCCGCATGGCGGGCGCGGCCGGCTCCGCGGTGGCCACCGTCGGTCGCGCGGCCGGGCAGGAGAACGACGCGGCCTCACGCATGGCGCGCCACCTCGGCCACGCACTGGGTGACCCGCGCGCCGCCGAGGTCTTCGCCCGCAATCCACGCGCCATCGAGGTGATGCGGCAGGCCGGGTTGTCTGAGGCTGAGATCATTCGCCGCGCGGGCGACCCGAACGCGCGCTTCATGCGGCACCCGGCCGACCTCGACCAGCTGAGAGACCTCCTGCGCCGCGAGCGCCTCGGGCGCTGAGCCGGCCGGACCTCGGTGAGTGCAGCCTCACTCGGTCGTTCAGCTCGCGCCCTCCCTGTTGGTGCCAGATGTGGCCCCGTCACGCCTTCGCGGGTCCTGAGGCTGAGCGCGAGGGCTGGCGCCCATGAGACCAGGGCGAGAGCGAACCCGCGGGCGCGGTGAGCGCTCTCTGGCTCCCGTCACGGCGACCGGGGTGAGCGAAGCCGGAGTCGAACTGAGAGACCCGCGTCGGTGATGACGTCGATGAGCGACCGGAGCACAGGGCGGGTGTCCGACCGGCGCCACGTCGCGGCGATGGTGATGGTGGGCCGTTCGGCGAGCGGGCGCTTGACGCACTCCCGGCCGACGCGCGTGCCCTCGCTCACCAGCGCCACCAGGTCGCCCTGTGAGACGAGCCGAATGGCCTCGTCCTCGTCGACCGCCTCAGCGCCCCGCCGGGGCGTGAAGCCGCTCGCCGCGCAGCACCCACGAACGAACTCTGCGAGTGGGCGCTTTCGCCGGGGCGAATAGAGCACCCACCGCTGGTCCCGGAGGTCGGCCAGCGACGTCCTCCGCTTCCGGGCGAGCGCGCTGTCGCGCGGAACGACTGCCACGAGCGTGACGTCGACCACCGGCTGGAACGAGAGCCGCTCGTCATGGACCGGAGGGACGACGAAGGCGAGATCGGCCTGGCCCGACAGCAGCAGCGGCTCCTGCTCCCACGAGCGCACCAGGCCCATGCGGACGTCGACCGCTGGGTGCGCACGCGCGAACGCCTCGACCGGTCGATGGGGCAGACCCCCGAGCGTGCCGGGGTACACGACGCGCAACGAGGGCCGCCCTCCGGCCCGAGCCGCCCGCTCCGCCAGCGCGAGCTGTTGGAGCACCGTGGTGCCATGGTCGAGCAGGGCCTCACCGGCCGGAGTCAGCCGCACCGCTCGGGTGGTGCGCTCGAAGAGCTGCACGCCGAGGTCCCGCTCGAGCGCTCCAATGGCTCGACTGAGCGGCTGCTGCGAGATGCCAAGCGCCTGCGCGGCCCGGGTGAAGTGGAGCTGCTCTGCCACCTCGAGAAAGTACCGCAGGCGCCGAAAGTCGAGCATGGGACATTATGGACCGCCTGGGTGTGAATGGTCGACCCACATGGTGTTGGCCTTCTCGCGGCGGGGCCGCCACCGTGAACACATGAACGACACGCCACGAACCATCCTCATCACCGGCGCGACGAGCGGCCTGGGCCTCGAATGCGCCCGCGCGCTGGCTTCCGTCCCCGAGGTCCGGCTCCTCCTCGGAGCAAGGGACCAGGCCCGTGGCGATGCCCTCGCCGCCGGGCTCGGCGCGCTGGCAGAGGTCGTGGTCGTCGACCTTGCGTCACTGGCCTCGGTCCAACGCGCGTTGGAGCGGCTCGGTGGCCGGGCGCTCGACGCCATCGTGTGCAACGCTGGCGTCCACGAGGCTGGCCCTCCGACGTTCACCGTCGATGGGCTCGAGACCACCTTCGGAGTGAACCACGTCGCGCACCAGGCGCTGGTGACCCGCCTCGAGGGAGCCCTGACGAGGCACGCCCGCGTCGTCGTGGTGAGCTCGGGCACACACGACCCGGCCACCCTCGAGGGGCGCGCGAACCCGCCTGCCGCCATCGACGTGTCAGCGCTCGCCACGGGCCGCGAGGGCGGTCTGCCGGTGAGCGCGATTCGCCGCTACACGAGCTCGAAGCTGTGCAACGTCCTCTTCGCGCGCGAGCTCGACCGACGCCTGCGCGCGGCAGGCCGGCAGGTGACGGTGAACGCCTTCGACCCAGGCGCCGTTCCTGGTACGGCGCTGACCCGCTCCTGGAGTCCGGCCATGCGTTTGCTGGTGAAGTCGAGCTGGGTGCTGCGGCTCTTCGGCATGGCGGTGTCGACGCCGGCTCGTGCTGCGGGCGCCCTGGCACGCCTGGTCGTCTCGCCCGAGCTCGACGGCGTCACGGGCCGCTACTTCCAGCTCGAGACGGAACGAGCGCCCTCGACGACCGCGCGTGACCCCGAGCTGGCGAAGGCGTTGTTCGACGAGACGGAACGCCTTCTCAGGGCGAAGGGGTTTCCTGCGCCAGCGACGTGAATTCCACTGGGGAGCGCTCGACGCGGGCGACCGAACGCGCGCTTCGCGCGGTGCTCGGCGACATCGGTCGGCCGCTATCGCGTTCCCAGCACGACGGTGGCGCGCTCGGCGGCGGAGAACGGGTCGACCTCGGCCGGGTACCCGACGCTCCACAACGTCAGCGGCTCGGCCGGCGCCACCGGGCAGTGAAAGGGCACCTGCTCGGTCAGGCCCGACTGCAGCACCTCGAGCGGCAGCGCCCCCGTCGAGACGGCCGTCAGCGCGCCCGTCAACATTCGCACCATGTACCGGGCGAACTGGGCCCCCACGAACTCGAGCGTCACGCCGTCGGCGTGCTCCAGCACCTCGACCCGCTCCACCGTGCGGGCGCGCACCTCGCTCGTCTTGAAGTGAAAGACGCGGAAGTCACGCGTGCCCGGCACCAGCGCGGCGGCGCGGCGAAGGCGCGTCACGTCACCCGCGGCCTCCCGGCTCAGCACGTACCGGTACGTCTTCGACGACGCGCTGAAGGCCGCGTGGAACCCCTGGGGCGCCGGACGAGACAGCACCACGCCGAGGTCAGCCGGCAGGTGCGGGGACAGCTGCGCGGCGATGGACCGCGGGTCGACGTCACGCAGCACCCTGGCGCTCAACACCTGCATGCGCGCGCTCACGCCCTTGTCCGTTCGGCCCGCGACGACCGGGTTCCGCGGCAGCCTCGCCTCGGCGAACGCGCGCAGGAGTTCGGCCTGCACGGTGCGCACACCCGGCTGAGCCTGGTAGCCGTGAAAGGCGCGGCCGTCGTACCAGCACCAGAGCGCGACGATGGTGAAGGGTGTGTCTCGCACGACGGCCGCAGTGTGAACGAGGCCGTCGGCCACCGCGAGCGACCTGGGCGCTCCCGCTTCTCGAAGCGACGGGGAAGGGTCAGCCTCGACGACAGGCACCGCGAGCGACTCGGCGATCCGGCGCTCGCCGCTTCACGAACGACCGGGAATGGTCAGCCTCGACGACGGGGCCCGCAGGGTCCAGGGCACCCGTTCGCCGCTTCACGAACGACGGGAAGATGGGCGCGCCTCGACGACGGGCGCCGGGGCGACTCGGCGCGCTACACGACGTCCGGCGACGACAGCCCCAGCGCTCGGGAGAGCCGGTCCAGGGCGGCTTGCTCCTTCTCAGAGGTGCGCCCGTCGGCGAACACCACGGCGAGCGCGACCTCGACCGAGTCCTTCTTGAAGTCACCCTCGAGCGCCGCCGCGATACCTGAGAGGAAAGGGCCTTCACCCTGGGTGGCCAGGTGCCGCATCGCCGCGCGCGCTTCGTCGAGCAGCACCGACACCTTCGCGTAGTCGTCGAGCAGCTCGGGGCCCACGGTGCGCGCCATCACCGCGCGCAGCCCGTCGACGAGCGCCTCGACCTCGGACTCTTCGACGTGCCCATCGGCGCTGGCCAGGAAGACGGCCGACTGCACCAGGGCCCGCATCGAGGCCTCCACCTTCGGGCGCGCCGACCGCGCCGAGAACAACGCACGCACGGAGCTCACTTGCGGCACGCCTCGCGGCACGGCTTCACCTCGGCCTCGCACTGCTGCAGACACGCCATCAACTTCTTCGCGTTCTCCGGCTTCGACGCGTCCTTCGGGTCGCCGGAGCACTTGCGCAGGCACTCCGACGACTGCTGGTTGCAGCGCGATTCGCAGGGCGACTGGGCCCGGCCCAGGGCGGCCGCGAACACGAGGAGGCAGACGGTGACTCGTTGGAAGATGCTCATCGGCAGTTGAGCCCCGCGCAGGTGTCGGGGCAGCTCGGGTTGCATGACGGACAGCCACACGTCACTTCGCACGAGCCGTTGCTGCACAGCGTCCCCAACGGGCACGAGAAGCAGGCCTCGCCACCGAGCCCACACCGGGTGCGCACGTTGCCCGGGTAGCAGACCCCCGTCTGAATGCACCCGCCGCAGCAAGCGCCCGCGGTGCACTGGCCTCCGGGACACGGCGTGAAGTCGGCGGCGTTGGTGTTGTTGTTACACACGGCCACGCTATTGGTACCGCCCGGGCAGGCCGTGATGCCGGTGATGCAGGGGGCCCCCGCATTTCCAGTACAGGCATTGCCCGCCGCGCACGAGATGCAGTTGCCGCCCGAGCAGCCGTTGACGCAGGTGGTGTCGGTGGGCGCGTAACTGCACACGCCGCCGCTGCAGGTACCGGTCGCAGCGAACGTGCGGCGAATGTTGCCGACGCAGGTGGCCGCCGGAGGCGAGTCACACGCGAAGGTCTGCGACGGGTACGAGACACACGACCCACCGCTGCAGGTGCCCGGCGACGAGTAGGTGCGCCGCGTGGTGGAGTCGGCGCAGTCGGCCGCGGGCGGCGAGTTGCACGTCACGTTCATGCACGGGTCGGGGTTGCACGCCCCGCCGCTGCAGCCAAAGGGGCACGCGGTGTCCGTCGGAGCATAACTGCACACGCCGCCGCTGCAGGTGCCGCTCGACGCATAGGTGCGCCGGGTGCTGCCCATGCAGATGGCCGCCGGCGGCGCGTTGCAGGCGAAGGTCTGCGAGGGGTACGTCGTGCACGACCCTGCGCTGCACGTCCCGGGCGACGAGTACGTGCGCCGCGTCGTCATGTTGGCGCAGTCGGCCGCCGGTGGCGTATTGCACGTGACGCCCTGGCAGGGGTCTCCGTTGCACGCATTCCCAGAACAACCAAACATGCACGTCGAGTCGTTGGACACGTACTGACAGGCGCCGTTCGTGCACGTGCCGGCAGGGTTCCAGGTTCGCAGCGTGGACGAGTTGACGCAGGCGTTGGCGGGCGGTTGGTTGCAGGTCGTCGTGGTGGGCGTGTAGCTGCAGGTGCCGCCGCTGCACGTGCCGGGCGACGCGAAGGTGCGGCGCTGGGTGGTCGTGGGACAGTCAGGCGGCGGCGGGCTGTTGCACGAGACGCCGCTGCAGGGGTTCGCGTTGCAGGCATTGTTGGCGCAGCCGAAGGGACAGGTGGTGTCGGTGGGCGCGTAGCTGCAGGTGCCGCCCGCGCAGGTGCCTGACGCGGCGAAGGTGCGCAGGGTGGTGCCGCTGAGACACGTGGCGCCAGGTGGCGAGGTGCAGCCGAAGGTCTGCGACGAGTAGCCGCAGGTGCCACCGCTGCAGGTGCCGGGAGACGTGTACGTGCGCCGCGTGGTGCTGTTGAAGCAGTCGGCCGGTGGCGGGTTGGTACAGGTGACGCCGTTGCAGGGGTCGACGTTGCAGGCCCCGTTCGCGCAGCCGAACATGCACGAGGTGTCCGTCGGAGCGTAGGTGCAGCTCCCGCCGCTGCAGGTGCCCATGGCGGCGTACGTCCTGCGCGTGGTGGGGCTGGCGCAGACGGCAGCCGGCGGCGAGCTGCAGGTGACGCCCTGGCAGGGGTCTCCCAGGCACATGCCGTTGGCGCAGCCATTGGCGCAGGTGGTGTCCTGCGGGGCGTAGGTGCAGGTGCCGCCGCTGCAGGTGCCCGGCGAGACCCACCCTTTGCGAACGTTGCCCATGCAGGTGGCGGCTGGCGGCGAGGCGCAGGTGACGCCCTGGCAGGGGTCGCCCAGACAGACGCCGTTCGCGCAGCCGTTGGGGCACGTCTCGGTGCGGGAGGTGTAGCTGCAGCTGCCCATGCTGCACGTCCCCGGAGACATGAAGAAGGTGCGCACGGCGCCGCTGCACGTCGACGGCGGCGGGGCGTTGCAGGTGACGGTGGCGCAGGGGTCGGCCAAACACGCGCCGGCGCTGCAGCCGAATGGGCACGTGGTGTCGGTGAAGGAATAAGTGCAGCCCGAGGTGCCGCAGGTGCCGGGAGAGGTGTACCGGCGTTGCACGTTCCCCATGCAGACGGAGCCGGGGGGCGAGAGACAGCCCTGGCAGACATCTCCAATACAATTGCCGGCATTGCAGCCATTGGCGCACGCCATGTCCACCTGGGTGTACTGGCACCGGCCCATGTCGCAGGTGCCCGGAGACTGAAAGGCGGTGCGGGTGTTGCCCGAGCAGGTGGCGGGCGGGGGCGAGGAGCAGCCGGTGCACGTGGCGCCGGCGGTGCCGCACAGCGACTCGGTCTGCGAAGCGGGGCGCACGCACTGGCCGGTGGGGCTGCAGCAGCCGTCGGGGCACGAGGCGGCGTCACAGACGCAGACACCGCCAGCGCACCGTTGGCCCTGGGTACAGGCGCGGCCAGCGCCGCAGGCGCACTCACCGTTGGAGTCGCAGCTGTCGGCGGTGACGCCGCAGGGCGCGCAGGCCTGGCCGCGGGCGCCGCAGCTGTCACGGTTCGCCGTCTGACAGGTGCTGCCGGCGCAGCAGCCCGACGTGCAGGACTGGGCGCAGCCGCTGCAGGTGCCCGAGACGCACGACTCACCGGAGGGGCAGCGGGTGCAGGCCTGGCCGCGGGCGCCACAGGCCGAGGCCTCGGTGCCGGTGACGCAGGTGTCTCCGTTGCAGCAGCCGGAGGGGCATGACTCGGCGTTGCACGTCACCGACGCGTCCGACGCGCCGCCCGCCGTGCCTCCCGCCTCGCCCCCACCGTCACCGCCGGCCGCTCCCCCACCCGTCGCCCCGCCACCGCCCGTCGCGGTGCCGCCGCCCGTGGCCACGACGCTGCACGACGTCCGGCAGGTTCCGTCGCTGCACAAAGTCGTCCCCGTCGGGCACCCCGTCTCGTCGTCGGGCTTGAAGGCCGACAGCTTCGACGCATCCACGCACACGCACGACGTGACCGTCGCCGCCAGCAGCAGCACCTGCCCGAATCCGAAACGCACGAGACCACCGTATCACCGGTGTACCGTCGTCGAAGTCTGCGCGCGTCAGCCCGGGTGGGTGCTGCTCACACCTTCTCGAAGCGCAGGGTGGCGCCCGGGGCGAGCTCGATGACATCTCCGGGCGCGAGGCGAAAGAAGGCGAGCGGCCGGCCGTTGAGCCGCGGGAGTGGGACGTGGGGCCTTCCTTCCGGCGCGAGCACCCGCCACCCGTCGGCGCCCTGGCTCACGCGCACGGCGTCTTCGCGCACCCGGGGCGGCCCCTCGTGCACGACGAGGCGCCCGTCAGCGCTGGGCCGAAACGCGAAGGCGTCGCCGTCTTCGAGCGACAGCGGCATCGACGAGGCGAAGTGCGTCGCGGCGGTCCCGACCGGCACCAGCCGCACGCGTGCGGGCGGAGAGACGAGCGCCTCCGCCGTCGAGCGGAGCCGCGGAAAGGCCTGGACGAGCTCCCGCCAGCGCTCCGGAGCCGGCCCCCCCTCGCCCCACTTCGCGCTCTCGCCGAGGTGGAGCGTCTCGAGCCCCGGCGCGGGGAGCTGGAGCAGCTCGTGCACGATGGCCGAGAGCTTCTCGGGCAGCTGTCGACCCGGCACGAACGGCAGCTGGAGCCAGCCCAGGTGTCGCAGCGCGCGCGCCTCGAAGGGCACCTCGGTGAGCCGGCGAACGAGGCCCGTCGGCGTCAGCCAGGGGTCGCGAACGCGCAGCCGCGACAGCCGCCCGTGCTCGAACGTCGCGTCGACCGCGCCGTCCTGGAGCGAGGTGGCGAGCGGCCAGAGCCAGCGCGCGTGCTCCACCACGTCAAGGGGCCGCTCGAGCAACCGGGCCTGCGCCGCGCCCTGCTCCCGGAGCCAGTCGCCGTACACGGCCCACCCTGCCTCGTCGTCATCGCCCAGGGACGCCTCGCGCTCGACGTCGACCGGCCCGGGCCACTCCCGCTCGAGGTAGCGGAAGACGAAGCGCTCGGTGCCGAAGACGTCACCCGACTCGAGCGGCCGCGCGTCGGCGCGCACCCCGTTGACGTGCATGCCGTGACCGCCCGCGGCCGGCTCGACCGAGAAGCCGCTCCCGTGGGCGCGCACCCGCGCGAACTGCCCCGCGGCCGAGACGGGGCCCTGCTCGAGCTTCGAGCGCTCGCCGCCCAGCGACAGGCCCTCGCGCGGGAGCGCCAGCGTCGTCCCCTTCGGCACCTCTGGGTCGCTCGAACGAAGCACGGCCAGCCACGGCGTCATCACCGCGCAGTCTGCCAGCGGCCCGTGCCTCGCGTCTCAGGTGGGCTGGGTGAGCGTCAGCAGACTTTCGGGAGAGCGCCTCCCCACGGTCGCTCGCCCGGCGCCCAGCCGCGCAGCCTGAAGACGCCCGAGGCGAGCGTCGCCGCCTCGCGCTCAACGCCCGCATCGAGGCCCACCGCGCCGGAGACCCGGGCCGCACCCGGGCCTCGTCTCACGGCCCGCACACCCGCGCGCGTTGCCTCAGCCCGGGTCGATGAACCCGCGGTCACGCCAGGCCTCGAGTCGGCGCCGAAGCTCGTCACGCGCCCCGCGAAAGCGCGCCAGCAGCTCTTCTCGCGGCAGCGCCTCGCTGCTGGCGGGGTCGGCGATGGGCCAGTGCAACCTCGTCGCCTTCCCGAGGAAGACGGGGCACACCTCCTCTGCACAGAGGGTGACCACCGTGTCGACGGTCGCCGGGTCGATGGTGTCGACGGACTTCGAGTGGTGCGCCGACAGGTCGACGCCGACTTCGCGCATCACCTCGATGGCGTAGGGGCTGACGGCCGACGGGCTGCTGCCGGCGCTCTGGACGACCACCGAGCCGCCCAACAGCCACCGGCCCAGCCCTTCGGCCATCTGACTCCGAGCCGAGTTGGCGACACAGAGAAAGAGCAGGCCTCGGGGTTTCATGCGCCCTCGGACGCGGAGGACTCACCGCCGAAGAAGCGACGCCGGGCCCAGAGGGCGACGTTGACGAGGGCGATGAGCGCGGGGACCTCGACCAGCGGGCCGATGACGGCGGCGAAGGCAGCCCCGCTCTCGATGCCGAACGAGGCGACGGCGACGGCGATGGCCAGCTCGAAGTTGTTCGACGCGGCGGTGAACGAGAGCGTCGCCGACTGCGAGTAGCCAGCGCCTGCGCGCTTGCTCATGAAGAACGACAGCACGAACATCACGACGAAATAGACGAGGAGGGGCGCTGCGATACGCAGCACGTCGAGCGGCAGCTGCACGATGGCCTCACCCTTGAGCGAGAACATCACGATGATGGTGAAGAGCAACGCGAGCAGCGTGATGGGCCCCACCCGGGGGACGAAGTGCGCCTCGTACCAGGCGCGGCCCTTCGCTCGCACCAGCAGCCCTCGCGTGAGGAAGCCCGCGGCGAACGGAACGCCGAGGTACAGGCCGACGCTCCTGGCGATGTCCACCATCGAGATGTCGACGACCGCCCCCTTGAGGCCCAGCCACGTCGGCAGCAGCGTCGCGAAGACGTACGCGTAGACGGGAAAGAACAGCACCTGGAAGATGGAGTTGAAGGCGACGAGCCCCGCGCAGTACTCGGTGTCGCCCCGGGCGAGGTCGTTCCACACGATGACCATCGCGATGCAGCGGGCGAGCCCGATGAGGATGAGGCCCAGCATGTACTCGGGCTTGTCCCGGAGGAAGACGACCGCGAGGCCGAACATGAGGAGCGGCCCCACCACCCAGTTCTGAACGAGCGAGAGCAGCAGCACCCGCTTGTTCCGGAAGACCGCGCCGAGCTCCTCGTACCGGACCTTCGCCAGCGGCGGGTACATCATCAACACGAGCCCCACCGCGATGGGAATGCTGGTGGTGCCGACCCGAAGCCCGCTGATGGCCCGGGTGACGCCGGGCGCGAAGAAGCCCAGGCCGACCCCGACACCCATCGCGGCGAAGATCCAGACCGTCAGGTACCGGTCGAGGAACGAGAGCTTCCGGCTCACTCCGCTCATCAGAGGCTCCCCACCAGGGCCTTGAACCGTCTGACGGTTCGCGGCTCGACGCAGTAACAGGTGCGCGGTCCCGAGATCTCTCCGCGAATCAGCCCGGCCTCCTTGAGCACCTTGAGGTGCTGCGAGACGGTGGACTGGGCGAGCGGCAGGCTGTCGACGATGTCGCCACAGACACAGGCCTCGCGACGGGCCAGCAGTCGCATGATCTGCACCCGCGCCGGGTGCGCCATCGCCCGGAAGAGCGCGGCCAGCTCCTGGTCGGCCGCCTCACCCTCGACCGGTCTGAGGTCTGGCTGTTCACTCCCCGGCGGCGGCGCGCACTGCGGCGCTGGTGTGCTCGGCCTTCTGGCGGCGTGCTGGTTCATCGTAACCGAACGATTGCCATGAATGCCTCCAGTCGGCCGTAACGTCTGGGTTATCGTTCTGTAACGATGGTCGGGGTGCCCCCTCGCAAGCGCCGCGTGGGGCCCCTCGCTCCCATCGCGCCGGTGCGCGTTCCGCGTAGACTCGCGGTCGTGCCGCATCGGGGCTCTCAGGTCGTCGGGTTGGCGCTGGCGCTCCTGCCGTGGCTCGCTCGTGCGTCGGAGCCCGCCCCGTCCGTCACCGTGCTCACGCGCACCCTCGCCTACGAAGAGGGCCTCGCCGCGCGGCTCACCCGCGACCCGCTGGCCGTCTATTCGTTCGGCTTCGACTGTGTGGGCTGGCCCGCGGGAGCCCGAATCGCTGGCCGCACCACCGCCTGCCGGGCCGCCGAGGACCGGGCCCTGGTGCAGCAGGCCGCGAACGGGGCCGGGGTGATTCTGCTCGGCACGGTGGACCGGTTGCTGGCCGTCGACCTCATCGCCCGCGCCCGCGGGCTCCTCGTGCCGGTGCTGGCGCTCGGGAGCGAGCACGCCTCGAGCGACGTGCTGCTGGCGGCCGACGGCACCCGCACCTTCGTCGGTGACGAGGCCGTGCGGTTCCTCGGCGCGCGCTTTCCAGCCTCGGTGTTGCGGCTGGCCACCATCGTCACCGGCGCGGCGATGCCACCGCCGCTCCCGGAGGACGCCGACCCACCAGAACCCCAGGCCGCGAACGAGCCGCCCGCCTACCCGGAAGACGCGCGCACCCGCGGGCTCGAGGGGGTGGTGGTGCTGCGGGTGGGCGTCTCGACGCGCGGCACCGTGCAGGCCGTGCAGGTGGTCAAGGGTGACGAGCCCTTCGCCACGGCCGCCTCGACCGCCGCGCGCCGCTGGCGCTACACCCCCGCGTCGCTCGACGGCAAACCCGTCGCCACCTCGCTCATCGTCAAGGTCCCGTTCCGTCTGTCGGGCCAGAGCGCCTTCGCCAATTGAGCGCTCGCCTCGCGGCGCACATCGGGCGCGGCTCGTGCTTTGACGCCTGTCTGGCATGCCTGTCACGTCCGAACAGAACGTCGCGCGCCTCGAGATTGGCCAGCTCATCGAGACGGCCACGGTGCTCTCCACGAAGGTGAAGACCGAATTGCCCACGCACGAGGGGCTCCAGCGCGCGGCCGACTTCATCGTGCAGGCCGCCCGCAACGCCGGCGACGTCGCGCAGAAGATGAAGCGCCCCTTCAGCCTGCACCGGCTGCCCGTGATGTTCCTCGGCGTGGCGCTGGTGGGCCTCCTGGGGTGGACGTGGCTCACCTTCTTCCGCGTCACCACGCTGTCGCTCGCCCTGCCCGACCGCGACGCCGCCGAGCTGAAGGACCGGCTCGAGGCCGACCCGCGCCTGGCCGTGAAGCTCGTCGAGGTGAAGGGGAGCCGCGAGGCCTCGGTGCTCGTCGCGCAGGGGCAGGTCGACCTCGCCTTCGTGCAGGGCGGTGTTCCGATTCCACCGCTGCTGCGCCGCGCCGAGCTGCCCAGCCACGAGCTCGCCCTCGTCTTCGTTCGCCCGCCCGCCACCAGCCTGCTCGACGCGAAGGTGGTGCTCACCTCGGCGGAAGGCGAAGGCAGCCACTCGGTGCTGCTCCAGGTGCTCGAAGCGTGGGGGCAGCGCGTGCCGCCGAAGCTGGTGCATCAGTGGAGCGCCCTGACCGCCGAGCTCGACGCCCCGGTGCCCGACGAGGTCGACGCCGTCTTCGTGGTGAAGGACCCGTCGGACGAGAAGACGCAGCGGGGCGTCACGCGGCTTTCGAAGGCGGGCTTCGCGCTCGTCGACCTGCCGCTGGGGGCGCGCTCGCTGCGGCTGCCCGACCTCGAGCGCACGCAGGTCGAGGCGGGGTGGCTGGCCGAGAAGCCCGCGGTGCCGCCCGTCGCCACGCCGGCGTGGGCGGTGAAGACGTGGCTGGTGGCGCGCGATGGCCTGACGCCGCGGCTCCTCGCGCAGGCCCAGCGGCTGTTGTCACCGAAGGGCCGCAGCCTCGTCGACGAGGCGGTGGCGCCGTCCACCGAGGCCACCAGCGAGGTGCTCCAGGGCGTCGACGCGTTCTTCTCCATCCTCATCAACATCGGGCTGGCCTTCCTCGCGCTGCTCGGCCTCGACGCGATGGCGTACCGGCGCCAGTTCCACGAGCTCAACTCGTTGGTGTCGCTCCTGGGCCAGCTGCAGTCGAACAAAGACGTGCTGGCCGTCAAAGACGAGGCCGCGCGCCGCGAGAACATGCACTACCTCTCGCTCGTGTCCGACCTGCTGGGCCTCGTGAGCAACGTGTCGAGCTACTACACGCAAGAGAACTCGGCCCTCGTGTTCAACAACCTGTCCGACGTCATTCACGAGCGGTGCAACGCGCTCAAGATCAACATCCAGCTCAAGCTGCTGCAGTCGGCGATTCGGGACTGACGTGACGCCGCTCCCCCGCGCCTTCTCGGCCCGCGACACGGTGCTGGTGGCGCGCGCGCTGCTGGGCCAGTTGCTCGTGCACGAGGTCGATGGCGCGCGGCGCGTGGGCCGCATCGTCGAGACCGAGGCCTACCTGGGTCCGCACGACCTGGCCTGCCACTCGTCGAAGGGCCGCACCGCGCGCACCGAGGTGATGTTCGGCCCACCGGGCCATGCCTACGTCTTCCTCGTCTACGGCATGCACCACTGCGTGAACGTGGTGACCGGAAACGGCGCGGCGGTGCTGTTGCGCGCGCTCGAGCCGCTCGAGGGCCTGACTGGGCATCGCACCGATGGGCCCGGGCGCCTCACCCGGGCGCTCGGCCTCACCCGCGCCCATGACGGCCTGCCCCTCGACGAGCGGCCGCTCTACCTCGCCCGCGGCGTGCCCGTGCGCCGCATCGGCACCAGCGCCCGCATCGGCGTCGAGTACGCGGGGGTGTGGGCCCGGCGCAAGCTCCGCTTCTTCGAGGTCGGCCAGCCGTTCGTCTCGGGCTATCGCTAACCGCTTGATTTCAAAACTCTTCATGAGGCCGCGAAACCTGGAATGTCCCGGTCCGTACCTCCGTTGTCCGCGCGGCGTCTCACGCGGTTCAAAAGCCCGTGAAATGAGAAGTAGTAAAATGTCGGCCAAAGACTCTGTGGTTTTTTCGTGTCGAGGGCTTGTTCAAGGTTGTTCAACGTGAAATGGTGCGGGGCATGACGGAGCCACAGGTCACGGCGATGCGGCTTGACGCTCCGGCACAGACCCGGAACGGTGCGCGCGGCGTGGAGCAGTCGGAAGACAGTGAGCTCTTGAAGCGGGCCCAGCGGGGCGAGATGGCTGCGTTCGAGGCGCTCGTCTCGCGGCACCAGCACAAGGTCTTCTCGATGACGGCGCGCATGCTGCGCAGCGACGACGACGCCGCCGAGGTGGTGCAGGAGGCCTTCCTCGCCGCGTACAAACACCTGCCCGAGTTCCGCGGCGAGTCGGCCTTCGGCTCGTGGGTGTACCGCATCGCCGCCAACTACGCGCTCATGCGCCTGCGGCACCGCCGGGTGACGGCGCAGGTCGAGGAGCCCGAGGGCAGCCCGACCTTCAACGAGCGCGGCAGCCTCGTCGACGACGTGGCCGACTGGAGCCGTGACGCCGAGGAACAGACGCTCGACGCCGAGCTGCGCAAGGCCATCGACGACGCCTCGGCGAAGCTGCCCGAAGAGTACCGCCAGGTCTTCCTGCTGCGCGACGTCGAGGGGCTCTCGTACGAAGAGATCGCCCAGGCCGTCGGAGACTCGGTGCCGGCCATCAAGAGCCGCCTGCACCGCGCCCGGCTGGCGCTGCGGGCCGCCATCGACCGCTTCTACGCCGAGCGCGCGAGCTGACCGGACGTTCAGCTTCTGGGCGGGTGCGTCACCCGTTCACATTTCGTGTTGCGCTGGCGGTGTGGGCTTCGCAGTAATCGGGCGAGTTCGAAAGGCCGCCCGTGACCGCGTCGTACACCTGCCAGGACTGCATCGACCTGCTCCTCGACTACGTCGATGGCGCCCTGCCAGGTGAGCTCAAGAGCCGGCTGCAGGAGCACCTGTCGGGCTGCCAGCCGTGTGAAGACTTCCTCAAGACGTACTCGGTGACGATGCCGGTGTGCCGCAAGGCGCTGGCGAAAGAGATGCCCGAGTCCGTCGCCTCGAAGCTGCACCAGTTCCTGCGCGACGAGATTGGCAAGGACTCCGCCGGGCACTGACGACGCGTCAGGGCCGTGGGGCGCCAGATGACGGACAGGGCTTCTTCGAGGACGGTGCTCGTCACCGGAGCGACCGGTTTCGTGGGCCGGGCCCTGCTGCCTGCGCTGGTGCGCGACGGAGTGCTGGTGCGCGCGACGAGCCGCCGTGAGGGGCCGCCGGGCGACGCGAGCGTCTCGTGGGTGAAGTGCGACGTGGCCGACCGCGACGACCTGGCCCGGGCCCTCGACGGTGTGCACGTGGCCTACTTCCTGGTGCACGGCATGGGCGGCGGGCACGCGGACTACGCGACGCACGAGGCCGAGTCGGCGCGCCTCTTCGCCGAGGTGGCAGCCGAGCGGGGCGTCGAGCGCATCGTCTACCTGGGCGGCGTCGCACCCGAGCGGGAGCCCTCGGTGCACCTGAAGAGCCGGCTCACCGTCGGAGAAGTGCTGCGCGAAGGCCGCGTGCCGACGCTCGAGCTTCGCGCGTCGATGATCGTCGGCGCGGGCAGCGCCTCGTGGAAGCTGGTGCGCGACCTCGCGTTCCGGTTGCCGGCGATGGTGCTCCCGAAGTGGACCCGCTCGTCGACGTGCCCGGTGGCCATCGACGACGTGGTGGGCGCGCTCGTCGCCGCGAAGCACGTGCCGCTCGAGCGCAGCGCGTGGTTCGACCTGCCCGGCCCCGAGGTGCTGACGGGCGCCGAGGTGCTCTTCCGCCTCGCGGCGCTCCAGGGGCGGGCGGTGCCGGCGATTCCCGTTCCGCTCTTGTCGCCGTCGCTGTCATCGTGGTGGCTGCGCCTGGTGACGGGGGCGGACTTCTCGCTCGCGCGCGAGCTGGTGCTGGGCTTCACCTCGGACCTCCTGCCGAGAGACGACCGCTACTGGCAGCTCATCGGCGCGCCGCCGCGGCTGTCGTTCGACGAGGCGGCGCTGCGGGCCCTCACCCAGGAGCGCGCCGCCGCGTCCGTGCGGGGCGTGCTGGGAGAGACGGCCGAGTTCGTCGTGCGCGTCGTGGGCCAGGGCCTCGCGTACCGCCGGCAGCGCCGCTGACGGGTGGCGAGGCCCTGCAACTCGCGCTACCCACCGCGGCATGAGTGAATCGAGCGCGTTGGCCTTCTTCATCTCCGCCGAGAAGCTCGCGCGCATCGGCCGGGGCGCCAGCCCTGTCACCACCGCGGCCCTCAAGAAGACCCACGTGGGCCGGGTCGCGAACGACGACTTTCTCGAGCAGATTCTCGAGGCCGCCGCGGCCATGCTCGCCGGGCGCACGTCGGACCACGAGGAGCAGGTGAAGGTGCTCGCCGTCTGGGCCGTCGTCGACGCGCTGACGCCCGCCGCGGACAAGGGGCACCGCCATCACCGCGCACCTGCCGCAGACCCACGCGGCGCAATGAACCTGCGCGGCGTCATCGTGCTGGACTTCGAGATGCAGCAGGGTCGCCGCGGTGAGCCCTACTCGACGCGAATGACGACCTTCCCGCGTGCGCGCTTCGTCTCGATGTGCGCCTGCGCCGCTGCCGTCTCTGACATCGGCACCACCCGGTCGATGACGGCCCTGAGCGTGCCCGCGGCGAGAAAGCTGGCCACCGCCGAGAGGTCCTTCGCGTTCGAGTTCACCACCACCAGGCGGCCCCGGCGGCCAGGCCACCACCGCGTCGAGAGGTCCGTCGCCACGATGCCCGGCCCCGGCACCGTCGAGACGTACACGCCCCGCGGCCCCAGCGACGCGCGCGCCTTCGCGAAGGAGCGGTTCCCGAAGACGTCGAAGAACACGTTCCACCCGCGCGTGGGCTCGAGGCCCGAGTCCACCGCGTAGTCGAGCGCGACGTCGGCGCCCAGCTCACGCACGAAGGCGAGGTTCCTCGCGCTCGACGTGGTGGTGACGTGCGCGCCCAGCGCCTTGGCGAGCTGCACCGCGAAGACGCCGACGCCACCCGACGCGCCGTGAATGAGCACCTTCCCGCCGGGCGCGAGACCTCCGCAGTCGCGCAGCGCCTGGAGCGCCGTCAACGCCGCGAGCGGCACCGCCGCGGCGTCTTCGAAGGACAGCGCTGGCGGCTTGTGCGCGAGCTCGTCCTGCTTCATGACGACGAGCTCGGCCACCGTGCCGCCGTCGAAGCCGTTGCGCATGCCGAAGACGGCGTCGCCCACCGTGAAGCCCGACACCGAGGGGCCCACCGCCTCGACGACGCCCGAGACGTCGTAGCCGAGCATGCGGGGAAACCGCTTGCCGCTGAACAGCACGAACTTCCCTTTGCGAATGAGCGAGTCCTTCGGGTTGAGCGCCGCCGCCTTCACGCGCACCAGCACCTCGCCCGGCCCGGCGATGGGCGCGGGGAGGAGCCGCTGCTCCAGCACCTCGGGGGGACCGAACCGCTCGTAGACGATGGCGCGCATGGGCAACCCTGCGTAACGGCGCCCGTTTCGGCCCTCAAGCGCCGGTGTGCGGAAATTCCTGCACACGCCCGCAAAACGCGGGGTCCTTCCCACGTCTCCGGGGGGCGCACTTTCCCCAAGACGCCTCACCACAACCATTCACTGCCGCCACGCGCGGCTCTTCACTGGAGTTTCCAGATGGGCGTTCTGCTGCTTCTCGTCGGACTTGGCGTTCTCGGCTTCGGCCTCTTCCAGCACCTCAAGGGCAAGCGCATTCTCGCCGCGCCCTTCAAGACGACGGGCGAGCTCAAGGCGAACCCGACGACGAGCGACCCCAAGGGCGCCATCTCGACCGAGGGCCAGGTGGTGCCGCCGGCCACGCCGCTCTTGTCGCCCGCGTCGAAGCAGCCGTGCCTCGCGTACGAGCTGAAGATCGAGCGCCTCTGGGAGAAGGTCGAGACGACGCAGGACGGCACCAAGACGGTGAAGGGCTCTGACACGCTCGACACCATCAAGGGCGGCGCGGTGTTCGGCCTCGACGACGGCTCGGGGGCCATCTCGGTCGACGTCTCGAAGGGCGCCGACTTCGACAACCTGAAGGAGGGCTACAAGAAGGAGCTCAACGGCCACGGCTGGGCCTCGCAGATTCAGTTCGGCGAGTACGCGTACGACGTGCCCGTCATCAGCGACTCCGAGAAGTACACCATCGGCTTCAAGGCGACGGAGAAGTACGTGCCGGTCGAGGGGAAGCTCTTCGTGCTCGGCAAGCTCGAGGGCGCCTCCATCGTGAAGCCGGGCTGGCGCTCGCTCATGGCCAGCGCCAAGGGCCGCGACGGGCTGCTGGGCAGCATCCAGAAGAAGAAGAAGTTCTCGTTCATCGGCGGTGGCGTGGCCGCGGTGCTGTCGATTCCGCTGATGGTGTTCGGCCCCAGCATCGACACGAGCGGGCCGTCGATGTTCTGCGAGTCGACGCTCACCGACACCCGCGCGCGCTGCAGCGACACGGTGTCGAGCAAGTCGGGTGACGAGTTCACCTGGAACGTGACGAAGGGCGGCGACTACCAGCTGACCGTCTTCGCGCCGAAGAAGAAGGTGGCCTTCGACCCCGAGCTGCTCATCAAGGACGCGGCGGGCGAGGTGCTGGCCGACACCGAGGGCGGCGTGGGCGGCGACGCGGTGGCGAAGCTGCACGTCGAGCCGGGCACGTACACCGTCATCGTGAAGCCGGGCGACGACTACATGGTGAAGGGCGGCTTCTCGTACGAGCTCGAGATCTCGGGTGGCCCCGCGGCCGACGCGGCCCCGGTGGTGGCGAAGGCGAACGTGCCGGCCGGTGGAGACGCGCTCACGGCGCAGGTCGACCTGCTGAACGAGCTCTGCCCCGACACCTTCTGCGAGGGCGACTACCAGTACACCTTCAAGAAGCTCGAGTGCCCCGAGGCGACCAAGTGCGTGCTGTCGTTCGACGCGAAGGACCTCAAGGGCAAGGCGTTCTCGGCGCAGGTGCCGGTGGCGGGCTTCAAGTCGCTCGACGACGAAGAGGCGAGCTTCGTGGGCGCGGTGAGCGAGTCGCTCATCAAGTGGGAAGCGCTGCCCATCAACCTGAAGGTGGCCACTGCGCAGGCGCCGAAGGCCGTGGGCGTCAAGCCGGCGGCGAAGCCCGCGAAGAAGAAGTGACGAAGGGGAGGGGTTGACGGAAGGGCCGGCGCGCCGGGGGTTCCAAAGGGGGACCTCCGGCGCAGTCGTGTCTGGGCTCCCGTCACGTTCTGGGCGACGATGCGACTGAGGAGAACGACGTGCTCACGACTCGCCAAACGATGGTCACGCTCGCCGGAGTCGGCCTGTTCGCCACATGTTCACGCTCAGGTGAGTCCAGGGAAAGCGAGCCCTCGATCATCGAGACGCGTGCACGGCCCCCCAACGCGACTGACCCAACGATGGGTTGGCCCGAGAGATACCGCGGGCGCCCGATGCTGATCGTCCTCGAGAACTACGCCCTGGCCGTCATTGGGGATCTGCCACCAGCGAAAGAGGACCGCGTTCGCGCGATCGTCACGAGGGTCTTTGGTGGTGGCGACGACTGGCGGGCGACGGTGCGCAAGACCATGGGGTGGCCTCCTACCGTCGACACGGAGATACTTCTGAACTGGGACAGGTTTCAGAACATGGCGAAGCAGGAGGGAAACCCTGCGAGCACCGATGCCTTCGCCCGCTCCTTTGCCGACGAGTTCGCGAAGTTTTGAGAACAGCCGTGCGCCCGCGACGGAGCGGGGCTCGAGGCGCAGTGAAATCAAGACCGGCCCGGGTCGGCGCGCGCTTCGCTGGCTGAGAACGATGTTCAGTCCAGCGTGCCCGCGCGACCCGGCAGCCAGGTGGGTTCAGTCTCAACATGCGGTGGCTGGGTGAACGATTCCCGGGAGTGCATTCCTCCGAGGTCCGATTTTCCTTCCGACCCGCGAGTCCTTTCCGGATCGCAACGACGGAGCCAAACCGGCGGCTGATGACCAGTGGTGTCTGGATTCATGGGAGTCGCCCCCGAGGACTCGACCTTCACGTCGCCGACAGACGAAGCCCCGCGCCGCCCTCGTCGGGTGGCACGGGGCCCGTCACCACTTCGCGCTTACGGCCTGCCGCCGTCCGCTGCGCCCGCCAGGCACGCCGTCAGCGCCGGAGACGGGGTGTGCCCACACGTGCCATTCGCCTGCCGCTCGCAGGCCGCCTGCTGGTAGCACGCGTACTCGGGCCGCCACTCGCACGTGCTGCCGAGGCCGGGCTGGTCGCTGCAGAGCTGGTTCGAGCAGCCTCCGCGGAAGCACGGCGCCGCGCCGCCA
>JANRKQ010000257.1:0-16966 GCA_033763395.1 Myxococcaceae bacterium
CGCAGGAAGACCGGCTCGCGCAACGAGAGCCCCTCGGGCCACGCCTTGTACCGGACCTCGACCACCATCGTCGGCATCACCCACTTCATCTCGGGGTCGAGCGGACAGTCTCCGAGGCACACCGGCGCGGGCACCACGTTCGCGTCGAGCTCGGCGCGCACCGGCGCCGCCACCTTCGGGTTGTACCCGGCGCCAACCTTCCCCGCGTAGAGCCAGTGCTCGCCGTCCCACGTCGAGAGCGACAGCGCGCCATCGTCGTCGGCGAAGCCCGTCACCGCGAAGTCCGCGATCGACGTCAGCGCGATCTTGAGCCACCGGTCGCCGCGCCCGCCGACGTACGGCGCATCGGCCCGTTTGGCCATGACCCCTTCGAGTCGCTTCTCCTTGACGACGGCCAGCAGCGCCTCGCCCTGCGCTTCGACGTGCTCCACCGGCAGCACGCGCGCCTCGGCCACCTTCGGCACGAGCGAGAAGAGCAGCTCCTTTCGCTGGCGCAGCGGCAGGGCCCTCGTGTCGTGCCCGTCGAGCATCAACAGGTCGAACGCGAAGAACACCGCGGGGTCGAGCCGCGCGGCGCTCACGATGTCCTTGCGGTGCGCGAGCGTCGAGCGCTTGAGCAGCCGGTGGAAGATCGGGTGGCCGCTGGCATCTTGAATGACCAGCTCGCCGTCGACGATGAAGTCCGGCCCGGGGAGCGCCTCGAGGGCCTCGACGATCTCGGGGAAGAGCGCGGTCGCTTCACGGCCGCGGCGCAACACCAACCGGGCATTGCCGGCGAGCCGCTCGGCGAGCAGGCGGAACCCGTCGAACTTCAGCTCGAAGAGCCAGTCGGGCGAGGTGAAGGCCGCGCTCCGGGGCTCCGCCAGCTGCAGCTCGACGTCTTCGGCGCGCATCACGATCGCCGCTTGAGCGCCACGTAGCGCGCGGCGTCCTTGCGGGTGAACTTGAGCAGCACCGGCTCTCCCTCGGGCGTCGCCGCGACGACGGCCTGGAGCTGCTTGAGCGTCGCCGTGGGCGTGCGGTTCACCTCGGTGATGAGATCGCCCACCAGCAGGCCGGCCCCCTCGGCGACGCTCCCGGGCACCACCGCCTCGACGCGCACGCCCTGCCCTTGCGACGGCTCGAGCTCGGCCAGCACCAACCCGAGGCTGTCGATGCGGCCCCCGGCGAGCAGCGTCTTCATCACCTCGGCCGACGGCCGCGTCGACAACAGCGCCTGCGCGCTCACCACCTTCCCGTTTCGGATGACGCCCAGCTTCACCACCACGCCAGGTCCTTGCACGGCGATGCGCCGCAGCAGCTGCTGGTACCGATCGACCGGCTTACCGTTGACCGAGACGAGCCGGTCCCCCGGCCGGAGCCCTGCCTTCTCCGCTGGAGAGCCCGGGTACACGTCGACGATCATCGCCTCGCTCGCCACGGCGTCCTTCGACTCGGCGATCGTCACGCCGAGCCAGCCCCGCATGGGCGTGCCTTGATCGCGGAGGTTCGGCAAGAGGTCCTTCACCAGGTTGATGGGCACCGCGAAGCCTACGCCCTGCCCCTGGTTCATGATGGCGGACGTGACGCCCACGACGTGCCCGCGCATGTCGAAGAGCGGGCCACCCGAGTTGCCCGGGTTGATGAGCGCGTCGATCTGAATGAAGTCGTCGAAGGGCCCCACGCCGATGACGCGCTCGCGCGCCGAGATGAGGCCGTGCGTCACCGAGGTGTCGAGCCCGAAGGGGTTGCCGATGGCGACGATCCAGTCGCCCACCTCGAGCTCGTCGGAGTCGCCCAGCGTCACCGTCGGCAGGTCGCTCGCGTCCTTCAGGCGCAGGAGCGCGAGATCGGTCTCGGGATCCCGCCCGACGACGCGGCCTTCGTACGAGCGCCCGTCCGCGAGGCGGCAGATGATCGACTGCGCGCGCTCGATGACGTGGTTGTTGGTGACGACCAGCCCATCGGAGGTGATGAGGAACGCCGAGCCCAGGCTCTTCGAGGTGCCCTCGTTCTTCGTCGACAGGTTCACCACCCCCGAGCGCACGGCCCGCACGAGGGGCGCGAGCGAGCTGGGCGGGGTGAAGTTGGGCACCAGCGAGGGGCCGCCCGGGAGCTTCTCCTTCCAGAAGGGAATGATGGAGCGCTCCCGCCACACCACGGGCGGCCCGTCTTCGGGTTCGGCGGGGCGGAGCGCGGCGCCGGCATCGAGCCCCTCTTTCTGCGCGCGCACCTTCGCGCGGGCCCACTCGCGCACGTCGTTCGCGAGGGCCGTCGTCGAGAGGCAGAGGGTCAGCGCGAGGAGACGCACGAAGTGACTTGACCCGAAAACACAGGGCCCGTCACGCATCACACGCGAGCGACCGGGCGGTGGTTCCATCGGGCCGAGCAACCCGGCTCGTCGGGAAGCCTCCACCCACGAGGCGCGTTCGCGTCAGGCGTCCGCGGGCTTCACGTAGCGCAGCACCTTCACGCGGCCCGGGCGGAGCACCCGGCCCTTGAGCCGCCACGCCGCCTTCATCACCGCGACCACCTTCATGTCGTCGGCTTCGCTCGCGGTGACCTCCATGTCGGAGGCCTCGGCGAGGTTGGGGTCGTACGTGGTGCCCTGCAGCTCGACGCGCTCGAGCCCGAACTCCTCGGCCTTTCGAACGAGCCCATCGCGGATCAGCTTGACCCCCTTGTACAGGGCCGACTCGTCGGGCGCGGTGAGGCACAGCTCGAGGTCGTCGATGCTCTCGAGCAGCACCACGGCCACCTTGCCCTTCTCGAGATCGAGCAGCTGATCGCGCTCGCGCGTCATGCGCTGCTTGAACGCCTCGCGATCGGACTCGCTGTGCTGGAGACCACGGGCGAGCTCGTCGATGCGCTTGCGCGCGGCTTCGAGCTCGGTGGAGAGCTTGAGCACCTCGGGGTTCCCCGTGTCGGCCGTCTGGGCTTCGGTCGCCGGGTCGCTCGACGCGTCGTCTTCGCGGAAGCGCCGCTTGTCGTTCACCTTGACGGTCGGCGTGGGCTGTTCGTCCGGGCGGTTCTCGACGGTGTCACTCATGGCGGCGGCAAGGTAACCGCGGGCCTTCACCTGTCAACGGGCGGCCTGGTGTTCGAGGTAGCGGCGCGCCGCGGTGCGGACCCAGTCGGGCGCGCGCGGGTGCTGATCCACACGCTCGAGGAGCACGCGCCACCGGCCGAGCGCGAGGGGTTCGTCGGTCAGGTTCATCGCGCGGTTCACCATCGACACGGTGAGGAAGGTCGGCTGCCGCTCGAGGGACGCCGCGAGCTCCGCGTGGGACACACCATGGCGCTCGAGCTCGTGCACCAACGCGCCGGGCGTTCCGAACTCGGCGTCGGGGAAGCGCTCGAGCAGGGCGAGCGCCTCGGCGCGGAACCGGAGCGGATCGAGCGCCGGCCGGGCCCGCACGAGCGACGCTGCCAGGGCCCGCATCGTCTCCTCGGGATCGTCGCCGGGCTCGAAGCTCGAGAGCCGCGACAGCAGGGCTTCGAAGTCGGCCTCGAGCGCCGCGAGCGCCTCTCCCACGAGATGAAGCGAACCCGCGACCACCACCACGCCGCCGGCGTCGGCCGAGGCCTCGGCCACCTTCAGCGCGTCGGCCACCGAGCCCGCCTGAACGACGTCTGGCGCCAGGGTGCGCGCGAACGTCTCGTACGACGCGGGGTCCTTCGACCGCGGGCTGTGCAGCGGCGTCAGCACCACGCGCTGCGCGAGCGGGAAGAGCCGGCGCATCATCGGCTCGCTGTCCTTGTCGGCGAAGACGCCGAAGACCAGCTGGAGCTGCCTGCCCGAATAGAAGCGCTCGAGCGCCTGCACGAGCACCTCGACCCCCGCCGGGTTGTGCGCGCCGTCAAGCAGCAGCGTCGGCGAGCCGGCGATCTCCTGGAGCCGCCCCGGCCAACGCGTCGCCGCGAAGCCCTCGCGGAGTTCGGCCTCACGGAGCGGGAAGCGGGAGTCGATGGCTTCGAGGCACCCCAGCGCGACGCCCGCGTTCTGCGACTGATGCGCGCCCTGGAGCGGCAACGACAAGCCCTGCACGGCGCGGCCGACACCGCGAAAGGTGTCGCCCCGGAACTCGACCTCGCGCCCTTCGACGATCAACCGGCTCCCGCTCGCCGCCGCCGCGCGCTCGAACACCTCGAGCACCTCGGGCCGCTGCCGGGCGATCACCACCGGCACCCCACCCTTCACGATGCCGGCCTTCTCGCCGGCGATCGCCGGGAGCGTGGTGCCGAGGAACTCCATGTGATCGAAGTCGATGGCCGTGATGGCGGTGACGATCGGCGCGCACGTGACCGTCGCGTCGAGGCGGCCGCCAAGGCCCGTCTCGATGACCGCCACGTCCACCGCTTCCTGCGCGAAGTGCCAGAACGCCAGCACCGTGCCGAACTCGAAGTACGTCAGCTCGTGCCCGTCGCCGAGGCGCTCTCGAAGCGCGTCGATGCGCCGCGCAAGGGTGCCGTCGGTGATGTCACGTCCGTCGACCCGAAAGCGCTCGTTCACCCGCACCAGGTGCGGCGACGAATAGAAGCCCACCCGGTATCGCTGGCCGAGGCACGACGCGATCATCGCGCACGTCGAGCCCTTGCCGTTGGTGCCCGCGACGTGGATCGCTGGGAAGCGGCGCTCGGGGTGATCGAGGCGCTCGAGCGCGGCCTGCACCCGCTCCAGCCCCATGCGAATCGTCGAGGGCGCCAGCGAGGCGAGGTACGCGAGCGCCTCGGCGGTCGCCATGGCCAGGCTCCGTCAGCTCAACAGGCCGATGACCTGCGAGAGCTTCGCGCGCAGATCCTTGCGCTGCACGATCGCGTCGATCATGCCGTGCTCGAGCAGGAACTCGGAGCGCTGGAAGCCCTCGGGCAGCTTCTGCCGAATGGTCTGCTCGATCACGCGCGGGCCGGCGAAGCCGATGAGCGCCCGGGGCTCCGCGAGGATCACGTCACCCAGCCACGAGAACGACGCCGCCACGCCGCCCGTCGTGGGGTGCAGCATCACCGAGATGTAGGGCTTGCGGATCTCGCGGAAGCGGTTGATCGCGGCGCAGGTCTTCGCCATCTGCATCAGCGAGAAGATGCCCTCCTGCATGCGGGCGCCGCCGGACGCCGAGAAGACGATCGCCGGCACGTCGAGCTCGCGCGCGCGCTCGAACACCCGCGCCACCTTCTCGCCGACGACGCTGCCCATCGAGCCGCCCATGAACTCGAAGAGGAACGCGCCGACGCTCACGTGCTGCCCATCGATGCGCGCGGTGCCCGAGACGAAGGCGTCGTTCTCGCCGAGGGCCTTCTTCGTCGACCTGATGCGGTCGCGGTACTTCTTCGAGTCCGAGAAGCCGAGCGGATCTTGCGGCTCGAGGCCCTCGTCGTGCTCTTCGAACGAGCCCTCGTCACACAGCGCCAGCAGCCGCGCGCGCGCGTTCCACGCCATGTGGTGGTTGCACGAGGGGCAGACGTTCAGGGCGCGCTCGAGCTCTTCACGCAGCAGGATCTCGCCACACTGGTCGCACTTGACCCAGAGGCCCTCCATGCGGCTCGGGGCGTTGCGCTGCTCGACCTCGTCCACCTCGGCGGCGGTGGCGATCTTCGGCTTCTTCTTGGCGTACCACGACATGCGCGCGCTCGTAGTCCCGTGGCCCCAAGGGCTCAAGCGCGACGAGGTGCGTAGCGCGTTACGCAGTGGACTCGGCGCTCGGAGCGGGCGCAGGCGTCGCCGACTTCTTGAACTTCGGCCGCCAGACGCCGATCACGATGTTGAAGATCGACAGCGCGAGCACGACCCACATGCCGCCCCACTCGTGGCGCAGCACGTCGTTCATGGCCGAGGCGTCGGCCTTTCCCGCGGCGATCTGTTGGGCGATCTCGAGGCCCTCGCGCGCCGTCGCGTTCACGGCGCCGAGCGTCCCCTCGAGCATCGAGACGCCGAAGACGGCCTTGAGCCACGCCCAACCTGCGCTGTGGAACGGGCGGTGGACGGCGATGGCGAGGACGCCGGTGAACAAGACGACGCCGAGCGATGGGAGCAACACCCAGCGGGCGATCAGATCCATGCCGCGCCGCGCCACCACGTACTCCGAGATGTCCGACAGCGAGGCCACCGAGAGCAGCACCATGTTGGCAGCGACCGCTCCGATCACCCCCGCGGAGCTGATCTCATGGAAGATTTTGAGCACCCGGCGCAGGTCGAGCATGGAGCCCACCTAACGCCGCCTGCTCGACCGCGCACGCCGGGCTAACGCAGGCAGACGTTGACGCCAGCGCAGAAGTCGCGACGGCAGGTGAAGCCCGCGCCGAAGCGCGTCACGCAGTCACCGTCGGCTGAGCAGGACGTCGAGCAGACACCTGGAACGGGGGCGCGTGGGCAGAGACAGCTGAGCGACGCACAGTCGGCCGAGGCCATGCAACTCGTCCCGGCCTCGACCTGGGTGGTTGATGCGCCGCAGTCCATACCGAGGAGGGAAACGACGAGCCAGGTGCGAGCGGTCCGGAACATCGCGCGAGGCTACACGCTTCGGCGCCTCACACGTATTTCTCGCCTCGCACCACGTCGACGGTGGTGACCCAGGCGATCACGGCATAGTTCGGAAAGAACGCCTGCTTGACGTGCTCGAGGATCGCGTCGGACACCTTCGCGCTCACCACCACCTCGATGCGCACGCTCTCTCCGGGCACCTCGCTCGCGCGAATGCCCCGCGAGCCTCGCCCCCTCGCGTCCGTCACCGTGAAGCCCTTCGCGCCGAGCTCGAGGAGCTTGCTGGTGAGCTTCTCTTCGAGCACCGGCTCGGCCACCAGCGTCACCATCTTCAGGGTCACCGTGTCCATGGGTCAGCCTCCGTGGAGCGCCTGCGAAAGTCGGAAGTACAGCGGAATGCCGAAGAGAATGTTGAAGGGGAAGGTGATCGCGAGCGACGAGGTCAGGTAGTACGTCGGGTTGGCCTCAGGCAGCGTGACGCGCACAGCGGGTGGCGCCGCGATGTACGACGCGCTCGCGGCCATGGTGCCGAGCACCGTCGCTCCGCCGAGAGACAGGCCGGCCAGGGAGCCGAGCCACACGCCCAGCGCGCCGTGGAGCACCGGCATCACCACGCCGAAGCCGAGCAGGAACGGCCCCACCTTCTTGAGATCACCGAAGCGCGAACCAGCGACGATGCCCATCTCGAGCAGGAACAGCGTCAGCGCGCCTTTGAAGACCGGCCCCTTCGTGTCGAAGAAGCCCTCGATGGAGCCCCAGTTCTTCTCGCCCATCGCCAGCCCGACGAGCAGGCCGCCGACGAGCAAAATCATCGTGCGCGCCGTGAGCACCTCGTGCAGCACCGCCTTGAGGCTCTGGCCGGGCTGCGCGGTCTTGATCGCGCCGATGGCGAGCGCGATGTGAATGCCCGGGCTCTCGAGCAGGGTGAGCAGCGTCGGCATGAAGCCCTCCGGCTCCGCGCTCTGGCTCTTCACGAAGGTCATCGCGGCGATGTACGTGACGGCCGAGACCGAGCCGTAGTGCGCGGCGATGCCGGCGGCGTCCGAGACGCTGAACTTCCCGACCACCCGCAGCACGAAGTACGTCGTCAGCGGCGTCACCACCCCGAGCAGCAGCGTGACGACGACCGGCCACGCCACGTCGTCGAAGGTCGCGTGCCCGAGCTCGACGCCACCTTTGAGGCCGAGCGCGAACAGCAGGAAGATCGACAAGGCCGTGTAGAGGTCCTTCGGGAGCGAGAACTCGCTCTTGATGAGCTTCGCGAAAATGCCGAGCGCGAAGGCGAGCGCGATCGGCGACAGCAGGTTCGCCTTGAGGATCTCCATCGCGACCTCAGAGCGCCACCGGCGTGACCTTGCCGGACTGCAGGTCGTACACGCCCCCGGCGACCCTGAGCTTGCCGGCCTTCAGCAAGCCAGCGAGCACCGGTGAGGCCTCGGCCAGCACGCTCGCCTGGTGCTTCACGTTCTCGCGAATCGCGGTGTCGAGGTTGCCCTGGCTCACCTTCACGGCCGGGCGGATGTGCTGGTACAGCGTCGAGATCTGCCCGGGCACCGCGTCGCCCTTGAGCGTCGCCGCGACCGCCCCGCAGCTCGAGTGGCCGAGCACGTAGAGCACCTTCGCGCCCAGCACGAGGCAGCCGAACTCGAGGCTCCCGATGATGGCGGGGTCGGCCACGTTGCCGGCGATGCGCGTCACGAAGACGTCGCCGAAGCCCTGATCGAAGACGATCTCGATGGGCACCCGGCTGTCCGCGCAGCCCAGGAACGCGGCGAACGGCGCCTGCTTCGGCGCGACCTCCTTGAGGCGGGCCATGTTGCGGTTGGGCGCGAGCGTCTTGCCGTCGACGAAGCGCTGGTTCCCCTTCGCGAGCAGGTCCAGCGCGGCGTCGGGCGTGAGCTCCTTCGGGACGGGCGGTGGCGTGGTGCCCTGGGCGAGCGCGGGCACACGCCACATCGTGACGGCGGCAGCACCGGCGCCAGTGGCCCAGCGCATCCACTGACGGCGGCTCCAGGAACGGCGGTCGGTCGGGTTCGACATGGGGAAGTCCTCGTGTCTGCGGGGGAAGATGACGCGGCGGGGAATACGCCGGCGCCCAGAGGCCCCTCAACTCGTTCACGATATGACGATTCGACACATCGGCTTTTCCGATATTGTTGGAGGCATGACCCCGCTCGACGAAGTGAACTTCCACCACCTGCTGTGCTTCTCCGTCGTCGCGCGCGAGGGTTCGGTCTCCAGAGGCGCCGAGGTGCTGGGGCTCGCGCAACCGACGGTGAGCGGGAAGCTCCGGGCGCTCGAGGAGGACCTGGGCGAGCGGCTGTTCCGCCGGAGAGGCCGTGGCGTGGAGCTGACCGAGACCGGCCACCTCGTGCGGCGCTATGCCGAAGACATCTACGCGCTCGGAGAAGAGCTGATGGACGCGGTGCACGGCCGGCCCTCGTCCGGACCGGTGCGCTTCGCAGTGGGCGTCTCGGACTCGCTGCCGAAACTGACGACCTGGAAGCTGCTCGAGCCCGCCTTCGCAGGCCCGGTGCCGCTGCGGCCCGTCGTGCGCGTCGGGAAGACCGACCAGCTCCTCACCGACCTGTCGACCCACGCGCTGGATCTCGTCCTGGCCGACCAGCCCATCGCTCCGGGCGGCACGGTGCGCGCCTTCAACCACCTCCTCGGAGAGACCGGCGTCACGGTCTTCGCGATCGAATCACTCGCCGACCGGTTCCGCCGGGGGTTCCCGCGCAGCCTCGATGGCGCGCCATTCGTCCTCCCGACGACGAACACGGCGCTGCGTCGCTCGATCGACTCGTGGTTCGACTCGCGCGGGTTCCGGCCGATCATCACCGCCGAGGTGGAGGATCTCGCCCTGCTGCAGCTCCTGGGCTCGAAGGGCATCGGCCTGTTCGCCGCGCCGTCGGTGGTCGAACACTCGATTCGGCAGCAGTACCAGGTGCGCGTGGTGGGGCGCCTGGAGGACGTGCGCGAGCGGTTCTACGCCATCTCGATCGACAAGAAGCTCAAGCACCCGGCCGTCGTCGCGTTGTCGCAGGCCGCGCGAACGCGCCTGTTCGCGGAGTGATCACGGTCAGGGCGACTCGAGCTCGAGAAACCAGTCTCCGTCGAGGCGCAGCCCGGGCCGCACCCTGCCCTTCGCGTTCGCTGGCGGCGAGCGCGTGACGAACTCGCCTCGGAGCTTTTCCGGCAGCCCCGCCGGACGCTTCCCACGCACCGTCGCGGTGAACCTGCCTCGAGCGATGCGCACGTCTTCCAGCTTCAGCTCGACGCTGCCGCGATCCGCTCCGTCATGGAACTTCGACCACGAGAGCGAGGCCACTGGCGAACCGTCGAGCACGAGGACCAGGTGCTCCGAGTCGAGCAGGCCTTCGCCGGACAACTTCACGCCTCGGTACGTCCCCTTCGCCGCCTCCGCCGTGACCGGCCGCGGTGTATCGAGGTGTTCGGCCACGGCGCCCCCCGCGAGCAGCAGCGTCCACAGCCAAAGCCAGCGCATCAGCCCTGCCCTGCCAGCGCTTCGATCTCTGCGCGTGCCTTCGGGATCGCCGCCGTCAACACCTCGGCGCCCGTCGCCGTGCACACCACGTCGTCTTCGATGCGAATGCCACCGAAGCCGCGGCCCGCGTTCATGGCGAGGAACCGCTCGGCCTTGTCGAAGTGCACATGGTCCTTGAAGCGCTCCCGGAACTCCGGCGAGCGGAGAATCGCGGGGACGAAATAGATCCCCGGCTCGATGCTGAAGACCATGCCTTCGACGAGATCGAGATCCATGCGGAGGTATGCGAGCCCGAACTGCGTGCTGCGCTCACGCCCGCGGTAGTGCACTCGATCTCCGAACGCCTCGAGATCGTGTACGTCGAGGCCGATCTGGTGCCCAAGGCCGTGCGGGAAGAACATCGCGTGCGCGCCGGACTCGACGAGGCCGTCCGCAGAGCCCGAGAGCAGGCCCAGGTCCACGAGCCCCTGCGCGAGCACGCGCGACGCCGAGAGGTGCAGGTCGCGATAGCGCGCGCCGGGCTTCACGAGCGAGATGGCGTGCAGCTCGGCCTTCAACACCAGCTCGTACACGTCGCGTCCTTCGGGAGAGAACGCGCCGCCAACCGGCCAGCACCGCGTCACGTCACTGCAGTACCCCGCACGTCCTTCGGCGCCCGCGTCGAGCAACACGATGTCTCCGGCCGAGAGCACGTTCTCGTGCCCATGGTTGTGGAGCACCTCGCCGCGCGCCGAGAGGATCGTCTCGTACGCCGGCGTGCACCCGGCGCGACCGAACGCCCCCTCGACGACGCCGTTGAGGAACGCCTCGGAGACGCCCGGCTTCGACGCCTTCATCGCGGCGACGTGGGCTTCGTGCGTGACGACGGCCGTCTTCCGCATCTCGGCGAGCTCTTCGGGCCCCTTCTCGAGCCGCAGCGAGGCGATCGCGTCGAGCACTTCCCCCCGTCCAACCTTCGCTGGGTCGTCGAACTGCAGATCCTGTCCCGTCACGTGACGGGCGCGCTGGGTCGCCTTGAAGTCCGCGACCGCGAGCGCGTCGACCTGCCGGCCCTTCGCGAGCGTCGACAGGTGCGCCTCGAGCTTCTCGACCTCGAGCACCTGCGTCACGCCATGGCGGGCCTTCGCCGCCTCGAAGGACTCGACCTCGCCGTGCCACAGCGCGTCCGCGAGCGAGCGCTCCGGCAGGAACAACGTCACCGAGCCGTCGGCGGGATCGAACAACGCGGCGCTCCCGGGTTCGGGCCGTTCGAAGAAGTAGAGGAAGTTCGAGTCCGCACGGAACGGGAACGTGTTCGCCGGGTAGTTGCGAGACATCGCCCCGCCCGAGAACAACACCAACGGGCGCGCGAGCGAGCTGAGCAAGGCCTGACGACGAGACGAGAAGCTCATTCCCAGAGCTTACGAACTGCAGCCCGATGAGGCGACCGAACTCGGGCCCGCTGCGCGCCAGCCGTTCTTCACATCGACGCGTCGTGGACGATGCGCCAACCGGCCTTCGAGCGGACCAGCACGATCACCGTGTTCCCCGACAGCGCGGGCTTGTCCGGGTAGCGGAGCTTCCACTTCGCGCTGACCGACACCGCGTCCTTCGTCTCGCGCACGTCGTACGGCTCGATGGCGAGCTGGCCCATCGCCTTTCCGTCGGGGTAGCGCTTCTGGTACCGCGCGAGCACCTCCGAGCGCCCTCGCGTCACCCCCTCGAAAGCGGCCACGCCGGCATCGGGGTTCGCGGCGCGCGGCGGAGACACGAACACCGCGTCGTCCGCGTAGACGCTGCAGAAGGCCGGCAGATCGCCGCGGTTCCACGCCGCCACCTGCTGCGCGACGAGCGCCAGCACCTCGTCCTTCGGCGAGAGCCCTCCGTCGGCTGCGAGCACCAGCGTCAGGGCGAGGCCGAGCATGTCGCGATCGCCACCTTCTGCATCTCGCCGAGGAACGCTTCGGGCTTCATGAACCCCGTCACGCGCGGCTTCTCGAGCACCTCGCCCGTCGGGCTCACGAAGGCCACCGTCGGCAGTCCCTTCACGCCGAACTTCTCGTAGAGCCCGTCGGTGAGATCGTTCTCGTTGGTGCCATCGACCTTGATGGTCACGAAGCGCTGCGACTCGGCCTGCACGTCTTTCGCGACGTAGGTGTGCTGGTCGAGCTCCTTACAGGCCGCGCACCAGTCGGCGAAGAAGTCGATCATCACCGGCTTGCAGTCGGCCTTGGCCTTGGCGAGCGCCTCTTCGAAGGGCTTCGTCGAGCCCGCTTGATCCGCCTGGTACACGAGCGCCCAGGAGAACTCCGCGCCAGGGCCACGCTCGAGCTTCGCGAGGGCCTCACGTGCCTCGGCGAGCTGGCTGGCGAGCGCGTTCTTTTTGCCCTGGTCGGTCTCGACGCCGAGCGCCTGATCGAGGGTGGCGATCTGCTGTTCGAGCTGCGCCTTCTGCGTGGCGAGCTGCGGATCGGGCTGCACCGACTCTGGCGCTCCGCTCGCCGCCATCCGAATCAAGAACGCAACCACGAGCGCGGTGACGCCGACCGTCTTTAGCGGCCATTCGCCCTTCTCCTTGAAGGACAGGTGAATCGCGCCCAGCAGTACGCCAACGAACGCGAGGCCCGCCGCGAGCGCGATGCCCGGCACCCGCCCGAGCGCGACGCCCACCCCTTCGATGGCCAGACGCAGCGCGGGGAAGGCGTCACGCAGATACGACGCCGCCAGCGCGAGGAGCGCCACGCCGAAGACCGACTTGACCCACTCCATCCACACGCCGCCCTTGGGCAGCCGCACGGTGAAGACGCCGATGAGGAAGAACGGCACGCCGATGCCCAGCGCGTAGACGAAGAGGAGGCCCGCGCCGAGCACCGGATCCTGCGTCTTCGAGACCCACGCGAGCACGCCCGTCAGCACGGGACCGGTGCACGGCGCCGCGAGGAAGCCCGCGACCGAGCCCATCAGGAGCGCTCCGATGAGGCCGCCACCGCCGACGTTGTTGAGCTTCAGCGCGAGGCCCGACGGCAAGGCGAGCTCGAAGGCGCCGAACATCGACGACGCCAGCACCATCAGGAACACTGCGAGCCCCGCCACGACCCACGGGTTGCCCAGCGCCGAGCCGAACGCCTTGCCCGACAGCGCCGCCACCACGCCGAGAATGCTGAACACCGCGCCCATGCCGACCACGTACGCGGTCGTGAGCACGAAGGCCCGACCCCGGGAGTCCGCCTGGCGCGCGCCGAAGACGCCCACGGTGATGGGGATGAGCGGGTACACACACGGCGTCAACGCCGTGAGGAGTCCGCCGAGGAAGATCGTCCCCGCGGCGAAGAGCCACTGGCCCGAGTCGAGCAGCCCCGACGCATCGAGCGACGCCGAGGGGCCCGTCGGGAGAATGGCAGGAACCACCGCAAGGCCCACACCCGCCAGCACCGCCAGGGCCACGACTCGAGAACGATTCATACGAAGGCTCTATGTACTCAGAGGCCTACTCGTTTCAGAGGGATTCGCGCCTGCCCTTTCCGCTACATGCCTGCGCATGGACCCACGCCTCCAGACTCCGCTCTTCCTCGGCGCCTTTGGGCTCATCTTTCTCGTCGTTGGGCTGTACGTGTTGTGGGACGCGCTGAACACCCCGCCCGACCCGGCGCAGACCGCTCCAATCGTCGAACCACAAGGGGTTGCGCAGCAGGCCCCGGGGACCCAGGTCGTCGTTCAGGGCACCATCGCGGCGTCGACGCCCGCGATCGAGGCCGACTTCGTGCTGCTCCAGCGCCAGACGGCCAGCGGCGTTCGCAAGCCGGGCAGCAACGACGTACGCTTCACCTGGGACGTGGTGTCGACCGAGCACCGCCCTTTCGTGCTCGAGGGACAGGGCCGAGTGTCTGTCACCTGCGGGTCGGCTGAGTGGAGGGAGCCACCGCACACCACTGACCCTGGCACCGTCACCGCTGGCACGCCGCGCCTGGCCGGCTTCAAGGCGGGGGACGTCGTGACCGTGCTCGCCACCGTGCGCTCAGCGACCGAGGTCGACGCGCAGGTGCTCTTCGGAGGTGACGCCCAGGCCTTCCGTTCGTCGATCGCCGGCAGCGCGATGGTGCCCCGGGTCCTCGGAGGCATCTTCGCGCTGGTCGGCTTCCTCACCGCGCTCTCCGCGGTCGTTCAAGTCCTCAAGATCGAGCGCTGACGGTCACGACGCGGGCTTCTTTGGCACCTCGAGGCCGGCGCTGCGAGCCAGGCCCATGACACCCTCGACGGCCGCGGCGATGTACCCGAAGGGATTGGCCCCATCGACGGCGGTGACGTGCACCTCGCCCATCTTCTGCTGGAACGCCTGGGCCAGCTCCGGGAGCTTGTGCGCGATCGCCAGCTGAATCGCCTCGGGTGAGAGCGTGTTCTCGATGGCCTTGAGCTTCTCGAGGCGATCGAGCTCGAGCTTCGACAGCAGCTGCTGCTTCTGCACCTCGAGCTCCACCGTCTTCGCTTCGATCTCCGTGAGCTGCCGCTTCGCCTCGGCGACGTCGGAGCGCGTGCGCATGAGCTCGGCCTGCTGGAGTTCCTCGGCGACCCGCGCCGCGTGACGGGCCTGTTCGGCCTCGGCTTCGAGCCGGGCGACCTCGACCTCGTGGCGCAGCCGCTCCTGCATCAGGCGGGCCTCGGTGAGCTGCTCGTCGAGCGCCTGCTTCTCCTTCGCGCGCTGTTTGGCCTCGGCGAGTCGCGCGGCGGCCTGTTGCTGCTCGAGCGCGGCGGCCTCGTCAGCGAGCTGTTTCCGCTGCCGCACCTCCTGCTCGGCCTGGATCTTCGCGAGCTGGAACTCGCGTTCGGCCGAGACCTGATTGGCGCGGGTGAGGCGCTCCTGCGCGAGGCGCTGCTCCTCGACGCGCGCGTCGCCGGTGATCTTCTCGAGCTTGGCCTCTTCCTCGGCGGCCTGCTTCTTCCGACGAATCTCGGTCTGCGCGGCGACGCGGGAGAGCTCGACCTCCTGCTCGGTCTGCGCCTCGTTGAGCTTGATGGAGCGCTGCTTCTCCAGCTCAGCCTCGCGGGCCACGCGCTCCTGCTCCTGGCGGAAGCGCGCCTGCATGTTGGCGAACACCTGCGCCGAGGTGATGCGCACGTCCTGAATCTCGATGGTGTCGACGATGAGGCCCCAGCCACGCGTGGTGGTGTCCTCGACGCTGCCCTCGCCCGAGACGACCGGAGCGACCTCACGCACCAGCTCCGAGGCGAGCGCGTCCTTCCGGCGGGTGAGGCACTCTTCGACGGTGAGGTTCGCCACCAGCCGCCGCGTGGCGCCGATGCACATCTCTTCCATCATCGTCGCGAGCTTCTCCTGCGCGCGCTCGGGGAAGCTGAAGTTGAGCATGCGGAACGCGATGAGCGGCTCGGCGATGCGGTACACTACGATGCCCGTCACCTTCACGCCCACCTTCTCGCTGGTGACCTGATCGGCCGTGAACTGCAGCCGCTGCACGGTGGTGGGGACGATCGCCACCGAGTCCCACGGCCACTTGAAGACGGTCGCGCCCTGACCGCTGGTGATGACGTTGCCCCCGCGCATGCGGATCAGGAACTCGCTGGGCTTGGCCGAGATGACGCCCCAGCGCTTGAGCTTCTCGGGATCCTCCTCGGGCTTGCCGCGCCGCCAGCACTGGGCGTAGCGCGTAGGCTCCGCTTCCTGCGAGGTGGCGAGCTGCAGTTCCTTGTTCGGCGGTCGGGACATGAACGCTCCGGGTGGGTGGGGACGGCGAGGCCCACCGGAGCGACCCGCGTGCCGTGGTCCATCCCCGCGAGACGAGGCGCGGGGCACCCGCTCGTGCGCCAGAACGACGCGCGCGCTGCACCGAATCGGCTTACGGGACGAGCTCGACCACGTCCGGGTGCGCCTGCGCGAGGCCCCGGTCGAAGGTGACAAGTCGAGACTTCCGCCGACGCGCGAGCTCGGCCAACCAGAAATCCGTCACCTGGCCGTGGCCCTGAACCCCCTTCGGAGCCACTTCCAGATACGAGAACCCTGCCTCCCAGAACTCGTGGGCGGGCATCAGGGTGAGCTGTCGAAGCACCTGCCACGCGCTCTCGGCTCGGAGCTGGCCAAACGGCCCCATCAGCACTCGCAGCAGCCCACCCTGCGTGACGGCACACGTCGCGAAGGGCTTCGTGAGCGAGACAGTGGCTGTCGCGCGGTGATGATTGGGTGCATTCGTCAGCACGAGCGCAACGAGGACGTTGACGTCGATGAGCACGCTCATCGAACTGGAAATCCCGCGAGCGCGGCCTGCCGGCGGTCTTCTTCTGCATCCACGTCATGGGAATCCACCGGGCCTACCCGCTCCGCGCCGACCACGAGCGGCCGCCCGTCCGGGCCGGTCTCAATCTTCGGCTCTGGGCGGTTCGCCAACAGCCGATTGAGCGCCTCACTCAAGGACGTATTGGTGCCCTGCGCGATGCGCCGCAGAAGCTCATAATTTTCTTGAGATAGATTAACAGTCAGCCGCATGACCACTGCACCATGGTGCGCTGGTGCAGTGGTGTCAACGCCCCGACAGACTCGCGACAAAGTGGACTTGACGAGTCCACTTCCCGGCAGCTACTTACAAAACCGTGATTCTGGACCGCGTTGGTCCATTTTGAAAGCGGGTCTCAACAATGAAGCTGCCCATCTTCATGGACTACCACTCGACGACGCCGATGGACCCGCGCGTGCTCGAGGCGATGAAGCCCTACTTCACCGACGAGTTCGGCAACGCGGCCTCGCGCAACCACAAGTTCGGATGGACGGCTGAAGCCGCGGTCGAGAAGGCCCGCAAGCAGATCGCCGCGCTCATCGGCGCTTCGGACAAAGAGATCGTCTTCACCTCGGGCGCCACCGAGTCGAACAACCTCGCCATCAAGGGCGTCGTCGAGTTCTACAAGGACAAGGGCGATCACATCATCACGCTGTCCACCGAGCACAAGGCGGTGCTCGACACCTGCAAGCGGCTCGAGCGGCAGCGCCTCGATCGCATCGACGAGCTCAAGATCCAGCG
>JANRKQ010000258.1:0-6445 GCA_033763395.1 Myxococcaceae bacterium
GAGAAGAAGCGCAAGGAAGACGAGAAGCTCGCCGCCGCCGAGGCGAAGCGGCTCGAGGCCGACGCGAAGAAGCTCGAGGAAGAGCAGAAGAAAGAGGCCGCCCGCCTCGCCGCCGAGGCCGCGAAGAACCCGCAAGGGAGCCAGCCCAGCGAGCCCGGCCGCCGCGTCATTCGCCCCGGCGAGACGCCGCCCCCCTCGCAGCAGCCCGTCGCGGCCACCACGCCCCCGCCGTCGAACACGACGCCTCCGCCCAGCGGCACCACGCCGCCGCCGTCCAGCGGCACCACCGCCGCCACCCAGCCCAAGACGGTCGCCCCCGGTGCCTACCTCGGCGGCAAGGCCGGCGGCGGTGCGATGATCCCCGCGGCGACGGCGGAAGACGCGAAGGCCGACCCGCGCTTCTCGGCCTCGGCGCTCGTCGAGGACGCCCGCGTGAAGGTCGTCGCCGTCACCGACAAGTACCCCTACTTCGGCATCGCCAACAACGGCTGCGGCCAGGGCAAACACTTCGTCATGGCCGAGCTGCTCTCACCCTTCGACGGCATGCCGCAGGGCATTCCGGTGGTGCTGCGCATCGAAGACGTCACCCTCGGGCCCGCGCGCATGGGGTCGAACCTGGCCTTCTCGGGCCTGCGTCGCGCCGGCAAGGGCCAGGACGGCACCTTCGTCTACTGTGGCCGCGGCACCGCCTTCCCCGTTCGGCGGTAGCCCCCCGCGTCCCGACGGACTACAACCGGCGCCGCGATGCTGAACATCGGCACCGGTGAGATCATCTTGATCGCGGTGGCGGCCCTCCTCATCCTGGGCCCCTCCAAGTTGCCCGAGTTCGCGCGCGGCATCGGCAAGCTGGTGCGCGAGTTCCGGCGGCAGACCGACGACGTGCGCAACGTCGTCGAGCGCGAGTTCTACAAGATGGACCAGGACCTCACCGCGCATGAGAGCCCTCCCGTGTTGCCGCAGCCCGCGCCCGACGCCGTGGCCCACGGGGAGCCCTTCGAGCACGACGCGCTCGCCCACCACGAGCACGGGGCCCTGCCGGCGGGCACCGATGACGCCTCGCAGGTGATGAAGGGCGCCCCCGCAGGTGAGCCCGTCGTCCCTGCCGCTCCCGCCGCGCAGGCGCCGTCTGACGCTGCGCCGGCGCCGACGGACGCGGCGGCCCCCACGGCGGCGGTCTCGGCCGAGCCGGAGAAAGCCACCTCCTGATGGCCGCGGCGGCGGGGAGTCCCGAAGAATTCAAGATGAGCCTGTTCGAGCACCTCGCGGAGCTCCGGACCCGGCTGTCCCGCGTCGTCGTCGTCGTGCTGGTGCTGGGCACGTTCTCGCTGGCCTTCGCGCGTGAGATCTACGGCTTCCTCATGCGGCCCGTGCTGGTGTCGCTCCCGGCGCAGTCCGCGCAGCTCGTCTACACCTCGGCCATCGAAGAGCTGAACGTGTTGATGAAGATCGGCCTGTACGCGGGGGTGTTCCTCGCGACGCCGGTGCTGCTCTGGCAGATCTGGGGCTTCGTCTCGCCGGGCCTGTACGACAACGAGAAGAAGATGGCGGGGCCCTTCATCGTCTTCGGCACCCTGGCCTTCGTGGCGGGCGCGGCGTTCTGCTACTTCGTGCTGCTGCCGCAGATGTTCCAGTTCCTCCTGCAGCGCGAGGACGTGGCGGTCATCACGCAGCGCATCGACACCGGCAAGCTGCGCGAGCAGGACGCGCTGCGGTACCTCTCGCTGGGCGACATCGAGCACGCCGGCGCTCTGGCCCGCACGGCCGTGGGCGATCTGCAGGCCACCGGCGAAGGCAAGACGACCGACGACGGCATGGGGCTGTCGCTGCTCAACAAGCGCAGCGTCGACGTGATGGCGCGGCTCGAAGGCCTGGGGCGCCTCGTCGACGCGACGCACGCCGGCTTCGGAGACGCCGCCCGGCCGGTGCTGACCCAGGTGATGGCGAAGCGCCTCGAGGCCATCGCCGCCTTCGGGCAGGCCGACTTCGACAAGGCCTCGTCCCTGGCCGACGAGGGCGCGGCGCTGCTGGCCGGCGTGTCGGCCCCTCGCGCGTCGGACTTCTCCGAGCTGTGGAAGCTCGAGCGCACCTTGTCCGTCGGCGTGGCCACCGTCGAGTCGATGAACTGGACCAAGCCGATGCTGTCGATGAGCGAGCAGCTCTCGCTGGTGCTGGTGCTCGAGCTCGCCTTCGGCCTCATCTTCGAGCTGCCGCTCGTCATGATGGTGCTGGGCATGGTGGGCCTGGTGTCGTCGGCCTTCCTCTTCAAGTACCAGCGGCACGCGCTGGTGGTGTGCCTCATCGCGGCGGCCGTCATCACGCCGACGGGTGACGCGGTGAACCTGGCCCTCATGGCCGGGCCCATGCTGCTCTGTTACGAGCTGGGCGTGGTGCTGGTGTGGCTCGTCGAGAAGCGCCGCCAGCGGCAGGCCGACGCGCCGCCGGCCTGACGACGTCACTGCCAGGTGGAGCGGTAGCTCGCGTGCGTCTCGGTGAGGCGCGTCAGCTCGCAGCGCACGTCCTTCGCGCCCGCCACCTGTAGCGCGGCCTCGAAGAAGCCGGGGTACCGGTGGGGCAGGACGACCTCGTTCATCGTCAGCTCGAAGTCCCGCGGGCCGTGCATCACGTACGAGGTGTCGAGGAAGTTCACGGCCGTTCGGAAGCTCCGCGTCGCCCGCACGATGCTCCGCTCGGGGCCGATGAGGCGCATCATCGCGTACATGGCCTTGCCGACGAGGGTGTCGCCATACGTCTGCACGAGTCGAACGCCGAAGTGGTTCTGGCGCTGTGCGTCCGTCCACGTGGGGTCGAACCGGCTCATGGCCAGCTCGATGCCGGCGTACCAGGTCTCGACGGGGTAGGCCGGCTGCAGGTGGCCGAAGTCGATGCCGAGCTCCCGCAGGCGGGCATCGACGGACGCGTCTCGCACCGGCGCGAGGATGCGCTCCAGCGACTCGAACAGGGACGCGAAGGCGACTCGGGGCTCGGCCATGTAGGCTGCCAACGGTAGTCCAGGCCGGGTCGTCGTCGATGGGGGTTCGTGATGCGGGCTATCTGGTGCGGAGCGGTGGTGGCCGCCGTGGCCTCTGGCTGCGTCAAGCGGGTCGAGTGCGAGGTGCACGGCGGCGCAGGCGTGCGCGAGCTCGTCACCGACCACTTCGTCATCTCGAGTGAGCTGCCGGACGCCGAGCTCGAGGCCGAGGCGCGCCGCCTCGAGCTGTTGTGGGACACCTTCGCCACCTTCTTCCGCGCCGAGGTGCCGCGCGCGCGCATTCCGGTGGTGGTGCTCCAGGACACCGAGACGGTCGCGTCCTTCGCCGAGGGGTACTCGGGCTTCGTCAGTCGTCAGGGGCCACGGGTGCTCGTGGTGGGGGCGCCCTCCGAGCCCGGGGCCACCAACGTCAACGCGCACGAGCTCACGCACCTGGTGAGCGACTTCATGCTCCCGCGCCAGCCCCGCTGGCTGTCCGAGGGGCTGGCCACGTACTTCGAAGACGCCACCTTCACCGACGAGCGCACCGTCGCCATGGGCCGCTGGAACAAGGAACGCGCCAGTGAGGCCTTCGTCGGCGGCCTGCTCTCGATCGACGAGCTGATGGAGTGGAACGACCTCCGGTTCGATGACGCCGAGGCGCGGTACTACGCGTCGGCCTGGGCCTGGGTGCACTACCTGTCGAACCACGACGACGCCCGCCTGGTGCGCTTGTTCGACGGGCTGCGCGGCACGCGGCCGGTGCGCGAGGTGGTGCGCGAGGTGTTCCCGCCCGACGAGGCCCGGCGGCTGGAAGGCGAGGTGAAGTTCTACCTCGGCGCGGCGAAATTCCGCGGGTACCAGACGTCGCTGCGGCGCGCGCCGACGCGCTCGACGGTGCGCACGCTCGCGCCCTGGGAAGTCCACCGGCTGCGGGCGCAGCTCTTCTTGCGCAACGAGAAGGCCGAGGCCGAGGAGCTTGCGCAGGCCGTCTCGCTCGCTCCGACACCGTTGCCGGCGAGCCTCGCGCTGCTGCAGGCCGAGCAGGCGAAGCAGCCTGTCGCCTCGCTGTTGGCGTCGTACCCCGAGGCGCCCGAGGTGTTGGCGGCGCTCGAGGACGAAGACGCGAAGGCCCAGCGGCCGGCGTTCGAGCGGGCGGTGGCGGCCAGTCCAGACGATGCGTCGCTCCGGCTGGCGGCGGCGCGGGCCGCGACGGAGGCGGGCGACGTGGTGACGGCCGAGACGCACGCGACCGCAGGCCTCGCGCTCGCGCCATGGAGCTCCGATCTCGCCGGCGTGCTCCTGACGGTCGCGATGATGCAACGCCGGTGCGACGAAGCTGCCCTCCGACTGTCGCGCTTCGAGGCGCTGCTCCCCGAGAAGCTGTCCGAGGCCACCCGGAAGTCGGTCGAGACGCTGCGCACGCAGGTTCGGCAGTGTGGGGAGAAGACACCATGAAACGGCAGCTGGCGGCGGCGGTCCTCTCGGCAGCGGTCGGCGTCATGGGGGGCGTCTCGTGCTGCATCGCGCGCGGGAGCCGGGTGCGGACCCCTCGCGGTGACCGCCTCATCGAGACGCTCGGCGCTGGAGACGAGGTGCTGGCCGTCGACCCACACAGCCTCGAGGTCCTCGAGGCACGGCTGGTCGCCACGCGCTCGTCGACGCGAGAGACCATCGTGCTGACCGGCGAGGGCTTCTCGCTGCGGTGTACGACCGACCATCCACTGTGGGATCCAGACGCGCGGAGCTGGGCCGACGCAGGTGACTGGGCGCTGCGGCGTCGGACGGCGCTGCTGCTCGTAGGTGACGGGCGCTCGGTGGGCCGCGTCGAGGTGCGCGAGGTCGACCTCGCTGGTGGCGTCATCGAGGTGTTCGATCTGTCGGTCGATCACCCGGTGCACACGTTCGTCGCCGAGGGGATCGTGGTGCACAACAAGCCGCCAGTACTCCCTCCCGACGACGCGTGCCTGGGAACGTCTCTCCCGTGTGCGTGCGGGGGAGAACTCGGACAGTCGTGCACCGACCTCGCAGGCCGGGTGATCGGCGCGTGCGACTGCAGAAGCAGCTGCCAGACAAGCGACGGAGCCCCGATCTTCGCCGGCCAATGCGCATGCCCGGCGTGGGAGCCGTCAGCCCCCGATCGAGATCTCGGCCGGGCGCCATGCGGAGGCGCCTGTGTGTGCGAGCCCGTCGTGCCCGAGTGCCGGACCCCAGCGGGTGATGTCCTTGCGGTGGCCGAGGCAGATGGTGGACGGTTCCCGGCGCTGTCTCCGACGCGGTGCTCGTGCGTCGCGGGTGGGCTCGGCACGTTCACCTGCGCCGATCCGGCACCGAATCAGCAGCGACACGTCGCGGCCCGGTGCGACTGCACCCCCGACTGCGCGCTCCCCGATGGGGGACCTGTCATCGAACGCCTCGCCGAGCCCTGCCGTTGTGGTTCGAGCAGCACGAGCCCGAGGGGCACGTTGCGCTGTGGATCCCTCGCTGACGGAGGCCTCGCCGGTGCCTGCACGTGCCCGGACGCGGGACCCTGAGGCTGCGCTCGACGCGGCACGCCCTTCCGCCTGCACGCCTGACGTCGTCAGCCTCCGGCGGGCGGAGCCCCGGGCCGGGTCCGCCGCTCGCTCACCACCGACTCACCGCTGAATGATGCGCGCTGGAATGGGCGCGAACACGCACGCCCGCACCAGCGTCATCGGCCCCGTCGACAGCTTCAGCTCCACCGGCTGGCACGTGGTGCCTGCGGTGCACGAGGCGTTGTTGCAGCACAGGTCGACGCAGGTGCCCCGGGTGGCGTCACAGATGCCGCTGCGGCACTCCGCCGAGGTGGCGCACGTCTGGCCCGTCGTCCGGGTAGCGCTCGACGCGATGCACGAGGGCACCACCGACAACACCGACTCCATCATCGACGTCTGGTACCCGGTGGTGCGACTGGGGCCCGTCGCGCTGCAGCTGAAGCCCGCCCCGCAGTCGGCGTGATCGCAGCACGGCTCGATGCAGGTGCCGTTGTGACACGCCGCTGGACCGGCCCGGCACGGCATCGACGCCGAGCAGCTCTGGCCCTTCGTGCGCGTGGCGGTGAGGTTCGAGTCGAGGCGACACGAGCTCCACAGGTAGTTGCCGATGACGAAGGGCCCCGACGTGAGAGGAGAGTCCTGCACGACGCAGGTGGTGTTCGCCGAACAGCCCGCCTCATGGGTGCACTTGTCGGTGCAGTAGTCGGTGGGCCCATCGGTGGTGAGGCAGTCGCCGCTGCGGCACTGCGACGAGAGCGAACACGCCGCGCCGGTCGCGCCCGGGCCCACCTGGTGCACGCTGCAGAGGTGCAGGTTCGCCGAGTCGACGAGGTTGCGCAGGCAGCCCTCCGACGCCGCGCAGCTGTCGCCCAGGCCGGTGCCCGTCGTCTGGTTGCAGAAGCTCCCGCACGTCAGCTCGCCGGTGGCCACGTTGCTGACGCAGACGAGGTCGGCGCGGCAG
>JANRKQ010000259.1:0-6947 GCA_033763395.1 Myxococcaceae bacterium
GCGAGCGACGCCCGAGGCGCTTCGCCAGTGAGGCTCGTCACTTCGTCTCGACGTTGTGCTTCTTGATGAGCCGGTGCAGGTACGCGCGGTCGAGCCCTGCCTCGCGCGAGGCCCGCGACACGTTGCCGTCGAACACACGCAAGAGATGGGCGACGAACTCCTTCTCGAACGACGCCAGCGCTTCTTCGCGCGCCTGTTTGTAGTCGATGGTGGGCCCGCTCTCTTCGGCGGGCTCCTCGTCGGTGAGCGTCTCGCCCGGCATGGCGGTGCCCAGGGCCAGCGCGCGCTCGATGAAGTTGCGCAGCTCGCGCACGTTGCCCGGCCAGTGGTGCTCACCCAGCCGCTTGAGCGCGTTGGGAGACAGCGTGAAGCCGCGCGCCCGGGGCCCCAGCTGGTCGAGGATGCTGCGCACCAGAATCGGCAGGTCTTCCAGGCGCTCACGCAGGGGCGGAATGCGCACGCGCACCACGGCGAGGCGGTGCAGCAAGTCCCTCCGGAAGCGCCCGGCCGCCACCTCGGCGTCGAGGTCGCGGTTCGTCGCGGCGATGACCCGCACGTCGACCTTCACGACGCGCTCATCACCCACGCGCCGCACCTCCCGGCTCTCGAGCGCGCGCAACAGCAGCGGCTGCAGCTCGAGCGGCAGCTCGCCAATCTCGTCGAGGAACAAGGTGCCACCGTTGGCCCGCTCGAAGGCGCCCGCGCGGTCCTTGTCGGCGCTGGTGAAGGCGCCCTTCACGTGGCCGAACAGCTGCGCCGCCGCCAGGTCCTTCGGGAGCGCGCTGCAGTCGAGCGTCTCGAACGGCTTCTCGGCGCGCTGGCTGGCGAGGTGAATGGCGCGCGCGGTGACGTCCTTGCCCGAGCCCGTCTCGGCCTCGAGCAGCACCGTCGCCTCAGACGGCGCCACCTTGCGCAGGGCCTCGATGGCCTGCCGCATCGACTTCGACACGCCCTCGAGCTGGCCCAGCTTCGCCGCCTCGGGCTCGTCGCCGTTCTCGATGCGCAGCTCGACGCCGCCCAGCAGCAGCACGTGGCCCACGGTGACGAAGGCCTCGCCGATGCGCGAGCCCGCCAGGCGGGTGCCGTTCCGCGACTGCAGGTCCTTCACGTAGAGCGTATCGCCGTCGGCGTGCAGCTCGACGTGCTTCCGGGACACCGTCTCGTGCTTGACGATGATGTCGTTGGTGTCGGCGCTGCCGATGGAGAGGGTGCCGCGCGAGAACTCGTGCCGGGCCAGGGTGACGCCGTCGGCGCGCGCGACGAGGCGAAGGGTGTTCGGCAGCTTCGCGTACTCGGCGGACATGGGCCGGGTGCCGGTGATGGACGACGTCATGGAAGCCCCAGTGTGCCACAGCGGGCTGCGCAGAAAGAGCGGTTCGGCGGCGTGCATGTCGAAGCTCCTGGAACGGGGTTCACTCGTGGAAGAAGAAGTCGGCGATGCCGACGCCGAGCGCGTCGCGCACCTCGAGGTGCATGCCCCGCTGCCGCTGGCAGGCGCTGGCGACCTTCAGGCCGGGCCCGGGCTGCACGATGGCGAGGGCTTCCCAGGCGCGCGTCTTGGGCAGCGCCACCACCAGGTACCCCTGGTCGGCGAGCTCCTGGGCGCGCTCCGTCGACACCCGAATCCACCCCTCGCTCAACGAGGCCGTGCGGAACCACGAGGCCACCTGGTGCAGCGTGCGCTCGCCGTACTTCGAGAAGCGCGGCACCGTGCACTCCATGGCCGTCGCCACGTCCCAGATGAAGAGCTGCCCGCGCTCCCCCTTCGCGTAGCGGGGGTTCACCGCCGGGGCGAACTGCTGCAGCACCGCCTTGAGCGCCAGCGCGCTGCGCTCGTTGCGCCGGCACACCATCACCGTGTTGAGCGGCGTCATGCGGCTGCCCGTCATGGTGGCCTCGGGCCGGGGAATCTCTCCCGTCCACGTCTTCACCACCGCCTCGAGCTCCTGCGGCGTCGGGCGACGGTAGGGGGCCTGGGGCTTCTCGGCGACGCCGGCCAGGCGCACCTTCGCGCGCTCGGCGAAAGCCCGGTCGACGCGGGGAATGGCGATGGGCGCCGCGCGCTGCCGGGCCGCGGGCCTCGGGGGAATCGCGCGGGGCGCGGGACGGGGCGCCAGGGGACGCGCGGGCTGGGCCGGCCGGGCCTGCGGGACGGCCGTGGGCGTCGCGGTGCGCGCGGGCGCCTCGACGGCCGGCATCAACACTGTCGGTGACTGGCTCGGCTGCGGCGCCCGGCGCTGGGGCTGCTGCTGGGGCTGTTGCTGCTGCTGGGCTCCGGTCGCCATGGCGTCACCTCTCGGGTCGTCACGAAGTCAGTGCACTCACCAGGCCAGCCAGACGAAGCCGGGGCCGCCGCTGTCGCCGAGGCTGCATGTCGTCGAGCGGAGCACCGCGCTGGCGCCGCGGCCGAAGACGGGGCTCATCGCGTTCTTGCCGCCGTCGCCGCCGTTGCTGCCTGACAGGCCGGCCTCGCCCGACACCGCCACGCTCGCCGTCGCCTGGCCGCCCGCGCCCGCCGTCGTCAGCTGGCCGGGGCAGCAGTTGTTGGCGTGCCCACCCGCGCCGCCGCCGCGCGCCTCCACCACCGTCATGCCACCGACGCGCACCGACGAGTCGCCGCCCGACGTCGCCGAGCAGTTGATGACCGAGCGGCCCGCCGCGCCCACCGTCACCGTCAACGTCGCGCCCGCCGGCACCGTCAGCACGTCTTCGGCGTAGCCGCCCGCGCCGCCACCACCGCCCGGCGTGATGGTGCCGTTTCCCTGCCACGTGGTGCCCCCCGCGCCGCCCGCGCCCCACGCCTTCACGTACACGCGCGTCACGCCCGCCGGCAGCGTCACCGTGCCGCTCGACGACAAGCCGCGCACCGTCGAGAAGCCCGGCACCACCGCCACGCCGTTCACCTTGAGGCTCGACGCGTCGACCTCTCCGCCCTGCACCGACTTCGCCACCAGCGCAGTGGCGACCGACGAGAGCTCCTGCCGCGGCGACAACGGTGCGCCCTGGCCCACCTGCACCTCGAGGAAGAGCCGGTCGTTCGCCGTCACCACCGCCTCGAGCGACGTCACCGCGCCCAGCTTCGTCTGGTACAGGCCGTCGGCGTTCAGCGCGAGCGTCTGCGTCTCGCTCCACAGCGCGGTGCCGCCCGTCGCGGCCGAGAAGAGCGAGAAGCGCAGTTGCGTGACGCCCGTCTCGGGCGTGCCGTTCGGCCGCAGCACCCGGCCCGAGTAGGCCAGCGTCGAGGGCACGCTCGCCAACGCGCTCGTGGCGAGGAGGCAGCAGGTGAACAGCGTGGCGCGGGTGGACGTGGACATGGCGGCTCTCCAGGGAAGTCAGTGCAGGAAGGGGCGGTGGGTGGTGCTGGTGCCGGAAGACACAGCACCCGGCATGCCAAGGTCGCCGCGGCTCGAGTCGAGGCGAACGCCCGTCGTCGAGAGGTCGCCGTGGGCGCGCTCGGCCACCGGCGGCGCGGTGAGGGTGATGGTGCCCGAGGGGCCGGTACACACGGCGCCCCGGCAGGTCGACTCGCAGCCCGGCGCGTTCGGGTCGAGGTCGAAGAAGCCCGGGTCGCACGGCCCGCGGCCGCACACGCCCTCGAGGCACACGGCCAGGGCGTTCGGCACCGCGGGGCAGCTGCAGCCGGCGTCTGGCGCGCCTGCGTCGACGGTGACGCCCGCGTCCACCACCTGCACCGGCTGCTCGATGACGGCCCCCGCGTCTTCGGGCTCGACGGGCGGCGTGCCGGCGTCGACGTCACTGAGCGCGATGGGCAGGCCGGCGTCACGGGCCGAGGCAGGCACCTCTTCGCGGCGCGGCTCCACCACCGGCTCCGGCGCAGGCAGCAGCGTGAGCGAGTCCAGACAGCCCGTCAGCACGACGAGCGCGGGGAAGATGAGGCGGTTCACAAAGCACCTCCGCCATCGACCAGCACGAACTCGACGCGCCGGTTGTGGTCGCGGCCATCGGCCGAGCGGTTGTCATCACGGGGCAGCTGGGCGCCGTAGCCCTTGGTGGAGAGCCGGCTCGCGGCCACGCCCTCCTTCACCAGGAAGTCGCGCACCGCGCGGGCGCGCCCCTCGGACAGCTCGAGGTTGAAGGCGCTCGAGCCCTTGGCGTCGGCGTGGCCCTCGATGCGGACGAAGAGCTCGGGGCGGTCGGTCAGCGTGCGCGCCACCTCGGCCAGCAGCGGCTCGGAGCGCGGGAGAATCTGCGTGGTGCCGAAGGCGAACAGAATCTTCTCGTCGAGCTCGAGGCGCTCCTTCGTCACGTGCACCCGCGTCGGCACGCAGCGCCCGGCCTCGTCACGCTCGCCGTCACAGGCCACCGGCTCGGGCTTCGGGGCGGGCGCCTCCACCACGGGCGGGGCGGGGCAGCCGTCGGCCGTCTCGGCGAACTCGCGGGGGCAGGCGTCGTTCGCGTCGAGCACGCCGTCGTGGTCGTGGTCGTCTTCGACCGAGCCGGGGAAGAACTCGACGCTGACGCCCAGCGAGAGCAGGCCCAGGTCGACGCTCTGGAAGCCCGGCAGCTCGACGCCGCGGGCGAGGTACTGCACGCGGGCGAACAGCCCGAGCCAGAGCGGCCACGCCTCGTCGCCGCGCATCGACACGCCCGCCGCGCCCGCCACCACGAGGTGCCCGGTGCCCGAGTAGCCGGGGCCCACCGAGAGATCGAACCACGGCGAGACGAGCTTCTCGCGCATCGGGCCCTTCACCCGCGCGCCCACCAGCAGCGTGAAGAGGCCGCCGGCCTTCGCGTCGACGCGCATCGAGTTGCCCGCCAGCACCGTGAGGCCCGCGGTGGCGTGGACCTCGAACATCGGGTGCAGCTGGAGGAACGGCGTGGCCCACAGGTCGAGGCCGGCGCCGAACTGCTCGGCCTGGGGCTTCGAGAGCGACAACGCCGCGCCCGCCTGCGCCCGCACGCCCAGCGTCGGCGCCGCAGAGGCCGTCGTCGTCAGCAGGGTGAGGGTGAGGGGCAGGCAGCGCATGGCGTCGGGCTCCGGGAGGTCGCGCGGGTCGATTACTTCCGGGTGTTGAGCAACATGCGTGCCCGCACCACGAGGGAGTCGTTGGACCCGATGTTCTCGCGCACGACGTGCTCGAGCTCGGCCACCCCCTCGGCCTCACGGCCCTTCGAGCCCAGCAGCAGCTCGGCCAGCGTCACCCGGGTGTCGACGGCGCGCGGGTTGATGACGAGGGCGCGGCGCAGGTGCTTCTCGGCGTCGGCCTTCGCGTCGCTGCGCAGGAGCGCCACGCCCAGGGCGGTGTGGTTCCACGCGCTGTAGGGGTCGAGCGCGACGAGGCCGCGGAAGAACTCGACGGCGCGGTCCACCTGGTCGGCGGCGAGCAGCTGGTAGCCCTTGGCCGCCAGCGCCTTGAGCTTCGCGCGCGGCATCTTGATGAGCTCGGCCAGCGTGCGGTCGCCCTTCACGAACTCGGCGAGGTGGGCGGGGTGGTACGGGACGACGACGAACGGGGCGGCGGTGTGGTTCGACATGGAAGGCTCCGAGAGAGAGAGAGAGAGGAAGAAGCGGGGGAAGGGGGGCTCCGCCGCGCGCGTGACGCGGCGGAGCAGCGGGCGTTCGTCAGACCGCCATCGGCTGGCGGCGGTTCTGCGAGAGCGAGCCGAGCTGGTCGAACAGCTGGAACAGGCTCTTCACCGCGTCGAGGAGCTGCTGCAGGCCCTCGATGGTCTGCATCATGTCGGTGTTGACGTCCGGCTGCTGCGCGGTGGCGGCGGCGTCGGTCTGGTTGGCGTTGTCCGGCAGCGGGTTGAGCGCGTCGTCGGCCGCGTTGGCGGCGTTGGTGCCCGTGGGCGCGGTGCCGGGGCGGGTGTTGTTGACCGGCGCGGCGTCGACCGTCTGCTCCGCCGCCGGTGCGTCGTTGGCGCCCTGGCCACCGAGGAGGCGCCCGAAGAGGCCCTCGAAGAGCTGCGTCAGCATCTGCTTGAGCTGCTCCGAGAACGCGTCGCTGCCCGGCTCGGCCGTCTGGCCGTTCTGCACCTGGAAGGGCATGCCCGACTCGTCGGTCCTCTGAATCGTCTGGTCGTAGGTCTTCTGGGCGTCCTGGGTGGAGCCGGTGATGAGGCCCTCGACCTCACCGTTGCGGGCGCGCAGCCAGCGCACGTCCTGGTCCGCCGTCGAGTTGCCGAGCACGAACTGGTCCTGTCGCTGGCCGAGCTCTTCCATCATGCGCTCGCCGCCGGGGGTGACGGCGCTGGTGGTGGGCTTGTCGGTGTTGATGCCGTCGATGGTGACGTGGTCGTCACCGTTGACGATGTCGAGCTTGCGGCTGACCGACTGGCCCACCTCGCTGGTGGTGTTGACGCCGATGGCGGTGCCGTCGGGCAGGCGGAAGGTGGACGTCTTGGTGAAGTCCCACTTGGTGCCGTCGGACTCGTGCACGTGCGGGTCGCCGAAGATCTTCGACATCGGCGTCTCGTCGGCCTTCTGGCCGGGCTTGAAGACGTCCCACTGGGCGTCCTTGCCGCGGGGCACGATGGTGTAGCCGCCGGGCGTGCGCACCGAGCCCGCGGGGAAGCCGGCCGGGTCCTTCGTGAGGCCGCCGGTCGCGGCCGAGTTCGACGACGAGGGGTTCGTCGGGTCGGCCAGCACGCCGCTGCCGGGGTTTGAGTGGCTGACGTTGCCGTCGAGCTTCTTGAGCGAGTTGAGGTCGAAGCTCATCGAGAACTCGAAGCTGAACTTCGCCGAGACGCTGCGCGCGTTCGCCGTGGCCGTGGTGTTCGTGGCGGCGGGCGTGTTGGCCGGCCCACCCGTGCCCGGAGGCGCGGTCGGCGTCTGGTTGGCGGTGGCGGCGTTCGTTCGGGTCTGGGGCAGGTTGGCGATGCGCATGGGGGGCTCCTCAGGGCTGCGGGTGTGTCCCGGCTCCATTTCAAGGTCGGGACCAACCGCCGCGGGCCACGCGATCAACGGCTTACCGGTGGTGCGA
>JANRKQ010000260.1:0-6229 GCA_033763395.1 Myxococcaceae bacterium
CCTCCAGAGGCGACTGCAGGGTGAGCATGACGGGCCAATGGTCACTTGTCATCTCGCCTTCGGCGAGGACCTCACCGGACACGCGGGAGGCCAGCAGCGGGGCGTTCACCAGCCCGAAGTCGACGAGCATCCACCTCGACAGCTGTACCGGGTCTGGCCGCGACAACCTGAGCGACGACCAGACCGGACGCTCGGCATCGGAGCCCGCCGACCAGAACGGGTTGAAGAATGGCGCGCGTCGATCGACGACCATCTGCCGGTCGCGAGTGCCGCCGAGGTAGCGAGTCACGTGCTCATCGAATGGCTCACAGTTGAAGTCCCCGATCACGATGGTCGGCGTCGCGGGGTCGGCTTCAATCGCGTCCCGAAGCTGGCGCGCACAGCCCTCGCGCACGAATCCTCCGTGATGCGCACTCGTGCGCCAATGCAGGAGGACGAGCCGCAGTGTCCCCCGTCCACGCGACTTGCATCGAAGAATCCAACCAGCGTGACCAGACTGCCCATGCGCCTTGAAAGTCAGGCTCATTTCTTCCCGCACGGACCACTGCTCGCGGTTGAACACGAGGCCGAGGTTGCGCGCGGGGCAGCTCACTCGTCCCCACCGACTCTCGAACGAACCGAGGGGCATCTCGAGGTGCTTCAGCTGCTCAGCGGAGACTTCGCAGAGGCCGATCAACGAGGCGCCCTGCTCTGCCAGTCGCTTCAGCGTGGACGAATGACCGGCCTGCGCAACCCGCTCGGCGACTCCCCGCTTCGGCGGCGAAAGCCCGGTGTTCCACCAGCCGATCTTCATGGCTTCGGCGCACTGACTCCCAGCGTCGAGAACAGGAACGCCAACTGGTCGACCGACGACTCGATCGACTTCGCCACCTGGTCGGCCCCGCCGTGCCCCGCGTTCATCTCGATGCGGAGCCACGCCGTGCTCTTCCCCTTCGTCGCCCCCTGCACCATCGCCACGAACTTCCGCGCGTGGAACGGGTCGACCCGGTCGTCGTGATCGGCCGACATCATCAGCAGCGGCGGGTAGGCCGTGCCCTCGGTGACGCGGTGGTACGGCGAGTAGGCCGCGAGCACCTTCAGCTCGTTCGCGACCTCGGGGTCGCCGTACTCGGGGATCCACGTCTTGCCCGACCCGTAGAGGTGGTAGCGCACCATGTCGAGCAACGGCACCGCGCAGATGACCGCGCCGTACAGGTCAGGCCGCTGCGTCATCACCGCGCCCACCAGCAGCCCACCGTTCGAGCCGCCCCGAATCGCGAGCCGCTTCGGCGTCGTCCACTTCTCCTTCACCAGCCAGTCCGCCGCGCCGATGAAGTCGTCGAACACGTTCTGCTTGTTGGGCCCCTTCCCCGCGTCATGCCACGCCTTGCCGTACTCGCCGCCGCCGCGCAGGTTCGGCACCGCGTACACCCCGCCCGCTTCGAGCCATGGGTAGATGAACGAGGTGAAGGCGCTGGTGAGCGAGATGTCGAAGCCGCCGTAGCCGTACAGGAGCACCGGGTTGTTGCCGTCGAGCACCACGTCCTTGCGCGCGCCGATGAACATCGAGACCTGCGTGCCATCTTTCGAGGGGTAGAAGACCTGCCGCACCTCGAACTTCGTGGGGTCGACCGGCACCTCGACGCTCGCCCACAGCTCGCTCTTGCCGCTCTTCACGCTCGTCTTGAACACCTGGCGCGGCATCGTGAAGCTCGAGAAGGCGAAGTACGCCTCGTCGTCGTCTTCCAGGCCCACCAGGTTCGACGCCGTGCCGAGGCCGGGCAGCTCGATGGTGCGCACCTTCTTGCCCTTGAAGTCGAACACCTCGACGACGCTCACCGCCTTCTTCAGCGCGGAGACGGCGAAGTGGCCGCCGACGATCACCAGCGACTCGCGGGCCGCGTCCTTGTCTTCGGCGATGAGCTCCTTCCAGTTCGCGCGCTCGGGCTTCTTCGGGTCGACGGCGAAGAGCCGCTTGTTGGGCGCGCCCTCGTCCGTGAAGACGTAGAAGACGTCTTTCCACGCGTCGACGCCGTACTTCGCGTCCTTCCCCTTCACGAGCACGCGCCAGTCCTTGTCGACGCCCACGCGCTTGAAGAACACGTCGTTCTCGTTCCACCCGCGCATGATCGAGATGAACCACCACTTGCCGTCGCGCGAGACCGAGCCGCCGATGAACGTCTTCGGGTCGCCCGTCTTCGGGTGCACCTGCTCGTCCTTCGAGGGATCCTGCCCGAGCACGTGCTTGCGTACCTCACAGGTGCCTGGCCGCTCACTCACTGGGATCTTCGGATCGCTGGGGAGCCACTCGTAGAGGAAGCCCTTCGAGTCGGGCAGCCACGAGGGGCTGGCGTACTTGCCACCGGGAATCACGTCGACCGTCGAGCGCTCGCCCGAGTCGACGTCGAGCACGTGCAGCGTCGACTCGTCGGCCGCGTTCGGCTTCTCGGCGAACACGACCTTCTTGCCGTCCCACGAAGGCACCCAGATGCCGAGCGACACCGTGTTGTCGGTCGACCAGGTGTTCGGGTCGAGGAGCACCTTCTCGTCACCCTTCTCGTTGCGCCAGTAGACGACGGCCTTCTCCTTGTCCTTGCGCTGACGGGAATAGAAGAGGCGCCCGCCCCGCTTCACCGGCGTGCCGATGGCGTCGAGGTAGTACAGCTCGGTGTACCGCCTGGTGAGCCACTCCCGGCCATCGAGGCCGCGCAGGTTCTTCCGGGCGAAGTCGTCCTGGGCCTTCATCCACGCCTGCACCTCGGGCGCCTTCTCGTCTTCGAGCCAACGGTAGGGGTCCTTGAGCGTGAGCCCGTGGATGACGTCGGTGATCACCTGCGTGCGGGTCGGGGGCACCATCGGCTTCTGTGGCTCCAGGGGCGGGGGCGGGGCGCCAGCGTCGACGGCGGCGACCACCACCGCGGGCTCGGGCTTCACGGCTTGTTGCGTCGAAGCGCAGGACACGGCGAGCAGCGACACGACGATCGTCTTTCGCATGGCGCGGCGATGTAACGCCCACGGCACAGCCGGTCGAGGCCCTTTCTGGAGCGGGTGAGCACTGGTGGCTCAGGTTTCAGGCGGGCTCCCGTCAGCGCCCACGGGAGTCACCGCGACGGCCGGGAACGCCAGCGTGCACGTCACCTGGCTTGCGCCGATGCACCTACCGGGCAGCGGCGGCTCGACGTCGCTCCGCGCCCCTGCCCTCGAGCTCTCGCAGGCTCACCGGGAGTCCGCACACGCGTTTGCGAGGCCCAACGCGCAGGCCTGCGCCCGCGCCTTCGCGGCCCCCTCGACGTCACCCGCGCCGCCCCTCAGCTGCGCGAGCGCCACGCACTGATCGGCCTGCCCCTCGGCGCACAGGCGCTCGAGCGTCGCGGTCATCGCCCCCTGCCCCCGGCGCTGGATCTCGGCCGCCGCGCACGCCTTCACGTCGAGCTTCGCGCCGTCGTCGAAGGTGAGCCGCAGCACCGAGGGAGACCACACCCCGAGGCCCTTCTGCATCACGTAGTCGACGGCCGCCTGCCCCTTCGACCCACGCACGACGAGATCGCCGTGGGCGTACCCCTCGCCCGCCTCTTCACCGGACAGGTAGTTGCCGCCGACGCCGCCCTTGAGCGGGTGAAAGTCGACCGGGGTGCCCAGCCGCGCGGTCGCCGCGTCACAGGCGGAGATGAGCTCGAGCATGGCCGGGGCGAACCCCGTCGCGTTGCCGCACGCGAGCCGCCCGGGCGCGAGGAAGGCCAGCACCACCAACACCAGCGGCCACGGCGCCGTGAGGGCCAGCAGCCACCTCGCCGACTTCACGCCGCGCTGCCCGCCTTGGACTTCTCGTCGGAGGTGGCGTGGAGAATGACGGGCTCCTTCTTCTTGAGCACCACGTCTTCGCTGATCACCACTTCACGCGCCGTCTTCTTCGAAGGGACCTCGTACATCACCTCGAGCATCACGCTCTCGAGAATGGCGCGCAGCCCGCGGGCCCCCGTCTTGCGCCGAATGGCCTCGTGCGCGATTGCCTTCATCGCCCCGTCGGTGAACTTGAGCTGCACCCCGTCGAGGTCGAGCAGCTTCTTGTACTGCTTGGTGAGCGCGTTGCGCGGCCGCACCAGGATGTCGATGAGCGTCGCCTCGTCGAGCTCCTCGAGGGCCGTCACCACCGGGAGCCGCCCGATGAACTCGGGGATCATTCCGAACTTGAGCAGGTCTTCGGGCTCGACGTGGTGGTACAGCTCCGACAGCGTCTTGCGCTCGCGCTTCTTCACGTCTGCGCCGAAGCCGAGCGACTTGCCGCCCAGCCTTCGCTCGATCACCTTCTCGAGGCCGCCGAACGCCCCGCCGCAGATGAAGAGGATGTTGGTGGTGTCGACCTGCAGGAACTCCTGCTGCGGGTGCTTGCGCCCACCCTTCGGCGGCACGTTGGCGACGGTGCCCTCGATGATCTTGAGCAGCGCCTGCTGCACGCCCTCGCCGGACACGTCGCGGGTGATCGACGGGTTCTCGGACTTGCGAGCGATCTTGTCGATCTCGTCGATGTAGACGATGCCCCGCTGGGCGCGCTCGATGTCGTGGTCGGCCGCCTGGAGCAGGTTGACGATGATGTTCTCGACGTCTTCGCCCACGTAGCCCGCCTCGGTGAGGCAGGTGGCATCGGCGATGGTGAACGGCACGTTCAAGATGCGGGCGAGCGTCTGGGCCAGCAGCGTCTTGCCGGAGCCGGTGGGCCCGAGCAGCAGAATGTTCGACTTCTGCAGCTCGACGTCGTCCATCGCGACGCGCGACTCGATGCGCTTGTAGTGGTTGTGCACCGCCACCGCGAGGGTCTTCTTGGCGCGCTCCTGGCCGATCACGTACTCGTCGAGGATCGTCTTGATCTCGCTCGGCCGCGGAATGCGCACCTTCGTGTCCTTCGTCTCTTCGCGGTCGATCTCCTCGGCGATGATGTCGTTGCAGAGGCCGATGCACTCGTCGCAGATGTAGACGGTCGGGCCCGCGATGAGCTTCTTCACCTCTTTCTGCGACTTCCCGCAGAAGGAGCAGCAGAGGGTCTGGTTGCCGTCGCGTCCGACGTTCCTGGTCGCCATGTGGTGTCTCAACCCTAACCGGGCCTGTGTGGGTGCGCGAGGCCGTGCACGACGACGGACGGCCAGGCGCTCGTCAGGTTCCTGACGCCGTCACTTCTTGTCGGCCATCGAGGGCGGCTTCTTGTCCATGACGTGGTCGACCAGGCCATAGGCCTTCGCCTCGTCGGGGCTCATGAAGTTGTCGCGGTCGCAGTCCTTCTCGATGCGCTCGAGGCTGTGGCCGGTCGCCTTCGAGTAGATCTCGTAGAGGGCCTTGCGCAGGCGCACCATCTCGGCGAGCTGAATCTCCATGTCCTTCGACTGGCCCTGCAGGCCGCCGAGGGGCTGGTGGATCATGATGCGCGAGTTCGGCAGCGCGAAGCGCTTGCCCTTCGCGCCGGCCGCCAACAACACCGAGCCCATCGACGCCGCCTGCCCGATGCAGATCGTCGACACCTGCGGCTTCACGTACTGCATGGTGTCGTAGATCGCGAGGCCGGCCGTCACCGAGCCGCCGGGCGAGTTGATGTAGATGTTGATGTCCTTGTCGGGGTCGTCCGACTCGAGGAAGAGCAGCTGCGCGATGACGATGTTCGCGACGTCGTCGTCGATGGGCGTGCCCAGCATGATGATGCGATCTTTGAGCAGCCGGCTGTAGATGTCGTAGACGCGCTCGCCACGGTGGGTCTGCTCGACGACCCGCGGCACCACGATGTTCCGCGGGGGCGTCATCACTTCTTCTCCCCGGACGGCGGCGACGGCTTCTTCTTGTCCATCACCTCGTCGATGAGGCCGTACTGCTTGGCCTCGGCGCTCGACATGAAGAAGTCGCGGTCGCAGTCCTTCTCGATGCGCTCGAAGCTGTGGCCCGTCGCGCGCGAGAGGATGTCGTAGAGCGCCTTGCGCAGGCGCACCATCTCGGCGACCTGAATCTCCATGTCCTTCGACTGGCCACGCGCGCCGCCCAGCGGCTGGTGGATCATGATGCGCGAGTTCGGCAGGGCGAAGCGCTTGCCCTTCGCGCCGGCGGCCATCAGCACCGCGCCCATCGACGCCGCCTGGCCGATGCAGATCGTCGACACCGGCGGCTTCACGTACTGCATGGTGTCGAAGATCGCGAGGCCGGCCGTCACCGAGCCGCCGGGCGAGTTGATGTACAGGTTGATGTCCTTGTCGGGGTCGGACGACTCGAGGAA
>JANRKQ010000261.1:0-1593 GCA_033763395.1 Myxococcaceae bacterium
GGTGGTGCCAGCGTTGGCCGCTCCGGCGTTGATGCCCGCGGCGTACGCTTCGAGGGTGGCCCGGTCGCGCGCCGAGAGCGCCGCGAAGCCCGCGTCGAGCCGCCACGAGAGGAGTCGCAGCCGCTGGTCGAGCGGGAGCGCGTCGGCGCCGAACAGCTCGGTGAGGCGGCCGCGCGCAGCGTGCTTCATCACCTGCACCTGAAACGTGCGCTCGCGCCCGTGCATGAAGCCGAGGCCGAACGCGAGGTCGGCCTCCTGCGCACCGAACACGTGGGGCACGCCCCGGGCGTCGACGAGCACCTCGACGGTCGACTGAAGCCCGCTGACTTCGAGCCTCAGCGGGGTGGACGCAGAGAGCCTGGCCGGGGCGTAGTGCGCCAGACAGGAGGAGCCGAGCGTGACGCTGAAGCACACGGTCAAGAGGGTCCGCACGCAGGTCGCCTACGGCCTGCGCTCGGCGACCGCAAGCGTCCCACGCCCGGGCAAAGCCGGCGAGAATGGTCGAGACATGACCGGCGACGACCTCTTCCTCGCGCTCGCGCTTCAGCCGGACGACGCCGCGCTCCGCGCGGTGTACGTCGACTGGCTCATCGAGCACCACCCCTTGCGCGGGCTACACGCCCGGCTCCAGCAGGCCGGCGACGAGGCCGGAGCCGAAGCGCTTCGCCGGGCTCACGGCGACTCATGGTTGAGCCAGGCGGTCCGTCGCCACGCGACGCCGGGGACTGCTTGCTTTCGTGACGGCCTGCTCGACGCCGTTCGACTCGAACCGATGACCCGCGATGAGGCTGGCGTGCTCGCGACCGACCCCTGCTGGGTCTTCGTGCGAACGTTGGAGCGGCCGCCACTGTCGGTGCTCGTCGACTCGCCGAACGTCACTCGCGCCCGGCTCGATGAGTCGACGCTCGAAGAGCTCGCCGGGTGGAAACGAACGCTCCCTCGGCTCGCCCGGCTCGGCGTCGAGACGTTCGCCATCGACCGCGTGGCGCCCTGGCTGCTGCCGGAGTGTCTTCCCTCGCTCTCCCACCTCGACGTGTACCCACTCGGTGCCCGCAACTCGAACCCGCGCGCCTTTCGCCCCGGCCCCGACGACGATGAACAGTCCGTCGCGGCCGTCGGCTCGGGCCCACCACGACCCGCCGAGCTCTTCTCTCCAGGCTCGTGGGCGGCCTTTTTCGCGGCGCCGCTGCCGCCTGGGCTGTCGACCGTCGAGGTGCATGCTGGCTTCGTGAACCTCGCCACCGTCGGTCGCCAGCTGGAAGGAGCGCGCTGTGACGTCGAGCGCTTCATCGTCTCGGCGCTCGAGACCGAGGGCGCTCGCTGGTCGGTCGCCCTCCTCCGCACCGGGCCGGGGCGGTACCGGCGCTTTCGGCTCGTCGACGCAGGCGTCAGTCGTGATGACCGCGCCGACGTCGAGGCCCTCGTCGCGACGGCGGCCCCGCTCGAGCGCGCGCCGTGAGCCTGGCTGCTCAGTTCGCCTGCACGACGGCGCGCTTGTACTCGCGGTCTTCCTCGATGGCCTTGCGCGTGGTGGTGGCGTTCTTGTTCACCACCGCCTGGGCCACCTTGCGGTCCGTCGCGCCGGTGCCCGTC
>JANRKQ010000262.1:0-4204 GCA_033763395.1 Myxococcaceae bacterium
GGGGCATGACGTGACGGTGGTGGCGCGCGGGGCGAGGCTCGAGGCGCTGCGGCGTGATGGCGCGATCGTGACGGTGAGGGGTCAGCGCATTCCCGTGCGGAGCTCCGATTCGATCCCGGCGTGCGACCTGGTGATCCTTCCGGTGAAGCCGTGGCAGGCCGAAGCGGTGGTTCCGATGCTGAAGGCGTGCGGCGCTCCGGTGATGTTCATGTTCAACGAATGGCGCGGTGTGCAGGCATTGCGCGATGCAATTGGGCGGGAGCGGTTCGCGTGGGGCTTTCCGGCCATCGTGGCAGCGTTGCGTGATGGGAAGCTGGAGGCACAGGTCGTTCCGCGCGCGCTCGAGCGGGTGCAGATCACGACCATCGGGGCGCTGCGTGACTTCAGGCCGGCGTGGCTCGATGGGTGGGCGCAGGCCTTCACCGAGGCGGGGATTCCGACGGTCGAGTGCTCCGACATGGAGGCGTGGCTGTCGACGCATGCCGCGGTGATGGCGCCGTTGATGGCGGCAGGTGTTCGCGCGCAACGGAGGCTCACGTGGAGCGACGCGAAGGCCGTCGTGCACGCGTGGCGTGAAGGTACTCGGCTCGTTCGCGCGCGTGGGCTCGAAGTGACGCCGGCTGCAGTCGACGGTCTCGTGCGGTCGCCTGCGTTGCTGCTGACCCTCGCGCTGTGGCTCGCAGCGAAGTTCGGCATGCTGTCTTCACTGGCCGACAACGGCGCGCAGGAGCCGCGTTTTCTGCTCGACGCCATGGCCAAAGAGCCCGGCGCTCAATTGGCGGAGGTTCGGCGATTGCTCCCAAGCGACGACGGCGGGCGGAACTCCGCGGGAACGCCTTGAAGGCCCTCCTCCACCACGCGGCGCCAGGCCTCGTCACCGCGGTGAGTGGCGAGGGCGTGGGCGCGCGATGAGACGAGACGCACGCGCTCCATGGCGCTCAAGGTTCGTCGCAGCATCGGCACGCCCAGGTCGGGGTGGTGGAGGCGGCGTCGATGAAAGTGGCAATGGCGGGTGGAGTGACGTGCGGTCTCCGGTGAGCGCACGTTGTAGCTGCGCCCATCCCTGCCCTTGCGTGTAGGCGGTCACGCAGATCCGCAGAAATCTGGACCGTCGACCGCGCTGGCGTGAGCCGCGGTCGACGAGCCCGTTCAGCTACTTCTTCGACTTCGCCTTCTTCGACTCCTCGGCGGTGCGCCGACGGTACGACTTACCCTCGATGGAGATGATGTCCGCGTGGTGGACGATGCGGTCGATGAGGGCTGTGGCGCAGGCGGCGTTTGGGAAGATGGTGGCCCAGTCACCAAACGGCAGGTTGGTAGTGAGCACGAGGCTCTTCTCCTCGTACCTGCGCGAGACGACCTGGAAGAGCAGGTCGGCGTTGCGGGCGTCGTACGAGAGGTAGCCCACCTCGTCGATGACGAGCAGCGAGGCACGCCCGTAGTGCTTGAGCCGTCTGTCGAGCGCGCGAGGCGAGTCCTGGGCCCCGAGGTCGAGCAGCAGCTGAGACGCCGTCGTGAAGAGCGCGGTGTGGCCCTCGACGACGGCCTGGTGGGCGATGTTCTGCGCAATCATCGTCTTGCCCAGGCCCTGCGGCGCGACGAGGACGAGGTTCCGGCGCTCAGCGAGGAAGTCCAGCTTGAGGGCCGACTCGACGGCCGGCCTGTCGATGCGCGTGGGCCAGGCCCAGTCGAAGTCGGCCATCATGCCGAAGCGGCCAAGCTTGGCCCTCGCGCGGCGGCGCTCCATGCTTTTGCGGGCGCGCTCCTTCGCCTCCTGCTCGACGACGTGGCTGAGGAGTTCGACAGGGCCCCAGCGGTGCTTCGACGCCAGGGCGATGACGTCGTCGAGGTTCTGCCCGGCCCAGTGCATGCCCAGCGTCGCCAGCTGTGTCGACAGCTGGGCACTCATGACTCACCGTCCTGGCCCAGCAGCGAGTCGTAGTCGGCCAGCGCGTGCGGCGTGACGTGCACGTGCCGCACGGACTCGGGCACCACCACGTTGATGTCCGGCAGCCGTTTGCGTCGGCGCGCCCTCGTGTCCAGCAGGTGCGCCACCGACGAGGCGCTCAGCGCCCCACGCGACATGGCCTCGGCCAGCGCGGCGTCGAGTTCCTTCGGGCCGTACTCGCGCAGCAGCCGCACCAGCCTCGAGGTTTCGGCGCCCAACACCTGGCCTCGCGCGGCCAGCCCATCGATGAAGGCCGCTGCGTTCTTCAGCGTCGCGCGCAGCACGTCGCGCCCGCCGAGTTCCGCCGCCCGTCGTTTCTGTCGCGCCAGCGCCTCGAGGTGGGCCTCGTCATCGACGCGCAGGCCCTTGTCGTAGCTCCTCTCGTGGCGCGCCACCTCGGCGTCGCCGTCGAGGAGGCGCACCGTCGTCTCCGAGGCCACCAGCGTCAGCGGCTTCTTCACCAGCACGTGCGGCACCGAGTAGTCGTTGCCGTCGAAGCGGATGTACGGCGTCTTGCCCGACGCCACCGGCTGCACCACATCGCACGCGAAGGCGCCCTCAGGCAGCGGTAGCAGGCGCTCCCTCTCGGTGCCCAGCACGTCGACGATGCGGCGCCCGTCGGGCGCGCCGGGCCAGTTGCGCACCAGCGCCACCTCGGACAGCCACGTCGCCAGCTGCGCATTCAAGTCGCCAAGGCCCGTGAAGCGCCGCGCCGCGAAGAAGCTGTCGCGCAGGTAGCGGATGGTCCTCTCGACCTTCCCCTTCTCGTTGCCGCGGTACGGGGCGCAGGGCTTCGGCGCAAAGTGGTAGTGCCCGGCCAAGTCCAGCAGCCTCGGGTGGAAGCGCACCGCGTCTCCGTGTCGCTCCAGCACCACCGACTTCAGGTTGTCGTACAGCAACACCCTCGGCACGCCGCCCAGCGCTGCGAAGGCCGCCACGTGCCCGCGCAGGAAGTTCTCCATCGTCATGTCTGGGTAGAAGCGCGCGTACACCCCGCGCGAGTGCGACAGCACCATGACGAAGCAGCACAGCTTCCGCGTCGCGTTCCCCACCTTCAGCGGCCCGAAGAGGCCCCAGTCCACCTGGCCCTCCTCACCCGGCAGCGTCTCGCGCCGGAAGTACGCCTCGGCCTGCGCCTCGGGCCGCACCTCGCGCACGAAACGCCGCACCTGAATCTCGCTGCCCGGGTACCCGCGTGCCTTCACCATGTGGAAGAGGCGCGACGCCCTCAGCCGCGGGTGTCGCTCCAGCGTCTCGCGGATGAGGGGCTTGTACGGGTCCAACTTCGACGCGCACACCCGCGCCGCCGTGACGCCGTCTGACTTCACGCCGCCTCTCGCGTCGAAGCCCAGCGCGCGCTCCACCGCCTCGTGGTGCACGCCCAACTCCGTCGCGATGGTGCCCACCTTCCAGTGTTCCGCGAAGTGCAGCCGGCGGATGTTCGCCACCACCTCCATCGACAGCGTCATCGCCCACCTCCCTCATGGCGGCCGGCGCCACCTCGGGCGGTACTTCGCCAGCGTCTCGTGCCGCAGAAACCGGCTCTCGCGCTGGCACCACGCGCATCGGTACGTCCTCTCGTCCTTCGCATCCGTCGTCTCACTCGCGCCGCTGCTGTCGGCCGTCTCCATGACGGCCTTCGTCGGCGCGGGCGGCACGGTGGCCGGCGCGGGCACCTCCTCGTCAGGGTGATGCGTCACTTTCTGCCGCTCGCGGTACCGGCGCTGCCGCTCGGCGTGTGCGTGCCGCCCCGGCCTCGTCGCCTGGTACCGACGCCCGGCCGCTCTTCGCGACTGCCGTCGTGCCGTCTCTCGGCACTCCTCGCGGCAGTACCGGTGGCCCCTGTCGCAGTGGCTGCACAGGAAGAAGACTTGCCGGCACGTCGGCCGGGCGCAGATGACGAAGCGCAGCGAGTCCACGGCACACCGCGCTCGCCGGTTTCTGGCCGCCGCCCCGTGACTGCGCTACCTCGCGCTCACCACGAGCGCGCCTTGGCACACGGGCGCGTCGTCCAGAGGGGCTCTCCAGTGGTACCTGGGGGGCCCTTCGTCTTTGTGGCTCGCGCGCGCCGGGAAGTAGTTCTCCACAGCCTCCCCACAAGTTTTCAGTCTCCTCCCCGGACCCCTCCTCGACGGACCAGCACCCGTCGCTCTGCTCGTCGCCACCGCACTGCTCGCGCGGGGCTACGACGGCGATGAGAACGTGAACGTCGTCGTCGACAGTCCAGATTCACGCGGATCTCGGTGAGCGTTCACA